>NZ_JBIRQH010000005.1:170966-199620 GCF_044333095.1 Streptomyces sp. NPDC021100
CAGGCCGCAGGCCGCAGGCCGCAGGCCGCAGGCCGCAGGCCGCAGGCCGCAGGCCGCAGGCCGCAGGCCGCAGGCCGCAGGCCGCAGGCCGCAGGCCGCAGGCGAACGCCCCACATCCGCCCGGAGGTACGCCGCACCGGAGAAGCCACCGAAACCACGGACGCCGCCCCGGTACCTCCGACCTCCACCCTCCCCACCAGCCCACCCGTGCCCCTCCAGGCCCGCAACCGCCGAAGGAACCCCATGCCCGTCCCCCACCCTGCCCCGCTCCCGCCCGCGCCCATAACCTCCGCACCTCCCGCACTCCCCACACCCCCTACACCTCCCGGGGCCCCCGAAGCCGCCGGCCCGGCGCCCCTGTGGCCCGCCTCCGCCCATACCCTGCCGTCCGGCGAGGTGGCCGTCGGCGGGGTCCCCCTGGCCGAACTCGCCGACCGCTTCGGCACCCCGGCGTACGTCCTCGACGAGGACGAGGTCCGCGCCCGGGCGCGCGCCTGGCGTGCCGCGCTCCCCGACGCCGGGATCGCCTACGCCGGCAAGGCGTTCCTCTGCCGCGCCATGGTCCGCTGGATCGACGAGGAGGGGCTGGACCTCGACGTCTGCTCCGCCGGGGAGCTCGACCTCGCCGTGCACGCCGGTTTCCCCGCCGAGCGCGTCGTGCTGCACGGCAACGCCAAGAGCCCCGCAGACCTGCGCGCCGCGCTCCGGTTCGGCGTGGGCCGGATCGTCCTGGACAGCGCGGGCGAGATCGCCCGGCTCGCCGCGCTCGCACCCGCCGGGACCCGGCAGCGGGTGCTGCTGCGGGTCGTCCCGGGGGTGGCCGCGGGGGCACACGCGGCGGTACGGACAGGGGTGGAGGGACAGAAGTTCGGGCTGCCGATCGCGGGCGGTGAGGCCGAGGACGCGGTGGTACGCATCCTGGGCCAGCCGCGGCTCGAACTGGTCGGCCTGCACTGCCATCTCGGCTCGCAGATCACCTCCACCGACCCGTACACGGTCGCCGTCCGGAAGCTCGTCGAGCTGCTCGCCCGGCTGCGCGACCGGCACGGCGTCACCCTGCCCGAACTGGACCTCGGCGGCGGCTTCGGCATCGCCTACCGTCCCGGCGACCCGGCCGTGGACCCCGCCGCGTACGCCGACCGCGTCACGGCGGAACTCGCCCTGCGCTGCGCCCACGCCGAACTCCCCGTCCCCCGGCTGACGGTCGAGCCGGGCCGCTGGATCGCGGGCCCCGCCGGGGTGGCCCTCTACCGGGTGCTCGCGGTCAAGACGACGGGCGGGCGCACCTTCGTCGCCGTCGACGGCGGCATGAGCGACAATCCCCGTCCCGCCCTGTACGGCGCCCGGTACACCGTCCACCTGGCGAACCGTTCCTCCCTGGCGCCGGCCCGTGCCGTGACGGTGGTCGGCCGGCACTGCGAGGCCGGCGACGTCCTCGCCGAGGACGTCCCGCTCCCGGCCGACCTCCGCCCGGGCGACCTCCTGGCGGTCCCCGCCGCGGGTGCGTACCACCTGTCCATGGCCTCCGCCTACAACCACGTCGGCCGTCCGCCCGTGGCGGCGGTCTCGGGGGGCCGGGCGCGGCTCGTCGTGCGCCGGGAGACGCTTGAGGATCTGCGGAGCCGCGACGTCGGGGTGTAGGGGGTGTGCCCCGGTCCCTCCCTCTCACCGTCTCTGCGGGGGCCGGCCCCCGCACCCCCGAAACCGCGCTCCGCGCGGTTGTCCTCAAACGCCGGACGGGGCACCTCAAAGCTCCCGCGCCAGCGCGCGGATCAGAGCCCGGGACTCCTCCCGGTCCAGGGCCGCGTTCTCCATCCACGCCAGCTGCCCCCGGCACTTCGTCAACTGCAGCTCCGCGTGCCAGAACAGCGGCCCGAGCTCGGAATCCAGCTGCGCCGTGTCCAGTTGCCGGACCGGCCCCTCCGCGTACAGCAGTGAGTGGCCGGCCCCGGGAAAGGCGCCGCTGGAGACGGGGACGACCCGCAGCACGACATGGTCCAGTTCGGACACCTCGGCCAGATACTCCAGTTGGCGCCGGGTCACGTCCCGGCCGCCGAAGCGGGTGCGCAGCGCGGTCTCGTGGATGTAGCCGACGTAGTCCAGCGGCCGGTCCCCGCGGAGGACGCGGGCCCGTTCCATCCGGAAGGCCACCCGGAGCTCCACCTCCAGCCGGGTCGGCGGCGGCAGGACCGCCGCGAAGATCGAGCGCGCGTAGTCCTCGGTCTGGAGGAGCCCGGGGAGGTGCATGACCTGGGAGGTCAGGACTCGTTCCGCGTGCCACTCCAGTTCCGCGATGTCGAGCATGCCCGGCGGCAGGTCCGCCCGGTACCGCTCCCACCAGCCTTGTTTGCGGTCGGTGGCCATGTCGGCGAGGGCCTCGATGTACCGCTCGTCGGAACACGCGTAGTTGCAGGCGAGGATGCGCAGTCTCTCCGGCGAGACGACGCGCGTCCCGGACTCCATGTGGGAGATCTTCGTACGGTCGACGCCGAGCAGGCGGGCGGCGTAGTCGGTGGAAACCCCGGCCGCGGTGCGCATCTTGCGCAGCTCGCTCCCCAGCCTCTTCTGGCGTTCGGTGGGTGTCGTTCTGGGCGGCATGCGCCTTTCCTACTGGCTTGCGGTCGCGCCCGGCCCGGTACGGGCGTCCGTTCACCCGATGGAGGCATGAGCCACCGGCGGGGTGGCACAGGTGCCCCCGCCGCGGGAGGGCACGCCGGGCGGCCCGCGCACCCGGCGCACGCATCGGCTTGCGTACGGCGCGGGGGCGGTGTCACACCTCGCGGCGCATGCACACCCGCGGCCACCGGTCCAGCCCGTGCGCGGCCTCCCGCTCCCGGACCGCCCGGAGCTCCGGGGTGATCTCGTCCGCGGCCAGCCGGCGGAAGCCGCAGCGCTCGTAATAGGGCGCGTTCCAGGGGACGTCGGCGAACGTGGTCAGGGTCAGCGCGGGGATCTCCGCGGCACGGGCGACGGCCGCGAGGTGCTCCAGCAGGGCCCGCCCGACACCCCGGCGGGCGGCGTCGGGGTGGACGGAGACCTGCTCGACGTGGAGGTTGCCGTCGATCCGGTCGGCGAGGAGGTACGCGACGACCGGCGAAGCGCCGTCCGCGCCCGGGCCCCCGTCCGCGTCCCGTCCCCCGGCCTCCGTCACCACCCAGGCCCGCCCGGCCCGGCGGTACGCCTCCAGCTCGTCGAGCGGAAGCGGCTCGTCTGCGGCGATCTCCGCCATGCCGACCTCGTGGAACCGTTCGCCCGCGGCCCGTTCGACGTCCTGGAGGAGGGGCAGTTCGGCGGGGTGGGGAGGGCGTATGCGCATGGGGCCAGTGTGGCGGGCGGGGGCACGGCACGTCGAACCGTTAAGCCGAATCCCTAACTGATCGTTCCCGACCGTGGGCTGCTCCGGAGTGACGGCCTGGCGCCGGCTGCGGGACCGGACCAAGGCCGGCGTCCGGCCCCGCCCGCACGCCGCCCTGCCCTGCCCTGTCCTGCTCGACGAGTTGCGCCGAGCCGACCTGCTGGACCCACGCGAGGCCGCTTGCGCCCGATGGCCGGATACGTGCAGGGGAAGGGACGACCGGCGCGCATCACGTGTGGCTCTGGATGCGGTCGTCGAGTGCGGCGCCGACGTCGGGGCAGTTGGCCCGGATGGTGTCGAGGAAGGCGCGCAGCACCGGGGACTGATCGCGGGCCGCGAAGGACAGGACGAGATTGGGCAGGGGCGTGCGCGGGGTCACTTCACAGAACCGCACTCCCGGACGCGGGACCGCCCTCATGCGGGACGGCCCCAGGCCGACGCCCACGCCGGAGGCGGCGAGGCCGATGATCGTGTGCACGTCCCTCGCGACGATCGCGCCGCCGAGAGCCGACGAGTCCGCGCCCAGCAAAGTGCGCAGTCCGGCGACCACGGCGGGCTCATCCTCGCCGGCCGAAACGATCAGCGGCTGTCGCCGCAACTGGGCGGCGTTCACCGACAGTTGCCCCGCGTACGAGTGCGCCGTACTGACCACAGCGATCACGTGGTCGCGTCCGATCGGGACGGACACGAGGTGCTCGGCTCCGGCACCCCGTGGGGGGCCGAGAGTGATGGCCACGTCCAGCTCACCGGCGACGAGAGCTGGGCTGCTGCGGCTGGTCGCCATCTCGTGCAGTTCCAGTCTCACGTCGGGCCGTTCACGGCGGAACCGGCTCAGGACGCCCGGCAGCGGGTCGAGCAGTGCCGAGGCGATGAACCCCAGGCGCAGACGTCCCGTCTCACCGCGCGCGGCCCGGCCCGCGTCGACCGCGGCCGCCGCGATCTCGTCGAGCGCGCGGCGTGCCCGTGCGAGGAACGCCTCGCCGGCGGCGGTCGGGAACACGCCCTGACGTGTGCGGTCGAACAGCCGGGCCCCGACCTCGCGCTCCAGGTCGGCGATCTGCTTGGACAGCGGCGGCTGCGCGATGCCCAGTTCGCCGGCCGCCCGGCCGAAGTGTTCGTGCTCGGCGAGAGCAACCGCGTACCGCAGGTGTCGGGCTTCCATGACCCTTCCCTCACTCATCGGTCCGTCGGCTGCTGGTGATACCTCAAAAGTATCGCCATGCCACTCACCAGATCTATGCGTGGATGGTGCTGCGGTTCCCGTCTGGAATGGATCCATGAAGAACGTTCCTCTGACCGACACCGTCTTCGTTCTCGTGCACGGCGCCTGGCACGGTTCCGGGCAGTGGGCGGCGACGCAGCGCGCGCTGGCGGGACTGGGCGCCGCGAGCGTGGCCGTCGACCTGCCGGGGCACGGCTTTGACGCACCCCTGCCCACCGGATACCTGCTGCCCGGCCAGCCGGGCCTGTTGACCGAGACGTCACAGCTCGCCATCCTGACGATGGACGACTGCGCCGAGGCGGTACTGAGTGTCCTGCGCCAGGTGCGTCACCATCGCACTGTCGTGCTCGTCGCGCACAGCGCGGGGGGCGGTCCCGCGTCCCTGGCCGCGGAGCGGGCGCCCGAACTGGTGGATCGGATCGTCTACCTGTCCGCTTTCGTCCCGGGCGGGCGGCCGCGGTTCTTCGACTATCTGGGCTCACCCGAGAACGCCACCGCGCTGGGCCGAAACCTGAACCTCGGCGACCCCGAGGCCCTGGGCGCCGTACGGATCAATCCACTCTCACCGGATCCCGCCTACCTCGACGAACTACGGGAGACCCACTACCACGACACCCCTCCGGCCCGCTTTGACCGGTGGCGGTCCGCGCTGAGCCCTGATCTGCCCCTGGCGATCCCGACGACTCCGGTCCACCTGACCGCGGCACGGTGGGGACGCCTTCCACGAACGTTCCTGCGCTGCGCCGACGACCGGGCGCTGGCACCGGCCGCGCAGGACCTGATGATCGCGGAAGCCGACCGGGCCTTCCCCGGCAACCCGTTCACTGTGCGTACCCTGCCCGGCAGCCACAGCCCGTTCGCCGCCCGGCCGGGCGAGCTCGCCGCGGTCCTCGCCTCGTGAGCCGGCATCGGCCCGTGAAGGGTCCCCCTTTCCCGAGCAGGGGACGGCTCGACGCCCCGGCGACGAGCGGCTCGTACCGCCGGTCGTGCTGAGCTCGGCATTCGTGCGGTTGCCCAACGTCACCGCCGCGCAGACCGCCGCCCCCCTGACCTGGTGGACCAGACCCACCTCGCCATCGAGGCGTTCTTCACCACGCTCGTGCGGAACCAGCCCGTACCGGACGGCCTCGCCTCCCGCCTCCGCGACCGGTACGAGCGCCTCCGCACCGAGCAGCGGCACCTGACCGAGGACGCGCTGTCCCGCCACCACCTCGCCGTCCCGGCCGCGTACCGGGAGCTCTCCCCCGGGCTCCCCGACCAGGAGCTGCTGCCGCTCCTGGAGTGGAGCACTGCTCCTACCACCAGGTGCCGGAGGCGAACGGCGCCGGGCGGCTGACGCCGGTGCTCTGTGCCTTCGACGCCAACCGGAGCGACGCCGTCGACCCGGAGCGGCACGGCTTCGCCTTCGAGCGGCCGACGACCATCGGGCACGGCGGCCCGCACTGCCCGTTCACGTTCCGCCGCACGACCGGGCGGGAGGGCCCGTCCGGGATCACCGCCCCGTGAACAGGTTCCGCACCCGCCGCCGGGCCCGGCCGGCCGGCCCGTAGTCGTCGTCCCCGTCCCCCTCCGACTCCTCGTCGGAGGCGTTCAGGACGGTCCAGCTGACCGCCGAGACGGCCGGTTCGAGGGAGAGCCGGCTGACGGCCTCCTCCAGGAGGCTGTCGTCGCGGCGCTCGGTGGTCAGGTCGGCGGAGACGGTGACCTTCCCGGCGTCCTCCGCGTCGCGGCTGTGCACCGAGCGCAGCCGGAAGCCGGGGCGGCCGACGGCCTGGACGACGAGGGTGCGGACGTGGGCCTCCTCGGGTTCGGTGCAGACGACCTCGAAGTGGTAGTCGGTCGCCACCTCCGCCCCGCCGCGCGGCTCCCGGTCCAGCCGCCGGGCGAGCGGCCGCAGCAGGGTGTTGGCGGCGACGACGCCGGCCGTGCCGAGGATCGCGATCACGTACAGCCCGGTGCCGGCGAGCGCGCCGACGGCGGCCGAACACCACAGGGTGGCGGCCGTGTTCAGACCGCGCACCCGCAGGCCGTCGCGCATGATGACGCCCGCGCCGAGGAAACCGATCCCCGAGACGATCTGCGCCGCCACCCGGGAGCCGTCGTAGCCCGTGGTGCTGGTGGCGTCGGAGAAGCCGAACGTGGAGAGGAGCACGAAGAGGGCGGACCCGGCGGCGACGAGGGCGTTCGTCCGCAGCCCCGCCATCCGGGCCCGCCACTGGCGCTCCAGCCCGATGACCGAGCCCAGCCCCAGCCCGGCCCCGATATTGGCCGCCATGTGCCACTCCTGCACCATCGTCCGTCTCCTTCCCCATGCTCTCCGCGTCGCTTTGATATCGGCGGGACGCGGCCGGCTGTTGAATCGGCGCGGCGACAGGCCGCCACCGCCGCAGGGCCGCAGGAGCCACCCCCGTCCCACCGAGACCCGGCGGGCGCCTGCCCCGGCCAATCTCTTCCATAACCGGCGGACGGCGGGAAATCCGGGCGACAAGGACGGGCGGACGCGCGCGGCGCTATCCGCAGTCGCCCAGGACGGACCCGGAGTCGACGGGCGAGTACGTGGCGTACAGCAGAAAGGGTTCGAGCGGGACCGTGAGCACGGCGGGCCACGCGCCGATGTACGCCACGAGCCCCACCCCCGTCCCCGCGAGCCGGACACCGTGCCGGCGGCAGAACTGCCTGGCGAGCAGGACGCAGACGACCACCGCCGAGACCCCGAGGGCCGGGCCCGTCCACGCGGCGACGTGCTCCGCCGTCGGAAAGGACAGGCGCCGGCACGCCGCCTGCTGCCGGTCCACCCAGTCGCCGTCGATGCGCTGCACCTGCCAGGAGGTGACCACGCCGACGACGGTCGCGAACGGCACCCAGAGCGCGGCGACGAGCGTGGCGGGGGTGTGGGGGCGCCGTGGTCCGGTGCGGCCGCCGGACGGGGGCGCGGCAGAGACGTCCATGGGTACCCATCGAGGTCGGAGAGCGTGGACAGAGTGGGCAGCATGGCGGAAGCCGGCCACGAGAAAAGGGGAACGGGGCGGCCCCGGTCGTTCACCGGTGCCGCCCCTTCCACGCCGCTGTGCCGCCGCGTGCGTCGTCAGACGCGTCGGCTCACGGCGACACCATGGTCTTCCAGGTGCCGATCCGCTTCGGGCCCGTGCCCTCGTAGAGGGACGTCTCGCCCTCGACCCAGCGGACCAGCAGGTCGGCGCGCCGGCCGGAGCCGGTGAAGTCGCCTGCCGCCATCGCGGAGTTGCGGGTGTACGAGGGGTGGGCGGGCTGGAGGACGGCGCTCCCGCCGAGGCGGCCGGACGTCGCGGTGATGCCGGAGAACGCCTCCAGCTTGCCGTCCGCGCGGCGGACGAGCAGGTCGGCGCCCTTGCCGGAGAGCTGGGCGGTGGTGAGGGAGACGGCGTCCTTCCAGGCGGCGTCCTTGCTTGCCAGGGTCCGCTCGCGGCCGGTGCCGCTGCCGGTGACGCCGCTGTGCAGGGTGACGTCGCCGTCCTTCCAGCGGACGACGACGTCGTTCGCCTTACCCGCGTCGAAGGCGCCGGCGGTGATCGCCGTCGCGTACTTCCACTCGGAGCCGGCCTGCTGGACGACGTACTCCTTGGTGCCGGTCAGCCGCGCCGCGCTGATGTCGGAGTACACGCTCACCTTGCCGGTGGAGGTGTCCTTCTTGTCGTCCTTGGCCCACAGGACCATGAGGTCGGGGCGGCCGTCGCCGGTGAAGTCGCCCGTGGTGACCGAGCGGGCGTTCTTCCAGAAGCTCTTCTGCTTGGCGAGGGTGCGCGGGGTGCCGAAGCCGCCGCGGCCGTCGCCCGGGTAGAGCGTGGCCTCGCCGTCCTTCCAGATGACCAGCAGGTCGTCGTGGCCGTCGGCGTCGACGTCGGCGGCCATGACGTGGGTGGCGTACTTCCAGTCGCTCGCGGGACCGGCCAGCCGGCCCTCGTACAGGCCGCGCGGCGCGGCGCTGCCCGGGGCGCGGTCGGCGACGGCGGCACGGTAGAGGTCCTGGATCTCCTGCCCGTAGAGGGGCGAGTAGCTCATCCAGTCGTCGTGGCCGGAGCTGCGCGGCGGGCCGCCGCCGTAGTAGCCGCCGACGTTGCCGATGACGTCGCCGGTGCGGGTCTTGGCGTTGTATCCGGTGACCCACGGGCCGCCGGAGACGCCGCCGTAGAACCCGGCGCACCGCATCAGCATCTGGCGGAATCCCGCGAGCCGCTCGGTCGGCACGGTGCAGCTGATCGCCCGCTGGCCGTTGCCGCTGAGGTGCGGGTAGCCGTGGACGGTGACCTGGTTGGCGAGGCGCGGGGTGTCACGCAGCCGCAGCCCGGCGCCGGTGACCTCCTCCACCTGCTTCTTGCGCTGGTACTCCGGGCCGACGCGCAGGAACGCGAAGTCGAGGTCGGAGTCGGCGCCCATGCTGTTGGGCTGGTAGTTGGCGTACGTGAACGCCTTCTGGACCGGGTAGCCGCCGAAGGGCTGGTCCTTCACCGCCTTGCCCTTGCGGAACTGCGGGATGAAGATGCCCTTGTCGGCCGCGTGCTTGGCGCAGTGCCCGGCGGTGAGGACGAGGTTCCGGTGCGCGCTGCGGACGATGCTCGCGGAGCAGTACGTGGCGCCCGTGGCCTTGGTGTCGAAGAAGAACGTGCCGACGGCGGGTATGCCGTCCCCGTACACGCCCTGGGGGGTGCCCTTGGGGGCGGTGCCGACGGGTCCGGGCGGGGCCAGCTGGGAGACCCGGGGGCGCGGGGACGCGGCGGGCGCGCCCCGGCCGGCGTCCAGCGGCACGGCCGAGGCGAGGCGGTCGGCCGTCCAGAACTTCTCGACGGCGGACGGGGTCGCGCGGGTGGCGGGGGCCGACGCGGAGGGCGTGGGCTTGGATGCGGTACCGGAGCCCGAGCCGGAGCCGGGGGCCGCCACGGCGGCGGTGGCGGAGGCGCCGCAGGCCGCCATGGCGAGGACGGTGGCGAGGCTCCGGGACCATCTGTGAGGTGTCAAGACGACTCACTGCACTAGGGAACGGGGGACAAATATTCGACCGAATATTTGCACAGTGCAGCGATCGTGGAGCCGCCGGGGTGGGTGAGGCCGGCGGCCCGTCCTTCCCTCTCTTACGCGGGGACGAACCCCGGCCGCCCCGCCCGGGACACGAAGCTCGCGTCGGTGCCGACGGGCGCCCCCGGCCGCGTGGCGTACGGCAGGACGCGGTAGTCGGCCCGGACGCCGTCCGGGGTGAAGGTGACGACCACGTAACCCCTCCGCTCCGCGTAGTACTTGATGTGCGGATTGACCCGCATCACGTTCTCCCAGTCGTCCGGCCGCCCGACCCCGTCGAACCCGCTGGACACGGATGTGCCGACGATCTCGACGCCCAAGGTCGCGGAGGCGGGGTCGTCGAAGTCCTCCTTGATGTCCATCGCGTAGTGCACGTGGACGTCGCCGGAGAGCACGACGAGGTTGGCGATGCCCGCGTCCCGCGCCCCCTGGAGGATCCGGTGGCGCGAGGCCGGATACCCGTCCCAGGCGTCCATCGAGACCTTGGCCCGCCCGACGTTCCCCTTCCGCTGACAGAAGGCCACCTGCTGGACGACGACGTTCCAGAGGGCGGTCGAGCCCCGGAAGCCGTCCAGCAGCCACGCCTCCTGCTCGGCCCCGGTGAGCGTGCGCGCGGGGTCCTCGGACTCGGGCCCGGGGTACTTCCACCCGTCCCCGTACGCCTGGTCGGACCGGTACTGCCGGGTGTCGAGGACGTCGAACCGGACCAGGTCCCCGTACCCGAACCGCCGGTACAGCAGCGCGTCCGGACCGCAGGGGCGCTGCGCCTCGCGCAGCGGCATGTGCTCCCAGTACGCGCGGTAGGCGGCGGCGCGGCGGCGCAGGAACTCGTCGGCGGGCAGGTTGTCCTGGGAGACGGCGCCGGCGTAGTTGTTCTCGACCTCGTGGTCGTCCCAGGTGACGATCCAGGGGTGCGCGGCGTGCGCGGCCTGAAGGTCCGCGTCGGTCTTGCCGAGCGCGTAGCGCAGCCGGTAGCCGTCGAGGGTGGTCAGCCAGTGGTTGAACACCTCCGGGAGCTGCTGTGCCCCGGTGTAACCGCGGGCCCCGGCCTGGGCGTTGATCTCGTTCTCGTAGATGTAGTCCCCGACGAAGAGGACGGCGTCCAGGTCGTCCTCCCGCGCGAGGTGCGCGAGGGCCGTGTAGTACCCCTCGTCGTACTGCTGGCAGGAGGTCAGCCCCACCCTCACCTGGTGGACGCCGGCCCCGGGCGCGGGCGCCGTCCGCGTCCGCCCCACCGGGCTGGTCCACGGCCCGCAGCGGAAGCGGTACCAGTACGTCCGCCCCGGCTCCAGACCGTCGACCTCGACGTGCACACTGTGCGCGTCCGCGCCGTCGGCGGCCGCGGTCCCGTGCTGGACGACATCCCGCAGCTCCTCGTCCGCCGCGACCGCCCACTCCACCGGAATGCGACACTCCGGGGGTAACCCGCCGTCCGCCTCCAACGGCCGCGGCGCCAGCCGCGTCCAGAGCACGACCCCGTCCGGGAGCGGATCACCGGAGGCGACCCCGAGGGTGAACGGATCCCCGCCCACCTCCTGCCCGCTCAACTCCCTGTCCGACCGCCGCTGCCGCCGCATCTCGCGCGTCATGCGCTCCACTCCCTCCGGTCACGGAGCCCGACGGGAGGAGGGTACCGCCGGGAGCGGGGGGCGGGATCCCGTCGTGCGGGGTCGGGGGGCACGTGGCGGGTCGGGGGCGGAGCCCTTGTGGCCGACCCACCGCGCCACCGCGGCTCAGGCCCCGGGCGCGGACGAGCAGGCCGGGCACGCCGTGACGCGAGCCGGGTCGTAGCGGCGGTAACCGCAGGCGCACAAGGGCCAGTCGAGGCAGGCGGGGCACTGGCGGTAGGGGGCGGCGACGGGGACGCCGCAGGCGCCGTCCCTGCCGGTGCACTCGGTCATGGGCGGGCGGTGGGCGACGGCCTCGGCCGGGGTGCGGTCCGCCGTTCGGGACGGTTCCCCGTCGGGCTCCTCGCGGGTGGCGGACGGGCCGGGGAGGGGCGCGTGGCCGCGGCAGGCGGGGCAGGGGCGGTCGGGGTCGTCCGGGTGGAAACCGTCTTCGCAGCCGGCGTGGCAGCCGGCGGGTGCCAGGAGCCACAGGACGACGTCGTCGGGTCCGTAGCCCTCCCGCCGCTCGTCGGCGTCGCGCCGCAGAGGGCGGTTCGACCAGCCGGTCCACCAGCGGCGTTCGACGCGCTCGACGAGCTGGCGCGCCGTGCGGTGGTCCAGTTGCGCCCAGATCGTCCGCATCGCCTCCGGCGGGTAGGCGCCGCCGCAGGCGCGCAGGAGCCGGTCCGGGACGGCCGCCAGGACCGCCCGCAGCGGGTCGCGGGAACCGGCCTGCTCCAGGCAGCGGTCGCAGCGGTCGCGGGCGGTGGTGTGCGGGTAGAAGTGGCGGCGCCAGCGGCGTTTGCGGTCCTTGCGCGCCCCCGGCTCCACCACGTGGACGGTGAAGTCGCGTTCCGGCAGCGGTCCTTGGCAGGTGCGGCACCTGCCCTGGCAGGTCAGGCACCGGCCGCCCGCCGGGGAGGGGGCCTGGCAGTCCGGGCACTCCCGCCGGCAGACGTCGCACAGGTGGTCCTCCGGGTGCGGCACCGGCAGCCAGCGGTAATCGCCCTGGCAGCGGATGCACTTGGCCGGGTTGACCTCGTCGTTCGGGGTGGGGAGGACGGGGCGCCCGGGGCACAGGTCGCAGCAGACGAACGCGTTCCCGTGACGGCGTCGGATCATGTGCGGCGCTCCCGGCGGGGTGGGCGGCGGGCCTGCCAGGGTAGCGGCTGCGGGCGGGCGCGGGCGCGGACCGGCACTTCGCGGGAACCGAGAAGGTGAACGCATGGACCCGCGATGACCTCACGCACCGCGAGGACCCCACGCCCCACGCGGACGCCGCGTACCGCACGGACGCCGCGGGCTCCGAAGCGGCCGAGACCTGGCGGCCGTCGGTCGCCGGGCACGGACGCTGCGCGCGACCGCGTCCTCGCCCGGAAGGCCACTCGTCTCGGCAGGGGCGCGGATCGGTGGGCCGAAGCGCGCTGCCCGGCGCGACGGACACCACGTCCAGGAGCCGGCTCCCCTGCCGGGCCGACAGGCCATCGCCCCACGCCTCCGCCGCCGCCTCGGCCTCCGCCCCGACCGGGCGTGGTGCGGCGATGGCGCCGATACCCCCGGGCGTACCCGGGAGACTCATGCGGCGGCGGCCGTCCCCGCCGCGTCCTCCCCGTGGTCGGCCGTCCACGCGGTGACGACCCCGGCCATGACGAGGACGCCGCCCACGACGCTTGCGGCGGACAGCCGTTCGCCGAGGAGCGTGACGCCGCCGGCCACGCCGACGACCGGCTCCAGGAAGAGGAGGAGGCCCGCCCGGCGGCTCCCGATCCGCGCCACGGACACGTTCCAGAGCAGCATGCCCAGCACGGTGCTGCCGAGAGCGAGGAAGAGCACCTCGGCCACCGCCCCGGGCGGCGCGGTGGCCGGCCGGTGCGGGTCGAGCGTCCCCACGAGCGCCAGGTACGGAACGGCTCCCGCCGCCGTGGACGCGGCCGTCGCGGCGCTGGGGCCGCAGACGGTGCTCAGGGGACGCAGGACGATCGTGTAGGCGGCGAAGAACAGCGTTCCCAGCAGGACGAGCCCGAGTCCCGCGGCGGTGCGGGCACCGGCGTCGCCGGGCCGGAGGTCCGGGCCCGCGATGACGGCGATCCCGGCGAGGGCGACCGCCGAGCCGGCCCAGGACCGGCGGGGCGCGCGCTCCCCGAGGAACAGCCGGCTCAGCACCAGGATCCAGACCGGTTCGCCCGCCAGGACGAGGGCGCTGGTCGAGGCGGGCAGCCACTGGACGCCGACGGCCACGGGCAGGTTGTAGCCGACCATGCCGAGCAGCCCGGCCGCGACGACACGCAGGACACCGGCACGGTCCAGTCGGCGCAGCACGCGTACGCACCACGGCAGGAACACCAGCCCGGCGACGAGCGCGCGCACCACGGCGAGGGGCAGCGGCTCCAGGTGTGCGACGGCCGCCCGGGTGGCGACCGGGGCGAGGCCCCACGCGGACACCGCGGCCAACCCGCTGAGAAACGGAGCGGCCGTACCCGCACCTGGTGTCACATCGGTCGCACCCCTGCTCGAGAGACTCATGACGTCACGGTGCTGTAATGGCCTTGTGCAGTTCAACACTTACACCTCGGCAGGGGCGTTCATCGCGGCCGCACTGGTCAACGAGCCGAGCGCGACCGCGCTCACCGACGTCCTGGCGCGTCACGCGGTCCACCGGCCGACCGCCGATGACGCGGCGATGACCGAACTGCGGCCCTGGGCCGGGCGGTTGCGCGTCGTCTTCGAGACCACCGGCCCCGAACAGGCCGCCGCGGCCGGCGCGCTCCTGGTCGACGCGGACTGCCGCCCCCGCCTGGTCGCCCACGACGGACTGCCTCACCACCTGCACCCCGCGCCCCTCGACACCGACCTGGTCACCCGCGTCAAGGCCCTCACCGCGGCCGGCCTGGCCCAGCTGATATCGGACGGCGCCGCCGACCGCCTAGGCCACTGCTCCCGCACCGGATGTTCCGTCGTCTTCGTCGACGTCTCCCGCAACGGCCGCCGCACCTTCTGCAGCGTCCGCTGCGCGAACACCGTCAACGTCCGCCGCCACCGCGCCCGCCGCCGCACCGGTTCCTCACGCGGGTGACCTCACTTCCGCGACCGCCCCGGCGGCGGAACAAGCGGATCGGGCGGATGCCGCGCGCTTCCACCGCCGGGCACCCGGGCGCCGTCCCGGCGGGTCTCGGCCGCGGCCTCTTCCGCCCGGGCCGGGCCGGACAGGTGGCAGAAGGTCACGTCGAAGCCGTCGGCGGCCCAGGGGCAGGAACACGGCCCGGCCGATGCCGCGCGAGCCGCCGGGGACGGATCACGTCGCCGAGGGCGTTCGGGTACTCACCGGGTGCCGCGTGTACAG
This sequence comes from Streptomyces sp. NPDC021100, assembly GCF_044333095.1. Lineage (NCBI taxonomy): Bacteria > Bacillati > Actinomycetota > Actinomycetes > Kitasatosporales > Streptomycetaceae > Streptomyces > Streptomyces sp. NPDC021100. Next base: position 185,540 of record NZ_JBIRQH010000005.1, read on the forward strand.
GGGAGGGATGCTGTCACCGGACATATCCGCGCATGCGGTAGCGCAGTCCGGAGGTGGCGGACGACCGCCAGCCGGTGTCCTCGGTGGCCGTCCACGACCCGTCCACGGCCGGGGCGTACGTGTCGCCGTCCACCGCCACGTCGACCTCGGTCACCGCGAGCGCCGTGGCGTACTCCAGGGCCGCCCGGTAGATCTCGCCGCCGCCGATCACCCACACCTCGGCGGGCGCGGACGCGTCCTGCGGCTCGGCGGCGAGCCGCAGCGCCTCGGCGACGGACCCGGCGCGGTCCGCGCCGTCGGCAGCCCAGTGCGGGTCGCGGGTGACGACGATGTTGCGCCGGCCCGGCAGCGGGCGGAACCGCGGGGGCAGCGAATCCCACGTCCTGCGCCCCATCACGACCGGATGGCCGAGGGTGACGGCCTTGAAGTGGGCCAGGTCCTCGGGCAGGTGCCACGGGATCGCGTTGCCCGCGCCGATCACACCGTCGCGGGCCTGCGCCCAGATCAGCCCGACCGTCGTCCGGCCGCCGTTCGTCCCGCCGCCGCTCGTCCGGCCGCCGTCCGCCGACGCGTCGCTCATACCGCGACCGGCGCCTTGATCGCCGGGTGGTGCCGGTAGTCGACCACCTCGACGTCGGAGTACGCGTAGGAGAAGAGCGAGTCCGCCTGCCGCAGCCGCAGCGCGGGGAACTCGAACGGGGTGCGCGAGAGCTGCTCGGTCACTTGCTCGACGTGGTTGTCGTAGATGTGGCAGTCGCCGCCGGTCCAGATGAAGTCACCCGGTTCCAGGCCGACCTGCTGCGCCACCATGTGCGTGAGCAGGGCGTAGCTGGCGATGTTGAACGGCACGCCGAGGAACAGGTCCGCGCTGCGCTGGTACAGCTGGCAGGAGAGCTTGCCGTCGGCCACGTAGAACTGGAAGAAGGCGTGGCACGGCGCCAGGGCCATCTTGTCCAGCTCGGCGACGTTCCAGGCGGAGACGATCATCCGGCGGGAGTCCGGGTTCCGGCGCAGCGTGTCGAGGACCTCGCTGATCTGGTCGATGTGCCGGCCGTCCGGGGCGGGCCAGGAGCGCCACTGCGCGCCGTAGACGGGACCGAGGTCGCCGTTCTCGTCGGCCCACTCGTCCCAGATGGTGACGCCGTGCTCACGCAGCCAGCCGACGTTCGACTCGCCGCGGAGGAACCACAGCAGCTCGTACACGATGGACTTGAGGTGCACCTTTTTGGTGGTGACCAGGGGGAATCCCCGCGAGAGGTCGTACCGCAGCTGGTGCCCGAAGACACTTCGGGTGCCGGTGCCCGTCCGGTCGGCCTTGGCCGTTCCGGAGGTGAGCACTAGCCGCAACAGGTCTTCGTACTGGGTGTCCGCCACGGGCGTCGATTCTACCGGCCGCCCGGACGGGACCTCTCCGCGGCCGTCGCGGTCCGCCCCGGGGCCGGGCCCGCCGGGCGGGTGGGGTCACCCGGCGGGCGGATCCGCACGGCGCGGCCGGCGGCCGTCAGCCGGGGGAGCCGGCCGGGTGCTCGGCGCACAGCTCGGCGACGAGGTCCCGGGCGTAGCGCTCGTCCGTCCCGGGGACGGAGAACACCACGCGGAAATAGAGGGGTGCCACGACACGGTCGAGCACCCGCTCCAGGGAGGGCGGCGTCCCGCCGCGGCCGGCGGCCGCCTCCAGGGGAGCCCGGAAGCGGGCGCTGACCCGTTCCAGGCAGGCGCGGAGGCCCGCCCTGCGGTCGTCCACGTCCGGCGCCACCTCGGCACGGAAGAACGCCACGCCTCCCGGCCGGGAGAGGTCGGCGAGCGTCCACACCGCCGCCCGCTCCAGGTCCTGGCGGAGGTCGCCGAGCAGTTCGGGCGCCTCCTCTTCCTGGCGGCTGTCCGCCACGTCCGCGAGCAGGGCCGAGGTCGTCCCCCAGCGCCGGTACACCGAACTGGGGTGGACGCCGGCGCGGCGCGCCACCGCCGGGACGGTCACCTTGTCGGCGCCGATCTCACCGACGAGATCCACCACCGCCTGGTGAACGGCGGAGCGGATGCGGGCGCTCCGGCCACCGGGGCGGCTGTCTTTGCTTTTGGCGGTCATCCCCCCATCTTAAAGCGAAGGATTGCGCTTTAGCTCTTCGCCTGCTTGAGTGGGGTTAAAGCGAAGTTCATCGCCTTAACCCCAGCATCTTCGTGGAGGAACCATGCCCCAGTACGAGGCCGCCCACCGACTCGGCGTCCGTTTCCACGCCTTCCTCAGCGCCGGCGACTGGGACGGCATCCGCTCACTGCTCACCGACGACGCCACCTGGACGCTGCCCGGCGACAACGCGATCTCCGGTACGGCGGAGGGGGCCGACGCGGTGGTGGAGCGGGCCCGGAAGATCGCCTCCTACGGCGTCGACTTCGAGCTGCTGCACATCCTCGTCAGCCGCGAGAACATGGCCCTGTCCCTGCACAACACCGCCCGCCGGGGCGACGTACGGCTGGACGAACACCTGTCCACCGTCTGCCGCCTGCGCGACGGCAAGATAGCGGCCATCGAGACGTACCTGTCGGATGTCGACGGGATGAACGCCTTCTTCGTCTGAGCCGCTTCACCCCGCGTCGCTTCGTCCGCTTTCGCGGCCTCCCCCGTCAGCACCTCGCCCCCACCGCCACCGCCCGGTGAATCGGTACCCCGGCCCCCCGCAGCGGCGCCCCCGACCCGCCCCTGCGGACCGCGACGATCTCCGCCGCGATCGACAGGGCCGTCTCCTCCGGTGTCCGGCCGCCCAGGTCGAGACCGATGGGCGAGCGGAGGCGGGACAGCTCCGCCTCCCCCAGCCCCGCCGCGCGGAGGCGGGCGAGGCGGGCGTGGTGGGTGCGGTGGGAGCCCATGGCGCCGACGTAGGCGAGGGGGAGGCGGAGGGCGCGGACCAGGAGCGGGATGTCGAACTTCTCGTCGTGGGTCAGGACGCAGACGGCCGTGCGCGGGTCCAGGTGGCGCTGCCCGTCCAGGTAGCGGTGCGGCCAGTCGACGACGACCTCGTCCGCGTCCGGGAAGCGGGCGCGGGTGGCGAACACCGGACGGGCGTCGCACACCGTGACGTGGTGGCCGAGGAACTTCCCGACGCGCGCCAGTGCCGCCGCGAAGTCGATCGCGCCGAAGACGATCAGGCGCGGCGGCGGGACACTGGTCTCGATGAGCAGTTCGGCCGGCCGGCCGCAGTACGCGCCGTCGGCGACCGGCGTCAGGACGCCGGTACGGCCGGTGGCCAGGAAGGCGGCGGCCTCGTCGGCCGCCCGCCGGTCGGTCGCCGGCGCCGTCGCCGCGCCGACCGACCCCGAGAAGGCGCCGTCCGGACGGACCAGGAGGGCGCCCGGTTCCGCGTCGGACAGGGAGCGGACCAGCGCCACGGCCTCCCCGCCCGCCGCCGCCGACAGCGCCGCCTCGTACCCGCCCCGCCAGGGGTCCGCCGCCCGGACCGGCGTGATCAGGACCTCGATCACGCCTCCGCACGTCAGCCCTACCGCGAACGCGTCCTCGTCCGAGTAGCCGAAGCGCTCGCGCCGGGCGGAGCCGCTCTCCAGCGCCTCGCGGCAGAGCTCGTAGACGGCGCCCTCGACGCAGCCGCCCGAGACCGAGCCGATCGCCGTGCCCGCCGCGTCCACGGCGAGGGCGGCGCCCGGCTGTCTCGGGGCGCTGCCGTGGACGGCGGCGACGGTGGCGACGGCGAAGTCGCGGCCCTCCGCGCACCAGCGGTGCAGGTCTTCCGCGAGGTCCAGCATGACGGAACGTTCCTTCCCTGCTCTCTCGCTACTTTCTCTTCCACTCGGTCCGCTAGGTGACGCCCAGCCAGTTCTCGATGGGGTGCAGCGCGAAGTAGACCGTGAAGACCGCCGTCAGCACCCACATGAAGGTCCCCGGCTCCCGCCACCTCCCTTCGGCCGTTCTGATCGCGGTGTAGGCGATCACCCCCGCGCCGACCCCCGCCGTGATCGAGTACGTGAACGGCATGAGGACGACCGTGAGGAACGCGGGGACGGCCACCGCCCGGTCGTTCCAGTCGATGTGCCGCGCATGGCTCATCATCATCGCGCCGATGACCACCAGCGCCGCCGCGGCGACCTCCCCCGGGACCATCCGGGTGAGCGGGGTGAAGAAGAGGCAGGCGGTGAAGAGGAGGCCGGTAACGACGGACGACAGTCCGGTACGGGCCCCCTCGCCGACGCCGGTCGCGGACTCGATGAACACCGTCTGGCCCGACGCGCCCGTGACCCCGCCGATCGCCCCGCCCGCGCCGTCGACGAGCAGCGCCCGGCTCAGCCCGGGCATCCGGCCGCGGTCGTCGGCGAGTCCGGCCTCCGTGCCGACGCCGATGATCGTGGCCATCGCGTCGAAGAAGCCGGCCAGGACGAGGGTGAAGACGATCACCCCGACACTCAGCGCGCCGAGCGAGCCCCAGCCGCCGAAGGAGACGTCGCCGAGGAGGGAGAAGTCGGGCAGGGAGACGGCGCTCCCGTGGAGTTCGGGGGCGCCGGACTGCCAGGTGCCGGAGCCGGGGTCCGCGACGGCGTTGACCGTGACGGCCAGGACGGTGCCGGTCACGATGCCGATGAGGATGGCGCCCGGGACGTTCCGCGCCTGGAGCATGAAGACGATCAGGAGCGTCACGCAGAAGACCAGCACGGGCCAGCCGGCCAGCTCGCCCGCCGGGCCGAGGGTCACCGGCCCGCCGCCCTTGGCCGCGTGCACGAACCCCGCCTTCACCAGGCCGATGAGGGCGATGAACATCCCGATGCCGATGGTGATGGCGTGCTTGAGCGCCAACGGGATGGCGTTCATGACGAGTTCGCGCAGCCCGGTGAGGACCAGCAGGACGATGACGCCCCCGTACAGCACGCACATGCCCATCGCCTGCGGCCAGGTCATGTGCGGGACCACCTGGCTCGACAGCACCCCGGAGACGCCGAGCCCGGCGGCGAGCGCGAGCGGGACCTTGCCGACGACGCCCATGAGCAGGGTGCAGACGGCGGCGGCCAGCGCGGTCGCCGTGATGAGGGCGGCGTGGCCGAGGGTGCGGCCGGACGCGTCCTTGCCGGACAGGATCAGCGGGTTGAGCAGCACGATGTAGGACATCGCCATGAACGTCGTGACGCCGCCGCGCACCTCGCGGGCGGGGGTGGAACCGCGTGCCGAGATCTGGAAGTACCGGTCGAGCCGGGCGAGCCGGGACCTGCCGGCCGGGGGACACGAGCCCGCGCTCGCGCCCGCGGCCGTGGCCGCCGGCTCCACGGATGGCTGCGTCATGGTGTCTGCCTGCTCCTTGGGTGCCGGGCGGTGCGATGCCGATGGGGGTGAGGGATGTGGGGGGATGGGGGGGCACCCGCCTCGGCCGCTCTCAGCCCCCCGTCAGATGCTCCGGCCGCACCGGCACCCTCCGCAACGCCAGCCCCGTCGCCTGCCGGATGGCGGCCACGACGGCGGGGGTGGAGGAGAGCGTCGGCGCCTCCCCCACGCCCCGCAGCCCGTACGGCGCGTGGGGGTCGGCGAGTTCGAGGACGTCGACCGGCATGGCCGGGGTGTCGAGGATGGTGGGGATGAGGTAGTCGGTGAAGGAGGGGTTGCGGACCTTCCCCGTGACCGGGTCGACCGCGATCTCCTCCATGACGGCCAGCCCCAGCCCCTGCGTGCTCCCGCCCTGGATCTGCCCGGTGACGGAGAGCGGGTTGAGGGCCTTGCCGACGTCCTGGGCGCAGGCCAGTTCGACGACCTTGACCAGGCCCAGTTCCGTGTCCACCTCCACCACCGCGCGGTGGGCGGCGAAGGAGTACTGGACGTGGCCGGTCCCCTGGCCGGTGCGGAGGTCGAACGGTTCGGTGGGCCGGTGCCGCCACTCCACCTCGGCCTCGACGGGCTCCTCGCCCTCCAGGACGTCCGCGAGGGCCGCCAGCACCTCACCTCCGTCGGTGACGACCTTGCCGTCCTCCAGCAGGAGTTCGGCGGTGGCCCAGGCCGGGTGATACGTGCCGAACTTCGTCCGGCCGAGGTCCAGGACGCGCTCGCGGACGGTCCGGCAGGCGTGCCGGACGGCGCCGCCCGTGACGTACGTCTGGCGGGAGGCGGACGTGGAACCGGCCGATCCGACGCGGGTGTCGGCCGGGTGGATGGTCACCTGGGAGACGCCCAGTTCGGTCCGGGCGATCTGGGCGTGGACGGTGACGCCGCCCTGCCCGACCTCCGCCATCGCCGTGTGCACGGTGGCCACGGCCTCCCCTCCGGCGTACTCCAGCCGCACCCGTGCCGTGGAGTAGTCGTCGAAGCCCTCCGAGAAGCCGACGTTCTTGATGCCGACCGCGTAGCCGACACCCCGCACGACCCCCTCGCCGTGCGTGGTGTTGGCGACCCCGCCGGGGAGCGCCCGCAGGTCGGGGCCGCCGCCGGCGGTCTCCCACTGCCGCTCGGGCGGCATCGGCATCGCCTGCACGCGGCGCAGTAGTTCGGCCACGGGGGCGGGCGAGTCGACGGCCTGCCCGGTCGGCATCACCGAGCCCTGGGACATCGCGTTGCGGCGCCGGAACGCGACCGGGTCGAGGCCGAGTTCGGCGGCCAGCCGGTCCATCTGCGCCTCGTAGGCGAAGCACGCCTGGACGGCGCCGAAGCCGCGCATCGCGCCGCAGGGCGGGTTGTTGGTGTAGAGGGCCAGCGCCTCGACGTCGACGTTCGGGCATTCGTAGGGCCCGACGGAGAGCGAGGCGGCGTTGCCGACGACGGCCGGGGACGAGGAGGCGTACGCACCGCCGTCCAGGACGATGCGGGCCGTGACGTAGAGGAGCCGGCCGTCGCGGTCGGCGCCGTGCTCGTAGCGGAGCCTGGCCGGGTGCCGGTGGACGTGCCCGAAGAAGGACTCGAACCGGTTGTAGACCATCTTCACCGGCCGGCCGGTACGCAGCGCGAGCAGACAGGCGTGGGCCTGCATGGACAGGTCCTCGCGGCCGCCGAACGCGCCGCCGACGCCGGAGAGCGTCATCCGCACCTTGTCCTCGGGCAGGCCGAGGACGGGCGCGATCTGCCGGAGGTCGGCGTGCAGCCACTGCGTGGCGATGTAGAGGTCGACGCCGCCGTCCTCGGCGGGCACCGCGAGGCCCGACTCGGGGCCCAGGAACGCCTGGTCCTGCATCCCGACCTCGTACTCGCCGGTGACGACGGCCGCCGCCCGGGCCTTCGCGGCGGCGACGTCGCCGCGCCGGACGGGCTGCCGGTGGACGATGTTGGGGTGCGGGACGTGGGCCGCATGACCGTCCGTGCGGCCGGGGTGGAGGACGGGCGCGCCGGGGGCCGTCGCGCTCGCCTCGTCGGTGACGACCGGGAGTTCCTCGTACGCCACCCGGATCTTCGCGGCGGCGCGGCGGGCGGTCTCCGGGTGGTCGGCGGCGACGAGCGCGACCGGTTCGCCGTGGTGCCGGACGACGCCGTCGGCGAGGACGGGGGTGTCCTGGAGCTCCAGCCCGTAGCGGGTGGCGGCCGGGAGGTCGTCGTGGGTCAGGACGGCGTACACACCCGGGGTGGCCAGGGCCTCGACGACGTCGACGGAACGGATCCGGGCGTGGGCGTGCGGGCTGCGCAGGGTGTGGCCCCAGAGCATGTCCTCGTGCCACAGGTCGGACGCGTAGGCGAACTCGCCGGTGACCTTGAGCGTGCCGTCCGGGCGGAGCGTCGACTCGCCGATGCCGCCGCGGGTGCGGCTGCCCTGGGTGAGCGCGGTGGAGGCGGGGCGGCCGGGGGGCCTGCCGGGGGACGTCGGGCCGCTGGGGGCGGGGCTCTTCACGGCGGGGCTGTTCGCGGCGGGGCCGCCGGTCAGGCCGCCACTGGGCGAAGGTCGTTCACTCACGTCTCAGCCCTCCCGTCCGGCCCGGCCGTCCGGACCGCCTTCGACCCCGCCCCGCGCCGCCGCCAGGCGTACCGCGTCGAGGATCTTCTCGTAGCCCGTGCACCGGCAGAGGTTGCCGGAGAGGGCCTCGCGGATGTCCGCGTCGGACGGGTCCGGGTCGCGGGCCAGCAGGTCGTCGGCGGCGACGAGCAGGCCGGGGGTGCAGAAGCCGCACTGCACGGCGCCCGCGTCGACGAACGCCTGCTGCACCGGCGCGAGTCGGCCGTCCGGCGCACCCGCGCGGGCGGCCAGGCCCTCGACGGTGACGATGTCGCGTCCCTCCGCCTGCCCCGCGGCGACCAGGCAGGCGCAGACCGGGACGCCGTCGAGGCGGACCGTGCACGAGCCGCATTCGCCCTGCTCGCAGGCGTTCTTGGAGCCTGGCAGGCCCAGGCGCTCGCGCAGGACGTAGAGGAGGCTCTCACCCTCCCACACGTCGTCGGCCCGCTGCGGCCGGCCGTTGACCGTCATGTTCACGCGCACAGCCCGTTCCCCTCCCCCGTCTCCCCCGTCGTCCCGTCCGTGTACTGCCGCCACGCCCAGCCGAGCGTGCGCCGGGCCATGACCCCGACCGCGCGGCGGCGGTAGGCCGCGCTGCCGCGCACGTCGTCGATGGGGGCGCAGGCGGCCGACGCGAGGGCGGCGAACTCCTCGGCGGCGGCGGCCGGTACGGGCCGGCCGGTGTCCCAGCAGCGGCCCTCGTCGAGGGCGGCGGCCAGGAAGTCCTCCGCCGCCCGCGCCCGGACGGGCGTCGGCGCCGCCGAGCCGATGCCGGTGCGGACGGTCCGGGTGTCGGGGTGCAGGGCGAGGCCGAAGGCGCACACGGCGATGACCATCGCGTTGCGCGTGCCGACCTTGGCGAACTGCTGCGGCCCGGCGGCCTTCCGGACGCGTACGGCGCGGATCAGCTCGTCCGGGGCGAGGGCGTTGCGCTTGACGCCGGTGTAGAAGGCGTCGATCGGTACGAGCCGGGTGCCGCGCACCGACTCCGCCTCCACCACGGCGCCCGCCGCGAGCAGCGCGGGGTGGGAGTCGCCGGCCGGGGAGGCGGCGCCGAGGTTGCCGCCGACGCTGCCGCGGTTGCGGATCTGCGGCGAGCCGACGGTGCGGGCGGCGAGGGCGAGGCCGGGGAGCGGGCCGGACAGTTCGGTGATCACCCGGGCGTACGGGACGGCGGCGCCGAGGCGGACGTCGGGTCCGTCGGTCTGCCACGCGTACAGCTCGCCGATGCGGGTGAGATCGAGGAGGTGGCTGGGGCGGCGGTGGTCGAAGTTGATCTCGACCATCACATCCGTGCCGCCCGTCAGAGGCACCGCCGTAGGGTGCTCGGCCTTGGCGGCCAGCGCGTCCTCCCAGCGGTCGGGGCGCAGGAAGTCCATGGGCGTTTCTCTTCTCGCTCTGGTCCCGCCGCCGGGCCGTGGCCCGCCCGGCCCACCCGATCCGCCGGCGAACGCCGCCCGCCGCCCGGCCCGCCCCTGCCGGCCGCCCGGCGGCGGGGCGGACACGGCCGTACGGGGGCTGCGCGGGGCGGTGCGAGGACGGTGCGGGGACCGTGCTTGGGCCGTTCGGGCGGCTCCGGGCGGGTCGGTCGTGGGGGAGGTTCGGGTGGGGGCCGGCGCCGGGTCGATGCCGCGTGCAGCCAGTACACAGAGACTTCACCGGCAGGGAGCAGTCACCGAAACCATGAAGCGGTTGGCTGGTCACGCCCACCGTCTTGTAGATTCGAACGAAAGGCGAAGCACGGAAACCTCACGGCTTCGCACCGGTAACACGACGACACACGAGAAAGATCGGCGGCGACCCACCATGCGGCTGCGCGCACTGCTGGAGACCGACGCGCTGGGCCTTCGACTGCTCGGTGGCGAGGACGAGCTCGACCGCACCGTCCGCGGCGTGATGACGACCGATCTGCGCGACCCGAGCCGCTACCTCTCGGGCGGCGAACTCGTCCTCACCGGCCTGGCGTGGCGCCGGGAACCGGCCGACTCGGAGCGTTTCGTCCGCATCCTGGCCACCGCCGGGGTGGCCGGGCTCGCGGCGGGCGAGGCGGAGATCAGCTCCACGCCGGACGACCTGATCGAGGCCTGCGCCCGGCACCGGCTGCCGCTGTTCTCCGTGGACGAGACGGTGTCGTTCGCGTCCATCACCGAGCACGTCGTCCGGCAGGTCTCCGGCGAGCGCGCCGGCGACCTGGCCGCGGTCGTGGACCGGCACCGCCGGCTGATGACCTCGGGCCCGGCGGGCGGCGGCCCGGAGGTCGTCCTGGACCTGCTCGGTTCGGACCTGGATCTGCGCGCCTGGGTCCTGTCCCCCACCGGCCGCCCGATCGCAGGTTCCTCACTGGCCGGTGCGGGGCCGGCGCTGTCGCCCGACGTCAGCGCCGTGCTGGCGGGCGAGCACCTGGCCGCGGCCCGCTCGGGCCGCCGGGGCCCGCACCGGGTGACGGCGGGCGGCGCCACGTACTCCCTGTTCCCCATCCGCGGCACGTCCGCCGGCCCGGCCGACCCGCGCGAGACCGTCCTGTCCGACTGGCTGCTCGCCGTGGAGGCCGACGCCGGCGACTGGCCGGCCGAACGCCTCGACCTGCTGCACGGCGTCACCCAGCTGATCGCCGTCGAGCGCGAGCGGCGCGAGGCCGTCCGCACGGTCCGCCGCCGGCTGGCGCAGGAGGTGCTGGAGCTCGTCCAGTCGAACGCCGCGCCGGCCGAGATCGCCGCGCGGCTGCGGGTCGCCGCGCCCGTCCTGATGCCCGGGCCGGGCGCCGCCCCGCACTGGCAGGTCGTCGTGGCCCGCGTGGAGTGGACCGACGGCGAGACGGCCGCCGCCCTCCCGGCCGGGCCGATCGCGCAGAGCCTGCTGGAAGAGGCGCTGGTCGACCCGGACGCGACGGGGACCGAGCCGTCCGAGCGGATCGCCGTCGCCCACACGGACGACGAGGCCGTCGCCCTGGTGCCGCTCCCCGCGGCCCCGGCCGTGGCTCAGACGGCCACCGACGAGGACCGGCCGGCCGGTGCCGGCGCCGGGACCGGCCTGCACGCCGACGCGCTGCTGGCCGCCGTCCGCGCCCCGCTCTCCCGGGGCCTCGACGGCGACGGCCGCCTGACCTTCGGCGTCAGCGCCGCCGTCCACTCGGCGGAGGGGCTGCGCGGCGCCCTGGAGGAGGCCCGGCACGCCCGCCGCGTCGCCGCCGCCCGGCCCGGGCGCGTCTGCGCGGCCGGCCACCAGGAGCTGGCCTCGCACGTACTGCTGCTGCCGTTCGTCCCCGACGACGTGCGCCGCGCGTTCACCGCCCGGCTGCTCGACCCCCTGCGCGAGTACGACAACCGGCACCGCGCCGAGCTGATCCCGACCCTGGAGGCGTTCCTCGACTCCGACGGATCGTGGACGCGCTGTGCGACGCGGCTGCACCTGCACGTCAACACGCTGCGCTACCGGGTGGGCCGCATCGAGCAGTTGACCGGGCGCGACCTGTCGCGGCTGGAGGACAAGCTGGACTTCTTCCTGGCACTGCGGATGAGCTGAAGGGTGCGGGGGGCTGGTGGCTGCTCAGTCCGGCGCCCGCCGCTCCCCCCGTACCAGCCCCAGGTCGGCGTAGACCGTCGCCCGCGACACGCCGAGCCGTTCGGCGACGACCAGCGCCGAGCGGCTGAGCCGGAACACCCCGCGGGCGTCCAGCGCCTCGATCACCCGGAGCCGGCCCTGCCGCGAGTCGTGGGCCAGCGGCCGGCCGAGCCGTTCCTCCTCCTGCTCGATCACGGCGGTGACGACCTCGCCGATGTCGTCCGAGAACACCGTCGTGGCCGCCGGTGCGGCGTCCGCCGTGCCGACCAGGGCGGCCATCGCCTTGGCGGCGAGCCGGAGTTCGGTGATGTCGAGGTTGACGCAGAGCGACCCGAAGACGTGCCCGGAGCCGTCGCGCAGCAGCAGGGTGGACGACTTCACCGTGCGCCCGTCGGGCGTCTTGGTGACATAGTTCAGCTTGTCCCGCGCGGTGTCGCCGCGCGCCAGCATCTCCAGCCCGATCTCGCTCATGGCCCCGCCCACGGACCGCGACGTGACGGATCCGGCGAGGGCGACGACGCTGGCGTCCGGGGTCCGGTAGTCGTGCAGCACCACCTCGCACTGGGTGCCGAAGGTGGCGGCGAGGCCGTCGACGACCGGGCGCAGGGCCCGGAGCACGGCGTCGGCAGTGCCGTCCGTGACCTGCGGGGCCTCCGGGACGGCCGCGTTCTCGTGAGATGGGGGTGTGGACGGAGGCGCCGGCGACTTTGGTGCCGCCGGTCGTCCCGCCGATGCCTCTGATCCCGCTGATGCCGGTGATGTCATCCCTGCCTCCGCACGCCCATCGGCTTCGCCGGACCGTCCGATCCCGTCCCGCGCGTCCGGAACGAGACTAGAAGTACGTCATCGGGGTTACGTGCTTCAACCCTTGACGAACTGTCCAGATCGCTGGACACTCTGCCTGGGTGGGGAGTTGACCATGGTTGTCAAGGGCCTTGTGGTGCACATGGTTTGTGCGCGGACTGTCCATGGTGTCAACGGGCCGCCGGACTGCGGAAGGCGTGCGGAAAGCGCGCGGGGACGCGTCGGCGGCGTGGGAGGAAAGCGGCCGGCGCATGACCGTCCGTACGCAGCGGCGAGGTGGCCGCACCGCTTCCGCTCCCCTGCCCCGTGATGCACGAGGAGGACACGAGGAGGAGAGGCACGATGCGTTTTCCGGCCGATGGGCCCTACGGTCCGTTCCATCCCCACGCCCCGCACGCCCCCTCGGTTTCGCCTGACTCGTACGACCCGGACGCCCCGTGCGGCACGGTACGGCTGCGCTGCACCACCTGCGGACGCCTCCACGCCCTCGCCGACCTGGCCTGGCGGTGCGCCGACTGCCACGGCCTGCTCGACGTCCACGGCTTCACACCCGCCATGCCCAACGCCGTCGAACTCGGGCGGCGCCCGCCCACCCTGTGGCGGTACGCCGAGGCGCTGCCGGTGCCGGGGCCGCCCCGGATCAGCCTCGGCGAGGGCATGACCCCGCTGATCAGCGCGCCGGGCCGGCCGGACGTGCTGCTGAAGGCGGACCACCTGATGCCCACCGGTTCGTTCAAGGACCGCGGCGCGGTGCTGCTGGTGGCGCTGGCCGCCCGGCTGGGCGTACGGAAGGTCATGGCGGACAGCAGCGGCAACACGGGGACGGCGGTCGCCGCCTACGCGGCCCGCGCGGGCCTCGCCTGCGAGGTGTACGTCCCGGCGGCCACCTCCGAGGGCAAGGTGGCCCAACTCCGCGCCTACGGCGCCGAGGTGCACCGGATCGAGGGCTCCCGCGAGGACACCGCCACCGCGGCGGCCCGCGCGGCGGAGGAGCCCGGGACGTTCTACGCCAGCCACGTGTACCACCCGTTCTTCCCGCACGGCACCAAGACCTACGTCTTCGAGCTGTGGGAGCAACTGGGCGGCCGGCTGCCCGGCACGCTCGTCCTCCCGGCCGGGAACGGCACCCTGGTGCTCGGCGCCCGCCTCGGCTGCCAGGAACTCCTCGACCAGCGGCTGATCGACCGCCTGCCCGCCATCACGGCGGTGCAGGCAGCCGGTTGCGCGCCCCTCGCACGCGCCGCCGCGCTGGGCGGCGACGTGCCGGAGCGCATCACCGCCGAGCCGACCGTCGCCGAGGGCATCGCCATCGCCCGGCCGGCCCGGGGCTCCCAGGTCCTGCGGGCAGTACGGGAGACGGGGGGCACGTTCGTGACGGTCCCGGAGGACCGGATCGTCGCGGCCCACCGCGAACTCGCCCGCCACGGGCTGTACGTGGAGCCGACGTCCGCCGTCTGCTGGGCGGCGCTGCAGGAGGGGCTGGTGCCGGAGCACGCGGTGGAGGGCGACCGCCCGTTCGCGGTGGCGCCGCTGTGCGGGAACGGGCTGAAGGCGAAGCCGCCGGAGTGAGCGGGGGGGCGGGCCGCCCCCCGGTATTCGCGGTCAGCGGTTGGGGGTCCGCAGCTTGCGGCCCGCGGCTTGCGGTTGGCGGTTGACGGTTGGCGGGCCGCGGCCCTTGGCCGTCACGGTCCTTGGCCGTCACGGTCCTCGGCCGTCACGGTGCGCGGCCCGGGGGCTGCGGTCCTGTCCTGGGCCTGCGGGCCTGGTTCGGGGCCGGGGCCCAGGTCCGCGACCCAGGTTCGGAGCCGGGGCCAAGGC
>NZ_JBIRQH010000005.1:199716-396116 GCF_044333095.1 Streptomyces sp. NPDC021100
AGGCCCGGGGGCCAAGGCCCGGGGGCCAAGGCCCGGGGGCCAAGGCCCGGGGGCCAAGGCCCGGGGGCCAAGGCCCGGGGGCCAAGGCCCGGGGGCCAAGGCCCGGGGGCCCGCCCCATCTCGTCCCGCCTCAACTCGCCCGCCCCACGACGGACCGGTGCCGCCACACCCGTCCCTCCGCTCCCCGCCACGCCACGATCCGCCCTCCGCCCCCGTCCCCCGACGGGTCGCCCGTCCGAGGATCCATGCCCGTCATGCCCGCCGTGCCCACCCCGTCCGCCGTGCTCGCCCTGCCCACCGCGCACGCGCTCCCCGGGCTGCTCTCCGCCTTCGTCCCGCTCTGGACCCTGACCGCGGTCGGCTACCTGGCCGGCAGGACAGGGCTGCTCGGCGCGGACGCGGAAGAGATCCTGGGGCGTTTCGTCTTCAACATCGCCATGCCGGCGGCCCTGTTCACGCTTCTCGCCCGGGCTCCGCTGGCCGGCTTCGCGAACGCCTCGATGCTCGCCTTCGCGGCCGGCACCGCCGTGGCCCTCCTGCTGGGGGCGGTCGCGTCCCGCCGGCTCTTCCACCGCAAGCCCGCCGAGCAGGCGGTCGGCGGGCTCGTCGCCGGCTACGTCAACTCCGGCAACCTCGGCATCCCCGTCGCGGCGCAGGTCCTGGGCGACGCGTCGGTGGTGGCGCCGGTGATCCTGTTCCAGGTGCTGGTGGTGACGCCCCTGATGCTGGCGGTACTCGGCGCCGGTACGGGCGAGGGCCGCCGACGCGCCGGGCACGCGCTCCTGGCGCCCGTCCGCAACCCCATCGTCCTGGCCGCCGCCGCGGGTGCCGTCTTCTCGGCCGCGCACTGGCGGCTGCCCGGCGCCCTGGACGGCTCCTGCGACCTGCTCGGCCGGGCGGGCGTGCCGACGGCGCTGGTCATGCTGGGCCTGTCGCTGCACGGCCGCGGCCGCCACCCGGACGCCGGGGCGGGAACTGCCGCGTCACGGGCGGAAGCAGGGATCGCCGTCCTCCTCAAGACCGTGGCCCAACCGGCGACGGCCTACGCCACCGGCCGCTTCGCCCTCCACCTCCCGCCCCACCAACTCCTCGCCACCGTCGTCTGCTCGGCCCTCCCCACCGCGCAGAACGTCTACGTCTACGCCCGCGAGTACGGCGCGGCCACGGCCCTCGCGCGGGACGCGGTGGTCGCCTCGACCCTGGTCTCGATGGCGACGCTGTCGGGGTTCGCGCTGCTGCTCGCGCCGGGCGGCTGAGGGGACGGGGCCCGGGCGGCGCGCCCCCCTAACGCGTGGTGAACGCTCCCCCGTTGACGTGAATCGTCTGCCCGGTGATGTGCCGGGCTCCCGGCGAGGCGAGGAAGTGCGCGGTCCGGGCGATGTCCTCGACCGTCCCCGGACGCTTGACGTGCGTCTCCTCCACCAGCGCGCGTTCGCGCTCCTCGCTCAGTCCGCCGTGGAAGAAGTTGGTGCCGGCGACGTACCCCGCGGCGATGACGTTGCAGGTGACGCCCTGGGGGGCGAGTTCGGCGGACAGCGAGGCGTTCCACGCGGCCAGGGCGGCCTTGGCGGCCCCGTACGCGCCGCCCCGGCGCTCGGCGCCGATCGAACCGATGCTGACGACGGAGCCGCCACCGGTGAACTTGTCGCGCACCGAGGCCGTGGTGAGGACGGCGGTCAGCAGGTTCTGTGCCAGGTTCTCCTGCCACTGCGCGAGGAGCGCGTCAAGGCCGGGTTCCTCCCGGGCACCCGTCCGGGCCAGTCCGCCGGCGGCGTTGACCAGGACGTCCAGGCCGTCGAGCCGGGCGGCGAGCGCCTCGGCCTGCCGGGGGTCGGCGGCGTCGCAGACGAGGCCGCGCACCCCCAGTTCCGCGGCGGTGCGCTCGACGGTGTCAGGGGTGCGTCCGGTGATGAAGACCTCGGCCCGGTCGGCGGCGAACGCCGCGGCGACGGCCCGGCCGATGCCGCTGGTGCCGCCGGTGATGAGAACGGTGCGTGTCACGGGATCCTCCTGTCCACTGCTACGTTTAGATCTAAACGTAGCAGTGGACGCCAAGCCAGGGGATCAGCAGTGGACGCCAATCCGAGGGATCGCACCGCGCCGGACGCCACATCGGCCGTCTCCGCGATCCCGGTCTCCGGACCGCCCGAACCCGTTCATTCCGCCGCCGAGATCGCCGCGGCCTGGCGCCGGGAACGGCCGGGCACACCGACCGGATCGATCGAGATCGTCACTCCCGTCTGGCAGTTGGCCAAACTCTTCGCGGACGACCGCAACCGGGCCCTCCGGCAGGCGGGAATCGACGCGGCCACCCTGGACCTCCTGTCCGTCATCCGCCGCTCCGGGCCGCCCTACGCCCTCACCACCCGCGAACTCACCCGCCGCACCCTCGTGACCGCCGGGGCGATCTCGCAACGCGTCGCCCGGGCCGAACGCGAGGGACTCGTCGAACGCACACCAGGCACCACGGGCAGGCGAGCCGTACTGGTCACCCTCACCCCCGAAGGCCACGCCCTCATCGAACGCTCCGTCGACACGGTCCTCGGCCGCGAGGCCACCCTCGTCGAGGGCCTCTCGGACACCGAACGTGCCACGCTCGCCGGTCTCCTGGCGAAACTGACCGCCGACGTCCGCGGCTGCACGGCACGCACGGAATCCTGAACGGGTTCGGACCGAACCACACCGGACCGGACCGCGCTGGAGGGCGGCGGGGCGGCGGGGGGGGGCGACCGAGGCGGCGGACGAGCCGGCTTCAGACGGAGAAGCCGGTGACCTTCCGGGGCGTCACCCGGACGATGAGCCGGAGCACGTCGTCCGACTCGGGCGGCGGATTCTCGCCGAGGTACTTCTGGGAGAGCTCGCGCGACAGCGACTTCTCCCGGTCCTCGATCAGCTCGGCGGTGCCGCGGATGTCCACGGACCGGTACGGGTTCGCCGTGTCGAAGACCGTGAGGCTGATCCGCGGGTCGCGGGCGAGGTTGCGCGCCTTCTGGCGGCCCGCCGTGGTGGAGAACAGCACCGCGTCGCCGTCCCTCGCGACCCAGACCACCGAGGTCTGCGGCGCGCCGTCCCGGCCCAGCGTCGCGATGGTGGCGAAGTTCCTCCCGTCCAACAGCTTGCGCGTCTCCTCGCCGAATGCCACTGACACGGCTTCACCCTTCCGTCGAGCGTTCATGATCCATTCCTTGCGCAGAACAGACGCGGGGGCCGAATCCTTCCCGCTCCCCCACGCGAAACACGGGAGTGTGAACTCGGTTGACAGTCGCCAGGACTGTGAAATGATATGGGGACACGGAGGCACGTGACGGCCAGTCAGGCGGCCCGTGTGGCCGTGCCCTGTTCACCACCCACTACGGAGATTGAGACGTGAACCGACTTCCTGGCCTCGCCGCACTGGTGGCCGCCGCCACGCTCGTCGTGACCGCCGCGGGTGCGGCCGTGGCCGATGACGGCCCCGGACGGTCCGCCCTGACGGCGCGCCAGAAGCTGGCACGGGTGCTGCCCGGTGACGCGCCGCACTTCCCGCTGGAGGTCGTCGACGGCGGCGGCAAGGACTTCACCTACATGTGGGGCATGGGAGGCAAGTTGGAGCCCCGCATGGACGGGCTCCTCGATCTGCCGAAGCTGCGGGCGGCGACGCAGGTGGACAGTGACGCGGACAACTACTACGACGGGGACGCGTACTACCTCACCACCGACGGCAAGGTGATCCTCGACAAGCCGCTGGACGGGGTGCGACGCCAGGTGGCGTCCGACTGGGGCGCGTACGACACGTTCTTCTCACCGGGGAACCTGGGCGGGGCGAAGCAGCCGGACATCCTGGTCCGGGACGGGCAGGGGGTGCTCTGGCTCTACCTGGCCAAGGCGGACGGCTCGCTCACCGGCAAGAAGAAAGTGGGGCCGGGCTGGGGGCAGTACACGCAGATCACCGGCAAGGGCGACCTGACGGGCGACGGGAAGACGGACATCGTCGCCCGCGACAAGGACGGGGTGCTCTGGCTCTACAAGGGCACGGGCGACTGGACCAAGCCGTTCGCGGGCCGGACGAGGATCGGCGGCGGCTGGAACCAGTTCAATCTGCTTCACGGCGCCGGCGACACGGACTTCGACGGGCGTACGGACCTGGTGGCCCGCGACAAGTCCGGAGCGCTGTGGCGCTACAAGGGCACGGGCAAGGCGTCCGCGCCCTTCGCGGCCAAGGAGAAGATAGGCAACTCCGGCTGGAACCAGTACCGGATCGTCTACTGACCCCACGAACCAGGGGGCAGGCCGGCGCCGACGTACATCAGGAGGGGAACGCCGGCGCCGGCTTGTCCCCGACTCGGCCGTGACTCGGCTCGGGCGCGGCCCGGGACCGGCTTTGGCTCGGGCTCGGCTCGGGATCGGGCTCGGCTCGGGATCGGGCTCGGGCGCGCCGGGGTTTCTCAGCCCCGGCCCACGTGCCGCAGGTAGGCCGCGCGGTTGAGCGGGTCGCCGTCCGTCCGGGCCCGGACCGGCGGGGTTCCGGGGCAGGGCAGGTCGTCGGTGGGGGCCGACCACCAGAGCCCCTCGCCCCGGGACAGCGCCGGAAGGCGCCGCTCCACCGCCGCCACCCGACGCACCGGGATGGTGCCCTTGACCAGCCAGGTGCCACGGCCGGGCACGGTGTCCCGGATCCTGGCCCCCTGCTCGGCGAGGAGGCCCGTCACGGCGCTCAGCGCGTCGGCGGGCACCTCCGCCTCGTAGGCGTGGCACGGCTCGTACACCCGGGTGCCGGCCTCGTCGAGGGCGCGCATCAGGACGAGGGGGGTGAGTGACCTGAAGTCCGTCCCGGTGCTCACCGGGCTGGCGTAGCCGGAGTGGGTGAGGGTGACGACGCAGTCGGTGACCGGCCAGCCGTACAGGCCCTGTTCGAGGGTGCGGCGCGCGGTCTCCTCGATGGCGCGGTCGAAACCGAGGGGGATCGCGCCGAGTTCCGTCTCCCGGCGGAACGCGACGCCGGAGCCGGGCGCGCCGGGGTCCACCCGGAGCCCGATCGTCGCCCAGAAGGCGGGCGTCCGGTGGCGGTCGATGCCCTCGTAGGCGGCGCCACTCCCGGTGGGGCGTTCGCGGAAGACCGTGCGGCTCTCCTCGAAGACGGCCTCGATCCCGAACTCCTCGCCGAGGGTGGCCGCGATGATCTCTTTCTGGACCTCGCCGTAGAGCAGAAGGGAGGTGCCGGCACCGTCCGGCAGGGGGCGGGTGCCGATCAGCGGGTCCTGGTCGGCGAGCGCGGCCAGCGCGGCGTAGAGGCGCGGGGTGTCCTCCGGGTGCCGGGGCCGGACGACCGTCTCCAGGCTCGGCGGGGCGAATCGCGGCACCACGCCACCGTCTCCACTCGCGTCGTCGGACGCGGGCGTGGGCCCGAGGCGGTCGCCGACGCGGACGCCGGGCAGGCCGCGGAGCCGGGCGATCCCGCCGGGGGTCAGCCGGTGGTCGGCGCCGGGCGGCGCTCCGACGACCTCAAGTGCCGTGATGCGGCCGGTGAGTTCACCGGCGCTGCCGTCGGGGCCGTGCCGGTGCAGGGTGACGCGGTCGCGGCGGTGCAGGGTGCCGGAGAAGAGGCGGAGGTACGCGGTCTTCTCCCCGTTCGCGCCTCGCTCGACCGCGAACACGGTGCCGACGGGGGCGGCGGAAGCGGCCGGTCCGGCGGGCGCGTGGTCCTCGGTGGTCCGCTCCGGGGCGCCCCGGCCGGGGAGCCAGTGCGCGATGCCGTCGAGGAGGTCCGCCACGCCCTGCCCCGAGTGGGCGGAGCCGAAGCAGAGGGGGTGCAGCAGGCCGCGCGCCGTGTGGTCGGCGAGGCCGGACCGGAGCCGTCCGGCGTCGGGGACGCGGTCCTCGACGAGGTCGGCGAGCAGCGCGTCGTCGTCCTCCGCCAGCGCTTCGGCGACGCGTTCGCGGAAGGCGGGGTCGTCGAAGGAGCCGGGCAGCGTCCGGGCGTCCCGGGTGCCGATGGCGTGGACGGTGTTCATGGGGACGATGCGCGGCGTGAGGCGTGTCCGGATCGCGGACAGCGTCTCGGCCTCGCGCGCCCCCGTCCGGTCGATCTTGTTGACGAAGACCAGGGTGGGCAGCCCCAGCCGGCGCAGGGTCTTCATCAGCACCCGGGTCTGCGCCTGCACCCCCTCGACGGCGGACAGCACGAGCACCGCCCCGTCGAGCACACCGAGGGCGCGTTCCACCTCGGCGATGAAGTCGCTGTGGCCGGGGGTGTCGATGAGGTTGACGTGGAGGCCGCCGACGGTGAACGAGGCCACGGCGGAGCGGATGGTGATGCCGCGCCGGCGCTCGATCTCACCGGAGTCGGTACGGGTGGTGCCGGCGTCGACGCTGCCGAGCCGGTCGATGGCGCCGGTGTCGAACAGCAGGCGCTCGGTGAGGCTGGTCTTACCGGCGTCGACGTGCGCCAGAATGCCGATGTTCAGAAAGCCCCGGGCAGTCGGGGCCGGGCTGGAGGTGCGCATCAGGGGAGAAGTCCTCGGGAACGGTCGTCCGGTCAGGGCGCTGGATGTTTCCGAGGGCCTGGCGCATCGTCCGGTCGTCTCCCTTGTGCGGCGTGGTGGTGCGCGATGTGGTGCGCGCGGGCCATGGTGCCAGGGGCAGGGATGGCGCGCGAGGGATTTTCCCCTCCGCCGCCCGGACGGCGATCGCCGCCGCCCGCCGGAAAGGCCTGGTCAACGGGCGGGCGGGACGAGGGGGCAGCGATCTTCGCAGCACTCCCGGCCGAAGTCCACCCCAAGCTTTGTGAATTGGTTCACACCGGCCTCTTGGCCGGGCCCGGTTCCGCGTGCTGTGATCGGAGCAGGCTTGGCTTCCAGCTCGACGGCGCGCTTGGGGAGGGCACTGTGGCGGATACCGCCATGCGGAATTCTGGCTTGACGGAACCATGGGGACCACAGGGGCCGAGCCCGCAGGACGGACCGCTGGAGCGCGCGGTGTGGCGGCTCCGTTCGCGGGCCTGCTGGGAGGACGCCGCCGAGCTGATCGCCCCGCGCGCGGCGGCGGACCCGGGCGCCGCGCGGTGGCGCACGGCCGTACTGATCGAGCGCTGCGTGTTCACCGCCGAGGGCTGGAGCGCCGCCGAGGACGCGCTGCGCGGCGCGGAGGCGCTGGCCGCGGACGACGAGGAGCGGGGCGCGGCGGCCTGCGAACGGGGTCACCTCGCCTACCTGTCCACTCTTTTGGGGGTACGCGACCGGGCGGACGAAGCACGTTCCGCTCTGGGGCGCGCGGCGGCACTGCTCGCGCCCCACTCCCCCGGCCGCCCCCTGCTCGACTTCCGCCGCGGCCTGATCGCCCAGCACCTCTCGGACAACCCGTCCGACGCCACGGCGGCCTTCCGGCGGGCCCACGCGGGGGCGACCGAACACGGCCACCGGCTGCTGCTCTCGTTCACCTGGCGGCACTTGGCGGCCATGGCGGAGCACGACGGCCGCACCGCCGACGCCCGGCACGGCTACACCGAGTCGCTGCGCATCCGCGAGGAGCTGGGCTACCTGGTGGGGATCGCGCCGGCCCTCGTCTCGCTCGCCGCCGTCCTTCCGGACCCGGCCGAGGCGACCCGGCTGCGCGAGGAGGCGGGCCGGCTGGTCCGGCTGCTGGGCGGGGTCCCGTCCTGGCTGGCGGACCGGCTGCCCCCGCGCCCGACGGGGGCGGCGGACACGGCGGAGGCACCGGGCGGCGCGGCGGGCGGCTGAGCGCCCCCGGCGGGCGGGCTCAGTGCGCGGCCCCCGTGTAGTGGCCGCGGAGCAGGGACTCGACGGCCGGCAGGTCGCGGGCGGCGAGCGCGTCGAGCAGGGCGACGTGCTCGGCCGCGTCGGCGACGAGGTCCTCCGTGCGCCGGACCGGGGCGTCGGGGGTCGGCCACTGCGCGCGCCGGTGGAGCTCGTCGGTGACGGTGACGAGTTGGCGGTTGCCCCCGAGGCCGAGCAGGGCGCGATGAAAGGCGCGGTCGGCCTCGGCGTAGGCGGCGCGGTCACCGCCCCGGGCGACGGCCTCCGCCGTCTCGGCGAGCGGCAGCAGTTCCCGCCAGCGGGCCGCGGGCAGCGTACGGGCCAGCCGGAGCAGGACGGGCACCTCCAGCAGTCCGCGGACCTCGGCGAGTTCGGCCAGGTCGCGGGCGGACCGGCTGGTGACCCGGAAGCCCCGGTTGGGCACGGCCTCGACCGCGCCCTCGGCGACCAACTGCTGCATCGCCTCCCGGACCGGCGTCGCCGAGACCCCGAACCGCTCGGCCAGCGCGGGGCCCGAGTAGACCTCCCCGGGGATGAGCTCACCGCTGACCAGGGCCTTGCGCAGGGCGTCGAGGACCTGGCCGCGGACGGAATAGCGCGTCGGCATGCGCCGGGCCGCCACACCGACACCGACGCCAACGCCGACACCGGCCGCCGGCGCACCGGCGGCCCCGTACGCGTGCGCGTGCCCTCCACGACCGGGGGCACCGCGACCGTACTCACCGCGCTCGCCATGTTCCCCGTGCTGGACGTGCTCACCGTGCTGGACGTGCTCGCAACGGTCTCCGTGCACATGCTCACCACGCGCCCCGGCGCCCTCGGTGAGCGGTACGCGCGCGGGCGCGGCGGTGCGCGGGTACGGCACCGCCGGGTGGGGTCTGCCCTGCTCCATGAGAGGTCCTCCTATGTCTCATTCGAACCATAGGCGGAGGATCCGACGGCTCAAACCCCGATCGTCACGAAGTAAGGCCCGACCGTCTCGGAACGGAGGATGTCCGGGTCCGCCCTCCGGCCGACCGGCCGATGACGCGGCAGCCGACACGAGCACCACACGACACCCTTCGTATCACCCGACCGAGCACAAGCTGATCATCTCCAATCCACTCGAACGGGTGGATTGGTTAGAACCCAATTACCGTCGCGCAGCAGGGCGTTCGAAGCAATACACACCTATCCGTATGTCCTTGGCGTCCATTGGCGGCGAGTTGCCCGGAAACCGCTTGGCGCTCTGGCCGATTCCGTCAGGATGGCGCGCGAAAGGCCGGTACCGCGATGCAAGGGACGCAAGATGAGAGTGACCGACATACCGCTGAATTGGGTATTGCCCAGTGCCGTGGCCCTCGCCGGAGCCGTGGTGGCGGTGACGGTGTTCTCCCGGGGCCGCCACGGCGGTCCGGAGGACGCGACGGCCACGGATTCCTGGGAACGCACCGAGGAACGCAGGAGGCGCAAGGAGGCGCTGTACGGCAGCGCGTCCTACGTACTCCTCTTCTGCTGCGCGGCGGTGGCCGCCGCCCTCTCCTTCCATGGTCTGGTCGGCTTCGGACGGCAGAACCTGGGCCTGACGGACGGCTGGGAGTACCTGGTGCCCTTCGGGCTCGACGGCGCCGCCATGTTCTGCTCGGTCCTGGCCGTCCGCGAGGCCAGCCACGGCGACGCGGCGCTCGGCTCCCGCATGCTCGTGTGGACCTTCGCGGGCGCCGCCGCCTGGTTCAACTGGGTGCACGCGCCGCGCGGCATGGACCACGCGGGGGCCCCGCAGTTCTTCGCCGGCATGTCGCTGTCGGCCGCGGTCCTCTTCGACCGCGCGCTCAAGCAGACCCGCCGGGCCGCCCTGCGCGAACAGGGCCTGGTCCCCCGCCCGCTGCCGCAGATCCGGATGGTCCGCTGGCTGCGGGCGCCGCGCGAGACGTTCGGCGCCTGGTCGCTGATGCTGCTCGAAGGCGTACGGACGCTGGACGAGGCCGTGGACGAGGTCCGCGAGGACAAGCGGCAGCGCCGCCAGCACCGGCTGCGCCGCCGGGAGGCCGGCAAGCTGGAACGCGCGCGGCTGAAGGCGTACAACCGGCAGCACCGCGTGCTGTGGGGGCGCGCCCGCGGCGGGCGGCAGGTGGAGGTGACGGCGGTGCCGGCGGCACCCCAGCCGGCGCAGATCGGCTCGCAGTCCGGGGCGGAGCCTTCCATAACCGAGCAGGAGCAGCTCCCCGCGCGCGGCCGGCCGCTCCAGGCCGTGAACACGGCGGGCGCGGCGGGCGCCGCGAGCAACACCGCAGGCCACCCCGGCCCCATCGACCTCACCGCCGAGGACGACACCCAGCCCATCCGACGGCTCGACTCCCTGGAGGAGAAACTGGCACGCATCGAGCGGCAGTTCGGCTGACCCGTTCGCTCCGGGCGCGTTCACCGGCTCGGAGCGGACGGGCGGCGTCGCGTCACCCTTTCCGCCCGTTCCTTCGTGCCGTCCCTCACCGCCCTTCGCCGGCGCCCTTCGTCAGCGCTCCTCGTCAGCGCTCCTCCGCCGCCAGCTCGAACCAGACCGCCTTGCCCGTGCCGTGCGCCCGGACCCCCCAGTCGTCGGCCAGGGCCTGGACGAGCAGCAGACCGCGCCCGGAGGTCGCCGCGCCCTCGCCGGCACACCGGCCCTCGTCCGTCCGCGCAGCGCCCTCCCGGGCCGGTGGCCCGGCGTCGGACGCCCGGAGCACCGGGCGCCGGGGCAGCGTGTCCCGCACCTCCACGCGCAGCAGCCCCTTGACGACGGCCGGCGGGCCACCGCCGAGTACGGCCGTCACCACCGCGCCGCCGTCGGTGTGCACCAGGGCGTTGGTCACGAGTTCGCTCGTCAGCAGCTCGGCGGTCTCCGCCCGGCCGGGCGCGCCCCAGTGGGCCAGGAACCGGCGCAGCCCCGCCCGTACCCCCGCGACCGCCGCCAGATCGTCGCGCCCGAGCCGTCTTTCCCAGAAGGGCTCGCTCTCCCCGCCGTTCACCTCGTTCCGAGCCGTGACGCCCGCGGACCCTTCCCGACCTTCGCGGTTCCCCGCGCCCAACCAGTGTGCAGTCCGCCGCTTCATTTCCGTTCGCCCCGACCCCTCCCCGGCGCCCCGGCATCGAACAGGCTCACGGCAAATGCATGCCCCGCCTGCACAGAAACGACTCCTGTTGAGTCATCAACATGGTGATGCGGCGGAAATGCGGAAACCTCTCGCGGCGCACGGCACCGGCGGAACGCGCCGGTGACGCGCCGGTATTCGATCTCCGGACAGGGCAACCGGATACCGCGGGGAAAGGCCGTCCTCCCGTGCTCTCCTACGCCTCCCAGATCGCGGCGGCCGAACGGTCGTCCGCGTACCCCTTGACGCGCAGCTGAGCGTCGGACAGGAACTCGGCCAGCCCCGGCGGCTGTGCGCGCGTTCCCCACCGCTCGGCGAGAGCGTCGGCCAACGCCGGTTCGCCGCGCAGGGGTTCGGCGAGACCGGCGCTGCAGAGCAGCAGGGCGTCACCGGGCCGGGCGACCGCGGCCCGGAACCGGAAGGGTTCGGTCGGCACCTCCTCGGGATCGATCACGGGGGTCGTGCCGGGGGTGGGGATGCCCAGGTCGACGGTGATGCGGTCGTCGCACAGCGCGTCGCCGCCGGTGCCGTCGGCACCCTGATCCGCGCCGGCCGGGCGCGTGGCCGGGTCGAGGTCCTGCCAGGCGCCCTCGCGGAGCCGGAACAGCCCGCCGCCGCCCACGCCGAAGAACACGCGGGTACGGCACCGGGGGTCGGCCGGCAGCAGGAGGCAGCGCAGGGCGGCGGTGTACTCGGCGGGCGGCAGGCCGAGTTCGGCGGCTCGGGTGCGGAGGCGTCCGTACGAGCGGTCGGTGAGCCGGTGCAGCCCGGAGCGCAGTTCGCCGCGCCGGCCGGCCCGGATGTCCTCCCCCAGCCGGGCGTGGCTGCGCCCGACCGCGCTGCCCAGCCAGGCGCAGATGTCCCGCGCCGCCCGGTGCGCGCCCTCGGCCGCGCGGGCGCCGCTCGCCACGGCGACGAGCAGCACGGCCCCGTCCCCGCTCCCGAACCGGGCGGTCAGCAGCGCGTCCCGCCGCGGCTCGCCGCGGTAGCGCGCGGAGTCGCCGCGCAGGGAGACGGCCCGCAGCGTCATGGCGCCGTACCGGGCGCCGTCGAGGACGGTGTCGGGTACGAGGTCCTCCAGCCCGCCCGGGTCCGCGGCGGGCCAGGCGGTCGGCTCGGCCTCGTAGGTCGGCGGCCCCTGCCCGACGTACTCCTGCGCCCGCGGCCGGACACCTTCCCGGCGCCGCGGCCGGGGCACCTGCGGCACCACGGCGGCCTCCAGCGACGCGGCCGACTCGCACGCCACCGGAGGATCGGACGCGAAGGCGCCGAAGGCGCCGGAGGCATCGGGGGTCGCGGGGGGATCGGAGGCGTCCGACGGCCCCGACGCCTCCGCCACTTCCGGCGGGCCGGCGGCGACGTGGGGTACGGGGACATGGGGGAAGGTGTGGACTTCGGGGACCCGGGGCGCGCCGATGAGCGCGGAGAGGTCGGGGAGGGTGGGGAGTTCGGGACGGGCGGGGTGGGTAAGGCGAGCGGGGCCGGTGGTACGAGGGGCGGCTTCGGGCGCCCCGGAGGATTCGGGCAGCGCGGGAACGTCAGCCCGCGCGGAACGGCCGGACGACGTGGAACGGCCGGACGACGCGGGGGCACCGGACCTCGCCGGGGCGTCCGGTCGGGCGGGGGTTCCGGGTTGAGCGGAGGTTCCAGGCTGGGCGGGGGTCCCCGGCTGGGCGGAGGCTCCCGGCTGGGAAGGGCCTTCCGGCCCAGCGGAGACCTCCCGCCGGGCGGAGGTCCCCGGCCGAGGGGAGGCCACCGGCCGATCAAGAGCTTCCGCTTCCACGGAGACGTCCCGTCCGGCGGATGCCCCGCGCCCGGCGGAGACATCTCGCCGGGCGCGACCTTCCGACCCAGCGGAGGTGAAGGCACCGGACGGGTGTGCGGCATCCGAACCGGCAGAGGCGTCCGGTCGGGGGGAGGCTTCCAGCCCGGCGGAGACGTCCCGCCGGGCGAAGCCCTCCGACCCGCCGGAAGCCTCCGGCCGAGCGAAGGCACCCGACCGATTCGCGGCATCCGAACCGGCAAAGGCGTCCGGGGAGCCTTCCGACCCGGCGGCGGCAGGCCTCCGAGCGAAGCCCTCCGAGCCGCCGGGAGCCTCCGGCCCCGTGGCGGCCTCCCGCCGGGGCGAAGCTCCCGGCCCGGCAGAGGCACCTGGCCCATTGGTGGTTTCCGGCCGATCCAAGGCTTCAGCCCCAGCGGACGCCTCCGGCCGACCAGGGGCACCCGGCCCACCGGAAACACCCCGCCGGGCGGAAACCTCCGGCTGGCCAAAGCCATCCGGCGATCCGGCGAAGGCATCCGAACGGTTCCGGCCAGCCGGTCCAGCGGAGGCACCGCGCCGCCGGGAAGCTTCCGGCCCAGCGGAGGCAGCCGACCGGTCGCCGTCCTCCTGACCGGCCAAACCTTCCGATCCGGTGGACGCCTCAGGCCGATCAGGGGCATCCGACCCGGCGAAGGCATCCCGTCGCGCGGGAAACTCCGGTCCGGCGGAGGCAGCCGACCGGTTGGGGGCCTGCTGCCCAGGCAAGCCTTCCGGTCGGATGGCGGCGTCCGGGCCGCCGGTGAAGGGTTCCGGTCGCCGGGTAGTGGGTGCGGGGCTGGGGCCGTTCTGGCCGTTGTCGGGGCGGGGCGGGGTTCCGTTCGGATCGGGGAGCGGTGCGGGACGCCTGCCGCCGCCGGTGGGACGGCGTGCGGGGGCTTCACGCCGTCCCGTACCGTCGGGTCGTCCGGTTCCGCCGCTCATCGGTTCCCGCGCGTCCGGCGTGCGCGGGCCGTCGACCGCCGCGCCGCCGGAGGCCCGCGCGGGCCCGGGGGCGTCGGGTGTGCCGGAAGCGAAGCCGTCGTCGGCCGCTCCCGGCCGGTTTCCGCCCCTTGGCGGCCGGTCGGCGGGGGCGCTCGATCCTTCGGAACGGCCGGTCGCGTCGGGCCGGTTGGCGGCGAAGGGCTGACGGCTCGCCGACCTCGGCCGGTCAGGGCGGCCCGGGGGATCCGTACGACCGGAGCGGTGCGGGCCGTCCGGCCGGTCGGCCGTCTCTCGTCGCCCGCCGGCCCGGCGTGGGTCGCTTCCCCCGGCCCGGCCGCCCGCCCCGGGCCGTTCCTCTCGCCCGGAGCGGCCGTCCCCCCGGTTCGGAATCTCGGGCCCCGGCGGTGAGGAGGAGGGCGTGCGGCCCGGCGCCGTGGTCCCCGGCCGGGCGCCGCGCGGCGGTGTGTTGAGGTCCCAGCGGGAGGCCGCGGACGGCGGTGGCGGGGGCGGTGGGGGTGGAGGTGGTGGAGGAGGCGGCGGGGGTGGCGGGGTGCCGCGGAGCGGGCCCGCCAGGTCGGGGAGCGGGGGCAGCCGGGAGGGATCCGGAAGTCCGCCGGCCCGGGAGACCGACCAGGCCGCGCGGGCCGGCAGCCCGCTCGGCGGGTGCGCGCCGCGGGCCGGGCGGCCCGGCGGGCGGGGGGAGCCCTGGGGCGGCGGGTCGCCGCCGACGACGGCCGCGGCGGAAGCGAACCGGTCGTCGAGGCTGTCCTCCTCGGCGGCGGCGCCCGGACCGTCCGTGGTCCGGCCGTACAACTCCGCCCACCAGGCGTCCTCTTGTCCCTGATCCCCCAGCTGACTCATGCCCTTATTGTCCACACTGCTGGGTATACGGGAAGAGTGCACGAGGGGCCTCACGCGGCGATGATGGCGGGAGTCGCAACACGGTCGTGGGGAGGGGTGTCACGTGCCCGGTGCCATAGGTCCGGCCGCCGTCGGGGACCTGGAACGCGGAAGAGCCGCAGGACAGCGCAGGCAGGAGCGGTCGGAGGACCGGTCGGGCGGCCCCGGTGCGGCGGTCGAGGCGGTGACCGGCGCGGCGGCCGTCACCGACCGTCTGACGGGGCTGCGACGGCGGGCCGTCGAAGAAGTGTGCGCACTGGTCAAGGACCGCCCCTGGGTTGACATCGGCCGTCCCTGGGTTGACACGGGCACCGGACACCCCGTCCGGCGCGAACACCCCGTCCGGCACCGCACGGTCGTGGACCGCGCGGGGAGCCCCCTCCACGTCCCCATCCCCGCGGGAGCCGGTACGCACCAGGTCCGGATCGCCGACCGCGTACCGGCCGAGCTCTTCCTCGCGGACCGGAGGGAGGCGCTCCTTGTCCTCCCCTCCGGCAGCGCGGGCCCCGCGGCGCTCGTCGTCGGCGAGGGGGAACTGCTGGACTCGCTGGCCGCTCTGTTCGAGACCGTCTGGCACGAGGCCCGCCCGCTGCCGCCCGTCGAGGACGCTCCCTTACCGCTGCCGCCCGCCTCCGACGTCCCCGACGCCACGGACCTGGCGGTCCTGTCGCTGCTGCTGTCCGGCCTGACCGACGCGAGCGTCGCCAAGCAACTGGGGCTGGGGTT
Organism: Streptomyces sp. NPDC021100; assembly: GCF_044333095.1. Classification (NCBI taxonomy): domain Bacteria; kingdom Bacillati; phylum Actinomycetota; class Actinomycetes; order Kitasatosporales; family Streptomycetaceae; genus Streptomyces; species Streptomyces sp. NPDC021100. The sequence goes on from NZ_JBIRQH010000005.1 coordinate 214,944, forward strand.
GCGGACGGTGCAGCGGCGGGTGAAGCGGCTCATGGAACTGGCCGGAGTGACGACCCGGCTCCAGCTCGGCTGGAAGGCGGCGGAGCGGGGATGGACGACGGGAAGCCCGGGGCCGGCGAGGGCGACGGCGGCGCAGTGGCGGCCGACGGCGGCGCGGAGCTGAGAGGGGGCGCCCCGGGCGGGCGCCCTCACATCCCCGGCAGCCCGTCCTGCACCGGCCGCTCCCCCGCCTCCAGCGCGAGCAGCAGGCGCTTGCGGTCGAGGCCGCCCGCGTACCCGGTCAGCGACCCGTCCGCGCCGATGACGCGGTGGCACGGGCGCAGTACCAGCAGCGGGTTGGCGCCGATGGCCCCGCCGACCGCGCGGACGGCCGCGCGCGGAGCGCCGACGCGGGCGGCGAGTTCGCCGTAGCTGGTGGTCGCGCCGTACGGGACGGCGTCGAGCGCGTCCCAGACCCGGCGGCGGAACTCCGTCCCCTCGACGGCGTACTCGAGCGCGAACTCCTTGACCTCACCCGCGAAGTAGGCGGCGAGCTGGCGCCGGGCCTCGGTGAAGGCGTCCGGCGCGCGGTGCCAGTCGGGGCGGACGGTCGCGCCGTTGGGCTGGCCCGGGACGGAGAGGGAGACGAGGGCGGTGCCGCCCGGGGCGGTCGCGGAGGGACGGCCGGTGAGCAGCAGGGTGCCGAGGGGACTGTCGATCTCGGTGTACAGCGTCGGAAGCATCGGGTGCCGTCCTTACTTCCCCGCAGCAGCGGGCGCGTGGTTCCAGAGGTGGTGCAGTGCGTACGAGCGCCAGGGCCGCCAGTCGTCGGCGGCGTCCGGACCGGCGCCCAGGGCGGCGAGTCCGTGGCGCGCCCCGGCGTCGCCGGGGAGGAAGACGTCGGGGTCGCCGAGCGCCCGCATCCGGATGTAGCCGGCGGTCCAGGGGCCGACGCCGGTCAGGGCGAGCAGCCGCCGTTCGGCGTCGTCGCGGTCGGCGCCCGGGTCGAGCCGGACGGTGCCGTCGGCGAGCGCCGCCGCCACCGTCCGCAGGGCGCGCCTGCGGGACTCCGGCATGCCCGGGTCGTCGGGGCCGTCGAGACCGGCTTCGGCGAGGACGCCGGGTTCCGGGAAGACGTGGGTCAGCGTGCCGTCGGGTACGGGCAGCGGGGTGCCGTGGGCGGCGACGAGCCGCGCCGCGAGGCGGGCCGCCGCGGCGACCGAGACCTGCTGCCCGAGCACGGCCCGGACGGCGAGCTCCTCCGCGTCCGCCGCTCCGGGCGACCGGAGGCCGGGCCGGGCGGCGACGAGCGGGCGGAGCCGGGGGTCGGCGCCGAGGCGTTCCGCCACGGCGTCGGGGTCGGCGTCCAGGTCGAAGAGGCGGCGCATGCGCTGGACGGCGTTGGCGAGGTCGCGCAGGTCGGTGAGGTGGAGGCGGCAGGCGAGCCAGGCGCCGCGGTCGTTCCGCCCGCCCGTGCGACCGTGCCCGGCGGGCGGCTCCTGGACCTCGGCGATGCCCGTGCCGTAGGGCAGGCGCAGGGTGCGCCGGTAGACGCGGGCGCCGACGGTGCCCGTCACCTCTTCGATCCCGGTGATCGCGCGGCGCTCCAGGAAGTCGAAGACCTCCCGCGCGGCGTACGGGCCCCGGTGGGCGAGCCGCAGCGGCACGCCCGCCGGGGTGGTTCCCTTGCCCGCCCGCGCCGGCCTGCCGGTCCTGGCCTGCGCCCGGAGGGCGGTCGGCGTCTGGGCGTAGATCTCGCGGATGGTGTCGTTGAACTGCCGCACGCTCGCGAAACCCGCCGCGAAGGCGGTCTCCGTGACCGGCAGGTCCGTGGTCTGCAGCAGTACGCGGGCGGTGTGCGCGCGCTGCGCCCGGGCGAGGGCGACGGGCCCGGCGCCCAGCTCCTCGGTGAGCTGCCGGTGCACCTGCCGCTCGCTGTACCCGAGCCGCGCGGCGAGCCCCGCGACGCCCTCCCGGTCCACCACCCCGTCCGCGATCAGCCGCACCGCCCGTCCCACCAGGTCGGCCCGGATGTTCCACTCGGCCGACCCGGGCGCCGCATCCGGCCGGCACCGCCGGCAGGCCCGGAACCCCGCCCCCTGCGCCGCCGCCGCGGACGGGTAGAAGCGGACGTTCACCCGCTTCGGCGTCACCGCCGGACAGCTCGGCCGGCAGTAGATCCCGGTCGTCGCGACGGCGAAGAAGAACTCGCCGTCGAAGCGGGCGTCTCTGCTGCTTACGGCCTGGTAGCGGAGGTCGTCGGGGTGGGGGGCGGTTGTTGTCACGTGTTCCAGTGTGCGGGAGGTCGGGTGGGAGGACTGGCGGAAATCGGACGCGGGGCTGGGCCCTCCGGGCGGGGTGCCCCGGTCCCGCCCTTTCACCGTTTCTTGCGGGGGCGCTGCCCCCGCACCCCCGAAGCGCCCTGCGGGCGCTGTCCTCAGACGCCGGACGGGCTGATCTCAGCCCGTCCGGCGTCTGAGGACGAGCGGCGAAGCCGCGAAAAAGGGGGGGTCTGGGGGCGCAGCCCCCAGGAATCGGCGAAGGGGTGGGACCGGGGCACAGCCCGCCGCAGGCGCCTAGCGCGAGCGCCCCCGCTTGCGTTCGACCATGTACGCCCCCTCCGCCCGCCGCAGCTTCCACTCCCGCCGCAGCTCCGCCCGCAGCCGCGCGTCCGTGCGGGCCGCGAGGCGCTGGTTCTCACGGAGAAGCTTGCGGTAGTTGTCGAGGCGGCGAGGAGCCAGCACGCCCTCCTCGATGGCCGCCGTCACCGCGCACCCGGGCTCGCTGTCGTGGCCGCAGTCGTGGAAGCGGCACTCTCCGGCGAGGGCCTCGATCTCGGAGAAGGTGCGGGAGACCCCGCCCTCGGCGTCCCAGAGGCCGACGCCGCGCAGTCCGGGGGTGTCGATGAGGACGCCGCCGCCCGGCAGGGGCAGCAGGTTGCGGGTGGTGGTCGTGTGGCGGCCCTTGCCGTCGCGGTCGCGAATCGCCCGGACGTCCTGGACGTCGGTGCCCACGAGGGCGTTGGCGAGGGTGGACTTACCGGCGCCGGACGGCCCGAGGAGCACCGACGTACCCCCGGACAGCACGGCGGCGAGCACATCGACGCCGTCCCCCGTGGCCGCGCTGACGGCGAAGACCTGGACGCCCGGCGCGGCCGTCTCGGTGTCGGCGAGGAGGTGGCCGAGCACGGCCGGGTCCTGGACCAGGTCCGCCTTGGTCAGGACCACGACGGGCTCGGCCCCGGATTCCCAGGCGAGCGCCAGGAAGCGTTCCACCCGGCCGAGGTCGAGGTCGGCGGAGAGCGGGACGGCGATCAGGGCGAGTTCCACGTTGGCGGCCAGGATCTGGCCCTCGGACCGCTGGGAGGACGTGGACCGCACGAACGCCGTGCGGCGTGGCAGCAGCGCCCGGACGTGACCCGTCGTCAGATCGACGGCCGCCCAGTCACCGGTGCACATGATGCGCAGCGGGTCGCCCGTGGTGACGGGCGAGGTGTCGCCGTGGACGGTGCGGACACCGTCGTCGGCGGTCTCGTCGGCGACGACGAGGTCGCAGCGGCCCCGGTCGACGCGGACGATCCGGCCGGGGGCGAAGCCCTCGGCGGCGTAGGGGGTGAAGGCGTCAGCGAAGCCCTCGTCCCAGCCGTAGCGGGCGAGGGGGTGCTGTGCGGAGTGCGGGAACGACTCGGAGGACAACGCGGTGTTCCTTCGGAAGGAGGGAGGTGAGAGTGGTCGATCGCCGGGTACGGGCCGTCGTGGCCGCCGTGGTGACAGTCATCCCGGGCTCACCTCCTGATTCCGCGCGCGGCACCGCTGCCGCTGTCTCCTGCGCCGCTGGTCGCGGCTGTCGGGGGGACTCTAGGGCGCGGCGGGCCGCGCTCGCGAGCGATTATTCGAGCGCGCTCGCGACCCGGCCCGTAACCGCTCCCCCTACCGCCTCCGGTGCTTCGCGTGCTTGGGCTCCCCCTTCGCCGCCTTCCCCTGCTTCTCCGACCGCACGTGCTGGAGCCGTGTCCGCACGTCCTCGGGCGGCAGGAACTGCGCCCACCGCTCCGGGAACTCCGACGGCGGCTCCCGGTCCCGCAGTCCGTCCTCCGCGTAGTCCTCGGGGTCGTCCTCGTACTCGTGGACCATCGCCAGCGCCGCCCGTTCGGCCGCCATCGCCGCCGCGGCGGCGGCCTTGCGGCGGTCCGCCTCGGCGCGGGCGGCGGCGGTGGTGACCGACGGCCAGACGCGGTCCATGGCCGCGTTGACCGCCGCGCCCACGAGCACGGCGAAGGCGGAGACGCCGATCCACAGCAGGACGGCGACGGGCGCCGCGAGCGAGCCGTAGATCGTCAGACCTTCCACCGTGTGGGTGAGGTAGATCCGCAGCAGGAAGCTGCCGATCACCCACATGGTGAGCGCCACGAGCGCACCGGGAATGTCCTCCCGCCACGGCGACCGCACGGGCACCGACACGTGGTACAGCGTGGTCAGGAAGGCGACGGACAGCACCAGGACGACGGGCCAGTACAGCACCTGCACGACGCCGGCGCTCCACGGCACGATGTTCTCCACCGCCTCCGGCCCCACCACCATCAGCGGCATCACCACCGCCCCGATCAACAGGGCGACGATGTACAGAAGGAAGGCCAGCAGTCTGGTGCGGACGATGCCGCGCCGGCCCTCCAGCCCGTACATGATGGTGATGGTGTCGACGAAGACGTTGACGGCCCGCGACCCGGACCACAGGGCGATGGCGAAGCCGACCGAGACGATCTCGGGCCGGCGGGCGCCGTTCTGTACGTCGTTCAGCAGGGGTACGGTGATCTGGTTGACGCCGCGGTCCGACAGGACGGCCGAGGACGCGTTGATGATGTTGCCCTGGAGGCTCCTGATGGTGTGGGTGCCGGTCCAGTCGTCCAGGTACCCCAGCAGGCTCATGAAGCCCAGGAGCAAGGGCGGCAGCGACAGCAGGGTGAAGAACGCGGCTTCGGCGGCGAGGCCGGTGACGCGGTACTCCATGCAGGAATTGATCGTGTCCTTGAGGAGCAGCCACGCCATCCTCCGCTTCGACACATTTCGGTACAGGGCCCGGGCTCGGTGGAGCCGGCCCTTCCGCTGCCCCGGTGGTTCATTTGTTGCTGCCTGCACGCCCTAACCGTATCCGTCTCCGACCGGTCCGTTCATCCGTCGGACGGCCGTGCGGGGGGCCACCGGGGACCTCCGCGGCGCGCGTGGTTGGGTGAGGCCATGGACAACCGATCGGACACCAGAACGACCCCGGTGACCACCTGGTCACTCCACATGACCGCACCGGACGCCCTCGTCCCCGCCGGCGCTCCCGGTCCGGGCCCCGATGTCCGCTTCGTACGGTCGGAGGTGCCGTCGCCCGAGTTCAGCCGGTTCCTCTACACGGCCGTCGGCGGCGACCACGCCTGGACGGACCGGCTGGCCTGGCCGTACGCGCGCTGGCAGGAGTACCTGGACCGGCCCGGCGTGGAGACGTGGGTCGCGTACGACCGGGGGACGCCGGCCGGCTATGTGGAGCTGGCGCCCGGGGACCCCGGCCCCGAGTTCGGAGGCGCCGGCCCGGCGGGCGACGCCGCGTCCGTCGAGATCGTCTACTTCGGGCTGCTGCCCGCCTTCCAGGGCCGGCGCATCGGCGGCCACCTGCTGACCCACGGCGTCCGGCGGGCCTGGGACCTGGCCGGACGCCATCCGGAACTGCCGCCGACCCGACGCGTCTGGCTGCACACCTGCTCCAAGGACGGCGAGCACGCCATGGCCAACTACGAGCGCCGCGGCTTCACCGTCTTCGCGACGAAGACGGAGGACGAGCCGGACGTTCCGGCCCCCGGCCCCTGGCCCGGCGCGCGTCCGGCCCCATCCCCGGCCCCCGCCGGCACCCCCGCCTGACCATCATCCACATCTCATATCGCAAGATGACCCGTCTCACCATGCGGCGAACAGTGGACTGCCCCCAAACGCCCGTGCCACGCTTCCCTCATGTCTCGAGCTGGAGTTGCCTTGGTGAGTCGGCGTCACGTCGACCTAGGCCGCGTGTCCAGCGCCATCTGTCCAGCGGGCTGACAGGCTCAGCACCACCGCTTCCCTGACCGCCGTCCCCGAAGGCGCGGACCGGCGGGCCCCACCCGATTCCGTCCGTTCTCGGGCCGTCCGCTGCACCCTCCCCACCCTGCTGCTCGCCATACCCGCAGGTCAGCGCCGTCATGCCGTCATACAAACGGCACCGGCGGCCGGCCCGCCGGACAGGCGTGCCGCCGGGATGTGCGGTGCCGGCCCGGCGGGCGGACCTCCCGAAGGACAGAACGCCATGGCCGCCACCGCGCAACCCCCCGCAGCCGCCGCGCCGGAGACATCCCGCCGCAAGGCCGGCCGCCACCGTGGCGAAGGCCAGTGGGCCGCGGGCCACTTCACCCCGCTCAACGCCAACGAGCAGGTGAAGAAGGACGACGACGGTCTCAATGTGCGGACACGCATTGAGACGATCTACGCCAAGGCGGGCTTCGCCGCCATCGACCCCGCCGACCTGCGCGGCCGGATGCGCTGGTGGGGGCTGTACACCCAGCGCCGGCCCGGCATCGACGGCGGGAAGACCGCGGTGCTGGCACCGGAGGAGCTGGACGACGAGTACTTCATGCTGCGGGTGCGCGTCGACGGCGGCCGGCTGACCACCGCCCAACTGCGCGTGATCGGGGAGGTGTCCCAGGAGTTCGCGCGCGGCACCGCGGACATCACCGACCGCCAGAACATCCAGTACCACTGGATCCGCATCGAGGACGTCCCCGAGATCTGGCGGCGGCTGGAGGCCGTGGGCCTGTCCACCACCGAGGCGTGCGGCGACACTCCCCGCGTCATCCTCGGCTCGCCGGTCGCCGGCATCGCCGAGGACGAGATCATCGACGGCACCCCGGCCATCGAGGAGATCCACCGCCGCTTCATCGGCAACAAGGACTTCTCCAACCTCCCCCGCAAGTTCAAGACGGCGGTCTCCGGCTCCCCGCTGCTGGACGTCGTCCACGAGATCAACGACGTGGCGTTCGTCGGCGTCCGCCACCCCGAGCACGGCCCGGGCTTCGACCTGTGGGTGGGCGGCGGGCTGTCCACCAACCCGAAGATCGGCGTCCGGCTCGGCGCCTGGGTGCCGTTGGCGGACGTACCGGACGTCTTCGGCGGCGTGATCGGCATCTTCCGCGACTACGGCTACCGGCGGCTGCGCAACCGGGCGCGGCTGAAGTTCCTCCTCGCCGACTGGGGGCCGGAACGGTTCCGCGAGGTCCTGGAGCGGGAGTACCTGGGCCGCCCGCTGCTCGACGGACCCGCGCCCGAGCGCCCGGCGGAGCGCTGGCGCGACCATGTCGGCGTCCACCGGCAGCGCGACGGCCGGTACTACGTCGGCTTCGCGCCGCGCGTCGGGCGGGTGGACGGCAGCACCCTGACGAAGATCGCCGAGCTGGCCGAGGCCCATGGCTCGGGCCGGCTGCGGACCACCGCCGAGCAGAAGATGATCGTCCTCGACGTGCCGGAGGACCGCGTCGCGTCGCTGACCGCCGGCCTGGAGGCGCTGGACCTGCGGGTGACCCCGTCCCCGTTCCGGCGCGGCACGATGGCCTGCACCGGCATCGAGTTCTGCAAGCTGGCGATCGTCGAGACCAAGGCGCGCGGCGCGTCCCTCATCGACGAACTGGAGCGCCGCCTCCCCGAGTTCGACGAGCCGCTCACCATCAACCTCAACGGCTGCCCCAACGCCTGCGCCCGTATCCAGGTGGCGGACATCGGTCTCAAGGGGCAGCTGGTCACCGACGAGCAGGGGCGCCAGGTCGAGGGCTACCAGGTGCACCTGGGCGGGGCGCTCGGCCTGGAGGCCGGGTTCGGCCGCAAGGTGCGCGGCCTCAAGGTGACCGCGGACGGACTGCCCGACTACGTCGAGCGGGTGCTCCGCCGCTACCTGGCCGGCCGCGCGGACGGCGAGCGCTTCGCCGCCTGGGCGGCCCGGGCCGGCGAGGAGGAACTGTCGTGAGCGAGCGCGCCGCCCCCTTCCACTGCCCGTACTGCGGCGACGAGGACCTGCGGCCCCACGAGGAGGGCCACGGCGCCTGGGAGTGCGCCGCCTGCAACCGGGCGTTCCAGCTGAGGTTCCTGGGGCTGCTGTCCCGGGGCCTCTCCGGAGGGCCGGACGACCGGAGGAACGGAGGATCGGATGACCGATCGTGAGTGGACCGCTCGCGACCAGACCGATCGCGAGCGGCTCGCCCTCCGCGCCGGCCGCGAACTGGAGGACGCCCCAGCCGAGGAGATCCTGCGCTGGGCCGTGGACACCTTCGGCGACCGCTTCTGCGTCACCTCCTCCATGGAGGACGCCGTCGTCGCCCACCTCGCCTCCCGCGTCCGGCCCGGCGTGGACGTCGTCTTCCTCGACACCGGCTACCACTTCCCGGAGACCATCGGGACGCGCGACGCGGTGGCGGCGGTGATGGACGTCAACGTCATCACCCTCACTCCGCCGCAGAGCGTCGCCGAGCAGGACGCCGCGTACGGCCCGGCGCTGCACGACCGCGACCCGGACCTGTGCTGCGCACTGCGCAAGGTGCGGCCGTTGCGGGAGGGGCTGGCGGGGTACGACGCGTGGGCGACCGGGCTGCGCCGCGACGAGTCCCCGACCCGGGCCGCGACGCCCGTCGTCGGCTGGGACGCCCGGCGCGGCAAGGTGAAGGTCGCGCCGATCGCCCGCTGGACGCAGGACGACGTGGACGCGTACGTCGCCGAACATGGCGTGCTCGCCAACCCGCTGCTCATGGACGGGTACGCGTCCATCGGCTGCGCGCCCTGCACCCGCCGGGTGCGGGAGGGCGAGGACGCGCGGGCCGGCCGCTGGGCGGGCCGGTCCAAGACCGAGTGCGGGCTGCACGGATGACCGGATACCACGCGCCACACGAGTCGTACGCGCCACACGCACCTCACGCGTCGTACGCGCCCCACGAACCGAACCGACCGACCTCCTGGGAGAACCGGATGACGGGTGCCACGGTGTGGCTCACCGGCCTGCCGAGCGCGGGCAAGACGACGATCGCCCGCGCGCTCGCGGACCGGCTGCGGGCCGAGGGACGCCCGGTGGAGGTGCTGGACGGCGACGAGATCCGCGAGTTCCTCTCCGCCGGCCTGGGCTTCTCCCGCGCCGACCGGGACGTCAACGTCCGGCGCATCGGCTTCGTCGCCCAACTGCTCGCCGCCCACGGCGTGACGGTCCTCGTCCCCGTCATCGCCCCGTACGCCGACACCCGCGAGGCCGTGCGCAAGCGCCACCAGGCGCTGGGCACCGGGTACGTGGAGGTGCACGTGGCGACACCCGTCGAGGTCTGCTCGGTGCGGGACGTCAAGGGCCTGTACGCCCGCCAGGCGGCCGGCGAGCTCACCGGCCTGACCGGTGTCGACGACCCGTACGAGGCGCCGGACGACCCCGACCTGCGCATCGACGCCCACGAGCGGACGGTGGCGGAGTCGGCGGACGCGGTGCACGCGCTGCTGGCGGGGAGGGGAGTGCTGTGACGGCTCGCGGTGACAGCCCGTACGCCCTGTCGCACCTCGACGCGCTGGAGTCGGAGGCGGTGCACGTCTTCCGGGAGGTGGCGGGCGAGTTCGAACGGCCGGTGCTGCTGTTCTCCGGCGGCAAGGACTCCGTCGTCATGCTGCACACGGCGCTGAAGGCGTTCGCCCCGGCCCCGCTGCCGTTCGCGCTGCTGCACGTGGACACCGGGCACAACTTCCCCGAGGTGCTGGCCTACCGCGACCGCGTCGTCGCCCGGCACGGGCTGCGGCTGCACATCGCGTCCGTCCAGGAGTTCATCGACGACGGACGGCTGCGCGAACGCCCCGACGGCACCCGCAACCCGCTGCAGACCGTGCCGCTGCTGGACGCCATCGAACGGCACCGCTTCGACGCGGTGTTCGGCGGCGGCCGGCGGGACGAGGAGAAGGCGCGGGCGAAGGAACGCGTGTTCTCGCTGCGCGACGAGTTCGGCGGCTGGGACCCGCGCCGGCAGCGGCCCGAGCTGTGGGACCTCTACAACGGCCGGCACTCGCCCGGCGAGCACGTCCGCGTCTTCCCCCTCTCCAACTGGACCGAGCTGGACGTCTGGCAGTACGTAGCCCGCGAGGGGATAGAACTCCCCTCCATCTACTACGCCCACGAGCGCGAGGTCTTCGCCCGGTCGGGGATGTGGCTGACCCCCGGTGAATGGGGTGGCCCCCGGGACGGGGAGCGGGTCGAGAGACGCGTGGTGCGCTACCGGACGGTCGGTGACATGTCCTGCACGGGCGCCGTGGAGTCGGACGCCGCCACCGTCGACCGCGTCATCGAGGAGATCGCCGCCTCCCGGCTCACCGAGCGGGGCGCGACGCGCGCCGACGACCGGCTGTCGGAGGCCGCGATGGAAGACCGCAAGCGCGAGGGGTACTTCTGATCATGAGCATCTCCAGCACCACCGGAATCGCCGGCATCGCCACGGAGCCCGCCGCCGCCACCTCGCTGCTGCGCTTCGCCACCGCCGGTTCTGTCGACGACGGCAAGTCCACGCTGGTCGGACGGCTGCTGCACGACTCCAAGTCGGTCCTGGCCGACCAGTTGGAGGCCGTCGAGCACGCCTCCCGCGACCGCGGCCACGACGCGCCCGACCTGGCGCTGCTGACCGACGGGCTGCGGGCGGAGCGCGAGCAGGGCATCACCATCGACGTCGCCTACCGCTACTTCGCCACCGCCCGCCGCCGGTTCGTCCTCGCCGACACCCCCGGGCACGTGCAGTACACCCGCAACATGGTCACCGGCGCGTCCACCGCCGAACTGGCCCTCGTCCTGGTCGACGCCCGGCACGGCGTCGTCGAGCAGACCCGCCGGCACGCCGCCGTGGCCGCGCTGCTGCGCGTCCCGCACCTGGTGCTGGCGGTGAACAAGATGGACCTGGTGGACTGGTCCGAGGCCGTCTTCGCCCGGATCGCCGAGGAGTTCACGGCGTACGCGGGCTCGCTCGGCGTCCCCGACGTGACCGCGATCCCGGTCTCGGCGCTCGCGGGCGACAACGTCGTGACGCCCTCGGCCCACCTGGACTGGTACGGCGGCCCGACCGTCCTGGAGCACCTGGAGACCGTCCCGGTGATCGCCGACCCCACCGGCGACCCGGCCCGGTTCCCCGTCCAGTACGTGATCCGCCCACGGACCGCCGGCCACCCCGACTACCGCGGCTACGCCGGCCGGATCGCCTCCGGCGTGCTGCGCGTCGGGGAGCGGGTGACCGTCCTGCCGTCCGGCCGGACGAGCACGATCACCGCGATCGACGCGCTCGGCACGCCGGTGGACGTGGCGTGGGCCCCGCAGTCGGTGACCGTGCGGCTCTCCGACGACCTCGACGTCGCGCGCGGCGACCTCATCGCCCCGGCGGCGGGCGCGCCGGAGCCGGTCCGGGACGTCGAGGCGACCGTCTGCCACGTCGCCGACCGGCCGCTGCGGGAGGGCGACCGGGTGCTGCTGAAACACACCACGCGCACGGTGAAGGCCGTCGTCAAGGCGCTTCCCTCGCGACTCGATCCGGCGGACCTGGCCCTCCGCCCGTCCCCGGGCGCGCTGGCCGCCAACGACATCGGCCGGGTGGTGCTCCGCACCGCCGAGCCGCTGGCGCTGGACGACTACGCGGTGTCCCGGAGCACCGGCGCCTTCCTGCTGATCGACCCGGCCGACGGGACGACGCTGACCGCCGGCATGGCGGGCCCGGCGTTCACGGCGGCGTCCGAAAGGCCGGGGCCGGACGCCACGCCCCCGGCCACGGACGACGGCTGGGACTTCTGATGCCCGGCGAAGGGGGCCGAGGCGAACCGCGCCCGAGCGGACCGTCCCGGGACCGGCGGGTTCCCGGCCGCCGGCCGGAACGCCCGACGACGAACGGCGACGGCCGGCGCGGGCCGGGCGCGGGCGGACACGGACCGTGGAGCCACGGCCCCCGGCCCGGACTTCCGACACCGGACGGCAACAGCCGGTACGGAGGGAACGAGGACGGACACCAGCCATCGGGCCCCGGACGACACCCGTGGCTTGCCACGCCGGACGGCAGCGGCCGACGCGGGCCCGGCACGGGCGATCACGAATCGTCAGGCCCCGGCCGGCGGCCGGGTTCTCCGGCCGCGGAGGGTCCGGAGCCCGTTCCGGGCGTCTTCGCGACCTTCGGTCGCCTGGGCGGCCGGGTCGGCGGCGGGACGCTCGGCAGCGGCCGGGGCGGTGTCGCGCGATGTGCGGGCGGGCGGCCCGTGGCGTACGCCGGGTGACGGCGGGCGGTGCGGCGCAGGCCGCTCCCGTGGAAGCCGCTCCGCTGGAGGCCGCTTCCGTCGAGGCCGGGTGACGGGCGTGGCGGGGGCTCGTCCGTCACCCGCGACGGGCCGACGTCCGGGGCGCCTCCGACGCCGGGGGCCGTCCGTCCCGCCGGGCGCGCGGTACACGGAGGAGGCCCCCGCATCCGGCGGCGGCCGCCGTACCGCCACGCGTGCGACGCGTCCGGCGTCCGGTGCCGACCGGTCGGCGACGGCGCCCGGTGCCGGGCACGGGCCCGCCGTGCCGCACCGGCACCGCGCCCCGCGGCACGGCGCCCGTACGGTCGCCGCCGCCGCACCGGACCACACGGGCCGCGAGGCCCGCGCGGCACGGCGGCCCCGCCCGTCGTCGCCGCACCACGCACCGCCCCGCAATATCCGTGCAACAGCCGCGCAACACCCCTGTCGGAACCTCCTGTTCAAGCCCCCGCCGCTCCCCCGCGCCTCGCGCCGACGCTCCCCCACCGCCCCGCCGAGAGGAACCACCCCCATGCCCGCCTCCGCCCGCCGCCGACCACGCGCGGCCGCCGTTCCCCTCCTGGCCCTGGCCCTCACCCTGACTCTGGCGTCCTGCGGCTACGGTTCCGCGAAGGACGACACGCGCCCCGCCGGCCAGGCCGCCGCCGGGGCGGCGAAGCTGTCGGCCGACTCCGTCACCATCGGCTACTTCCCCAACATCACGCACGCCACCCCGCTGGTCGGCGAGCAGGAGGGCATCCTCCGCAGGGAGTTGGGCGGCACCAAGCTGAAGTCGACCACGTTCAACGCGGGCCCGTCCGAGATCGAGGCGCTCAACGCCGGGTCGATCGACATCGGCTGGATCGGCCCCTCTCCGGCGATCAACGGCTACGTCAAGGCCAAGGGCGAGAACCTGCGGATCATCTCCGGCTCGGCGTCGGGCGGCGTCAAGCTCGTCGTCGACCCCAAGAAGATCCGCACGCTCGACGGCGTCAAGGGCAAGCGGATCGCCACCCCGCAGAAGGGCAACACCCAGGACGTCGCCTTCCTCAACTGGATCGCGGGCAAGGGCTGGAAGGTCGACCCGCAGAGCGGCAAGGGCGATGTGTCGGTGGTGCGGACGGACAACAAGGTCACGCCGGACGCGTTCAAGTCCGGTGCGGTGGACGGCGCGTGGGTGCCCGAGCCGACCGCGTCGAAGCTGGTGTCCGAGGGCGGCAAGGTGCTGCTGGACGAGTCGTCCCTGTGGCCGGGCGGGAAGTTCGTCATCACGAACGTGATCGTGTCGCGGAAGTTCCTCGATCGGCACCCGGACGTCGTCGAGGCCGTGCTGCGCGGCTCGGTGCGCACCAACGCCTGGATCGCGGCCAACCCGGCGAAGGCGAAGGAGTCCGCCAACGCGGCGCTGAAGAAGCTGTCCGGCAAGGCGCTGCCGGCCGACGTCCTGGACCCGGCGTGGGCGTCCATCCGGACCACCGACGACCCGCTGGCGGCCACGCTGCGGGCCGAGGCCGACCACGCGGTCACCGCCGGCCTGCTGGACAAGCCGGACCTGTCCGGCATCTACGACCTGGCTCCGCTCGACAAGGTCCTCAAGACCGAGGGCCGGCCGCCCGTCGACGCGGCGGGGCTCGGCCGGCAGTAGGCGGTACGACCCGTTCCCGCACGCACCACCGACCGCACACAGGAGGTCCGGATGGCCCCGACCCCGACCACCACGACCACCGACACGACCGGCACCCCCCTCGCACCGGCGGGCGACGCGCCGCCCGCCGTCCGGATCGACCGCGTCCACAAGCACTTCGGCCGGTCCGGCGACGGCCGCCCGGTCCTGGAGGACATCACGCTCGACGTCCGCCCCGGGGAGTTCGTCTGCCTGCTGGGGGCCAGCGGCTGCGGGAAGTCCACGCTGCTGAACCTGGTCGCCGGACTGGACCGGCCCACCGCGGGCACCATCGACGTGCCCGGCGGCCGGCCGGCGCTGATGTTCCAGGAGCACGCCCTGTTCCCGTGGCTGACGGCCGGCCGCAACATCGAGCTCGCGCTGCGGCTGCGCGGCGTGCCCCGGGCCGACCGGCGCGCGGAGGCCGAGCGGCTGCTCGACCTCGTCCGGCTGGGCGGCGCGCACCGCAAGCGGGTGCACGAGCTGTCCGGCGGCATGCGGCAGCGCGTCGCCCTCGCCCGGGCGCTGGCGCAGGACAGCCGGCTGCTGCTGATGGACGAGCCGTTCGCCGCGCTCGACGCCATCACCCGGGACGTGCTGCACCACGAACTCACCCGGATCTGGTCGGAGTCGTCGGAGCCGGGGTCCGCGCTGTCGGTGCTGTTCGTCACGCACAACGTGCGCGAGGCGGTACGGCTGGGGCAGCGCGTGGTGCTGCTGTCGTCCCGGCCGGGCCGGGTGGCGCGGGAGTGGACGGTCGGCATCCCGCAACCGCGCCGCATCGAGGACGCGGCGGTCGCCGACCTGTCCGTGGAGATCACCGAGGAACTGCGTGGGGAGATCCGCCGCCATGGCAAGCACTGAGACCGCCTCCACGGGGACCGCCTCCACCGACCTGGCCGGGCTGGAGGCCGGACTCGACGCCCTGGACGCCGTCCCGGTCGAACGCCCGCCGCTGCGGCGGGTGCTGCTGCACAAGGTGCTGCCGCCGGTCACGGCCGTCGTCCTCGTCGTCGCCGTCTGGAAGCTGCTGGTCGTCGCCGGGGTCACGGAGGACTACAAGCTGCCCGACCCGTCCGCCGTCTGGCACAGCCTCCGCGAACTCTGGCTCCAGGGAACGCTGTTCGACATCATCTGGACCAGCGTCTCGCGCGGCCTGCTCGGCTTCCTGGCCGCGCTCGCCCTGGGCACGCCGCTCGGCCTGCTGGTGGCGCGCGTGCCCTTCGTCCGCGCGGCGCTCGGCCCCATCCTCTCCGGCCTCCAGTCGCTGCCCTCGGTGGCGTGGGTACCGGCCGCGGTCATCTGGCTGGGGATCACGGACGCGGCGATGTACGCGGTGATCCTGCTGGGCGCCGTCCCGTCCATCGCCAACGGGCTGGTGTCCGGCATCGACCAGGTGCCGCCGCTGTACCTGCGGGCCGGCCGCACCCTGGGCGCGACGGGGGCCCGGGGCGCACGCCACGTCCTGCTGCCGGCGGCACTCCCCGGCTACCTCGCCGGCCTCAAGCAGGGCTGGGCGTTCTCCTGGCGCTCCCTGATGGCGGCCGAACTCATCGCGTCCTCCCCCGACCTGGGGCTGGGCCTGGGCCAGTACCTGGAGAACGCGCGCACCGACTCCGACATGCCGGGGGTGCTGCTCGGCATCCTGCTGATCCTCTTCGTCGGCATCGCCATCGACCTGGCGGTCTTCAGCCCCCTGGAACGCCGGGTGCTCCGCACCCGGGGACTGGCGGCGAAGTGACGGACACGCCCCCCGCGCTGCTCCTCGTCGCCCACGGCAGCCGCGACCCGCGCCACGCGGCGACCGTCGCCGCCCTGCGCACCCGGGTCGCGGCCCGCCTCCCGGGCGTACGGGTCGCGGCCGGCTTCCTGGACCTCCGCGCCCCCGACGTACCGACGGCCCTCGGCCGCCTGGCGGAGGACGGGGTACGGACGGCGGTGGCCGTACCGCTGCTGCTGACGCACGCCTTCCACGCGTCGACGGACATCCCCGACGTACTCCGTACCGCCACCCCGCCGGGGCTGGCGGTCCACCGGACGCCGGTGCTGGGCCCGTCCCCCCTCCTCCTCTCGGCTCTGGAAAGACGCCTGCGCGAGGCGGGCGTCCCCGCGCACGCCCGCCGCACCACGGGCGTCGTCCTGGCCGCCGCCGGCTCCTCCGACCCGACGGCCACCGCCGCCGTCGAAGCCCTGGCCCGCACCTGGCAGTCCACCGGCTGGCACACCGTCCGCCCCGCCTACGCCTCGGCCACCGGCCCCCGCACGGACGACGCGGTCCGCGCCCTCCGCGCCGACGGCTGCCACCGCGTCGCCGTGGCCCGCTACATGCTGGCCCCCGGCCGCCTCCCGGACCGCATCGCGGCGGGCGCCCACGCGGCGGGCGCCGACGCGGTGGCGGAACCGCTGGGCGCGGCGCGGGAGGTGGTGACGCTGCTGGTGCGGCGGTACGAAGAAGGGGCGGTGGGGGCCGCGGCGCGTACCGGCACGCGGGAGGCGCGCGCGGCGGCTTAGCGCCGGGAGCGGCCGATGGCCGCCTCCGGCCCGCCCGGCCGGGCGCCCCTCACTTCCGCCCGGCCGCCTCCGCCCGCAGGCGTTCGGTCTGGGTACGGCCCACCTCCGAGGCGCGGCGGAGGTAATCACCGATGACGGCGAGTTGTTCGTCGGTGTAGCCCGCCAGTACGTCGCCGAAGGCCCGGCCCGGTTCGCCCCATGCGGCGCGGACGGTGGCGAGGGAACCGGGGGTGAGGGAGACGAGGGCGCGGCGGCGGTCGGTGGGGTCGGTGTGGCGTTCCGCGAGGCCGGACTTGATGAGGCGGTCGACGAGGCGGGTGGCGGAGCCCGGGGTCAGGCCGGTGAGGCGGGCGATCTCGCCGGTGCACAGCGGGTGGTCCTGCTCGGCCAGGACGCCGACGCACTGGAGGTCGGTGGGGTGCAGGCCCAGGCGGTCGGCCAGGGCCTGGTTGAACAGGGTCCACACCGCGTAATGGCTCCGGCTCTCGGCCTCGATCCGCGCGAGCAGCTCGGCGCGCTCCGGTACTCGGTCTCCGTCCGCCATGGAAATCCCCTTGCGTTAGTCGATCTTTGCGCGACACAATCTTTGCGTGGCGCACGGTTCGTGTGCCTCCCCCATGCTACGGAAGGCTCTCCAGATCATGACGACTCTCGTGACCGGCGGCCGCGGGCGCGTGGCCCGTGCCCTCGTCGACCTTCTGCGCGCCGACGGCCGTCCGGTCCGCGTCGCCTCGAACGCGCCCGAGCGGCTGGAGCTGCCGGACGGCACGCCCACCGTGCGCTGTTCGCTCGGCGAGCCGGAGACGTTCCCCGCCGCCCTCGACGGTGTGACGTCGGTCTTCCTCTACGCCCGGGCGTCGCACGCCGACGCCTTCCTCGCCGAGGCGGCGCGGGCCGGGGTGGAGCACATCGTCCTGCTGTCGTCGACGGCCGCGCTGGCGCCGGAGGACGTCCGGAACCCGATCGTCGACATGCACCGGGACGCCGAGCGGGCCCTGGCGGCGTCCCCGATCGTCTCCACCGCGCTGCGGCCGGGCGGCTTCGCCACCAACGCGCTCGGCTGGGCCCACGCCATCCGCTCCGAGGGCGTCGTCCGCCTCCCCTACCCCGACGCGCACTCCGCCTCCATCCACGAGCGGGACATCGCCGGGGCCGCCCACGCGGTGCTCACCTCCGAGGCGCACCGCGGCACCGGGCACACGCTCTCCGGACCGGAGTCGCTCACCTACCGGGAACAGGTGGAGCACATCGGGCGCGCCGTGGGGCGGACCCTGACCGTCGAGACCGTGAGCCCGGAGGAGTGGAAGCGGTCGGTCTCCGCCTTCATGCCGGAGGTCAACGCGGACACGCTGCTCGCCGCGTGGCGGGCCGCGGACGGCGTTCCGGAGGCGGTCGCGCCCGGCGTCGAGCTGCTGACGGGGCGTCCGGCCCGTACGTTCGCGGCGTGGGCCGAGGAGCACGCGGCGGACTTCACCGCCTGAGCGGACTTCGCGCCTGAACGCGCTTCGGGCCTGAGCGGGCTGCACGCCTGAACGGGCCTCACGCCTGAGCGGCCGGGAATCAGACCACCGACTCGGCGGCCGTCCCGAGGCCCAGCGCCAACAGGACGCCTCCCGTGGCGCGTTCCAGGTTGCGGTGGACGCGGGGGCGGCGCAGCCAGGCCATGAAGCGGGTGGCGCCGAGGGTCACGAGCAGCAGCCAGGCGGCGGCGATCACCGCGTCGATCACCCCGAAGAGGAGGGTGGTGGTGAGCGGGGACGCGCCGTCCGGCAGGAACTGCGGGGCGACCGCGACGAAGAAGACGCCGACCTTGGGGTTGAGCAGGCAGCTCAGCACGCCCTGCCGGAAGGCCGCGCCGGCGCCGAGCGCCCCGGGCGCGTCGCCCTCCGGCACCACGGCCGGCGGCTCCTTGGACAGGGCGACGGCGCGGCGCTGCGCCCAGAGCGCCTGGGCACCGAGGAAGACGAGGTAGGCGGCGCCGGCGAGTTTGACGAACGTGAACGCCGCGTCCCACCGCTGGAGCGCCGCCGCCAGGCCGAACGCGGCGGCCACGCCCCAGCCCAGCGAACCCACGGCCGCCCCGAGGCCGGTGGCGGCGCCGGCCCGGCGCCCGCCGCGCAGGCAGTTGCGCAGCACGAGCACGAGGTCGGGGCCCGGTGAGACCGTCACCAGGAGGGAGAAGAGGGCGAAGCCGAGTATCGCGGTCGTCATGCAGCACTCCAGTCACACGTCGGTGACCGGAGCCTAATGCGGCCGCCAGGGACGGCTACGGGGAGTTCCGAGGGCCGCCGGTGACGGAGACGACCGCCGTGCCCCGTGGGGGTGAGGCACGGCGGCCGAGGGGACCGTACCAGGCGGTCGGTACCCCGCGCGTCCGATCGCCGACGGCCGGACGGCCCGGTTCCGCCGCGCCGGGCCGGTCCGCGAGCCGCGGGGCGCGTCCGACGAGGGCAGCAGTGGTTTCCCGCCTCTTTCCCCCTCTTCCCGGCCCCTTCCACCTCTCTTCCGCCTCTTCCTCGCCTCGGCGATCCGTCCACGGGGACGGACGTTCGACGGCCGGCGGCCCCGGCGGACGGCCGCCGGTGCGGACCCCGGCGCCGGCAGACGGCAGAATGCCCGGGACACCCCTCACAGGGACGCCGGGCGCCGGACGCCCGCGTCGCGGGGCCGAGGGGACGGAACGAGAGCGAGGGTACGGACGGTGGCCGACGTGTCGGAGGCGGCATTCACGGAGCGGCGGGCGCGCGCCCTCCTGACACGGGCCGGGGTGACGGAGCCCGCGGCACGCGACGCGACGCTGCTCGCCCTGGGCGAGAACGCGGTGTTCGCGGCCGGCGGCCTGGTGGTGAAGGTCGGACGGCACGCCACGCTCGCCGACCGCGCGCGCCGCGAACTGCGCGTCGCCGCCTGGCTGGCGGAGAGCGGCGTCCCGGCCGTGCGGCCTGCCGAGGCGGACGTGGTGATGGCGGACGGGCACCCGGTGACGCTCTGGCACCGCCTCCCCGACGCCGTCCGCCCCGCGGCCCCCGAGGACCTGGCCGAGCTGCTCCGGCTCGTCCACGCCCTGCCCGTCCCGGACTTCGGCCTGCCGCCGCGCGAGCTGCTCGACGGTGTCGAGCGCTGGCTGCTGCTGGCCGGCGAGGCGATCGACCCGGCGGACGCCGCGTACCTGCGCGAGCGGCGCGACGGTTTCGCCGGGGCCGCCGCCGCGCTCGTCCCGCACCTGCCGCCGGGCCCGGTGCACGGCGACGCGCTCCCCCGCAACGTCCACGTGGGTCCGGACGGGCCCGTCCTGGTCGACCTGGAGACCTTCGCCGCGGACCTGCGCGAGCACGACCTGGTCGTCATGGCCCTCAGCCGCGACCGCTACGGCCTCGACCCGCACGCCTACGACGCCTTCGTCCGCGCCTACGGCTGGGACGTCCGCGAGTGGGACGGCTGCGCGGTGCTGCGCGGGGCGCGCGAGACGGCCAGTTGCGCCTGGGTCGCCCAGCACGCACCGGGCAACCCGGCCGCGCTCGCCGAGTTCCGCCGCAGGGTCGCGTCCCTGCGGGACGGCGATCCGGCGGTCCGCTGGCGGCCTTTCTGACGGCCGGCGGCCGGCGCACGCTCCGCCGGACACGGCGTCAGACACTGCGCGCGGTGATGTCACCGTAGGAGGTGGTCGCGCGGATCTTCAGGCCGGCGTCCGCGCCCTCGCTGTTCTTGAGGGCGTTGTGGATCCGGCCGTAGGCGGTGCCCGCGTCCAGCGACGCGGAGACGCCGCGGGCCGCGCCGACCGACACCTCACCGGCCTCGGTGTGCAGCACGACTGTGCCGCGCATCGCCTCGGCGACTCGGAGGTCGCCCTTCCGGGAGCTGATCTCCGCGTCGCCGCCCAGGCGTCCGACCGAGACGTCACCGGCCTGGAGAACGAGGCGGGCGCTCGCGGCCTCGTCGAGCTTGACCTCGCCCCGCGCGCTCTCGAAGGCGACGTCGCCGAGCCGTCCGACGCCCCGGAGTTCACCGTCGGCGGTCTTCGCGTCGACCCGGGAACCGGCGGGCAGCCGGACGGTCACCTCGGCCGATCCGGAGCTGCCGAGGACCGGGCTCTTCGCCGGCTCGGCCGTGATCCGCAGGACACCGTCGTCATAGGTGACCGCGATCCGCTCCGCGGCCTTGACGTCCCGGGCCTTGGAGGCGTCCGTGGGCAGGACCTCGACCACGGTGTCGGCCCGGTCGGCGGCGATGAACCGGACGCGGCCCGCGGGGATGGCGAGGACGGCGGAGATGGGGGCGGGGGTGGCGAACTTCTGCACGGTGGTCTCCTTGCTCGATCTCTTTCCGACGAAGGAAACGCTACGTTGCATTTACGAACCCCACAACGACTCCGTTGCATGAACTCTCCATTCCTGCAGGTAGATCGGGGTAAATCATTGCAACGACCCTGACAGGTAACGCAACATCAACCCGCCTACCGTTGCAATGAGATGAAAGCGAACGCTATGGTGGCGGCTCCCCGGGACCAGGACCGTGAAGGAGGACGAGATGCCGGGAGGCAGACTCACCCAGCAGGAACGCCGACAGATCGCGCTGGGCCTGGCCGACGGCCTCGCCTACGCGGAGATCGCCCGCCGTCTCGACCGTCCGACCTCGACGGTCACCCGCGAGGTGATGCGCAACGGCGGCCCCACCGCCTACCGCTCCGACCTGGCCCACCGTGCCACCGAGCACCGCGCCCGGCGGCGCGGACGGGCCGCGCCACGGTCCGCGGAAGCGCCCCCGCAACTCCACGGACGCGACGCCGAGGCCGTGCGCGCGTACGAGGAGACGTTCACCACCGTCCTCATGGCGTCGGGCGTGCCCAGGATGATGGCCCGGGTGCTGGCCTGCCTCACCCTCACCGACTCCGGCAGCCTCACCGCCGCCGAACTCGTCCGCCGCCTCCAGGTGAGCCCGGCTTCCGTCTCCAAGGCGGCCGCGTTCCTCGAGAGCCAGGGGCTCATCCGCCGGGAGCGCGACCAGGGCCGCCGGGAGCGCTACACCGTCGACGACGACGTCTGGTACCAGTCGATGATGGCCAGCGCCCGCTCCCTCGCCGGGCTCGTCGGGACCGCGCGGCAGGGCGTCGGCGTCCTCGGCTCCGACACCCCGGCCGGCATCCGCATGGAGAACATCGCACGCTTCCTCGACTTCGTCTCCGAGAGCACCTTCCGCGCCGCCGAGCAGGCCCGGGAGGTGCTCCACACGAAGCCGCGACCGGCCCGGGAGCAGGGCCTCCAGGCCGAACCCGACGACGCTCGGTAGCCGCACCCGGTAGCCGGCAGCCGCGCCCGGCAGCCATCCGGCGGGCCCCGCTCCCCGCCTTACCGCAGCGGCCACCTCCCGTCCACCACGGCCCCCTCCTGCCCCTGCCTCCGCAGCCACGCCTGGTAACCCGCGGCCCACTCGCCGTACCAGCGCACCTGCCGGCGATGCAGGTCCGTCAGATCGGCCTCCCCTATGCCCGGGTGCCGCTCGGCTATCGCGCGGGCGACCCGTACCGCCGCAAGGGCGTCGGCGCCCGCCTCGTGGGCGGCGTCCAGGACGACCCCGTACTCGGCGCAGACCGCGCCGAGGGTACGGCGTCCCTTGCGGTAGCGGTCGACGGCACGGTCGATGGTGAGGGGGTCGACGACCGGGCCGAGCCCCTCCGGCAGCAGCGGCGGCAGGCCGTACCGGCGCAGCTCGGCGGCGAGGAGGCTGAGGTCGAAGGCCGCGTTGTAGACGACGACCGGGGTGCCCGCCGCCCAGTGGGCGGCCAGTGTCCGCCCTATCTCCGCGACCACCTCGTCCGCGGGCCGGCCCTCCGCCGCCGCCCGTTCCCCGGTGATGCCGTGGATGGCCGCGGCCTCGTCCGGGATCGGCACGCCGGGGTCTGCGAGCCAGCTCCTCCGGCCCACCGGCTCACCGGCCTTGGTCTCCACGACGGCCGCCGTGACGATCCGCGCCTCCGCCGGATCCGTCCCCGTCGTCTCCAGGTCGAAACCGACCAGCAGCTCCCCGTGCCAGCCCATGGCACATCCCCCCTCGGTGGTGCTTTCCCCGTTGGAAGACCAGCCTCGCACGAGGCACTGACAACGGGCTGATGCCGCGTCATGCCAGCCGGCAGACAAGGAAGGGCAGGTGGGCGCCAGGCGGGGCGGACCTCAGGAGACCGGCCGCGAGTCCTGCCAGACCCCTTCGAACTCCTCGCGATAGGTGTCGAACAGCCCGTGCTCGTCGGGCGCCTGCGCCCGCACCTCGGTGCGCCGGCCACCCCGCAGCACCAGCACCGGCGCCTCCATCCCGCGCGCCTTGCGCAGGTAGGGCTGGACGACGGCGAGCCCGTCCGGTCCGTCGCCGTTGACGAGGTAGGCGGTGAAGCGCGGGGTCTCGTCGAAGACGCGGATCTCGAACGAGGTGGGATCGGTCAGCCGGTCGCGCACCCGCCGCATGTGCATGATGTTCATCTCCACGGACCGGCTCATCTCGCCCTTCTTCAGGCCGAGCTCGCGCTCGCGGCGGCGGACCGCGCTGCTCGCCGGGTTGAGGAAGAGGAGCCGCGCCCGGCAGCCGTGCTCGGCGAGCCGCACCAGCCGGCGCCCCGAGTAGTTCTGCACCAGCAGGTTGAGGCCGATGCCCACCGCGTCGAGGCGGCGGGCGCTGCCGAAGAGGTCCTCGACGGGCAGCTGCCGCTGCAGCCGCACCCGGTCCGGGTGGACGCCGACGACGTCCGCGTACCGGTCGCCGACCAGGTCCTCGACCGCGTCGACGGGCAGCCGGTCGACGGAGTGCCCGCCGGGGCCGCTGCCGAGAATGTCCAGGAGCCGGGTGGACGCCCGTTCCGCCTGGTCGAGGACGGTCCGGGAGAGGGCCCGGTTGCGGGAGACGACGTTCCGGGTGACCTCCAGCTCGTCGAGGGCCAGTTCGAGCTCGCGCCGGTCGTCGAGGTACGGCTCGAAGCACGGCCAGTGCTGGACCAGCAGTTCCCGCAGCTGGGGCAGGGTGAGGAAGCTGAGGACGTTGTCGTCGGCCGGATCGAGGAGGTAGCCCTTGCGGCGGCTGACCTCGCGGACGGCGACGGCCCGCTGCACCCACTCCTGCCCGGCGGGGCCGGCCGCGGCGACGACCCACTCGTCCTCGCCGTGCACCGGCTCGTACACCGGCCGCAGCACGGCGGCGACGACGGCGCGCAGCCGCTGCTCCACCAGATTCAGCCAGATGTAGGCGCGGCCGGCGCGGCGGGCGCGGGTGCGCACCTCGCTCCACGCGGCGGCGTCCCAGTCCAGCTCCGCCCCGATCTCACCGGGGCGTACCAGCGAGACCGCGCCGAGGGGTGCACTGCCGGGCGCTTCCTCCCCCGCGTCGCCGTCCGCAGGGGGCAGCTCCAGCCCGCCCGAGCTCACCCGTCCACCGCCTTCCGCCCCCGTTCAATGATCAAGGCAGACTACTGCGCCCACGGGAGGCGGCGCACACGGGCCGGTTGACCACACGGTGAACTCACGTGCCGGATGAGGCGGTTGTCGGAGGACGCCGAGACGGGAGTGACCTGACTCATAGTGATATGCGGCACTGAGCACGGAGAAAGGCCGAAACCCGCTTGCGGAAGGCGTGCGTCCGAGGGGGAAATCCCGCCCGTCACCCGGGTGGACGTGGCCCGCCGGGCGGTGGGGGCGGCGCTTTTGGGGAAGATCTGTATCTCGACGGTCCGGGGCAACGGTGCCCGGGAGAGCCGGAGACGCGAGAGAGTCGAGCCTATGCAGGTCTGGCCGGGACAGGCGTATCCCCTCGGTGCCACCTATGACGGTGCGGGCACCAATTTCGCGGTCTTCTCCGAGGCGGCGGAGCGGATCGAGTTGTGCTTGCTGCACGACGACGGTTCGGAGACGGCGGTCGAGCTGCGGGAAAGCGACGCGTTCGTGCGCCATGCCTATCTGCCGGGGGTGATGCCGGGCCAGCGGTACGGCTTCCGGGCCCACGGTCCGTACGCCCCCGAGCGGGGGCAGCGGTGCAACTCCGCCAAGCTGCTCCTGGATCCGTACGCACGAGCGGTGAGCGGTGCCGTCGACTGGTGTGAGGCCGTCTACGGCTATCACTTCGCCGACCAGGACGCCCGCAATGACCTGGACTCCGCTCCGCACATGATGACGTCCGTCGTCGTCAATCCGTACTTCGACTGGGGCGACGACCGGCCGCCGCGCACCGAGTACCACCGCACGGTCATCTACGAGGCGCACGTCAAGGGTCTGACGATGCTTCACCCGGAGCTGCCGGAGGACGTCCGGGGCAGCTACGCGGCGCTGGCGCACCCGGCGATCGTGAACCACCTCAAGGACCTGGGGGTGACGGCGATCGAGCTGATGCCGGTGCACCAGTTCGTCAACGACCACCGCCTGGTGGACCTGGGCCTGGCCAATTACTGGGGTTACAACACGATCGGTTTCTTCGCCCCGCACAACGCCTACGCCTCGTGGGGCGACCGCGGGCAGCAGGTGCTGGAGTTCAAGTCGGCGGTGCGGGCGCTGCACGAGGCCGGCATCGAGGTGATCCTGGACGTCGTCTACAACCACACGGCCGAGGGCAATCACCTGGGGCCGACGCTCTCGTTCCGCGGTCTGGACAACGCCTCGTACTACCGGCTGGCGGACGACCCGCGGTTCTATATGGACACCACCGGCACCGGGAACTCGCTGCTGATGCGCAGTCCCCATGTGCTCCAGCTCATCATGGACTCGCTGCGCTACTGGGTCACCGAGATGCGGGTGGACGGGTTCCGGTTCGATCTGGCGGCGACGCTCGCCCGGCAGTTCCACGAGGTGGACCGGCTGTCGTCGTTCTTCGACCTGGTGCAGCAGGACCCGGTGGTGAGCCAGGTGAAGCTGATCGCGGAACCGTGGGACGTCGGGGAGGGCGGCTACCAGGTCGGGAACTTCCCGCCGCTGTGGACCGAGTGGAACGGCAAGTTCCGGGACACCTGCCGGGACCTGTGGCGCGGTGAACCGGCCACCCTGGCCGACTTCGGCTCCCGGCTGACCGGCTCCTCCGACCTCTACCAGGACGACGGCCGCCGCCCGCTCGCCTCCGTCAACTTCGTGACCTGCCACGACGGCTTCACCCTGCACGACCTGGTCTCGTACAACGAGAAGCACAACGAGGCCAACGGCGAGGACAACCGGGACGGCGAGAGCCACAACCGGTCGTGGAACTGCGGCGCCGAGGGCGAGACCGAGGACCCGGCCGTGCTCGCCCTGCGCGAGCGGCAGATGCGCAACCTCATCGCCACCCTGCTGCTCAGCCAGGGCGTGCCGATGATCAGCCACGGCGACGAGTTCGCCCGCACCCAGCGCGGCAACAACAACGCCTACTGCCAGGACAGCGAGCTGTCCTGGGTGCACTGGCCCGGCCCGGACGGCACGGCGGCCGAGCGGGCGCGGCGCATGCTGGCCTTCACCCGCGCCATGGTCTGGCTCCGCCGGGACCACCCGGTCTTCCGCCGCCGCCGCTTCTTCCACGGCCGCCCGGAGCAGGGCACCTTCAACGAGCTGTCCGACATCGCCTGGTTCACCCCGGATGGGGAGGAGATGCGGGACGCCGACTGGCAGGCCGCGTACGCCAAGTCGCTGACGGTCTTCCTCAACGGCGGCGCCATCTCCGAACCGGGGCCGCGCGGGGAGCGGGTGGCCGACGACTCGTTCCTGCTGCTGTTCAACGCCCATCACGGGCCGCTGGACTTCGTCATCCCGCCGGACCACGGGCGGCTCTGGCAGGTCGTGGTCGACACGGCGCTCCCGGACGGGGTGACGGACGACGGGCGGAAACTCGCCGCCGGCGACCGGCTCACGCTGACCGACCGGAGCATGGCCGTCCTGCAACGCCCGCTCTAGGGGGAGCACATGGCCCTCCGGCTGGGTACGGATGTTCCCATGAAGCGCGACAGCCCGGCGCCTCCGACGGCGACCTACCGCCTCCAGCTCCAGCCCGCCTTCCCGTTCGCCGCGGCCGAGCGGGCCGTGCCCGCCCTCGCCGCCCTCGGCGTATCCCACCTGCACCTCTCCCCCATCCTCGAGGCCGTCCCCGGCTCCGCGCACGGGTACGACGTGACGGACCACACGGCGGTCCGGGCCGAGCTCGGCGGCGAGGAGGGGCTGCGCGCGCTGTCCCGCACCGCCCGCGCCCACGGGCTCGGCCTGGTCCTCGACATCGTGCCCAACCACATGGCCGTCCCCGCGCCCGAGCACCTCAACGGGCCGCTGTGGGAGGTGCTGCGGGACGGCCCGGTCTCCCGCTACGCCCGCTGGTTCGACATCGACTGGGCCGAGCACGGCGGCCGGGTGCTGCTCCCCCTGCTGGCCGGCCGGCTCGGTGACGAGCTCGGCCGCTTCACCGTCCACGAAGGCACCCTGCGCTACTACGACCACGTCCTCCCCCTGCGCCCCGGCACCGAGAAGCTGCCGCTGCCCGAGCTGCTGGACGCCCAGTGGTACCGGCCGGCCTGGTGGCGGCTGGCCCGCACCGAGCTCAACCACCGTCGCTTCTTCACCGTCTCGGAGCTGATCGCCGTCCGTGTCGAGGACCCGGCGGTCTTCGGGGCCACGCACGCCAAGGTGCTCCAGCTGCTGCGCGAGGGGGTGGCCGACGGGCTGCGGATCGACCACCCGGACGGGCTCGCCGACCCGGCCGGCTATCTGCGGCGGCTGCACGAGGCCACCGGGGGCCGCTGGACGGTCGTCGAGAAGATCCTCGCCCGCGACGAGACGCTGCCCGCCGGCTGGCCGGTGGCCGGCACCACCGGCTACGACGCCCTCCACCACATCGACGGCCTCTTCACCGACCCGGCCGGCGCCGAGCGGCTCACCGCGGCCTACCGGGCGTTCGCCGCGCCGCCGCCCGACCGCGGCGGCGACTGGGCGGCGACGGCCCGGCGGGCCGCCTGGCGGATGGTCTCCCACGAGCTGGTGACGGAGGTCGAACGCCTCGTCCGCGTCGCCGGCCGGATCTGCGACGGCGCGCTGCCGCTCCGCGACCACGCCCTCTGGGCGCTGCGCACGGCCCTCTGCGAGATCCTCGTCCGGCTGCCCGTCTACCGCCCCTACGCCCGGCCCGGCGAGCCCGTGGCGCCCGCCGACGCCGTCTTGCTGGAGGAGGCCGCGCGGGAGGCGCGGGCGGCGTTCGCCGTGCCGGAGGAGGCGGACGCGGTGGACGTGGTGAAGGACGCGGCCCTGGGACGGCTCGGCGACGGCCCGGAGCACCGGGACTTCTGCGCCCGGTTCGCCCAGACCGCCGCCGCCCTGCACGCCAAGTCCGTCGAGGACACCGCCTTCTACCGCTACGCGCCCCTGCTCTCGGCGACGGAGGTCGGCGGCTCCCCCGGCCGGCCCGCCGTCGCGCCCGGCGCGTTCCACGCCTTCTGCGCCCGGCTGCAGCGCGACTGGCCCGCCACCGGCACCGTCCTGTCCACCCACGACACCAAGCGCGGCGCCGACGTCCGGGCGCGGATAGCGGTCCTCGCCGAGTACCCGGACGAGTGGGCGCGGCTGCTCGCCCGGCTGACGGAACGGACGCCCGCGCCCGAGCCGCACGTGGCCTGGACGGCCTGGCAGACCGCCTTCGGCCTGGGCGAACCGGACGCCCTGCGGCTCGTCCCCGCCGTCCTCAAGGCCGTCCGGGAGGCGGCGTTGCGGACGACGTGGACCGAGCCCGACGCGGCGTACGAGGAGGCGGTGGAGCGCTTCGTCGTCGCGGGGCCCTGCGGCCCGGCCCACGAGGAGCTCACCGCCTTCGCGGCGGCCACCGCGGCGTCCGTCCGGGCCGGCACGCTGGGTGCGGCGCTGCTCCACCTCACCATGCCCGGCGTCCCCGACGTCTACATGGGCACCGAACGCGTCTCCCGCACCCTCGTCGACCCCGACAACCGCCGCCCGCCGGACTTCGCGGCCGGGGAGCCCACGGATCCCACCTCCTTGGCCGCCGAGAAGCTCCACCTCACCCGTACCGCCCTGCGCCTCCGTCGCGCCCACCCCGCCTGGTTCGGCCCGGACGCCACGTACGTCCCGCTGACCGCCGCCGGCCCCGCCGCCGACCACTGCGTCGCCTTCGCCCGCTCGGGCGAGGCGGTGACGGTGGTGACACGGCTGGCACGGGGGCTGGAGGCGGCGGGCGGCTGGGGCGATACGGCGCTGGGCCTCCCCGAAGGCGGAGGCGGCGGGTGGCGCGAGCTGCTGACGGGCCGGGCGTGCGAGGAACGGGTGCTGCTGGGACGGTTGTTGCACCGGTACCCGGTGGCGCTGCTGACGCGGGAGTGAGGGGCCGGGCCCGACCCGGACGCCGCCCGCGCCCCGGGAGCGGTGGCGGGGCGGCCCCACTCGCCCGAAAAGCCGTCGGTGATGCCTGAATTTCGGTGCATTTACCTGGAGTCCACAACACCGGAAAGGTAAATGGCGACGCTTAGGGCACCCTTTACCGAAAACCCCCCTCCCGGGCCGACGAAACCACCGAAACAGAGTGCGCCGTTCCGCAACTCCATTGACTTCAGGGCCAATTCTGGGTTGCCCGCGGTGATCCGCCGTGGTTACGGTTGATCGTCTTCCCGGGAAGGACACCCGGTTTCCGGACAAGCCGCGGACGTGCAGCTCGATCATGCCTGTGAACAGCACGCTCGCGTCGTTCCCCACCGGGAAAACACCGTATCCACCGTATGCACCGCATCTACAAGGAAGAGGGTGAATGTGCGATGAAGAACGACGAGGCGACTGAGCTGCGTGCGCTCGCACCGTACGAGGCTCCGCAAATGTTCGAGGCCGGCTCTTTCCAGGAGGAGACCGGCTACCTCGGCCTCGAGGGCGTCGAGCCGATCACTCACAGCTTCTCGAAGTTCTGGTAATCCCGTTCGAAGTCCTGGTGAATCCGTCGTGATCCGGCGGCCCGTACAAGGAGGTTGAGGTGACCGGTCAAGGAGAACGGTTCTTCGTGGTTCTGCCGGACCACGAGACGGCGGCGGCGGCCGCCGGCCGGCTTCCTCCGGGCCATACGCGGATCATGACGCACCCGTCCGGCCGCCCCTGGGTGGTCGGCCGGACGGGCGCCGAACCCGTCGTCGCCGTCGCGGCGGGCACGACGCGACTCGTCGTCGTCGGCCACTGCTCGGCGAGCCGGTCGGAGCTGACGGCCCTCGCCGCCCGCACCACCGATCCGGCGCGGCTCGACGGGCCGGCCTCCCGCTGGGCCGGCAGCCACCACCTCATCGCCTCCGTCGGCGGCCGGATCCAGATCCGGGGCAGCGCCTCCGGCCTGCGCCGCGTCTTCCACGGCAGCCTCGACGGCCTGGCCGTCGCCGGCGACCGCGCCGACGTCCTGGCCGCCCTCACCGGCGCGCCCCTCGACCGGACCGCGCTGGCGCTGCGCCTGCTCGGCTCCCTTCCGCACCCGCTGAGCGACCGTCCGGCGTGGCGGGGCGTGGACGCCGTCCCGCCCGGCTCCCGGCTGACCCTCTCCCCCGACGGCCGGCGGCACCGCGTCGACCGCTGGTGGCAACTCCCGGAGGCGGTCCGTCCGCTGGCGGAGGCGGCGGCACCGCTGCGGCGGGCCCTGGAGGAGGCGGTCCGCGTCCGCACCCGGGACGCTTCCACGCTGACCAGCGATCTCTCCGGCGGCATGGATTCCACCTCCATCACCGTGCTGGCCGCCCGGGAGCCCGTCGCGCTGACCGCCTTCACCGTGGAGAACGACGACGGCGTCGACGACGACGTGTACTGGGCCCGGCTGGCCGCGGCCCGGCTGCCGCGGCTGAAACACATCGTCTTCCCCGAGCGGGACCTGCCGTCCTTCTTCAGCGGTCTCACCGGCCTCGCCGGGCTGCCGGACGAGCCGTCGACCGCCCTGCTGAGCGCCCCCAGACTGCGGGCCCTGCGCGCCATCGCCGCCGGACACGGCTCCCGTCTGCACCTCGACGGGCTCGGCGGGGACCAGAACCTGACCGGCCACCCGGCCCGCTACCACGACCTGCTGCGCAGCCGCCCGTTGACCGCCGCCAGGTCCCTGTACGCCTACCGGCGGCTCGCCGGCTTCCCCCTGGCCGACGCGGCCCGGACGCTGCTGGACGGCGACTCCTACCGCCGCTGGCTCACCGCGGAGGCCGCCGCCCTGGTCCGGGGCCGCGCCCGCCGCGCCCGCGACCGGGCCTTCGACTGGGGCGGCGCCCTGCGCCTGCCCCCGTGGGCCACCCCCGAGGCACGGCACCTGATCACCGTCGCCCTGCGGGAGACCGTCCGGACGGCCGTACCGCTCGCGCCGGCCCGCGGCGCCCACGCCGACCTGCTGGCGCTCCAGGACGCCGGACGGCAGGTCCGTGGCTTCCACCAGCTCACGAGCACCGACGAGCTCCTGTCGGCCTCGCCGTTCCTGGACGACCGGGTGGTCGAGGCGTGCCTCGCCACCAGGCCCCAGGACCGCGTCACCCCATGGGAGTTCAAACCGCTGGCCAAGGCCGCGATGCGCGGGATCATGCCGCCGGAAGTGCTGGAGCGGCGGACGAAGTCGGACGGCGGGACGATCGCCGCCGAGGGCTTCGCCGCGCACCGCCGGGAACTCGCCGCGCTCTGGGACTCCTCCCGGCTCGCCGCCCTGGGTCTGGCCGACCCCGCGCCGCTCCGCGCGCTCTGCGAACGCCCGTACGCGGCCCGCTCCCACGAGGGGGACTTCGCCACCGCGCTGGCCTGCGAGCTGTGGGCGCGGTCCGCCGGCTGACCCGCCCCGCTCCGTCCGCGCGCCCGAACATCTCACGATCTCACGGAGAGAAACGAACGATGGCCCTGCACCTGCGTCCCGACGTCTCGACCACCGACACCGAATACGGCACGGTGCTGCTCGACGGAGCCACCGGACGCTACTGGCAGCTCAACGCCACCGCGTCGCTGGCCCTCCGCACCCTCCTGGCCGGCGGAACGGTCGACCAGGCGGCAAACGCCCTGACCGAGGGCTACGACGTCGACGGGGAGCGGGCCCGTGCCGACGTGGAACGGCTGCTGAACGGCATGCGTGCCGCCAAGGTGGTGCGCGGATGAGCGCGGTCGTCCCCCGGCGCGCCCCGGTCCGGCTCTCCCCCGGCCAGCGGCTGCTCACCCTGGCCGCCGTCGCGCTCGCCGGCCGCCTGGCGCGCCGGCCACCGGCCCGCATCCGGGCCGTCCTCACCCGCCTAGCCCGCGGCGCCCGCCCGGCCACCTACGCCGAGGCCCGCGCCGCGCGGGCGGCCGTGGAGGCGGTCAGCCTGCGCTGCGCCTCGGACGAGGGCTGTCTCCCGCGCTCCCTGGCGACCGTGCTGCTGTGCCGGGCGCGGGGCCGCTGGCCCGCCTGGGCGGTGGGCGTCCGGGCCCGTCCGCCGTTCGGCGCGCACGCCTGGGTGGAGGCGGAGGGCCGGATGGTCGAGGAGCGGGTCGACGCGTCGTACTTCCGCGTCCTGTTCACCGTTCCGGCGCCGGAAGGGCGAGGGCGGCTCGGCTGACGTCCGGCGCGAACGCTTCCGGTGCGGGGACGTCCGACGCGGGCGCGTCCGGCATGAGCGCTTCCGGACCGAGCACGTCCGCCCTCCGCCCGTCCGTCCCCCGCGCGTCCTCCCCGCCCCCGAACCCCACCTCCCGGCACACCCCGACGAAGCGCCGCACCGCCCACGTCAGCTCCACGCGGGAGAATGCCGTCAACTCCCGCCGCCACGCCGGGTTCACGGGAACGGTGACCGCTCCCGCCGTCGTCCGGGCCACGTCGACCGAGGCGGCGACGATGCCGACGCCCGCCGCCGCCAGCCGTACGGCGGTGGAGGCGTGCTGCGTCTCCACCGCCGTGAGCGGCTTGAAGCCGTGCTGTTCGCAGACCCAGTCCAGCCACCGCCGGCCGTCGATCACCGGCTCCAGCACGCACCGCACCCAGGCGCGGTGCCTGAGGTCCGCCAGGCGGACGGCGGTGGCGCGGGCCAGCGGGTCGTCGCGGGAGACGACGAGCCTGATCTCCTCCTCCCCCAGCGGCACCACCGGCCCCTGCCACCCCTCGGGCCGGGGGCCCACCGCGAGGTCGGCCACCCCGCGGTCCATGTGATCGCGCAGCTCTTCCGTGGTCAGGTACTCGTGGAGGTGGAGCCGGACGCCGGGGAACTCCCGCCGCCAGGTGGCGAGGACGGCCGGCAGCGCGCCGACCGCCAGCGCGTGCAGGGTGGCGATGTGCAGTTCACCGCCCTCGGCGCCGGCGGCCGCCCGGGCCGCCCGGCGGGCCATCCCCGCGCTGCGGACGGCGAGTTCGGCGTGCGGCAGGAAGGCCCGCCCCATGGGCGTCAGCCCGACCCCGCGCGGCAGCCGCTCCAGCAGGTCGCCGCCCACCTCCCGTTCGAGCGCCTTGATCTGGTGGGACAGGGCGGACTGAGTGACGTTGAGCGTCTCGGCGGCCCGGGTGAAGGACCGCTCCTCCACCACCGCCACCAGATACTCCATCTGCCGCAGACTCACGACTCCCCCATGAACATCGCTCATCGCTCCGATCGAAACCTTGCGTTGGACTCATATTCGCTGCTGGGCGGAGGGTTGTCCCATGCATGAGACAGACGTCATCGTCATCGGCGGCGGCACCGGCGGCTACAGCACCGCACTGCGCGCGGCGCACCTCGGCCTGGACGTGGTGCTCGCCGAGCGCGACCTCGTGGGCGGCACCTGCCTGCACCGGGGCTGCATACCGAGCAAGGCGATGCTGCACGCGGCGGAACTGGTGGACGGCATCGCGGAGGCGCGCGAACGCTGGGGCGTGCGGGCGACGCTGGAGTCCGTCGACTGGGCCGCGCTGACCGCCACCCGGGACGACATCGTCGGCCGCAACCACAAGGGCGTCGAGAGCCACCTGGCCCAGGCGGGCGTCCGCGTCGTGCGCGGCTCCGCCTCCCTCACGTCCGCCCGCACGGTCCGGGTGGACTCGGGCGCCGAGGCGGGTACGGAGTGGCGCGCCCGGCGCGGCGTCGTCCTGGCCACGGGGTCCCGCCCGCGCACCCTGCCCGGCCTGGAGCCGGACGGCCGGCACGTGGTGACCAGCGACGACGCGCTGTTCGCACCGGGGCTCCCGGCGTCCGTCCTGGTGCTGGGCGGCGGCGCGATCGGCGTCGAGTACGCCTCACTGCACCGGTCGATGGGCGCCCGCGTGACGCTGGTGGAGGCGGCGGACCGGCTGCTTCCGCTGGAGGACGCGGACGTGAGCCGGCACCTCACCCGAGGCCTGAAGAAGCGCGGCATCGACGTCCAGACGGGCGCGCGCCTCGAAGAGGCGCACCCCTTCGAGGGCGGCGTACGGGCGACGGTCCGCACCGCCCGCGGCGAGGTCCGCGAACTGACCGTGCACCGCCTGCTGGTGGCCGTCGGCCGGGTGCCGGTGACGGACGGCCTGGGCCTGGCGGCGGCCGGACTGTCCACCGACGCCCGCGGCTTCCTCGCCCCGGCCGACTGGTCGCGCCTGGAGACGGCGGT
Organism: Streptomyces sp. NPDC021100; assembly: GCF_044333095.1. NCBI lineage: Bacteria > Bacillati > Actinomycetota > Actinomycetes > Kitasatosporales > Streptomycetaceae > Streptomyces > Streptomyces sp. NPDC021100. The sequence continues at coordinate 248,900 of NZ_JBIRQH010000005.1, forward strand.
GCCCGGCGTCCACGTCGTGGGCGACCTGCTGCCGCCGCCCTCCCTCGGCCTGGCCCACGCCTCGTTCGCCGAGGGCCTGCTCGTCGCCGAGACCCTGGCCGGCCACGCCTCCCGCCCGGTCGACTACGCGGCCGTGCCCCGCGTCACCTACTCCAGCCCGCAGACCGCGTCCGTCGGCCTCTCCGAGGAACAGGCCGTCGCCGCCGGCCACGACGTCACCGTCAACTCCATGCCCCTGACCGGCACCGCCAAGGGCATGGTCCACGGCCAGGGCGGCATGGTGAAGGCGGTGGCGGACAAGAGCGGCCGCATCCTCGGCGTCCACCTCGTCGGCCCCCACGTCTCCGAAATGATCGCCGAGGGTCAGCTGACGGTCGGCTGGGACGCGGAGGCGTCCGATGTGGCGCAGCACATCCATCCGCATCCGACACTGTCGGAGGCGGTGGGCGAGGTGATGCTGTCGCTCGCGGGGCGGGGGCTGCACCAGGTCTGAGCGGGGGGCGCCTGCGGCGGGCTGTGCCCCGGTCCCGCCCCTTCGCCGATTCCTGGGGGCTTCGCCCCCAGCCCCCCCTTGTCGCGGCTCCGCGCTTCGGGGGTGCGGGGGCTTGCCCCCGCAAGAAACGGGAAGGGGCGGGGCAGGGGCAACCCCCACTCCGACCCGAGGAGCCGCCGGTGCTGTACGAGGTATGGGCCCCGCACGCGACACGCGTAACGCTGCACACGGACGCCGGCACCCACCCCATGCAACCCACCCCCACCCGCCCCGGCTGGTGGCACCGCGAAGCGCCCGGCGCCCGCTACTCCTTCGCCCTCGACGACGCCCCACCCCTCCCCGACCCCCGGGCCCGCCGCCTCCCGGACGGCCCCGACGGCCCGGCGGCCGTCATCGACCCGGCGCGCTGGGAATGGCGGCACCCATGGCCGGGCCGCGACCTCCCCGGCGCGGTCCTCTACGAGCTCCACACCGGCACGTTCACCCGGGAAGGCACCTTCGACGCGGCGACCCGCCACCTCCCCCACCTCGCCGCCCTCGGCGTCACTCACATCGAGCTGATGCCCGTCTGCCCGTTCCCCGGCCGGCACGGCTGGGGGTACGACGGGGTCGCGCCCTGGGCCGTGCACGAGCCGTACGGCGGCCCGGACGGGCTGCGCCGCCTCGTCGACGCGGCGCACGGGCACGGCCTGGGCGTCGTCCTGGACGTGGTGCACAACCACCTGGGCCCGTCCGGCAACCATCTCCCGGCCTTCGGCCCGTACTTCACCGACCGCCACCAGACCCCGTGGGGCGCGGCGGTGAACCTCGACGGCCCGGGATCGGCCGACGTCCGGGCGTACCTCATCGGCAGCGCCCTGGCCTGGCTGACGGACTACCGCCTCGACGGCCTGCGGCTGGACGCCGTCCACGCGCTCGTGGACACCAGCCCGCGCCATTTCCTGGCCGACCTGTCCGAGGCCGTGGACGGCCTCGCCGAACGCCTCGGCCGCCCCCTCTTCCTCATCGCCGAGTCCGACCGCAACGACCCCGCCACCATCACGCCGCGCGCGTCCGGCGGCCTCGGCCTGCACGCGCAGTGGAACGACGACTTCCACCACGCCCTGCACACCGCGCTGACGGGCGAGTCGCAGGGCTACTACGCCGACTTCGCGGCGGACCCGGCGTTCGCCCTCACCAAGACGCTGCGCGGCGGCTTCTTCCACGACGGCACCCACTCGTCGTTCCGCGGCCGCCCGCACGGCCGCCCCCTGGACCCGGCCGGCACCCCGGCCCACCGCCTGCTCGGCTACGCCCAGACGCACGACCAGATCGGCAACCGGGCGCTCGGCGACCGCCTCGCCGCCCGCCTCTCCCCCGGCCTCCTCGCCTGCGCCGCCGCGCTGGTGCTGTGCGCGCCGTTCACGCCGATGCTGTTCATGGGCGAGGAGTGGGGGGCCCGGACGCCGTGGCAGTACTTCACCGACCACACCGACCCGGAACTGGCCGAGGCCGTACGCCGCGGCAGGCGCCGCGAGTTCGCCGCCCACGGCTGGCCCGCGGAGGAGATCCCCGACCCCCAGGACCCGGCCACCCGGCTGCGCTCCTGTCTCGACTGGGACGAGCCGGCCCGCACCCCGCACGCCGAACTCCTGTCCTGGTACCGCCGGTTGATCACGCTCCGCCACGCGGAACCGTCCCTGACCGCCCCCGACTGGACCGACACGGACCCGGCGGCCGCCCCGGACCGCTGCGTCACCTTCCGCCGCGGCCCCCTCCTCGTGGCCGCCAACCTCGGCCGCGCCCCGGCCGAACTCCCCGTCCCCCCGGCCACCAGCGTCCTCGCCGCCTGGCGCCCCCTTCCGCACCCGGACGAGCACGGCCTGCTCCACCTGCCCCCGGAATCGGCGGCGGTCCTGAGGATGAGCGCGTAGCGGACCGGGGCCGAACGGTCCCGAACCGGCCCGTTCGGCCCCCGTGCGACGGCACCCGGTCAGGGCAAGGTGGTGGGTGACCGACCGGAGGACGCCGTCCCCGGTCGTGGTCGGGGGCCGGCCGGCCATCCCTCACCCGCCCGGCCGGCCGGTCCCGGCCGCGGCCCCTCCGTTCGCTCACCGGCCGGAGCCGGCCGTCAGCGCCCCCCGTCGCCGACGGCCGGCTCCGGCCGGCCCACTCGCCGTACCGGCCGCCCCGGCCGGGCTCAGTCCTCCGCCGGCTCCAGGCGCAGCGCGATGCTGTTGATGCAGTAGCGCTGGTCCGTCGGGGTCGGGTAGCCCTCGCCCTCGAAGACGTGCCCGAGGTGGGAGCCGCAGCGGGCGCAGCGGACCTCCACGCGGACCATGCCGTGCGAGCGGTCCTCCAGGAGCTCGACGGCGTCGGAGTCCTTGGGGTCGTAGAAGCTCGGCCAGCCGCAGTGGCTCGCGAACTTCTCGGTGGAGCGGAAGAGTTCGGCTCCGCAGGCGCGGCAGGAGTAGACGCCGGACGTCGTCGTGTCCGTGTACTCGCCGCGGAACGCCGGTTCCGTGCCGGCGCGGCGGAGCACCTGGTACTCCGCCGGCGACAGTTCCGCGCGCCACTGCTCGTCCGTCTTCTCGACCTCGTAGGGCATGGGCCGTACGTCCTCTCGGGGCTCTCGGGGGTCAGCTCTCCAGGCGGGCCAGGATCCGCGGACCGAGGTCCGTGACGTCCCCCGCGCCCATGGTGAGAACGAGATCGCCGGGGCGGACCATTCCCGCGAGGACGTCGGGGACGGCGGCCATGTCGTGCTCGGCGCGCACGTCGGCGCCGGCCTCGCGGGCCGCGTCGATGATCATGGCGCTGGTGACGCCGGGGATCGGGTCCTCGCGGGCGGGGTAGATGTCGAGGACGACGGAGGCGTCGGCCAGGGCGAGCGCCCGGCCCATCTCCGTGCCGAGCTCCTGCGTGCGGCTGAACAGGTGGGGCTGGAAGACCACCAGGACGCGGGAGCCGGCCGCTGCGCCGCGCATGGCCTCCAGGTCGGCGGTCATCTCGGTGGGGTGGTGCGCGTACGAGTCGATGACCTGCGCGCCGGCGGCCTCGCCCTTGAGCTGGAGGCGGCGGCCCACGCCGGTGTACTTGCCGAGGGCGGCGGCCAGGTCGCCGGCCGGGATGCCGAGGGCGACGCCGGCGGCCAGGGCGGCGACCGCGTTGTGCGCGTAGTGCCGGCCGGGGACGGAGACGCCGAAGGTCAGCTCGCGGCCGTCGAGGAGCACGGTGACCTCACTGGTCAGGCCGCGCGGGGTGACGTCGAGGATGCGGACGTCGGCGCCCTCCGACTCGCCGTAGGTGACGACCCGGATGCCGTCCGTGCGACCCGCGAGGCGGCGGGTCAGCTCGCGGGCGCCCTCCTGGTCGGCCGCGACGACGAGCGTGCCACCCGGGCGGATCCGGCCCACGAAGATCTCGAACGACTCGTGGATCTCCTCCATCGAGGCGTAGTTCGCGTGGTGGTCCAGCTCCGCGTTGAGGATGATCGCGACCTCGGGCGCGTACTTGTGGAAGCTGCGGTCGCTCTCGTCCGCCTCCGCCACGAAGATCTCGCCCGCGCCGTGCCGGGCGTTGGTCCCGGGCCCGTGCAGGTCGCCGCCGATCGCGTACGACGGGTCGAGCGCGAGCGCGTCCAGCGCCACCGCCAGCATCGACGTGGTGGTCGTCTTGCCGTGCGTGCCCGCGACGGCGATCGGGCGCAGCCCGTCCATCAGCCGCGCCAGCGCGTCCGAGCGGTGCACCACCGGGATGCCGCGCCCGGCGGCGGCGGCCAGCTCGGGGTTGTCCTGCCGGATGGCGCTGGAGACGACCACGCAGGTGGCGTCCTCGGCGAGGTGCCCGGCGGCGTGGCCGATGTGGACCGTGACGCCGAGGGCGCGCAGCGCGGCCGCGGTCGCGGACTCCTTCGCGTCGCTGCCCGCCACCTGGGCGCCGCGCTGGGCGAGGATCTTCGCGATGCCCGACATGCCGGCGCCGCCGATGCCGATGAAGTGGGGGCGGTCCATCGTCGGGGGGACGGCCGGTGCCATGTGCGGTGCTCCCTGGATTGATCTCGGCTGCTGTCGTCCCCGGGGGTCCGGGGACGGTGACTGCGCCGATTCTCGCACCCGGTGCGGGCGGGGCGGCCTCCGGCCGGGGGTGCCCCGGTCCAGCCCTTTCACCGTTTCCGGGGGGGCTGCGCCCCCGCACCCCCGCGACTCAAGCGCCGGACGGGCTGATCGGTCAGCCCGTCCGGCGGAAACTCACCTGTCCGGATGGCGGCGGGCGGACGGTCCCGTTTGACGCCTACTCCGCGCCGGCCGCGGGCCGCTCCTCGTTCTCGTCGGCGTCCGCGTGCGCATACAGCTTGAGGACCGGCACGCCGACCTTGTGGCGGGCGCGCGAGGCCCAGTCGCGGTGGAAGAACTCCTCGACGAGGTGGGGCGCGGTCAGCACGATCACCTCGTCCGCGTGGGTCTGCTCGACGACGGAACGGAGCAGGTCCAGCGGGTGGTCGTCGATGATCTGGCCGACGGCCTCGCTGCCGGCCCCGCGCAGGAGGCGCAGGGAGTGCTCCAGGGCGAGGGCGGCGGGCCGCAGCGCGGCCTCGCCCTCGGGCTCGTCCGCCTCGTGGACGGCCTGTTCCAGCTCGCCCAGGGCTACGTCGTCGATGGCGCGCAGCAGCCGGTCCTCGGCGCCTCTGGGCTGCATCAGGACCACGAAGGACATCTCGTCGTCGTGCAGGCCGGTGACGAAGTCGACGTCCGTCGCGGACAGCGGTTGCTCGATCATCAATACGCTCGTGAACACGGTCGGCGCCCTTCTCCTCCGTGGGCCCCGGGCCCACACAGAAACCATCCTGCGCGTGCTCCCTCGGAGCTCGCTGTTTCGAACCCGTGCCCCCGGGGGAGCGTCCGACACAATTCTGCCCGTCGGACGATAAGCGGAACAGGGGATTCCGCCGATTGTCAGATGCCGGTTTCCCGTGTCCGGGCCGCGCCGCCCGTCCCCGTCCGGTACCGGGTGAACAGGAACCCGTCCTGCTCCAGCACCGACGCCAGCGCGAACCGCCGCGGCACCTCCAGCGGGGGGCCGCCGGCGATCCGGGGCGCGACCCCGGCGGCGACCACCGGGGCGAGCGAAAGGCACAGCTCGTCCAGCACCCCGGCGGCCGTGAACTGCCCGAGCAGCCGCGGCCCGCCCTCCGTCAGCAGCCGCGTCATCCCGCGGGCGGCCAGCAGCTCCGGTATCCGCGCCACGTCCACCGTCCTTCCCTCGCCGGCCACGACGACCTCCACCCCCGCCGCGGCGGCCGCGTCCCGCCGCTCCGCGGGGGCCGCCTCGCCGGTCAGCACCAGGGTCGGCACCAGCGGCTCGGCGAACAGCGGCAGGGAGAAGTCCAGGTCGAGCCCGGCGCTCACCACCGCGATCACCGGCGCCGGCGACTGCCCGAGCCCGGTGCGCCGGGCGGCGAACGCCTCGCGGGCGCGCGCCGGGCGGTAGCCCTCCTGCCGTACGGTCTCGGCGCCGACCACGACGGCGTCGGCGAGCGCGCGCAGCGTACCGAAGATCCGCATGTCCGCGGCGGAGGACAGCGGCTGCGAGCGGCCCTCGTGGTGGGCGGCGCCGTCGAGCGACGAGACCATGTTGGCGCGCAGCCACGGGCGCCCCTCCGCGGCGGCCTCGGGGTAGGCGTAGAGGTCGGCCAGCTCGTCGAGCCCCCATTCGCGGTCTTCGAGGTCGGCGGGGGCGGTGGGCGAGGGGAACAGGCGTCGCATGGGCGCAGTGTGACACGCCTCGCCGCCCCGAGTGTGACGTGCCTCGCTCCGCTCCCGGCCGTCCCGCGCCCCTCGGCGAACTACCCTGGAGAGTTGTGTCGTCCTCCACCGCAGCATCCCCGGAAGCCCGCCCGACGAGCGGGCAGCCCGTCGCGCTCACCTCGCGCACCCCGCACGTCCCGGCCGAGCGCCTGGTCGCCGAGATGGTGCCGCCGCCGCGCTTCGACGCGGTGCGGTTCGACACCTACATACCGGACCCGAACCAGCCCAGCCAGACCGAGGCCGTCCGGGTGCTGTCCGGCTTCGCGGCCGGGCTCGGCTCCCCGGCCGCAGGCAGCGGCCGGAAGCGCTGGTTCCGGCGGGAGGCCAAGCCCACGCCGGCCGGCCCGCGCGGCGTCTACCTCGACGGCGGCTACGGCGTCGGCAAGACGCACCTGCTGGCCTCCCTCTGGCACGCGGCGCCGGCCGCCCCGGAGCGGAAGGCGTTCGGCACCTTCGTCGAGCTGACGAACCTGGTGGGCGCCCTCGGCTTCCAGCAGACCGTCCGCACGCTCGGCGGGCACGAGCTGCTCTGCATCGACGAGTTCGAGCTGGACGACCCGGGCGACACCGTCCTCGTCTCCACCCTGCTCGGCAAGCTCGTCGAACAGGGCGTCGCGCTCGCCGCGACCTCCAACACGCTGCCCGGCAAGCTCGGCGAGGGCCGGTTCGCCGCCGCCGACTTCCTCCGCGAGATCCAGGGCCTCTCGGCCCACTTCCGCGCCCTGCGCATCGACGGCGAGGACTACCGCCACCGGGGCCTGCCGGAGGCGCCGGCGCCGTACGACGACGAGACCGTCAAGCGGGTGGCCCACTCGGTGGAGGGCGCCTCGCTGGACGACTTCCCCGCCCTGCTCGGGCACCTGTCCCGGGTGCACCCGAGCCGCTACGGCGCCCTCTGCGACGGTGTCCGCGCGGTCTGCCTCACCGGCGTCGAGCCGGTGCCGGACCAGTCGACGGCCCTGCGGCTCGTCGTCCTCGCGGACCGGCTGTACGACCGGGAGGTGCCGGTGCTGGCGTCCGGGCGGCCGTTCGACCGGCTGTTCAGCGAGGAGATGCTCGCGGGCGGTTACCGAAAGAAGTACTTCCGGGCGATTTCGCGGCTCACGGCGCTGGCGCGCGACGCGAAGTCCTTGGCGGACGGCTGAGGGGTGGGGGCGCCCCGGTCCCGCCCTCTCACCGTTCCTTGCGGGGCGAGCCCCCGCGCCCCCGCAGCGCCCTGCGGGCGCTGTCCTCAAACGCCGGACGGGCTATCCAGCCCGTCCGGCGTTTGAGGACGAGCGGCGAAGCCGCGAAAAGCCGGGTCTGGGGCGGCAGCCCCAGGAAACGGCGAAAGGGCGGGACCGGGGCACACCCCACCGGGGTAACGTCCCACCGTGCCCCGCGTATCCCGCCCCCTCCTCGCCCTCACCCTCCTCTGCTGCATAACCGCCTGCGGCGGTGCCGGCAGCGCACAGAAGGAGACCGCGGCCCCCAGCGACAAGCCGACACCCGTCGCACCCGCCACGACGAAACCGTCACCCACAGCCGCCGCCCCGACACTCCCCCCGGGCAAAGACGGCGAAACCCCGATTTTCTCGCACGGCCGCCGCGACCACGGAAAGCGCATAGCCCTCACCTTCGACGCCGACATGACGTCCGACCAGGGCCCCCGCGCCGCCCGCGGCGAGCACTTCGACAACCCCGCCCTCATCGCCACCCTCCGCCGCCTCAAAGTGCCCGCCACCCTCTTCATGACCGGCAAATGGGCCGAGCAATACCCGGACCAGGCCCGGTCGATCGGCGCGGACCCGCTCTTCGAGGTCGCCAACCACTCGTACAGCCACCACGCGTTCGCCTCGCCCTGCTACGGCCTCCCGCCGGTGAAGGGCGGGGCACGGGCGGACCTGGAGAAGGCGTTCGCCGCGTTCCGGCGCGCGGGGGTCGAGCGGACGGTGCCGTACTTCCGCTTCCCGGGCGGGTGTCACAACCCGTCCGTGCTCAAGGAGTTGGGCCCCGCGAAGGTGACGGCCGTGCAGTGGGACGTGATAAGCGGCGACGCGTTCGCCAAGCGGCCCGGGCCGGTGGCGGACGAGGTGCTGGCGAAGGCGCGTCCCGGCTCGGTCGTGGTGATGCACTGCACCCGCAGCGCGGCCCCGGCCACGGAGGCGGCCGTCCGGACGATCGTCCCCCGGCTCCGGGAGCGCGGCTACGAGCTCGTCCGCGTCTCCGACCTGATCGCCGGCGGCTGACCGCCGGGGACGCTCACCGCCGCGAACTCAGCGCGCACGCCACCGCCGCCGCCCCGGCCGCGAACACCGCCGCGACGGCCAGCGGCAGCAGCGGCCAGCTCACCGCGCCGCTGCGGGAGGCGCTGACCAGCTCCGTGACGGCGGCGTTGGCGGGCGAGCCGCCGGGCAGCAGCACCAGGAACACGGCGAGCACGGTGGCCGGTACGGACCGGGCCGCGCTGCGCAGCAGCGGCCGGTTGCAGAGGGCGCCGACGGCCGTGCCGAGCAGGGCGCAGCTCACGGCGGCCGTGAGCCCCGCGCCGACGGCCGGTGCCAGGGGGACGGCCACCCGCCCGCTGGAGCTGTGCGGATCGGATATCAGCGCGACGACCGCGGTCCCGGCCCCCGCCAGGACGAGCGAGGCCCCCAGGCCGGTCAGCACCCCGGCCAGGTGGACGCGCCACGGCCGGGCCGCCGCGGCGGCGCAGTCCCGGGCGGCGTCCGGCTCGTTGGTGACGCAGACGCGCACCAGCCAGGCGGCCACCGGCAGCAGGAGGCCGGCGGCGAGGCCGAGGGAGTCGAGGAGGGGCTCCCCGGCCCGTACCCCGATCGTCAGGAGGACGGCGTACAGCATCAGCGGCGGGAGCCAGCGGTGGGAGCGGAGGAGCAGCGCGGCCTGGTAGCGCAGCAGGGCGGTCATCGGTGCGGTTCCTCCGGGGCGGGCGCGGCGGTCACCGAGCGGATGTGCCAGGGCGGTGCGGTGGTGAGCAGGGCGTGGAGCAGCGCGTCGGAGTCGGCGGCGGCGACGGTGAGCCGGACGGCGCCGGAGAGCCGTTCGCGGACCGGGTCGCCGGGCAGCCCGTCCGGCAGCGGACCGGCGCCCTCCGCCTCGACCCGGACCCGTCGGACCCGGGCCCGGGGGCCCGCGGACACGTCCACGAGCCGTCCGCCCTCCACCCGGTGGACCGCGCCGCACTCCCCCGCCAGCCGGCGCGGATCGTGGTCGACGAACACGACGGCGCCTCCGTCGGCGACGCGGTCGAGCACGGCCCGGTCGAGGACGCGGCGGGACTCGCCGTCCAAGCCGGTCCACGCCTCGTCGAGGACGAGCAGCCCGGGCGCACCGACGAGACCTTGCGCGACGGCGACCTTCTGGGCCGTCCCCTTGGACAGCTCCCGCAGCGGTGTACGGGCGTACCGGCCGGCGTCGAAGCGTTCGAGCCAGTCGCGGGCGGCGCGGTCGGCCGCGCGCCGGCCGAGACCGTGGACGCGGCCGAGTCGGGTGAGGTAGCCGAGGGCGGTGAGCGGCAGGGCGGCGGGGAAGCGCTCGGGGACGTACGCGGTGCGGGGCCGGCCGGTGATCCGTCCGGCGCTGGGGGCGTCGACGCCGGCCAGCAGCCGCAGCAGCGTCGACTTGCCGCTGCCGTTGCCGCCCTCGACCCTCAGCAGCGTGCCGCCCGGCACCCGCAGTCCGACACCCCTGAGCACCCACCGGCCGCGCACGCCGTACCGGCGGCCGACGTCACGGAGTTCCACAGGATCCCCACCCCTCCCCGATGCCCCCGATTCCCGGATCACCATAGCGGCCCCGGGGCCCCGGCGGTCGGCTGGCAGACTGGCTCCGTGACCAGCTCAGAAACCGGCATCCCGGCCGACTCCGCCGACCCCCGCGACACCGCGCCGCAGTTCGTCCTGCCCCTGGTGGTACGGATCGAGAAGGCCGCCCCGCCGGCCCGTACCGACGCCCTGGAGACGGCGGCCCGCGCGGTGCTCGTCCTGCTGTCGGACGAGCGCTCCACCGGGGAAGGCGAGTGGGCCGAAGCCGTACGGGACTGGCAGGACGCCCGGATCCGCAAGGTCGTCCGCCGGGCCAGGGGCGCCGAGTGGCGCCGGGCCTCGGCCCTGCCCGGGATCACGGTGACGGGCGAGACGGCCGAGGTACGCGTCTTCCCGCCGGTCCCTCTCGACGGCTGGCCGCCGGAGCTGGTGAAGCTCCAGGTATCCGGCACCGACCTGGACGACCCCGCCGCACCGGGCCCCGCCACCCCCGAGCGGCCGGTGCTCTGGCTCAACCCGGAACTGGAGATGTCCGCGGGCAAGGCGATGGCCCAGGCCGGACACGGCGCGCAGCTGGCCTGGTGGCGCCTGGACGACACGGCCCGCAAGGCGTGGCGCGAGGACGGCTTCGCCCTCTCCGTACGCACCGCCGCCCCCGCCCGCTGGGCGGCCCTGACCTCGAGCGGCCTGCCCCTCGTCCGCGACGCCGGCTTCACGGAGATCGCCCCCGGCTCGGCGACGATCGTCGCCGACCACCCGGCACTGCGCGGGCGCTCCTGACCGTTCCCGCGGGCCGACGCCCGTAGCCGGGTGAGTTCTCCGACCACGGGTGGCACCCGGCGCCCGGCCGCGAGACGGTTCGGGGCCCTCGTACGGGGATGAGTCGCCGTCGCGCGGCACGCGGGGCCGGAACCGGGAGGACAGCCGGGAGGCCGCGGGCGGGGCGTGTTCGCCGGCCGCCCTGCCCGACGGCGGGCGTCGCCGCGAGCGCCACAGGCCGGCCTCCACGAGCGCCGGCCACCGGCCGTCGCGCTTCGCCGGCGATGTGACCCACGTCGCGATGGGCGGTCTCGGCGGGTCCGCCCCTCGCGCCATGCGCTGACGACAGGGGCAGTGGTACGTCTCCCGTCGACGGTGGTCACACGGGTGCGCGGACGCCTCGGGGCAGAAAAGGCCGCGCCCATGGGGATCGATATCTGTTCCCGTGACACGAGAAAATGGGCACGGGGCTTGTCGAATAATTTTCGACCGCCGACCGGAGCGGAATTATCGACCGTGCAAGGCCGATCGCACCGTGCTACCGTCGATCCCAGTTGCAGGTGTGGTTGCCAGAAGGTTCATTTCCTACGGGGTAATCACCACGGCGACACGGAATTTGCGCAGGGTGAATTCCCGACACCGTCTCCCGAGGAGAATGACATGGCCAGTGGCACCGTGAAGTGGTTCAACGCGGAAAAGGGCTTCGGCTTCATCGAGCAGGACGGCGGCGGCGCCGACGTCTTCGCCCACTACTCGAACATCAGCGCCCAGGGCTTCCGCGAGCTGCTGGAAGGCCAGAAGGTGTCGTTCGACATCGCGCAGGGCCAGAAGGGCCCGACGGCCGAGAACATCGTCATCGCCTGACACCGGCACCGACGTACTTCGCAGCCGGGGCCCGCACCATGGGGGTGCGGGCCCCGGCTCGCTGTTTTTCAGGGCGCGCGGCGGAAGGCTCCGCCGCATCTCCGACCGACCGGTGGCACATTCCCACCGGTCCGGCCCGGCCCATTTCACATCCGGCTCGTCTCTCGAGATTCTCTGCGCCGATCGCCTGCTGCGGGAATTCCTTGCCACGTGCCCGTCAAGGAAGGTTCCGCATGCAGCGTTCCCGCCCCACCCACACGTCCGACCGCTTCGGAGGAGGCGCGGCCGGCCGCTCCGGTGGCCCGCGCCGGCCCAAAACCCACGGAAACGGAAATCGCCAGGCCGTGCGGGGCGAATTCGCGCCGCCGAAGACGCTCACGCCGGCGCTGCCCGCCGTCGGGGCCTTCGCCGATCTCGCCATGCCCGCACGGCTGCTGGCCACGCTCGGCCACGAAGGCCTGACCGTACCGTTCCCGATCCAGGCGGCGACCCTGCCGAACTCCCTGGCCGGTCGTGACGTGCTCGGCCGGGGCCGCACCGGCTCGGGCAAGACCCTCGCTTTCGGCCTCGCCGTACTGGCCCGTACGGCGGGGCGGCGTGCCGAACCGCGGCAGCCGCTCGCCCTCGTCCTCGTCCCCACCCGGGAGCTCGCCCAGCAGGTCGCCGACGCGCTCGCCCCCTACGCCCGCTCCGTGGGCCTGCGGCTGGCCACCGTCGTCGGCGGGATGTCCGTCGGGAGGCAGGCCGGTGCGCTGCGCACCGGGGCCGAGGTGGTCGTCGCGACGCCCGGGCGGCTCAAGGACCTCATCGACCGGGGCGACTGCCGGCTGGACGGCGTCGGCATCACGGTCCTCGACGAAGCCGACCAGATGACCGACATGGGCTTCATGCCCCAGGTCACGGCCCTGCTCGACCAGGTGCGTCCCGACGGGCAGCGCATGCTCTTCTCGGCCACTCTGGACCGCAACGTCGACCTTCTGGTCCGCCGCTATCTGACGGACCCGGTGGTTCACTCCGTCGACCCGTCGGCGGGCGCGGTCACCACGATGGAGCACCACATCCTCCACGTGCACGACGCGGACAAGCATCGGACGACCACCGAGATCGCGGCGCGGGACGGCCGAGTGATCATGTTCCTCGACACCAAGCACGCGGTGGACCGGCTGACCAAGCACCTGCTGAGCAGCGGTGTCCGCGCCGCGGCCCTGCACGGCGGCAAGTCCCAGCCGCAGCGCACGCGGACGCTGGCCCAGTTCAGGAGCGGGCACGTGACGGTACTGGTGGCGACCAACGTCGCGGCGCGCGGGATCCACGTCGACGACCTCGACCTGGTCGTCAATGTGGATCCGCCCGGCGACCACAAGGACTACCTGCACCGCGGCGGCCGCACGGCCCGCGCCGGCGAGTCCGGCAGCGTCGTCACCCTGGTGACCCCTGGTCAGCGGCGCGCGATGAGCCGGCTGATGGTCTCGGCGGGCATCACCCCCCGCGTCGCCCAGGTGCGTTCGGGCGAGGCGGAGCTGAGCCGCATCACAGGCGCCCAGGCCCCTTCCGGTGTCCCGGTCGTCATCACCGCGCCGGACGCGGAACGCCGCCGTGGACCGTCCTCCTCGTCCCAGGCCCGCCGGGGGCACCGGGGCCACGCCGGCCGGGGCCGGTCCGTCGGTGAAGCGGGATCCCGCGGACCACGGCGGCGGACCGGCTTCGGCTCGGCCGCGTAGCACTGCTGTGATCGCGAGTCCCCCCCTTTCCGCTTTCCGCCAGGAGGCGCGCATGACACCGTCGCGAACGCAGCGGCACGGAGTGGATCCCTCCCCCAGGGCCGTGGCCGGGGCCCTGCCCGACGACAGGGACACGTCCGGTCCACGGGTCCGTGACGACATGACGGTCGAGGTGGCCCTGGCCCTCATGGCCGGCGCCCGTGTCGATCACCTCGTCCTCTGCGACGGGGACGACCAGAGCACCGGCCTGATCACCCTGGCCCGGCTCACCGTTCTCCGCGGCAGCCTCACCTACACGGACCGGCTCCGCCTGCGGGACGTCCTCGCCGGACCGTCCGGCCCGCCCGGCGCCCGGGCCGGGGCCGTCGGTGAGCACGGCCGTGCCCCGGACGTCCTCGCCCTCGCCCGCTGATCCCTCCGCGGTAAGGCATCACGCGCCGCGTCATCGCCCGGTACCCGTTCGAGCCGACCAGGAGCGGGGCGGTGGCCTCGATGAAGGGGCGTCGCGCCCGGGTTCGTCACGGACGAGTCCGTGACCATCGGCCGCCGCCACCCGGTCAGGCAAGCGGGCCAGGTCGGCACCCGACAGGACCGCCGCGACTTCACCGGCGGCGAAGCGATCCGGTCTCCGGCCTGCCTCGGCTTCACCTGCCACGATCGCCCCGCGGCCGCGCCACCGAGTGTCCCCGACGCGCTCCGGACCGCGTCGGCGCCGCTCGGAGGCAGCACCTTCCCGGAGGTGTGAAGACGGGCGGTCGACCGCCACCGGAGCCTTGTGAGGGCCCTGCCGACACGCGTCGGCAGGGCCCTCACCGTTCTCCGCGGCCCCGACGGCTCGGCTCCCCGTGCCGTTGTCGCAGGCCACGATGCCTGCGGCCGGCGAACACCAAAATCTGTTTTTGTCGGCGTAGACATTGGCTCCCGGCACGGTTAGTCTTTTTCTCGTCGACACGGTCCAGAGAGACCCGGCAGACACGAACTGGCGGGTAGCAGCATTCGAAGTTCGCAGGACGGTGCGGATCCGGAGCTCCGAAGCCAAGGCGTTCGCAGGACGGCGACGGGGCTGGGAACCGCACTGGGCGGCTCGCAGGTCGAGGGGCCGCCACCGGTAGCACCGAAGCAGTACCGCAGTACCCGTTTCACCCAGTGTTCGGTTCACAGCAAGGACGGAGGAGCAGACGCCATCAGGATCGCCCGGTCCGGGAAGCTCTCGGTCCGGGTACCGCAAGACCCCCGATTGGATGGTGGTCCCCGGTCACGCAGCCGCGATCCCCGCACCCCTCCCCCTCACGGGCCGGGTAGCGGAAACAGAAGGTCGGCAGAGCATTAGGGCCGACGGATGGTGTTGAATTTCCTTCGGGGCCCTGGTGCCATACGGCACCAGGGCCCCTCGACGCGTTGCACAACGAGGTGACATGACAGCAGACACACCGCTCAGCGACCGCCTGGACGACGATGACTATCCCGCGTACACCATGGGCCGGGCCGCCGAGATGCTCGGCACGACCCCTGCCTTCCTCCGGGCCATCGGTGAGGCTCGTCTGATCACTCCGCTGCGCTCGGAGGGCGGACACCGCCGGTACTCCCGTTACCAACTGCGGATCGCCGCCCGCGCCCGCGAACTCGTCGACCGGGGCACCCCGATCGAGGCCGCTTGCCGCATCGTCATCCTCGAGGACCAGCTCGAGGAAGCCCAGCGCATAAACGCCGAGTACCGCCGTGCCTCGCAAGAGGCCTCCGGCGCTTCCGGCCCCGGTCCGGGCTGATCGCGGGGCGCGGGGGCGCTCGCGGACCGGCAACCCCTGGCGACGACTGCCCCCTGCCGGCCGCGCCCCCGGCCGACGGCGTCCGCCCTCCCGCCCTCACCGGGCTCGCACCCGGACCGGGGACGACGGCCGCCGGCCACCCGGCGTTGCCCGGGCGCTCCCGACCGCTTCCGCGCCTGGCCCGACGCGGGCGGGCTGCCCGCGCCTCCCGACGCCGGCGCGAGCCTGTGGCCCGTTCGCACCGCGGCGGGTCCAAGGCCCCTCCCGCGCCCAGCACACCTGTTGCCTCGTCAGGCAACTCCCCGCCAGGGTAAGTCGACCGCGCGACCGGCTCGCGAGGACCCGTGCGCGGACTCGGCCGGCCACGCCGGTGCTGCGGCGCCCGGCGCGGGTGCTGGTGCGGTGCCCCCGTGACGGAACCGGGCCCGACACCCAAGGTCCTGGGCTGCTGCCCGAGTTCGCGCTGCCCGTCGATCCGGTGGCCCACTCCGGCCCCCGGGAGGAGGAATTCCGGACGGGCTTCTCCACTTGACGCGGTGCACCGGGCACCGCGCGGCTGTCCCTGGGGCGGCCGCGCGGTGTGCTCGGCAGACGGCTGCGCGCCGACGAAGAGGCGGCAAGGTGACCCTCGTCGGCGCCGGGCTGCTCAACCGGCCCGAGTGCACCGCGCGCACGCTCGGCGCGCTCACTGAGGCGGACGTCCCCACCACCTGGATCCTCGCCTCGCGGCTCCGGGCAGGAAGCCCTTCTCCCGGCACGGCGCCGGTACACCGGTGGGCGCGCCAAGGACGCGGGTCCACTCCGCTGCGCAGAGGTTCGACTTTCAGACCCCACCGCGTCGCTGTCCGGCCGGTCGACCCCGTCGCCGACCGGCCCTCCCACCGGGTCGGCCACCCCTTCCCCAGCCCCCGGGGCGTTCCCGGCACCCCCTGCGGCGCCGGAGGAGGGCACCGTCTCCGCGGACTCGCCGCCGCGCGGCAGCAGCGTGGTCAGGGCGATGACGGTCAACCTCGTGAACATCCTGCCGCTGTGCGGGGCAGGCACTCGCCCACCCGGACCCGGACCTGCCACCGCTCGCCCTCGTCCTGTCCGGCGCGGTGTGCTGCCTGGCGTTTTACCGCGGCCGACGGCTGTCCTCCCGGACGCGCCGCGACCGGCCGGACGGCGTCTCCCTCACCTTCGCCACCGGCATGAACAACAGCAGTACCGCCGCCGTGCCGGCCGCCTGCCGGTTCTCCCACCGCCCCGAAGTGCTCTGCCGGTCCCCTCCTGTCAGCCTGCCGCAGAAGGTCGCCGCCGGAGGCGGAGGCGTCCGGGCGTCAAGGTTGAGTCAAACACTTGCGTCCAGACGCAAGTGTCGCGCTATGCTGCTGGACGTTCGACAACGTTTGAGGCACCTCGTTCGGTGAGGCGTCTTCACGGACACAGGCCACTGACCCCACGACGTCGAGAGACGCCCAGGGTCAGGACAGATCTCCCCGGCCTAAGGGGTGATCCCAAGTGGCTGCCCCTGCCGGGGGATTACGCCGTGGAGTGCCAAAGCTCTGACGAGTTGGGGTGAGCCGCTCCCTTCCGGGCCGGCTGGCTCCTTGCCGTGTCCGTTACGGCGCCCGCGCGCGCCCCGGCCGGGAGGAGGCGAGAGACATGGACGGCAACAGCCACAGTCCGGGCCACAGTAGGCCCCTCATCCATATGTCCTCGTTGACCTCCGGCACACGGTAACGACCTTCCCCGCGCTCTTCCGCGCGACAGCCGACGCGGCCCGTTCCCGTCGCGGCACCCCGCCGCCTCGGGTCCTCGTGCTGCCCGCTCGCGGGGAGGATCGCTGCCGCGCGCCCCAGACCTCCCCCGACGGGGGAACCGGGAGGCTGTCATGACCGACCTCACCACCACCGCTCCGGCCGTACCCGCGCCCCGCACCGCCGCCGTGCTCGACGACGCCCACGTCGGCGACATCCGCGGCGCCCTGGGCACCATCAGGCTGGACGACACGGCTCCGCGCCGGGGCCTGTCCGCCAAGCTCAAGACGCTGCTCGCGATCGTCGGCCCCGGCCTGATCGTGATGGTCGGCGACAACGACGCCGGCGCCTTCGGCACCTACACCCAGGCGGGGCAGAACTACGGCACCAGCCTGCTGTGGACCCTCGTCCTGCTGATACCCGTGCTGTACGTGAACCAGGAAATGGTGCTGCGGCTCGGCGCCGTCACCGGTGTCGGGCACGCGCGGCTCATCCTGGAGCGGTTCGGCAGGTTCTGGGGCGCGTTCTCCGTCATCGACCTGTTCCTGCTCAACGCCCTCACGCTCGTCACGGAGTTCATCGGCATCACCCTGGCCGTCGGCTACCTCGGGCTGCCGAAGGTGCCGAGCGTGCTGCTGGCCGCCGTGATCGTGGTGGCCGCCGCGTCCACCGGCTCGTTCCGCCGCTTCGAGCGCACCGCGATCCTCCTGTGCGCCGGCTCGCTGCTGCTCGTCCCCGTCTACTTCATCGTGCACCCCGCCACCGGGCGGATGGCGCACGACCTCGTCGTCCCCGGCATGCCGCAGGGCGCCCGGCTGTCGGACGTCATGCTGCTGATCATCGCGATCGTCGGCACGACCGTGGCGCCGTGGCAGCTGTTCTTCCAGCAGTCGTACGTGATCGACAAGCGCATCACCCCGCGCTTCATGCGGTACGAGAAGGCGGACCTGTGGCTGGGCATCGGGATCGTCGTCATCGGCGCGGCCGCCATGATGGGCTTCTGCGCCGCCGCGTTCGCCGGGCACGGGGAGGTCGGCCACTTCACCGACGCCGGTGACGTGGCGACCGGTCTGGAGAGGTACGCGGGGAAGACCGCGGGCGTGCTGTTCGCCATCGCACTGCTCGACGCCTCGATCATCGGCGCCTCCGCCGTCTCCCTCTCCACCGCCTACGCCATCGGCGACGTCATGGGGCTCAAGCACTCCCTGCACCGCGGCATCAGGGGCGCCAAGGGCTTCTACGCCGTCTTCGCCGGGCTCATCCTCACCGCCGCGGTCATCGTCGTCATCCCGGGCTCACCGCTCGGCCTGCTGACCGAGGGCGTACAGACCCTCGCCGGCGTCCTGCTGCCCTCCGCCTCGGTCTTCCTGCTCCTGCTCTGCAACGACAAGGCCGTCCTCGGGCCCTGGGTCAACGGACGCGCGATGAACGTGTTCACCTCCCTCGTCGTCGCCGTCCTCGTCACCCTGTCCGTCATCCTGACCGCGGCCGTCCTCTTCCCGGACATCACCTCCGCCACGATCCTCGACATCATGGGGGTCTGCGGCGTCGCCGGCATCCTCGCCCTCGGCTACGCCGAGACGCGCCGCCGCCGCAAGGGCTGGGCCCCCGCCGGGCCCGTCGACCGCACCGGCAAGGAGAACTGGCGGATGCCGCCGCTGCACGAGCTGCCCCGGCCCCTCGTCTCCACCGGCCGCAAGGTCGGCCTCACCGCCCTGCGCCTCTACCTGCTCGCCGCGACGGTCCTGGTCGTCGTCCGTATCACGCAACTCGCCCTCGGAGCCTGAGCGTTGCCGGGCGGCGCGGCGGGCCTGCCGCGCGGGCCCGCCGTCCGGCGGCAGGGCCGGCACCCCCGAGCCCGGGGGATCAGGCGGCACCGGTCCACGCCGGAGCGTCAGGTGCTGATGGTGGCCGCGGTGTCGAAGCCGTACGTGCGGGCGTAGCCGTTCTCCACGCCGACGAGGAGGTCGACGACCTCGAAGTAGTGGTCCCAGAACGGCGTTTCCCGCAGCGCGTCGATCAGGAGCTGGTACGCCGCGTGGTCGCGGGCCTCCCAGAGCCAGACGTCGGTGACGCGCGTCGAGTAGAACTCGGTGTCGAAGAAGCGGGACCGGACGCCGGTCGTCCTGGCCTCGATCACGGGGACGATCTCGGTGGTGAGGGCGCGCATCCGCTCCTCGGGGGTCTTGTCGAGCCATGCGCGCGTGGTCTTGACGAGCATGAAGGCGGTGACAGGGGCTTCGGTTTCCTGAGCGGACACAGTGATTCCTTTGGTGGAAGGGGGATTGCGGTGCGCGGACTCGCGTCCGCGGTCAGGACAGGACGGTCAGGACGGCGGGCTTCAGCACCCGGGCGCACCAGTCCTCGAAGGCGGTCGGGGTCGCGGTGTCCGGGGTGCGGGTGACGCCGGCGTCGAGGCCGTCGTCCTTGGCCCGCTTCATGTCGACGACACCCCGGACGAACGCCTCGTCGAGGCCGTGTCCGGCGAGCTCCGCCCGCAGTTCGTCGAGCGACCGGCGCTCGTAACGGACCGGGCGGCCCAGCAGCCCGCTCATGATCCGCGCGAGGTCCTCGGGCGAGACGTCCTCGGGGCCGAGGACGGGGACGCTGCCGGTGCCGGTCCAGCTCCGGTCCAGCAGCAGGCGGGCGGCGACGGCGGCGACGTCCGCGACCGCGACGAGGGGGGCCTTGCGGCCGGCGTCGACGGTGTCGGTGAAGACGCCCCGCTCGCGGAGGGAGGCGGCCTCCTCCAGCAGGTTCTCGAAGAAGGACGGGCAGGCGAGGGCACGGTAGGCGACGCCGGTGCCCGCGATGAGGTCGTCCATGGCCAGGGAGGCCGTGACGAGCCCGGCGCGGCCGGCGGCCGGGGTGCCGCGGCCGAGCGCGGAGACGCCCACGACGTGCCCGACCCCGTGGGCGGCGAGGGCCTTCGCGGCCGGGCGGGTGAAGCCGGAGAAGCCGTCGTCCGGGGACAGGGACGGGTCCGGCGGGACGAGCCAGAAGACCGCGTCCGCGCCGTCGAAGGCCCGGTCGACGACCTCGGCGTCGCCGTGCGAGCCGGTGACCACCTCGACGCGGTCGCGCACCGCGTCGGGGAGCCGGGCCGGG
This sequence comes from Streptomyces sp. NPDC021100, assembly GCF_044333095.1. Classification (NCBI taxonomy): domain Bacteria; kingdom Bacillati; phylum Actinomycetota; class Actinomycetes; order Kitasatosporales; family Streptomycetaceae; genus Streptomyces; species Streptomyces sp. NPDC021100. Next base: position 268,900 of record NZ_JBIRQH010000005.1, read on the forward strand.
TCGCGGACGACCACGCGCAGGTCCTCGCCCCGCGCGGGGGCGGATTCCAGGAGCAGCGGCAGCAGCCGGCGGCCGATGTTCCCGGTGGGAGCAGTGATGACGATCAAGGGAAACCCCAGGGTTCGTGCCGGATCGGTACGCCTCTCATCCTGGGAAGTGACACCCTGTTGCCACAATGGGAACTTCGGCAACGCATCATTGCCGGGAACGGAATAACCCTGGTGAACAGCCCTGAACCGGTGATCGACGCCCAGCTGGCCGTCGCCCTGAACGCCCTGCTGGTCGAGCGGAGCGTCACCCGCGCCGCCGCGCGCCTGCACACCTCGCCCGCGGCCATGAGCCGCACCCTGGCCCGCCTCCGCCGGGTCCTCCAGGACCCCCTCCTCGTCCGGGCCGGGCAGGGCATGGTGCCGACCCCGCGCGCCCAGGAGCTGCGGGACGAGGCGGCGGAGGTGGTACGCCGCCTCGGGGCGCTGCTCAGCCCCGGCTCGGAGGTCGACCCGGCCTCCCTGCGCGGCACCTTCACCCTGCAGGCCGCCGATCTGGTCGGCGCGGCGCTCGCCCCCGGGCTGCTGGAGCTGGCCCGGGAGGAGGCGCCGGGGGTCTCGCTGCGGCTGCGGGCGGAGGAACTGGAGGCCGGGCCGGCCCTCCGCGACGGGCGGATCGACCTGGAGGTCGGGGTGATCGACCACGTCGACCCCGAGACCCGCGTCGAGGAGCTGGTCACCCTGCGGATGGCCGCCGCCGTCCGGCCCGGCCACCCGCTCGCCGGGGAACCGCCGACCCCGGCCCGGCTCGCCGCCGCGGAACACGTCGCGGTCAGCCGCCGAGGCCGGTTCACCGGGCCCCTCGACGCCGCCCTCGCCGAGCGGGGCCTCCGCCGGCGGGTCACCGCCGTCCTCCCCAGCCACCTGGCCGCGATGCACCTCGTCGCCCACAGCGACGTCGTCTGCCTCGTCCCCGCCGCCCTCCCCGGCGCCGCCCCCTCCCCCCTCACCCGGACCGCCACCGCCCTCGGCCTCCGCCTCCTCGACATCCCCCTGCCGCTCCCGCCCGTGACCATGGGCATGGCCTGGCACCCGCGCCACGCCGCCGACGGGGCCCACCGCTGGCTCCGCGAGGCCGTCCGCCGGACGCTGACCGGGGGCGGCCCGTCGACGGAGGACCACCTCCCGGCCCCCGAACTCCCGCCCGGCGACAGCGCGTTGTAACAGGCAACCCTGGTCGCCGGCTGGTCCCACTCGACCGGGCCCCGCGACCGGTTCTCCTTCGAGACCCGGCTCGGGCTGGGCCGCACGGACCGCGAACCGTTCAAGCGGTTCTCCGCGCTGACCGGCTACGGCGCGGCCGCCCTCGACGGCTTCGGCCACGACGGACTCGCGCGGTACCTCGACGACCCCTGGCCGCCCGTCGGCATGCTCCGCCGGACCGAGCCCGGGCTGCGCGTCGACATCCGCGGCCTGCTGCCGCGCATCACCGCGCCGACCCTGGTCGTGGGGTTCGCGGACGACGCGATGATCCCGTTCGCCGGTTCGCGGGACCCGCGCGCCGCGATCCCCGGCAGCCGCCTCGTGGAGAGCCCCGGCCAGGGCCACATGGACTGGTTCGCCGACCCGAACGAGCCGGCGTTCCTCACCCGCGCCTTCCTCGACGGCACGACGGCACCCGCCGCGTGACCGCGAGCCCGGGCGCACCCCCTCCGTTCCGCCGCGTTTCCGGGCGGCCCCTTACACTCGTCTGTCGGGTCCGTGACCGGACCCCTGCACCACGTGATCACGTCGTGCACGCCGGACAGCGGAGGAAGCGAGGACATGGGAGCGGGCACACCTGCCGCCGCGGTACGCCGCGGCCGCCGCCGCGCGAGCGGCACGCTGGAGTGCGAGGTCCTCGCGGCCCTGCGCCGAGCGGGCACCCCGCTGACCCCGCGCGAGGTCCAGCGGGAACTCCCGGGCGCCCTCACCTACTGCACCGTCGTGATCATCCTCCGCCGCCTGCACGGCAAGCACGTGCTCACCCGGACACCCCGGGGCCGGGGGTACGCGTACGCGGCGGTCTAGAACGCGTTCCGCCACCCGGCGGTCCGGGCCGGGCCGCACCCGTACGCGGTCAGCGAGCGTCTCGCTCCGCCTCGCGCTCGGCGGCGAACTCGTCGAGCAGCTCGAACAAGGTCTCGATCGCCCTCTCCTCGTCCTCCGGCGGCAGTGCCCAGAAGTCGTCCCAACCGCGCGGGAGCGCGATGTGCAGAACCTGGCCGGGCCAGGCATGCTCGCAGTCGCGGCCGCGACGGCCGACGAGCCAGTCGCGCCACCCGGCCAGACCCGGGCCGCCGTGCCGGACGGCATGCTGGTCGTAACCCGTCAGAAAGGCGGCCAGCGCGTGGAAGGACGGCTTGCCGACGTACATGCCGGGACGTCGGCCGACGCAGGCGAAGTACTCGCGCTCGGTCATCTCCGCGAGCGGCTTCAACCGCACACCGCCTGCTCGTCGGTGCCGTCGCCCCAGCCGGAGCGGAGCCTGCGTCGGGCCGCCTCGAGGCGCTCGGCGTAATCCGCCGCGAAGATTTCGGGCAGTGCGGTGTCGAGCGCGCCCGCGAGCCGGTGAACAGGCGCCCACACCGCCGGATCGTCGACGAGCCGGCTGAGGCCCGTCATCCGCACCCGTTCGAGCCAGTCCGACAGAACCAACGCCTCGTCAGGGGTGAGTCTGATGACGATCTCCGCATTCTCCACGGCCCGAACTGTAGCCCGGCGACCGCACGGAGGCGTTGGCGGCCCCTCAACAGCCGAGCCACAGCCGCCTGTTGCGCGCCACCGTGTGAACGCGATCCACCCGGTCCGGATGGAGGACGCCCCCGAGGACCCCCAGCCCCGCCACCTGACGGAGCATCAGGACGCGGACGTCGCCGCGCTCGGACTCGTCGTGCACCTCCGTGGCGCCGGTCAGGACGACGACCGGGCCCACCGGGACCGGGAAGCCGCAGCCGCGGGTGAGGACGAGGGAGGCGCGGGCGGCGGTCTGGCGGGCGTGGCGCACCGCGGGGCGGGGGTGGCGTTCGCGGGGGAGGCGGATCACGGCGTCGTCCGCGAGCGCCGGGGCGCGGCGGGTCGGTTCGACGAGGACGGCGAAGACGCCGCCGGGACCGATCAGCAGGTGCGGGATGACTGCGTCGCCGGGCAGGACGACAGAGTGCAGCACCTCCCAGCCGCCCGTGGTCAGCCCGTCCAGGGCCGCTCCGACCTGCTGTTCGGCGGCCAGGGCCCGGCGCCAGCGGTCCTCCACGGGCCGGCGGCCGAGCAGCCGGGCCAGCAGGAGGGTGCCGTGGCCGGCGCGGGACGTGTCGAGCCGGGCGCGGAGGGTCTCGCCGGGGCGGTTGGGTGCCAGGTCGTCGTCGGGCGGCAGGAACAGCCGGTCCGGGTCGTACCTCCGCCCGACCGCCCCGCCCTTCGCCCCCGGACCCGCTCCGGCTCCCGTTCCCGGCCGCTCGCGCACGCCCATCACCCCCACCCGCCATCTTGCCGCAGGACGGCGGCGCCGGACCCGTACGCCGCTCGCCGGGTCGGGCGCGAATCCTTCGCACCACCCAGCCAAATCCCGCATTCCGGACACGGAGGTGCGCGAGAGGCGGACCGTCGAGTAGAACACCCGTATGTGGGTCGTTCTGCTGATCGTGACGTGCGTGGTCGCCGTCGCCGCCTGCGCCCGTCTGTGCCACGCCGCGATGGCGGCGGCGGGCCCCGCGCCCGGCCCGGCCGCCGCCGGGTTCGACGCCCTGACGCTGTACGAGACGGCGTTCCTGAACGGCGGCCCGCACCGGGTCACCGACCTCACGCTGGTCGCGATGGCCCGGCAGCGGCGGCTGCTGCTGGCCCACACGGGGTGGGCGACCGTCGTCGACCCGGTGGGCCGGGACGAGGTCGAGCGGTCGGTGATCACCGCGATGGGCCCCGACGGCCAGTCCCCCGTGCCGCGGATACGCGCCGCGCACGGCACGGCCGACGCGGTGCGCGCCCTCGCGGACCGGCTCACGGCCGCCGGCCTGGTGGTGCCCGCGCGGGTCCGCCAGGAGGTCGCCGGCGCCGTCCGGCAGGTCCGGGCGGCCTGTGTGCTGTCCCTGCTCACCGCGGTGGCCACGTTGCTGACGCTGCCGGACGGCGCCGCGTTCGGGCGGACCGCCGGCTGGCTGGCCGTGCCGCTGGTACTGACGGCCGGCTGCCTGGCCATCGCGCGGTACGAGGTGAACCCCGACACCCTCTGGGCCTCCACCGCCGGCCGGGCGCTCCTCGACCAGGCGCCGGTGATCCGCCCGGCCGACGACGCCGGGCAGGACGACGTCGGCCTGCTCACCTCCCTGGCCGTCCACGGCCGCCGCGCCCTCCGCGACCCGGAGCTCCGCGCCGCCCTCGCGGAGACGCTGGCGGCCCACCGCTACTGACGCGCCGCGGGCCGCGCGCGGGGGCCACCCGGAGCCCATCGGGCCCAACTCCCCCGACATCTCCCCCCGGTGCTTTACTTCGCCGGTCTGCGAATCGAATATCCCTTTTGTCGCAAATAGATATGAAGGGACGCCCGTGCGCGCAGTCGCCCTCTACGGAACCGTCGGATCCCTCCTCCTCACCGGCCTCACCACCCTCACCTCCGCTCCGGCCGCCCACGGCGCCGGAACGCTCCGCTCTCCCGCGGCCCCCGCGGCCCCCACAGCTCCCTCCGTCGCCGACAGCCCCGCCGAGGCCCGCGGCGTGGTGCTCGCGGCCGAGCGGGCCGCGGCCAAGGGCATCGCGTTCGGCGCGTGCCCGTCCGTCGAGGGCCTGCCCGCACCCGTGGAGTGCGGCACGTTCTCCGTCCCGGTGGACTACGCCCGCCCCAACGGCAAGCACATCAGCCTCACCGTCAGCAGGGGCCACGCCACCGGTGACCGCTCGCTCCGGCAGGGCGCGCTCGTCTTCAACCCCGGCGGCCCCGGCGGCTCCGGGATGATCTTCCCGCTGCTGGCCGGCCTGCCGGCCTGGAAGAGGCTCGCCGAGGCGTACGACTTCATCGGCTACGCGCCGCGCGGCGTCGGCCGCTCCGCCCCGCTCTCCTGCGTGGACCCGGCCCGCTTCGAGCGCGGCCCGAGCGTCGCCCCCGAGCACCCCACCGCCGCGTACAAACGGCAGCGGATCGCCCAGGCCAAGGCGTACGCGCGGGGCTGCCTCCGCAAGGCCGGCCCCGACCTCCGGCACTTCACCAGCCGCAACAACGCCCGCGACCTCGACGTCCTGCGCGCGGCCCTCGGCGAGCGGCGGCTCAACTACATCGGGGCGTCGTACGGGACGTACTTCGGCGCCGTCTACGCCACCCTCTTCCCCGGGCACGTCCGGCGCATGGTCTTCGACAGCGTCGTCAACCCGTCCCCGCGCAAGATCTGGTACCAGAACAACCTCGACCAGTCGGCCGCCTTCGAGCGCCGCTGGTACGACTGGCGCCGCTGGGCGGCCCGGCACCACGCCGTGTACCGCCTGGGCCGCACCGAGCACGAGGTGCTGGCCGCGTACCACAAGGCCGTCGACCGGCTGCGCCGCCGGCCCGCGGGCGGCAAGGTCGGGCCGGCGCAGCTCCAGGCCCTGTTCCTCAAGGCCGGCTACACGGACACCGCCTGGGCGCGGGCGGCGGGGGCGCTCGCCGCGTATCTGCGCGGCGACGAGGGGCAGTTGGTCGCGCTCGCCGGCGGCGCCTCCGGGAGCCCGGCCGCCGAGAACGGCAACGCCGTCTACACGGCCGTCGAGTGCAACGACGCGCCCTGGCCGCGCGACTGGTCCCGGTGGAACCGCGACAACGACCGCCTCGCCCGGCGGGCGCCGTTCGAGACGTGGAGCAACGCGTTCATGAACCTGCCGTGCGCCTACTGGAAGGCGCCGCGGCAGCGGCCGTTCGAGGTGGGGACGGCCCGCAGGGCGCTGCCGCCCGTCCTGCTGCTGGCCGCCGAACGGGACGCGGCCACCCCGTACGCGGGCGCCCTGGAGCTGCTGCGCCGGCTGCGCGGCTCGGCGGCCCTGGTCACCGAGCGGGACGCGGGGACGCACGGGATCGGCGGCGGGCCGAACGCCTGCGTCAACGGGTACTTCGAGAAGTACCTGCTCACGGGTGAGCTGCCGGCGCGGAACGTGACGTGCGCGGGCCGCCCGGAGCCGCGAGCGACCTGAGGTCACGACGACGACGGCCGCCGGCCGGGCCTTCCGGGCCCGGCCGGCGGCCGTTCTTCGTCACAGGGCGCCGCACCGGGCTCAGGCCAGCCCGGCCACCAGGTCCGCGACCGCCTTGCGGCGGCCGGTGAAGAACGGGACCTCCTCGCGGACGTGCATCCGCGCCTCGGACGCCCGCAGGTGGCGCATCAGGTCGACGATCCGGTGCAGCTCGTCGGCCTCGAAGGCGAGGATCCACTCGTAGTCGCCGAGCGAGAAGGACGCGACCGTGTTGGCCCGGACGTCCGGGTAGCCGCGGGCCATCTTGCCGTGGTCGGCCAGCATGCGGCGGCGGTCCTCGTCGGGCAGCAGGTACCAGTCGTACGAGCGGACGAAGGGGTAGACGCTGACGTACTCGCGGGGGTTCTCGTCCGCGAGGAACGCCGGGATGTGCGACTTGTTGAACTCGGCGGGGCGGTGCAGCGCCATGTTCGACCACACCGGCTCCAGGGCGCGCCCGAGGCGGGTGCGGCGGAAGCGGCTGTAGGCGCTCTGGAGTGCGTCCGAGGTCTCCGAGTGCCACCAGATCATCACGTCGGCGTCGGCCCGGAGCCCGGAGAGGTCGTACGTGCCGCGCACGGTGACGTCCTCCTTGGCGAGGGCCGCGAACAGCTCCTCGACCTCTTCCGCCCAGCCGGAGCGGTCCTCCGGGAGCACGTCGCGCAGCTTGAACACCGACCAGAGCGTGTAGCGGATGACCTCGTTGAGGTCCTTGGCCTTCTTGCCGGCGTTCGGGGTCTTCCGGTCGTCAGTCGTCATGCCCCCTATTGTCCCCCCGCGTCCCCGGCGCTCTGCGGCAGGGTGGCCATCAGCTCCTCGGCCGCGCGGCGGGCGCCGCCGACGCAGGCCGGGATGCCGACGCCGTCGTAGGCCGCGCCGCAGACCCGCAGCCGGGGCAGCCCGGCGACCCGCTCGCGGACGCGCGCCACCCGGTCGAGGTGGCCGACGGGGTACTGCGGGAGGCCCTGGTCCCAGCGGGTGACACGGCCGGCGATCGGCGTGGCGTCCAGGCCGACCGCCTCGTGGAGGTCGGCCAGCGACAGCTTGACCAGGTCGGCGTCGTCGCGGTGCAGGTCGTCCTCGTCACCGTGGCGGCCGAGGGAGGTGCGCAGCACGAAGACGTCGGGGTCGGCGGCGGCGATCCAGCCCCACTTGTTGCTGGCGAAGGTGGACGCCTTGATCCGGCGGCCGTCGCCGGGCGGCACGAGGAAGCCGCTGCCGGCCGGGAGCCCGGCCACGTCGGAGCGGCGGAAGGCCAGGGTGACCAGGGCCATCGAGGCGTACTCGACGCCGGCCAGGTCGGCCGCGGCGGCGTCCGCCGTGCCGGCGAGCAGCCGGGCGGTGGCGGGCGCGGGCGTGGCGAGGACGACGCCGTCGGCGGTCAGGTGGGCGTCGCCGAGGTCGAGGCGCCAGCCGTCGGCGGTCCGGTGCAGGCCGGCCACCGGCGTGCCGGTGCGGATCTCGCCGCCGGCCGCGCGCACGGCGTCGGCGGCGGCGAGCGGCAGCCGGCCGATGCCGCCGTCGATGCCGGCGAAGACCGGTCCCGCGTTCGGCGGGGCGGCGGCGATCAGCGCGCGGACGCCCTCGGTGAGCGAGCGCCGGCCGCGGGCGGCCTCGAAGAGGGTGGGGACGGCGGCGCGCATCGAGGTGCGGTAGGCGTCGCCCGCGTAGACGCCGCCGAGCAGCGGTTCGACGAGCCGGTCGACGACCTCGGGGCCGAACCGCCCGGCGACGTAGGCGCCCACGGCGACGTCCTCGCCCGGCTCGGTGGGCGGCAGGTCCGCCTCGCGGGCGGCGGCGGCCAGGCCGTCCGGCGAGAGGACCCCGGAGGCGGCGAGCGCGTCGAGGTCGCCGGGGACGCCCATCAGCTGGCCCTTGGGCAGCGGGCGGAGGCCGTCGCGGGTCCAGACGCCGGCGGTGGCGGTGGCCGGCGGCTGGAGGCGGTCGCCGAGGCCGACGGCGCGGGCGAGCGCGACGCCCTCGGGGCGGCGGGCGAGCATCGACTCGGCGCCCAGGTCCACGGGGACGCCGGCGATCTCCCCGGCGAGCAGCTTGCCGCCGACCCGGCCGGAGCCTTCCAGGACCGTGACGCGCACACCCCCCTCCAGCAACCGGAGGGCGGCGGCCAGTCCGGAGATACCGCCGCCGACGACGGCCACGTGGGGCACGCGGGTGTGGGCTTCGCTGCTCATGGCCTCACTGTCTCAGACGGCGCCGGACCGCCGCTCCGCACCCCATTGACATGCGGCGGGGAGCCCGCCAAGACTCTCGACCGAACGGTCAGTCGGCGCTTCCGGGGGCCGTTCGCCGAGGCCCGCCGTCCGTTCGGCCCCTCCCGCCGTCCGCCCGACCGCTTACGGAGACCGCATGAACGACCGCATCCGCGACGTCTACGTCGTCGACGCCGTCCGCACGCCCCTCGGCCGCTACGGCGGCGCGCTCGCCGGCGTCCGCCCGGACGACCTGGCCGCCCACGTCGTCCGGTCCCTGGTGGCCCGGGCGCCCGCGCTCGACCCGGCGCGGATCGACGAGGTGGTGCTGGGCAACGCCAACGGCGCCGGCGAGGAGAACCGGAACGTGGGCCGGATGGCCGTCCTGCTCGCGGGTCTGCCGGTGACCGTCCCCGGCTCGACGGTCAACCGGCTCTGCGCCTCGGGGCTGGAGGCCGTCGTCCAGGCGTACCGGGCGATCGCCGTCGGGGACGCGTCGGTGGTCGTCGCGGGCGGCGTGGAGTCGATGAGCCGCGCGCCCTGGGTGCTGCCCAAGCCGGACCGCGCCTTCCCGGCCGGCCACCAGGAGCTGTACTCGACGACCCTCGGCTGGCGGATGACCAACCCGGCGATGCCGGAGCGGTGGACGGTCTCCCTGGGCGAGGGCGCCGAGCTGATCGCCGGCAAGCACGGCATCTCCCGCGCCGACCAGGACGCGTACGCCCTGGCCAGCCACCGGAAGGCGGCCCGCGCCTGGAGGGAGGGGGCGTTCGCCGACGAGGTGGTGTTCCTGCCGGACGTGGAGCTCGCCCGCGACGAGAGCATCCGCGACACCACGTCGGAGGAGGCGCTGGCCCGGCTGAAGCCCGCGTTCCGGCGGGAGGGCGGTACCGTCACGGCGGGCAACTCCTGCCCGCTGAACGACGGCGCGGCCGCCCTGCTGCTCTGCGACGAGGAGGGCCTGCGGGCGACCGGCCGGGAACCGCTGGCCCGCGTCCGGGCGTCGGCCGTCACCGGCACCGAGCCCGACCTGTACGGGCTGGGTCCGGTCGAGGCGGTGCGCCGGGCCCTGGCCCGGGCCGGCCGCTCCTTCGCCGACCTGACACACTTCGAGCTCAACGAGGCGTACGCCGCCCAGGCGCTGGGATGCTTCGCGGAGTGGCCGGAGCTCGACCCCGCCCTGGTGAACCGGCACGGCGGGGCGCTGGCGATCGGACACCCCCTGGGGTGCTCCGGCGCCCGGCTCGCCGGTACGGTGGCCCATCAGCTCGCGGCGGCCGGTTCCGGTATCGGGGTGGCGGCGCTGTGCATCGGCGTGGGGCAGGGGCAGGCGCTGGTGCTGGAGCGCTGATCCGCCCCTCCGCTGATCGAGAGGCAATCCCCGCATGCGCACCACCGTCGGCATCATCGGAGCCGGCCCCGCCGGACTGCTGCTCGCCCGGCTGCTGCGCCGGGCGGGCGTCGACTGCGTGGTGCTGGAGGCGCGCGACCGGGAGTACGTCCAACGGCGGCAGCGGGCCGCGCTCCTGGAACAGGGCGCGGTGGACGTGCTGCGGGCCTGCGGCGCGGCGGACCGGCTGGACCGGGAGGGCGTCCGGCACGACGGCTTCGAGCTGCGGCACCGCGGGCGGCGGCAGCGGTTCTGGGTCGCGGCGCTGACCGGCGGCCGGGCGAACACGCTCTACCCGCAGACCGAGATCGTCAAGGACCTGATCGCGCTGGCGACGGCCGACGGCACACCCCTGCTGTTCGAGTCCCCGGTGACCGCGATCGAGGGGCTCGACGGCGACCGGCCGGTGCTCCGGTACACCCGCGACGGCCGCGAGGAGACGCTGGAGTGCTCCTACGTGGCGGGCTGCGACGGCTCGGTCGGCGCCGCCCGCCGGGCGCTGCTCGCCACCGGCGCGGCCCGGCTGCACGAGCGCGGCTACCCGTACGCGTGGCTGGGCGTCTTCGCCGACGCGCCGCCCGCCTCCGACGAGTTGATCCTCTCCGGGCACGAGCGCGGCTTCGCCCTGCACAGCATGCGGTCGCCGGAGGTCTCCCGGCACTACCTCCAGGTCCCGGCCGGCACCGCGCCGGAGGACTGGCCCGACGACCGGATGTGGGCCGAGCTGGACGCCCGGCTGGCCGTCCCCGGCCACCCCCTCCACCACGGCCCGGTGACGGCCAAGGCCGTGATCCCGCTGCGCGGCCAGGTCGTCGAACCGATGCGGTACGGGCGGCTGCTGCTGGCCGGGGACGCCGCGCACCTCGTCCCGCCCACCGGCGCCAAGGGCCTCAACCTGGCCTTCGCGGACGTCGTCACGATGGCCCGGGGCCTCGCCCACCGGCGGCGGACCGGCTCGACCGCGCTCCTGGACCGCTACTCGGAGCTGTGCCTGCGCCGGGTGTGGCAGGTGCAGGAGTTCTCGCACGCCATGACCGTCCTGCTGCACGCGGCGCCGGACAGCGACGCCTACGAGCGGCGGCTCCGCACGGCCCGGCTCGACCGGCTGACGGGACCCACCGCCGCGGCGGCGGAGTTCGCGGAGAACTACGCGGGGCTGCCGATGGACGCGCCCCTCATCTGACGGGCCGTCCGGCGGGCGGGCGGGGCGGTGGCCGCCGCCCCGGGTAATCGGGGCCCGCTCCTGGGTAACCACAGCCCATGACGCCCCTCGACACCCTTCCGACCCCACCCCCGCCCCCATACCGGGGCATACCGCAACGCAGACCACAGCAGCCACCGCTGTCCCTGTTATGCGACCCCGACGCGGTCGAACTCACCGGCCCGGTCTTCGGCCCGGCCGACGTGGACCCTGCCGACGCCGATCTGACCCGGTGCCACCCGGGCGAGCCGATCGGGGAACGGATCACGGTCGCCGGGCGCGTCACGGACCGGCGCGGCCGGCCGGTGCGCGGCCAGCTCGTCGAGCTGTGGCAGGCCAACGCGGCGGGCCGCTACGCGCACCCGGACGACCGCCACCCCGCCCCGCTGGACCCGAACTTCACGGGCGCGGGCCGCTGCCTCACCGACGACGAGGGCCGCTACCGCTTCGTCACCATCAGGCCCGGCGCCTACCCCCTCGACGGCCACTCGGCCGTCTGGCGCCCGGCGCACCTGCACTTCTCGCTGTTCGGCACGGCCTTCGCCCAGCGGCTGGTGACCCAGATGTACTTCCCGGGCGACCCGCTGCTCGCCCACGACTCCATCGCCCACGCCGTGCCCGGACCCGCCGCGCTCGCCCGCCTGATCGCCGCCTACGACCCCGGGCTGAACGTCCCGGGCCACGCCCTGGGCCACCGCTGGGACATCGTGCTGGACGGCCCGGCCGCGACCTGGACGGAGGGGAGCCGCTGATGGCATCCGGCACACCGCCGCAAACGGCCGGCCCGTACTTCGGCGCCGCCCTGCCGTTCCCCGGCGGCGGCGACCTCGCGCCCGCCGGGCACCCGGAGGCGGTCACCCTGCACGGGTACGTCCTCGACGGGGACGGCGCGCCGGTGCCCGAGGCGCTGCTGGAGTTCTGGCAGCCGGCCCCGGACGGCTCCCGCGCGGGCGCGCCGGGCAGCCTGCGCCGGGACGGGGTGACGTTCACCGGTTTCGCCCGGGTGGCGACGCGCGGCGACGGGCACTACGCGCTGCGCACCCTGCCGCCGGGCGGGGTCCCGTATCTGGCGGTGTGCCTGCACGTACGGGGGCTGCAGCGGCACCTGTTCACCCGGGCGTACCTGGCCTCCCCCGCCGACGACCCACTGCTCGCGGCGGTCCCGGAGACGCGGCGGGGCACCCTGCTGGCCGTCCCCGAGCAGGGCGGGCACCGCGCGTACCGCTTCGACGTACGGCTCCGGGGCCCGGGGGAGACGGTCTTCCTGACGGTGTGAAACCCTTCCGGGCGCCCGCTAGCGAGCCGTCCGCTCGTGCACGAACTCCACCAGGCGCGTCAGCGCGGCCGGGTCCGTGGTGGGCAGGACGCCGTGGCCGAGGTTGAAGACGTGCCCCTCCAGGCCGCGGGCGGCCTCCAGGATCTCGGCCGCCTTGGCCTCCACCGCCTCGCGCGGGGCGAACAGGACGGCCGGGTCCAGGTTGCCCTGGATCGCCTTGCCGGGACCGACGCGCCGGGCCGCCTCGTCCAGCGGCACCCGCCAGTCCGCGCCCACGACGTCCGCGCCCGCCTCGCCCATGAGACCGAGCAGTTCGCCCGTCCCCGCGCCGAAGTGGATGCGCGGCACGCCGTAGCCGGCGACGGCGTCGAAGACCTTGGCGGAGGACGGCATCACATGGCGGCGGTAGTCGGCCGGGGCCAGGGCGCCGACCCAGGAGTCGAAGAGCTGCACCGCGGAGGCGCCCGCCTCGATCTGGACCTTCAGGAAGGCCGCGGCGATGTCCGCGAGCCGGTCCAGCAGGTCGGCCCAGAGCTCCGGGTCGCCGTACATCAGCGCCTTGGTGTGCTCGTGATTGCGCGAGGGGCCGCCCTCGACCAGGTAGCTGGCCAGGGTGAAGGGCGCGCCGGCGAAGCCGATGAGCGGGGTGGCGCCCAGCTCGGCGGTGAGCATCCGGACGGCCTCGGTCACGTAGGAGACGTCGCCTGCCTCCAGCGGACGCAGCTGCTCCAGGTCGGCGCGGGTGCGGATCGGCCGCTCGACGACCGGGCCGACGCCGGGCTTGATGTCGAGGTCGATGCCGATGGCCTTCAGCGGCACCACGATGTCGCTGTAGAAGATCGCGGCGTCCACGTTGTGCCGGCGCACCGGCTGGAGCGTGATCTCGGTGACCAGCTCGGGCCGCATGCAGGACTCCAGCATGGGGATGCCCTCGCGGACCTTGCGGTACTCGGGGAGCGAGCGGCCCGCCTGCCGCATGAACCACACCGGTGTGTGCGGCACGGGCTCGCGCCGGCACGCCCGCAGGAACGCCGAATCGTATGCCGCGCCGCGGCCCGTCTGCTGCTCGCCCATCTCACTCATGCCCCAAATCTTCGCACGGGCCGAACGAGTGACCCGCGCATGTGGGTGTCCCTACCCGGAACCGGGGGTCGTTCCGCCTAGTCTTCCGGGCATGGCTGCGGCGCACGGACACCACGAGGACAGTCCGGACGACGTGGGTGGGGAGGGTTCCCCGTCCGTCTTCCGGCAGGCGGTCGCCGGGCTGCAGGGCGTACTCCTGCGGCCCGAGATCGAACTCGACGCCACCCCGCCGCCCCAGCGGCTGGCCCCCTTCTCCTACGCGCTGGAGGCGGCGGTCGTGGTGGACGACGAGGAACTGGCGGACGGGCGGCTGATCCTGCTGCACGATCCGGCCGGGCACGACGCGTGGGGCGGCACCTTCCGCCTGGTCACGCTGGTGCACGCGGATCTGGAGGAGGAGATGGCGGCGGACCCGCTGCTGCCGGAGGTGTGCTGGTCCTGGCTGACCGGGGCGCTGGAGGCGCGCCGGGTGCCGTACGCGGCGCCGAGCGGCACGGTGACGCGGGCGGGCTCGCACTACTTCGGGGGCCTGCGGGAGCGTCCGCCGTCCACGCAGATCGAGATCCGCGCGTCGTGGTCGCCGATCGAGCCGGGCGGGCAGGGGGCCGGGGCCGTCCCGGACACCGCGGCGCACCTGTCGGCCTGGTGCGACCTGCTCTGCCAGATCGCGGGGCTGCCGCCGGGCGGGGCCCCGGAGGCCGGGATCGTGACGCTGCCGCAGCGCCGGGGACCGCAGAGCCGCTGACGGCGGGGGTACGGGCGGGGTGCGGGCGAAGGTGCCGCGCCGGGGGCGAGCCCGGCGTGCGCCGATGCGGCCATCGGGGTGACCGTCGGGATGACCACCCCCAGGCCTGAATTGCCCGAATTGTTACTCATCAATTCGTGATCATTCCCTAAAGCCGGGCGGTTTGTCTGCCGAAGGGACTTGTGACCCTTCCCGTACGGATCGCCCCGGCTTACCCAAAAGTCGGCACCCGTCCCCGCCACTCCCTCTGGAGGCCTGGTGTCCGTTCTCCTCGAGCAACCTGCGAGCCTCGCCTACCGCCCGACGAAACCGACCGCCATGGTCGTCGTCGCCGACCCCCGCGTCCGCTCCACCGTCACCCGCCACCTGTGGGCGCTGGGGGTGCGGGACGTGATCGAGGCCTCGTCCATCGCGGAGGCCCGGCCCCGCATCAGCAACCCGCGCGACATCTGCGTCGCCGACGTCCACCTCCCGGACGGCTCCGGCCTGACCCTGTTGTCCGAGACCCGCGCCGCGGGCTGGCCCAACGGGCTCGCCCTCTCCGCCGCCGACGACATCGGCGCCGTGCGCAACGCCCTCGCGGGCGGCGTCAAAGGCTATGTCGTCACCGGAACCCGCACCAACCTCGGCGTGCCCGGCCGCCCCGGGCTCTCCCCGATCGGCGCCGCGGCCGCGCGGATGCAGCGCCGCCCTCCCGGCGCGCCCGGCCACCCCGGCGGCTACCGCGAACTGTCCGGCCGCGAGGTCGAGGTCCTGCGGCTGGTTGCGGAGGGCCAGTCGAACAAGGCCATCGGCGTCTCGATGGGCCTCTCGGCACTCACCGTCAAAAGCCACCTCGCCCGCATCGCCCGCAAGCTGGGCACCGGCGACCGGGCCGGAATGGTCGCCGTCGCCCTGCGCACCGGCATCATCCACTGACTCCGCCCGCCCCCCACGCCCGCCGACGGAACGTTCCGTCGGCGGGCTTCCGTCATCCCCGGATACCCTTGACCGGTGACCGACGCCCAAGACACCGCAGCAGACCCACCACTGCGAACCACCGGGGGCGGCCCCCCGGACGACGTCGAATCGGCGCCGATCCCTTTGCTGGAACCACGTGAGGGCATCCCGCCGGTCGTCGCCGACCGCGACGCCCTGGCCGCCGTCGTCGCCGCCTTCGCCGGGGGCCGCGGGCCCGTGGCCGTCGACGCCGAACGCGCCTCCGGCTACCGGTACGGACAGCGCGCCTACCTCGTCCAGCTCCGCCGCGAAGGGGCCGGCTCGGCCCTGATCGACCCCGTCGGCTGCCCCGACCTCTCCTCGCTCGGCGAGGCCATCGGCGACGCCGAGTGGGTCCTGCACGCCGCCACCCAGGACCTCCCCTGCCTCCGCGAGATAGGGATGACACCGGCCCGGCTCTTCGACACCGAGCTGGCCGGACGGCTCGCCGGGTTCGCGCGGGTGGGACTCGGCGCCATGGTCGAGAACGTCCTCGGCTACGCCCTGGAGAAGGGCCACTCGGCCGTCGACTGGTCCACCCGCCCGCTTCCCGAGCCCTGGCTGCGCTACGCCGCGCTCGACGTGGAGCTGCTGGTCGACCTGCGCAACGCGCTGGAGAAGGAGCTCGACCGGCAGGGCAAGCTGGAGTGGGCCCACCAGGAGTTCGACGCCATCGCCGCCGCGCCGCCCGCCCCGCCGCGCAAGGACCCGTGGCGGCGCACCTCCGGCATGCACAAGGTGCGCCGGCGCCGGCAGATGGCCGTCGTCCGCGAACTGTGGACCGCACGCGACCAGGTCGCGCAGAAGCGCGACGTCTCGCCGGGCAAGGTGCTCGGCGACGGCGCGATCATCGAGGCCGCCCTCAACATGCCGCCCAACGCACACGCGCTGGCCGCGCTGCCCGGCTTCGGGCCGCGGATGAGCCGCCGTCAGCTGGAGCAGTGGCAGGCGGCGGTGGACCGGGCGCGAGCCGTCCCGGAGTCCGAACTCCCGCAGCCCGGCCAGCCGCTGACCGGACCGCCTCCGCCGCGGGCCTGGGCGGACAAGGATCCTGTGGCGGCGGCGCGGTTGTCGGCGGCGCGGGCCGCCGTGTCGGCGCTGGCGGAGCGGTTGACGATGCCTCAGGAGAATGTGATCACGCCGGATACGGTGCGGCGGGTTTGCTGGGAGCCGCCGCAGGATCTTTCGCCGGAGGCCGTCGCGGCTGCCCTCACCGGGCATGGGGCTCGGCCCTGGCAGGTGGAGCAGGTGACGCCGGTGCTGGTGCGGGCCCTGCGGGAGGCTTCTGCCTGAGGGGTGGTGCCCCGGTCCCTCCCTTTCACCGTTTCTGCGGGGGCAAGCCCCCGCACCCCCTGAAACCGCGCTCCGCGCGGTTGTCCTCAAGCGCCAGACGGGCTGAAGTCAGCCCGTCCGGCGCTTGAGGACCAGCGGCGAAGCCGCGACAACGGGGTCTGGGGCGCAGCCCCAGGAAACGGCGAAGGGGCGGGACCGGGGCACAACCCACCGTATGTGACCTTCGCCGCTCCCGCCGGAGGGACTGTGCAGCCTGGTTACCCGTAAGTAGCATGAGGTGGTCAGCCCGCACCGCGGCGGAGCCGTATCGGCATGCCCGCGCGCAGCGATCCGCACCTGGAGGAGAGCCAACGTGCCTCGTACCGCTAGGGACGTCGTTTTCGTCGACGGCGTCCGCACCCCGTTCGGCAAGGCGGGCCCGAAGGGCATCTACCACGAGACCCGCGCCGACGACCTCGTCATCAAGTGCATCCGTGAGCTGCTGCGCCGGAACCCGAACCTGGACCCCGCGAAGATCGACGAGGTCGCCATCGCCGCGACCACGCAGATCGGCGACCAGGGCCTGACCCTGGGCCGTACGGCCGGCATGCTCGCGGGTCTGCCGCAGACCGTGCCCGGCATGTCCATCGACCGGATGTGCGCCGGTGCCATGACCGCCGTGACGACCGTCGCCGGCGGCGTCGCCTTCGGCGCGTACGACGTCGCCCTCGCCGGCGGTGTCGAGCACATGGGCCGCCACCCGATGGGCGAGGGCGTCGACCCGAACCCGCGGTTCCTCTCGGAGAAGCTGGTCGACGAGTCCGCCCTGGTCATGGGGATGACGGCGGAGAACCTGCACGACCGTTACCCGCAGCTCACCAAGGAGCGCGCGGACGCCTACGCGGTCCGCAGCCAGGAGAAGGCCGCCAAGGCCTACGCCGACGGCAAGATCCAGGCCGACCTCGTGCCGATCTCCGTGCGCCGCACCACGCCCGAGGGCGGGGAGCTGGGCTGGGGCCTGGTCACGGCCGACGAGCCGATGCGCCCGGGCACCACGATGGAGGGCCTGGCCAACCTCAAGACGCCGTTCCGCCCGCACGGCCGGGTCACCCCGGGCAACGCCTCGGGCCTCAACGACGGCGCCACCGCCTCGCTGATCGCCGCCGAGGACGTGGCGCGCGAGCTGGGCCTGCCGGTCCGGATGCGCCTCGTCTCGTACGCCTTCGTCGGCGTCGAGCCCGAGGTCATGGGCTACGGTCCGATCCCGGCGACCGAGAAGGCCCTCGCCAAGGCCGGCCTGTCGATCGACGACATCGGCCTGTTCGAGCTCAACGAGGCCTACGCCGTGCAGGTGCTCGCGCTCCTGGACCACTACGGCATCGCGGACGACGACCCGCGCGTCAACCAGTACGGCGGCGCGATCGCGTTCGGCCACCCGCTGGCCTCGTCCGGCGTCCGCCTGATGACGCAGCTGGCCCGGCAGTTCGAGGAGCAGCCGCACGTCCGCTACGGCCTCACCTCGATGTGTGTCGGCCTCGGCATGGGCGGAACGGTCATCTGGGAGAACCCGCACTTCGAGGGGGACAAGTGAGCACCACCACCGAACTGTTGAAGGGTGCGGCCGAGCTGTTCCCCGGCGAGGTCGTGACCCAGGCGCACGTGCGCCACTTCGACCTCCCGCTGGGTGCCGGCACGTTCGCGCTGATCACGCTGGACAACGGCCTGGACCACACCAAGCCGACCACCTTCGGCCCGCAGTCGCTGGCCAACCTCGACGCGGCGATCGACCAGGTCGAGGCGGAGGCGAAGGCCGGGAAGATCGTCGGCGTCGGTGTCACCGGCAAGCCGTTCATCTTCGCCGTCGGCGCCGACCTCAAGGGCGTCGAGCTGCTGAAGACCCGCGAGGACGCGCTGGCCATCGGCAAGGGCGGGCACGAGGTCTTCAAGCGGCTGTCGTCGCTCGCGGTGCCCACCTTCGCGTACTACAACGGCGCGGCCATGGGCGGCGGTGTCGAGGTCGGGCTGCACTGCTCGTACCGGACCGTGTCCAAGGCGATCCCCGCCTTCTCGCTGCCCGAGGTCTTCCTCGGCCTGCTGCCCGGCTGGGGCGGCTGCGTCCTGCTGCCGAACCTCATCGGCGCGGACCGCGCGGTCTCGGTGATCATCGAGAACTCGCTCAACCAGAACCGGCAGCTCAAGGGCAAGCAGGTCTTCGAGCTCGGGATCGCCGACGCGATCTTCGAGGGCGCGGACTTCCTGGAGCAGTCGCTGGCCTGGACCGCCGCCGTCCTCAAGGGCGAGCTCCAGGTCTCCCGCCCCGAGGTGGACCGCGGCGAGGCATGGGACGCGGCCGTCGAGCGCGGCCGGGCCTTCGCCGACTCCAAGGTGCACGGCGCCGCCCCCGCCGCCTACCGCGCGCTGGAGATCATCTCCGCTGCGAAGAACGGCGACCTGCGGCAGGGCTTCGACGCCGAGAGCGGGGCGCTGGCCGACCTCATCATGGGCGAGGAGCTGCGCAGCGGCATCTACGCCTTCAACCTGGTGCAGAAGCGCGGCAAGCGCCCGGCCGGGGCCCCGGACAAGTCGCTGGCCCGTCCGGTCACCAAGGTGGGCGTCGTCGGCGCCGGCCTGATGGCCTCGCAGCTGGCGCTGCTGTTCGCCCGCCGCCTGGAGGTGCCGGTCGTCATGACCGACATCGACCAGGAGCGCGTCGACAAGGGCGTGAAGTACGTCCACGACCAGATCGACATGCTGCTGCTCAAGGGCCGGGTCAACCAGGACAAGGCCAACCGCCTCAAGGCCGCGGTGACGGGCTCCCTCGACAAGGCCGCCGCCTTCGGCGACGCGGACTTCGTCATCGAGGCCGTCTTCGAGGAGATGGGCGTCAAGCAGCAGGTGTTCGCCGAGGTCGAGGCGGTCGTGCCGGAGCACACCATCCTCGCCACCAACACCTCGTCGCTGTCCGTCAGCGAGATGGCGTCGAAGCTGAAGCACCCCGAGCGGGTCGTCGGCTTCCACTTCTTCAACCCGGTCGCGATCCTGCCGCTGCTGGAGATCGTGCGCGGCGAGCGGACCGACGACGCGGCGCTGGCCACGGCGTTCGGTGTGGCCAAGAAGCTGAAGAAGACCGCGGTGCTGGTGAAGGACGCCCCGGCGTTCGTCGTCAACCGCATCCTGGTCCGCTTCATGGGCGAGATCCAGAACGTCATCGACGAGGGCACCCCGGTCGCCGTCGCCGAGAAGGCCGTCGAGCCGCTCGGTCTGCCGATGTCGCCGCTGGTGCTGCTGGAGCTGGTGGGTCCGGCGATCGGTCTGCACGTCTCCGAGACGCTGGCCGGCGCGTTCCCCGACCGCTTCAAGGTCTCCCCCAACCTGGCCGCCGTGGTCAAGGCGGGCAAGCGCGGCTTCTACGTGTACGACTCCGGGAAGCCGGAGCTGGACCCCGAGGTCGCCGCCCTCCTCCAGCAGGGCGACACCGTCCTGACGGAGGAGCAGGTCCGCGCCCGCGTCCTGGACGGCGTGGCGCAGGAGATCGGCCTGATGCTGGACGAGGGCGTCGTCGCCGAGGCGCAGGACATCGACCTGTGCCTGATCACCGGCGCCGGCTGGCCCTTCCATCTGGGCGGCGTCACGCCGTACCTGGACCGTGAGGGCGTCTCGGAGCGCGTCAACGGCAAGCGGTTCCTGGAGCCGGGCGTCGCGAGCGTCCCGGCGTAGCACCTGGGCCGTAGGGGCCGCGTGGACACCGTCCGCGCGGCCCTTCGCCGTCTCCGCGTACCGCCCGTTATTCGTTGGCCGACGCGTCGCGGGCTCTGTTAGCTTCCGGGTGCGGGGCGGCTCCGAACGTGCTTCCTTCTCCCTTTCAGACGCCAGTGCGTTCACTTCCCGCCCCGCACCCTCACGTTGGGAACGCGGAGAGCGATGACGACCACCACCACCGGCACCCGGCGGAGCACCGCCGCCGTGCTGCTGTCCCGGCGCGGGGCCGTCCACCTCCCCGCCTCGGCCGGCAACCCGGCGGAGCATGCTGCCGACATACCCGTCACCCTGCTGGAAACCGACCTGCTGGAACGCGGGTTCCTGGTCTCCGCGGACCTCCGCCGGGCCCTGACGCGGCTGGAGCCGGCCGCCCTGGCCGCCGAAGGACGGGCCCTGCTGCGGGAGACCGACCGCCTGCTGGGCGCGCACCGCCGCCACGAGCCGCTGTTCCACGGCTTCCCGTACACGGTCCCCGAGGACACGCTCGCCTTCTACGTCGACCGCGTCCTCGCCCACCTCTTCCAGTCGCCGCGCCGGCCCTGCGTCCTGTGCGGGACGGAGGGCACCGTCCACGCGGTCGACCCGTGCGCGCACCTGGTGTGCCGGTCCTGCTTCGACGGCGCCGAGTTCACCGCCTGCCCGGTCTGCCACCGGCGGATCGACGCCGGCGACCCGTTCCTGCTGCCGAAGGCGGCGCGGCCGGAGGCCGGCCCCGGGCGCGCGCTGCCCGCCCGGCTGCGCGTCCTGTCCCACGGCGGCGGCCCCGACGCCCTGGAGACGGCCGCCCGCGCCGAACTGACCGCCCTGCTCTCCCGCACCGGCGCGCTGTCCCCGCAGGACACCGACGACCTCGACGACCTGCTGGCCGGCCGGGACCGCGCGTCCCTCGACTGGCTCCCGAGGGACGTCCCCGGCCGGGAGACCAAGGCCCGGCTCCTGGCCTGGCTGCTCGCGGACCCGGCCGCGCACCCCGTCACCCTGCCCGCGGCCACGGCCCTGATCACCACCGCGACGGACGTACTGCGGCTGCTCGCCGTCCGCTCCGGAGGCGACGCGGGACTGGTGGACGTCCCCCGCTTCACCGCCGTACCCCGCCCGCTGCGGCGCGCCCTGCTGGCCGTCCTGGACGGGCTCGACCCGCTGCTGGTGGCCGAGGACCTGCGGCGGCACGCCGCGCTGTGGAAGCGGGCGGCGGAACGGCTGCACCCGTTCGAGCACGCGGACCGGTATCCGCGGGCCGCCCTCGCCTTCGCGGACCTGCGCGGCTTCCGGCTCTCCGACGACGCGCTGTCGGCGCGGCTGCGGGCGGTGCACCCGGCGGGTGCCCTCACGGGCGCTCGGGTCGCGCTGCCGCGCTGGGCCGCGCTGGTGGAGACTGCGCTGGCCGCCGGGGACGTCGACGCCGCCCTGCCGCTGCTCGCCCGGCGCCCGGGCGAGCTGCTGCGGCGCCTCGACCACCTGCTGCGCCTCGCCGGCACGTCCGGCACGGACCGTACGGACTCCGTCCTCGCGGCGCTCGGGCCCGCCGCGGCCCGGGTGTCCCCGGCGGTCCTGCTGTCGGCGCTCGGCGCGCTGCGCACCCGGGCGGCGGGCGGGGGCCGGGACCGGGTCTTCTTCCCCAAGGGCGGCACCGCCCGGGCGCACATCGTCCCGGACGGGCGCGCGCCCCTGCCCGCGGCGACGGTCGGCCGCGTGGTGGACGTCCTCACCGGCGAACTCCTGCGCCGGGCCGGCACCCTGCCGCCGGCCGAGGTCGCCGTCGTCGACGCCGCGCTGGACGGGGTCGTCGCGCCGTTCACCGAACGCACCGCGTCCCGCGCCCTCGTGACGCTCCCGCGCGGCAGCGAACTGCCGGTGCCCGAGGGGCGCACGCTGCGGCTGTTCCTCCACTGGACCGAGAGCGCGTCCTCCGGAAGGACCGATCTGGACCTGTCCACAGCCTTCTTCGACGCGTCCTGGCGGCACATCGGCACCTGCGACTACACCAACCTGCGGTTCCGGAAGACCGCCGCCGTCCACTCCGGCGACCTCACCAGCGCGCCGCCGCCCGACGGGGCGAGCGAGTTCGTCGACCTGGACCCGCGCAAGCTGGCCGCGGCCGGCGTCCGGTACGTCGTCGCCGTCGTCTTCTCCTTCAACAGCGTGCCGTTCGAGGAACTCGCGGAAGGGTTCGCCGGGCTCATGGTCCGCGACCAACCCGGCGGGCACGGCCCGGTGTTCGACCCGCGCCAGGTCGAGCAGCGGTTCGACCTCACGGGGCGGGCTCATGCGTGCGTGCCGTTGGTGGTCGATGTGGCGGACCGTACGATGCGGTGGCTGGACGTCGTCAAGGGCGTCACCGGGACGCACCATGCGGTGTATCGGCACGCGGATGATCTGGCGTTGCTCGGGCGGGGGCTCACGGAGCTGTTCGCCTCCGGCGCGCGGGTGGGGCTCGGTGAGCTGGCGCGTCTGCACGCGGCGGGGCGGGCTCGGACGGTTGTGGTGCGGGGTCCTGACGGGGCGCGGCGTGCTTACCGGCGGCGGGTCGGGGAGGACGTCGTGTGCTTCGCGCGGCGGATCGGCTCCGCCGAGGGGGATGGGGTGGCTGATGTGCCGGCGCCTGAGCTGGCGTTCCTATATCGCGGGGATGTGGAAGTGACGCCGGGGGCGGAGGTGTTCGCTCTGCATCCGCGAGGGTTGGCTGCTGAGGCGGTGCGGCTGGTGACGGCCGCGGATGTGGTGGCTGCGCTGGGGTGAGGGTGCCCCGGTCCCGCCCTTTCACCGTTTCTTGCGGGGGCAAGCCCCCGCACCCCCTGAAGCGCGCTGCGCGCGCTGTCCTCAAACGCCGGACGGGCTGAAGTGTGTGCCCGGGCGCTCTATCCAGCCCGTCCGGCGTTTGAGGACGAGCGGCGAAGCCGCGAAAAGGGGGGGCTGGGGCGCAGCCCCAGGAATCGGCGAAGGGGCGGGACCGGGGCACCGCCCGCCGCAGGCGTTACACCCGCACCCAACGCCCCAGCGCCAGCCCCGCCTCGTCCTTCTGCCGCGTCACGCACAGCCCGCCGTCCGGCGCGAAAGCGGCCAGCACCACCCGCCCCGCCGCGTCGAGCGCCATCGCGGGCGCCCCCACGCACGCCTCACCGGTCTTCGACCAGAAGGCGCCCGCCTTCTCGTCACCGGTCGGGTAGGCGGCGACGGCCGGCAGGCCGGACGCCGTGCGCTGGGCGAGGACCGTGCAGTCGTGGCCGTCGATGGTGGTGCGGAGGGCGGCGACGGGGCCGGTGCCCTCGTCGTCGGAGGGGCCGAGGGTGACGGGGGTGACGTCGTCCTCGGGGTCACCGACGGCGCGGGTGTGGACGCGGAGGGCGGAGTCGGCGGCATCCCGCCAGAAGTGGCTGACGCGGCCCTCGCCGGCGGCGAGGCAGGCGGCGGAGCCGGCCAGCGGCTCGGCGGTGATGTTGCGCACCCGCTTCAGCGGCCCGCCGGGCTCCTCCTGCCGCCAGCTCTGGACGCTGCCGTCGCAGGGGGCGAGGAGTTCGGCGCGCCCGTCCTCGGTGACCGCCGTGGCGAGGGAGTCGAGGACGTTGCTGCCCTTCATGTCCGTCCAGGCGCCCCAGACGCCCTTGGCGTCCTGGCGCCGGCCGCAGACTCCGCCGCCCGCGTTCCGGAGGAAGACCTGCGGGCCGTTCCTGTCCACGACCGCGGCGGGGGCGCCGATGCGGGTGGCGCGCTCCTGGTCCTGCCCGTAGGGGGTGCCGATGGAGCGCCAGGGGGTCAGGGCCCGGCCCGGCTGGAACTGCGTGGCGTAGACGACGTCCGTCTCGGTCCGGCCGTCGTCCGTCTCCCGGGCGCGGACGCCGAAGAGGTACACATACCCCTGCGGGGTGCGGCAGAGCGAGAGGTGGGGCTCCAGGCCGGGGACGGTGATCCGCTCGGGGCCCGTCCAGTCGGGGCCGCCGGGGGCGGTCTCGGTCCAGCGCAGCAGGCCGTTGGCGGCGGGCGCGTAGGCCGTGAGTCGGCCGTCCTGTCCCCGCAGCAGCCAGCCGGTCGTGGGGGTGGCCGTCCGTGCCATGACTCGCTGCCAGCCTCTCTCTGCCCCAATTCCGCGTCGCGCGGAGCCGTTTCACCGGCGTTTTCCGACCCCCGACAATAACATTGCGCAGGTGAGCGCATTCCGGTTCGCATCCGGCGTGCGAGCCTGGTCGGTATGAACGCCGATGTGAACGCCGGTGGGGAAGCCCAAGCGGCCGGGCCCGGTCCGCTCCTCGTCGTCGATGCCGCGAACGTCGTGGGCAGCGTCCCCGACGGCTGGTGGCGGGACCGCCGCGGGGCCACCGAGCGGCTGCGCGACGCTCTGGCCGGGTACGGGTCCGGCGGGCTGCCGGACGCCGTCCCGCCGCTGCCCGGCCCGCTGGACGTCGTCCTGGTGGTGGAGGGCGCGGCGCGCGGGACGGAGCCGGTGCCGGGGGTGCGGGTGGAGGCGGCGGCCGGCAGCGGGGACGACCGGATCGTCGAGGTGGTGGCCGGGGAGCGGGCCCGGGGGCGGCGCTGCGTGGTGGCGACCGCCGACCGGGAGCTGCGGGAGCGGGTCGCGGCGCTGGGCGCGGAGACGGTGGGGCCGCGGACGGTACGCCCCTGACGGCGCCGGCCGCGACCGTACGGCGACGGCCTCACCGCCGCGCGTACAGCACCGCCCCCTCCACGCTCCCCACCCGCGCGTACCCGCCCCGCAGGAAGGCCCGCAGCGTGGGCACGCGGGCCACCGCGTAGGGCCGGCCGCGGGAGTCGTCCACGACCAGCGCCGGCGGGCGCGCCCGGAGTTCGCGGCGGAGGACGGGCCAGCCGCCCGGTACGCCGTACGCCTCGCCGACGGCGGAGGCGTCCCGGCCGCCGCTGTAGTTGGTGAGCAGTCCGGCCGTCAGGAAGCGGCCGGCGGGCGGGCGGCGGGCGAACCAGTACTGCTCGGGGTGCATGCCCCAGATCAGCACCGGGTCGGCGGGGGCGGTCCGGGCCCGTACCGCGTCCGCGACCCGCAGCGAGTGCGGCAGTTCGGGCGGGGTGACGACCAGTCCGGCGGTCAGGAAGGCGGCGCAGGACAGGGCGCTCAGCCCGGTGGCCACGCGCCGCGCCGCCTCGGGGAGGGTGTGCAGGGCCGCGGTGGCCAGCAGGGTGAGGGGCGGGATGAGCTGGAGGTAGTAGTGGCCGAAGAAGTGGAAGCCGGTGGTGACGGCCATGGCCGAGGCGATCAGCCACAGCCACAGCTCGGGCGGCGCGACCCGGCGGCGGGCCAGCAGAAGGAGGCAGACGGGTGCCAGCAGGCCCGCGCAACTGGTGGTCAGCGTACCGGCGTTGGTGAGGGCACGGGCGGCCGAGGCGCCGACCGTGCCGTCCACGGAGGCGTAGGTGCCGGAGCCGGTCACGCACCAGAACAGCAGCCGGGCCGGGCCGCAGACCCAGGCGACGGCGACGACGGGCAGGGTGAGGCCCGCCGCGAGGGCGGCCGTGCCGCGGCGGGCCCGTCCGCCGGACGGGCGGGTGCGGGCGGTCCAGAGCATGAGCAGGACGGGCGCCAGGACCGCTCCCCCGGTCTGCTTGGTGAGCAGGGCCGCGGCCGTGGCCAGGCCGGCCCGGCCCCAGCGGCCGCGGTCGGCGCACCACATGGCGGCGGCCGTCCACGGCACGGCGAACACCTCGAAGGTGGCGGCCTGCGCGTCCTCGGGCTCCAGGCCGATGGAGACCAGCAGGTAGAGCACCCCGGCCGTGCGCCCGGCGCGCTCGCCCCAGCGGCGCCGGGCGAACGAGGCCAGCAGCACGGCCGTCACCAGCTGGGCCGCCACGGCGAGGCCCTTGACGGGCAGCAGCGAGCCGTCGCCGAAGGCGCGGAAGCACGCCTCGTACACCCAGGGCAGCAGGGGCGGCTTGCGGTCGACGACGGTGCGGTAGAGGACGGCGCCCTGGGCGAGCATCCGGGCCTGGGTGGCGAGGAAGCCCTCGTCCGGGTTCCACAGCGGGCGGAGGAAGGACGGCAGCCGGGTGGCGAGGGCCAGGGCGGTCAGGACGGGCAGCAGTCCGCGCCAGAAGGGCAGCCCGCGCCGGGGTCCCCTGGACGGCGGCTCCGCGCTCGCGCGGGGGCGCGGGACGGCGGCGGGGGCCGGGACGGCGACGTGCTGGACGGCGGGCATGCGGCCAACCTAGGGGTCGGTCTGTTCCGGCGGCGGGTGACATACGGGGCGGTCAGGGGGGAATCGGGGACGGGCCGGGGGTGGCGTCGGGGACAGGCCCGGGGAAACCCCGTGACCGGTCCCGGAGCGCACCCCGTCACCGTCCCCGCGACCCCGGCCGCGCCGCCTCCGCCGCCACCCTGCTGTGCCGCTTCCCGTACGCGAAGTAGACGACGACGCCCAGGGCCATCCACACGGCGAACCGCAGCCATGTCTCCGCCGGCAGATTGAGCATCAGCCAGAGCGAGGCCAGCACGGACAGCACCGGCACGAACGGCACGAACGGGGTGCGGAAGGCGCGCGGCAGGTCGGGGCGGGCGCGGCGCAGCAGGATGACGCCGAGGGCGACGACGACGAAGGCGAAGAGGGTCCCGATGTTGACGAGCTCGGCCAGTACGTCGATGGAGGTGAACCCGGCGACGACGGCCACGACGCCGCCGAGGAGGAGCGTGGAGCGGTAGGGTGTGCCGAAGCGGGGGTGCACGGTGGAGAAGACGCGCGGCAGCAGCCCGTCGCGGCTCATCGCGAAGAACACCCGGCTCTGCCCGAGCAGCAGGATCATGCACACGGCGGTGAGGCCGATGGCCGCGCCGAAGCTGATCAGCCCGGCCCAGAAGGGCTGTCCGGCGTCCTTGAAGGCGTCGGCGAGCGGCGCGTCGACGGAGAGCCGGCTGTACTTCTCCATGCCGGTGACGACGATGGACACGGCCACGTACAGCACCGTGCAGATGGCGAGCGAGCCGAGGATGCCGCGCGGCACGTCGCGCTGCGGGTTGTGGGTCTCCTCGGCGGCGGTGGCGACGATGTCGAAGCCGATGAAGGCGAAGAAGACCACGGCGGCGGCGGAGAAGATGCCCATGACGCCGAACTGGGAGGGTGTGAAGCCGAAGAGGAGCTGGGAGAGGGGGGCGGCCAGGCCGCTGCCGCCGGCGGTGCCCTGGGAGGGCGGGATGAACGGGTCGTAGTTGGCGCCGCTGACGAAGAACGATCCGGCGATGATGACGATGAGGACCACCGTCACCTTCACGCCCACCACCACGGCGGTGACGCGCGAGGACAGCTTCATGCCGGCGATCAGGATCGCGGTGAGCACCAGCACCAGCACGCAGGCGAGGAGGTCGAAGCCGAAGTCGCCGTGGTGCGGCCCGGAGAGGGCGGCGGGGAAGTGCCAGCCGGCGGTGTCGAGCAGCGAGCGGATGTAGCCGGACCAGCCGACGGAGACCACGGCGCAGCCCAGCGCCAGCTCCAGGATCAGGTCCCAGCCGATGATCCAGGCGGGCAGTTCCCCGAGCGAGGCGTACGAGAAGGTGTACGCGGAGCCGGCCACCGGCACGGTGGACGCGAACTCGGCGTAGCACAGCGCCGCCAGCGCGCAGACGATGCCGGCGAGGACGAAGGACAGGGCCACGGAGGGGCCGGCGGTCTCCTTGGCGACCTTGCCGGTGAGGACGAAGATGCCGGTGCCGATGACGACGCCCACGCCGAAGACCGTGAGGTCGAGGGCGGAGAGGGACTTCTTGAGGACGTGTTCGGGTTCCTCGGTGTCCCGGATGGACTGCTCCACCGTCTTGGTCCGGAACACCCCGCTCCTGCCGCGGTCGTTCCGGGTCGGTCGCTCCGTGGCCATCGGCCCACCTCCACCAGTCGCGGCTCGCGCCGCCCCGCGTCGTCCCTGAACTGAGCGAGTGTCCGCGATGTTCGGGGCCCGGCCCGGGGGGCCACAGCCTCCCCGCACCGGATTCACCCGATGGAGGGCGGCCGGGGGTATGCGCGAGGGCCGGCCGGACCACCCGGGAGGATGGTCCGACCGGCCCTCGTCGGGGTCGGGGTGGCCCGGTCAGTCGCGGACGGGCTCGCCCGGCTCGTCCGCGCCCGGGAGCACGGCGGCCTCGGCGGCCTCCGTGACGCCGACCCCGACGGACGTCCCGTCGAGCTTGGCGACGAGGCCGGTGACCTGGCGGGCGATGTCCGGGGCCGTCAGCCCGATCTCGGCCATGACCTCCTTGCGGGAGGCGTGGTCGAGGAAGCGCGGCGGGATGCCGAAGTCGCGCAGCGGCAGGTCGAC
This sequence comes from Streptomyces sp. NPDC021100, assembly GCF_044333095.1. NCBI lineage: Bacteria > Bacillati > Actinomycetota > Actinomycetes > Kitasatosporales > Streptomycetaceae > Streptomyces > Streptomyces sp. NPDC021100. The sequence goes on from NZ_JBIRQH010000005.1 coordinate 297,297, forward strand.
GCCGGCGTCGCGGAGCGCCTGGGCGACGGCCGAACCGACGCCGCCCACCCGGCCGTTGTCCTCGACGGTGACGACGACGCGGTGCTCCCGGGCGAGGCCGGGCAGCGCCTCGTCGACCGGCTTGACCCAGCGCGGGTCGACGACGGTGGAGGAGATGCCCTGCTTGTCGAGGAGGTCGGCGATCTCCAGGCACATCGGGGCGAGCGCGCCGACGGAGACGATCAGGACGTCGGCCCGGTTCGCGCCGTCCGCGGGGCGGCGCAGCACGTCCATGCCGCCGACCCGGCCGACGGCCTCGACGGCCGGTCCGACCGTGCCCTTGGAGTAGCGCACGACGGTGGGGGCGTCGTCGACCTCGACGGCCTCGCGGAGCTGGGCGCGGACCTGGTCGGCGTCGCGCGGGGCGGCAATCCGCAGGCCGGGCACGACCTGGAGGATCGACATGTCCCACATGCCGTTGTGCGAGGCGCCGTCGTCACCGGTGACGCCCGCGCGGTCGAGGACGAAGGTGACGCCGCACTTGTGCAGGGCCACGTCCATGAGGACCTGGTCGAAGGCGCGGTTGAGGAAGGTCGCGTAGACGGCGAAGACCGGGTGCAGACCGCCGGTGGCCAGGCCGGCCGCGGAGGTGGCGGCGTGCTGCTCGGCGATGCCGACGTCGTAGACGCGGTCGGGGAACTCCTTGGCGAACTTGCCGAGGCCGACCGGCTGCATCATCGCGGCGGTGATCGCCACGATGTCCTCGCGCTCGCGGCCGAGCGCGACCATCTCGTCGCCGAAGACGGACGTCCAGCTGGCACCGGACGCGGAGACCGGCAGGCCGGTGTCGGGGTGGATGACGCCGATGCCGTGGAAGCGGTCCGCCTCGTGCTGCTCGGCGGGCTGGTAGCCGCGGCCCTTCTCGGTGAGGCAGTGGACGATCACGGGGCCGTTGAAACGCTTGGCGCGCTGGAGCGCGGACTCCAGGGCCTCGATGTCGTGGCCGTCGATGGGTCCGACGTACTTCAGGCCGAGGTCCTCGAACATGCCCTGGGGAGCGATGAAGTCCTTGAGGCCCTTCTTGGCGCCGTGCAGCGTCTCGTAGAGCGGCTTGCCGACGACCGGGGTGCGCTCCAGCAGGTCCTTGCCGCGGGCCAGGAAGCGCTCGTAGCCGTCGGTGGTGCGCAGGGTGGCCAGGTGGTTGGCGAGGCCGCCGATGGTGGGCGCGTAGGAGCGCTCGTTGTCGTTGACGACGATGACGAGCGGGCGGTCCTTGGCGACGGCGATGTTGTTCAGCGCCTCCCAGGCCATGCCGCCGGTGAGGGCGCCGTCGCCGATGACGGCGACGACGTGCCGGTCGTCGTGGCCGAGGACCTGGTTGGCCTTGGCGAGGCCGTCGGCCCAGCCGAGGACGGTGGAGGCGTGGCTGTTCTCGATGACGTCGTGCTCCGACTCGGCCCGCGAGGGGTAGCCGGAGAGGCCGTCCTTGGCCCGCAGCCGGGAGAAGTCCTGGCGGCCGGTGAGCAGCTTGTGCACGTACGACTGGTGCCCGGTGTCGAAGAGGACCTTGTCCTTGGGCGAGTCGAAGACGCGGTGCAGGGCGATCGTGAGCTCGACCACACCGAGGTTGGGGCCGAGGTGGCCACCGGTCTTGGAGACGGCGTCGACGAGGAAGGTGCGGATCTCCGCGGCCAGCCGGTCGAGCTGCTCGGGGCTCAGCCGGTCAAGATCGCGCGGTTCCCTGATGCGGGTCAGCAGGGCCACCCGTGCCTCCTTAAGCTGTCGAGCTTTTGCCGGTCGGTCGAGTCTAATCTTCCGCTTGGCGTGGCGGTGAACGGGTGAGGGGATGTATGTCACCCGGATGCCCCGTGGCGGGCATGGATGTGGGAGTGCCCCGGTCCCGCCCCTTCCCCGTTTCCTGCGGGGGCAAGCCCCCGCACCCCCGAAACCGCGCTCCGCGCGGTTGTCCTCAAACGCCGGACGGGCTGATATTCAGCCCGTCCGGCGCTTGAGGACGAGCGGCGAAGCCGCGAAAGGGGGGGCTGGGGGCGCAGCCCTCAGGAAACGGTGAAAGGGCGGGACCGGGGCACCAGCCCGCCGCAGGCGCTACACCCGCCCCGCCGTCCGCTGCGTCCGCCGTGAAACGGAATCGATCACGACCGCCGCCAGCAGCACCGCACCCGTGATCATGTACTGAACGGCCGAGGCGATCCCCAGCAGCGCCATCCCGGACGCGATCGACTGGATGACGAGCACACCCAGCAGGGCCGACCAGGTCTTGCCCCGCCCACCGAACAGGCTCGTCCCACCGATCACCGCCGCAGCGATCGCGTTCATCAGCAGGCTGCCCGCCCCCGACGACTGGTTCGCCGCGTTGATCTGCGAGGCCAGGAACATCCCGCCCAGCGCCGCCATGGTCCCGGAGAGCGCGAAGACCGAGATCCGCACCGTCGCCACGTCGATGCCGGCCCGGCGGGCCGCCTCGACGCCGCCGCCGACGGCGAAGACCTTGCGGCCGTAGCGGGTGCGGCGCAGCACCAGGTCGAGGGCGACGACGACGCCCACGAAGATCACCACGGCCAGCGGGAGGCCCTTGTACTGGTTGAAGACCCAGGCCACCGCGTAGGCGGGCACCGCCAGGGCGGCCGTGCGCAGCACGATCTCGGCGAACGGCCGGCTGGGCACCTGGGCGGCGGCCCGGCGGCGGGCGTCCCGCCAGGCGACGAGGAAGTAGGCCAGGACGGTGGCGGTGGCCAGTCCGTAGGCGGCGGAGATGTCCTCGAAGTAGTGGTTGGTGAGCTTGGCGACCAGTCCGGAGTCGTCGAGGTTGATCGTCCCGTTGGCGCCCAGGACCTCCAGCATCAGGCCGTTCCAGCCCAGCAGGCCCGCCAGGGTGACGACGAACGCGGGGACGCCGATCCGGGCGAAGAAGAAGCCGTGGAGCACCCCGGCGACCGTGCCGGTGAGGATCGCCAGGATCAGGGCGAGCCACTCGGGCATGCCGTGGTTGACGTTGAGGACCGCGAAGACCGCCGCCGCCAGTCCGCTGACCGAGCCGACGGAGAGGTCGATCTCGCCGAGGATGAGGACGAAGACGATGCCGACGGCGATCAGGCCGGTGCCCGCGGCGGTGATGAAGAGGTTGGAGAGGTTCTCGGCGCCGAGGAAGGCCGAGTCCTGGAGCTGGAACACCAGGCAGATGACGATCAGGCCGACGACGACGGGCAGCGAGCCCAGTTCGCCGCTGCGCAGCTTGCGGAGGAACTCGGACCAGTAGCCGGCGAAGCCCTCCTCGCGGACGAGCAGCCGGGGGTCGACGGGGGTGACGGTGGCCGGGGCGGCGGGCTGGGGGCCCTCGGGGGTCTTGGAGAGGTCGGTGGTCATGCCCGGTCCTCCGCGATGCGGGCCTTACGGCGGGTGACAGCGTTGTCAGTGGCGCCGGTGATGGCCGAGACGATCTCTTCCTGGGAGGTGGTGCGCACGGCGAAGACCCCGTTGTTCCGGCCGAGGCGCAGCACCGCGACGCGGTCGGCGACGGCTTGGACGTCGGCCATGTTGTGGCTGATGAGGATGACGCCGAGACCTCGCTCGCGGAGCCGTTCGACCAGGTCGAGGACCTGGGCGGTCTGCTCCACGCCGAGCGCGGCGGTGGGCTCGTCGAGGATCACGACCTTGGGCTCGCCGAGCAGCGAGCGGGCGATGGCGACGGTCTGCCGCTGGCCGCCGGAGAGGGCGGCGACGGGGATCCGGACGCTGGGGATGCGGATGGACAGGGCGCCGAGCAGTTCGCGGGCCCGGCGCTCCATCCCGACCTCGTCCAGCACCCCGGCGCGGGAGATCTCCCGGCCGAGGAAGAGGTTGCCGACGACGTCGAGGTTGTCGCAGAGGGCGAGGTCCTGGTAGACGGTGGCGATGCCGAGCTCCTGGGCGGTGTGCGGCCGGTCGATGGTGACGGGCCGCCCCTCCCACTCGATGACGCCGTCGTCGGCGGGCGCGACGCCCGCGATGGTCTTGACGAGGGTGGACTTGCCGGCGCCGTTGTCGCCCACCAGGGCGACCACCTCACCGGGACGGATCTCCAACTCCACGTCGGTCAGCGCCTGGACGGCACCGAACCGCTTGGAGATCCCGCGCAACGCCAGAACGGGCGCAGCGGACATGTGGATCAGCTCCTCGGGCGCGCGCCCTACTTGAGGCCGGCGGCGTCGCAGGCGGACTTGTACTTGTCGGTGCAGATCTCGCGGAGGGTGAAGAAGCCCTCCTTGCCGACGTACTTGGGGATGTCGGCCTTGGTGAGGGCGAACGGGTCGACGATGATCGCGGGGATCTTCTTCTCGCTGCCGCTGTCGACGGTGGTCTTGGCGGTGCCGTCGAGCTTCTTGCCCTGGGCGAGCGCGACGGCCATGGTGGCCGCGGCCTCCGTCTCGGGTACGTAGGGCTTGTAGACGCTCATGAACTGCTCGCCGGCGAGGATCCGCTGGACGGCGGAGAGTTCGGCGTCCTGGCCGGTGACCGGGGGCAGCTTGTCGAAGCCGGCGCTCTTGAGGGCGGTGATGATGCCGCCGGCCATGCCGTCGTTGGCCGAGTAGACGCCGACGATGTTCTCCTTGCCGAGCGAGGAGATCGCGCCCTTCATGTTCTCGTTGGCGTTCTCCGGCTTCCACTCCTTGGTGTCGTACTCCTTGCCGATCTTCACCTTTCCGTCGAGCACGGAATGGGCGCCGTCCTTGTACATTTTGGCGTTGGGATCGGTGACCGAGCCGTTCATCATGACGATCTGGCCTTTGCCGGCGTTGTCGCCGAGTTCCTTGAGCAGCGACTCGCCCTGGATCTTTCCGACCCGTTCGTTGTCGACGGAGGTGTAGGCGTCGACCGGGCCCTCGGCGAGCCGGTCGTAGGCGACGACGGGAATTCCCTTGTCGTGTGCCTTCTTCACCGAGCTCGCTATCGACTTGGCGTCCACGGCGTCGACGATCAGCGCGTCGACCCGCTTGGTGATCATCGTGTCGACCTGCTGCTGCTGGACGGAGGCGTCCTGCTTCGCGTTCTCGTAGACGACGGTGGCGCTGGTGCCCGCCAATTCCTTGATCTTCTTTTCGAGCAGCGGCTTGTCGAAGCGCTCGTACCGCGCGGTCTGGTTCTCCGGGAGGAGCAGCCCGATGGTGAGCGACCCCTTCTTCTCCTGCTTGTCCCCGTTGTCGCCGGCCTGTTTGGCCTTGCCGCAGGCGGCGAGGGTGACGGCCGTCGACAGAGCGACGACGGCCACCGCGGCGCGACGCAGATGCGTGTTCACGTACGGATACCTCCCTGACATGGCCGCGCCGTTGCGGCCGAGGTGACCGGAAGTCAACTCGGACCGCAAAGGGGCGTCAAGAAGTTAATCCTTAACGAGATGGCAACGATGCCATGCGTTATGTGCGTGAACTCAAGGGGTGTGTTGCCGGAGGTGCCCGGAAAGCGATCAGAAGGGACCGGGCGCGTCCGCCGCCGGCAATCCGTCCAGCAGCGAGGAGTCGCCCATCTCGCTGAGCACGAGGGCGAGCGCGCCGAGCACCTCGGCCCGGCCGCCCAGCGCGCCCGGTACGACCTCCAACTGCCGTGCGGCGCTGGGGATCGCGTACCGGCCGACCGATTCCCGGATCGGCGCGAGGACGAGCTCCCCGGCCTCCGCGAGGTCCCCGCCGAGCACCACCCGGCTGGGGTTGAGCAGGTTGCACAGGCTCGCCACGCCGCTGCCGATGTGCCGGCCGACGTCCGCGATCACCCGGCGGCAGCCGGCGTCGCCGTCGCGGGCGAGCCGGACCATGCGCGGCGCGGTGAGGTCCGGGCCGTGGGCCGAGTGCAGCAGCGGCAGGACGTAGCGGTGGGCGGTGAAGGTCTCCAGGCAGCCGCGGTTGCCGCAGCGGCAGACGGGCCCGGACTCGTCCAAAGTGATGTGGCCGATCTCGCCCGCGGTGCCGCCGGGGCCCCGGTAGATCTGCCCGTTGATCACCAGGCCGGCGCCGACGCCGCTGGCGACCTTGATGTACGCGAGGTCGGCGGCACCGCGGCCGGCGCCCCAGACCAGTTCGCCGAGCGCGCCGAGGTTGGCGTCGTTGTCGACGTGGACGGGGACGTCGAGCCGGGTGGCGAGCTCGTCGCGGGGGTTGGTGCCGGCCCAGCCGGGCAGGATCGCCGTCGAGCCGAGGACGCCGGACTCGTCGATCGGCCCGGGGACGCCCAGGCCCACCCCGATGATCTTTCCCGGCTCGATGCCGGTGGCCGCGATCAGCGTCTTGACCAGGTGCTCGGCCCGTTCCAGGCCCTGGGTGGCGGAGGCGTCCACGTCCAGCGGCTCGGCCTCCTCGGCGAGCACCCGGTGGGCCAGGTTGCCGATCGCCACGCGCAGGTGGGTGTGGCCGAAGTCGACGCCGACGACGATCCCGGCGTCGCCCGAGAGGGAGACGCTGCGGGCCCGCCGGCCGCCGGAGGAGGTGGGGGTCACCTCGACGGTGCCGTTGTCCTTGAGCTCGCGGACGATGTTGGAGACGGTGGCCGCCGACAGCCCGGTGGTCCGGGCGATCTCCGCCTGGGTGAGCGCCCCCGACCTGCGCACCGCGCGGACGACCCGCTCCAGGTTGGCCCGGTGCAGCGACGACTGCGACCCCGGAGTCTCCACGCCCATCCACTCCCGCCTCGTCGGCACGGCACGACCGCCGCCCCGGCCACCGGGCTGCGACAGTGGAGCCCGGTATCCGTACAACATATGAACTCTAAGCTCAGCCGCACACCCGGGAGCGCGTCAAGGCTCCGGACACCGCGACAGCGTCGGGCGGGGCCCTCCCATGGTACGGATCACCGCTCGGCGGCGGTCGGGGTGGAGGGGCGGGGGCCCTCCGACGGCAGCGAGAGCGGTTCCGGGGGCTCAGTCCCGCTCGCGCCGCACCCGGTGGGAGAGGTGGTCCGCCGCGTAGGCGATCGGCCCGGCGAGGAACATGAAGAACCAGCTCCCGGTGGCGTAGCTGACGCTCGCGGCGGCGACCGCGCCGACGGGGACGCCGAGGAAGGCGCCGGTGAAGCGGCCCGGGCGGTCGGCGGCCTCCGGGGCGGCGGACCGGGCGGGAACCGGGGCGCCTGTGCCGGACCGGGCGAGGGCGGTGCCCGAGGCCGCGTCGACGAGGATCGGACGGGGCTCGGGGAGGTCCTCGAAGAGGGCCAGGACGTCCGCCCGCGTCCGGGCCTCGTTGAGGGCCTCCAGCCGCTCTCCGTACTCGTCGATGGTCAGCCGGCCCTGGCGGCTGTGCGTCGTCAGGGCTTCGATGGCTTCGTCGCGTTCGTCGTCGCCGATACGGAGCTTGGTGCTGTCGAGCTGGGTCACGCGCATGATCGTATCCCCGGACGGAGTGGCCGGATCCGTTCCGCCGGCGGTCCGGACGGGAGGCCCGGCGCCTACTTGAGCGCGCCGGCCGTCAGCCCGGACTGCACCTGGCGCTGGAAGACGATGTACGCGGCGAGGACGGGCAGCATCGCGATCACCAGGCCCGCGAAGAGGCCCGACCAGTCGCCCTTGTACCGCTGGCTGGCCGCCAGCGCCACCAGGCCCTGGGGCAGCAGCTTCTTGTCGTCGTCACCGACGTTGAGCACCGCCGGCAGCAGGTACTGGTTCCACTGGCCGAGGAAGTTGAAGATGCCCACGCTGATCAGGCCGGGCTTGGCCATCGGCAGCATCACCTGGAAGAAGGTCCGGGTGTGCGACGCGCCGTCGATCAGCGCCGCCTCCGCGACCGAACTGGGCAGCGTCCGGAAGAAACCGGTCAGGAAGAAGACCGTGAAGGGCAGTGAATAGGCGATGTAGACGAGGATCAGCCCGTGGTACGTGTTGAGCAGCGCCATGTTCTTCATCACGAAGAACAGCGGCACCAGGGCGAGGATCACCGGGAAGCTCATCCCGCCCACGAACAGGTAGTAGACGAAGCGGTTGCCGGGAAAGTCGAAGCGCGCCAGCACATAGGCGGCCATCGCACCCAGCAGCATGGTGCCGAACAGCGAACCGGCCACCACCACGATCGAGTTGAGGAAGTACTCGCTCATGTGCGCCTGGGACCAGGCGCGGCCCCAGGCCCCGAAGTCCGGGCTCTTCGGCAGCGACCAGGGCGAGGAGAAGATCTCCTTGTCGGTCTTGAAGGCGCTCATCACCGCCCAGAGCAGCGGCAGGGTGACCATCAGGCCCCAGATGACGAGGACGCCGTGCGAGAAGACGTTCAGGACGCCGCCCTCGCGCTCGCCGCCCGCGCCCCGCGCCCGTTTCTCCGGCGGGGCGGCCGGCGCGGGGGCGTCCGGACGGTCCGACGGCTCGGCTTGCACGGTCACGGTGCCACCCCCGGGTGGTTGTGCGGACGGACGGAACAGACAGGCGCTGCGGGGCCGGGCGCGCGCATCAGTACTCCAGCCGTTCGCGCCGCCCGAGCTTCATCACGATGCCCGCGAAGAGCAGGGTGACGATGAGCAGCGCGACGCCCAGGGCCGTCGCGTAGCCGGCCTGCCCGTCGGTGAACGCCTTGGTGTAGAGGTAGTAGGTGAGCAACTCGGTGGAGTAGTCCGGGCCGGGCCCGTCCATCATGATCTGGACGACCGCGAAGCCGTCCAGGGCCATGATGCCCATATAGACCCAGCCGGTCTGGACGGTGTCCCAGAGCAGCGGCAGCGTGATCCGGAAGAAGGTCTGGACCCGGTTGGCGCCGTCCAGCAGGGCGGCCTCGTAGAAGTCCTTGGGGATGGCGCTCATCCCGGCGGAGAACAGCACCACGTAGAAGCCGACGTTGCTCCAGACCATCACCGCCGTCACGCACCACAGCGCCAGGTCCGGGTCGCCCAGCCAGTTGGGGTGGAGGGAGTCCAGGCCGATCGCGTCCAGGAAGGAGTTGATCGCCCCGCTGTTGGGGTTGTAGGCGAACTTGAACAGCAGGGCGACGATGGCGATGGACAGCACCTGCGGGAAGAAATAGACGATCTTGTAGAAGCCGGAGCCGCGGACGCCGGCGACCGCCGCGTTCTTCCGGCGGCGGCCCCCGACGTTGAGCATGAAGGCGAAGAACAGGCCGAGTCCCAGCGTCACCAAGGGCAGCAGGAGGAGCAGCAGAAGGTTGTGCCCCAGCGCCTTCCAGAACAGCTCGTCGTCCCACAGGCGTTGGTAGTTCTTCAGCCCCGTCATCTTGAACTTCGAACTCAGGCCCGTCCAGTTGGTGAAGGAGTAGTAGATGGCCTGGACGAACGGCGAGACGACGAAGACCCCGTAGATCGCCAGGGGAACCAGCAGGAACCCGGCGATGAAACGGTACTTACCGTGCTGCATGACCTCGGACCCCGATCTTCGAACTGCCGTGACGGGTGCCGCCTTGGCGCGGGACGGTGCGGGACGGGTTACTTGTGCTTGTACTTCTTGACGGAGTCGTCCTTGCGGGTGTCGTCGGTGTACTTCTGGATCTTCTTGATGGCCTCGTCGGGGGTGAGCCGGCCGTCCATCATCAGACCGAGCGCCGCCTTGCCGATCTTCTCCTTCTGGAGGGAGACGTACCAGTCCTGGAGCCGGGGATTGACCACGTTCCGGCCGGCCTTGGTGAGCGCCTCTTGGGACGACGCCAGCCCGGGCGGCAGGGTGAGGCCCTCGGTGCCGCCGTTGAGGGAGGTGAGGGAGGAGACCGCCTTGATGAAGTTCTGCGTGGACTTCCTGCCCAGCATGATCCGCAGCAGCTCCATGCCGCCCTGCGCGTTCTTGGCGTTCTTCGGCACGATGAACGGCTCGCCGCCGGACGCCCAGATGGTGCCGAACGGCATCTTGTCGCTCTTGTCCAGGCTGGACGGCGCGCCGACCGCCATCCGGAAGTCCTTCGGCGTCATCTTCTTGGACTCGTTCTCCACCCAGGAGCCGTTCGGGATGAACAGCGCCTTGCCCTCGTTCCACGCCGTCTGCGACTGGATGTGGTCGAGGCCCGCGGTGCCCCGCAGGATGTAGCCCTTCTTGTAGAGCTCGTAGTACGCCTCGAAAGCGGCCTTCACGGCCGGGTGCTTCCAGGCGTCCGGCTCCAGGTTGTCGATGCGGTCCAGCACCTCGGTGCCGCCGATCTTGGCGATGAACGGGTACAGGCTGAACGGGATGTAGTACGGGTGCTGGCCCGCGTACGTCCAGCCGGCGATGCCCTTCTTCTTCGCCTTCTCGCAGAGCTTGAGCATCTCGTCCCAGGTCTCGGGGTACTGGGCGTCGAGCTTCTCCAGATTGGTCTTCGAGTACCAGACGCCGTAGACGGTGTAGGCGTAGTAGAAGACCCACACTTCGTCGCCGTCGAACTGGCCCATCTCGACGACGCCCGGGCGGAGGGTGTCCCGCACCTTCTTCTTGGGGTCGTCGAGGGAGGGCGCGTCGAGCAGGGCGTTGAGGTCGGTGAGCTGCTTGAGGCCGACGAGGGTGCCCAGGTCCATCTGCTTGGCGCCGGAGTTGTCGATGAGGTCGGGCGGGGTGCCGCCGTTGAAGCGGGGCTGGATCTGCGGGGCGATGTCCTGGGTGCCGGTGTGCTTGATCTCGGCCTGCGGGTACGCCTTCTTGTACTCGGCCTCGGCGTCCTTGGCGTACTGCTGGCCGAAGCCGCCGTCGAAGATGACCACGTCGAGCGGGGCCGAGGCGTTCACCTTCAGCGGCTTCATCTCGCCCGCGCCACCGCCGCCGCCGGCCGGCTTGTCGGGCTTCGCGTCATCGTCGTCGCCGCCGGACGCGCAGGCGCTGAGCGCGCTCATCGCCGGTACGGCCACCAGGCCGAGCGCCGCGGCGCGTTTGATGAGGTCGCGCCGGCTGAATTCCGAGGTGGATCCCATGCTCAAGTCCTCGCCTTCTCCAGGACTCAGGCGGTGTGGCGGTCTCCCCTGTGCAGTCGGCTCGACGAAGGGCACGACACCGCGGTTCGGTGGAAGCTGGGCGTGCTGGATGTGCTGAGCGTGCTGGACGTGCTGGGTGTACGCCGGGGAGGTGCCCGGGCGGAGCCGTCGGCTCGTCCCCTCGATGGGCCCCGGTGCTCCCCCGGTTCCGCCACGGCGACACGGGGTCGCCCCGGACGGACAGGTATAGTCCACTTCTCACCAACTGGGCAAGATCGGAAGCGTCTTTGACCGTCAGTCTTTCCCGAGTTGAGACCTCTCCGACACCGGGCGACACCAGCCCCGGGACCCTTGACACCACTGGAGCCTCACGCCCTACTTAACAGAGCGCGATCCGGGTGACAACGTTGTCTGCCTTCGGGAGAGGCAAGGGATGAGACAGAGACTCAGACGTCGCCGGCGGGCGCTCGCCCGTCCCGCGGCCGTCCTTGTGGCCGCCATACTGGTGACGGCCCCTCAGGTCGTCCCGTCCGGCGCCGCCGCGGCGCCCGCCGGGAGGGCCGCGGACACGGCGGCCGGCGCACGAGCGGAAGAAAGCGGCGCACGAGCGGAAGAAAGCTTCGCGTCCTCCTTCGAACCGGGCGATCCCCGCCCCGACTGGCGCAACACGGCCGAGACCGGCCCGGACGGCCGGGCCAGGTCGTCGGGGGTCGACGGTGGCGACGGCCAGGGCATCCCCGGCAACGCCACCGACAAGGTGACCGCCGTCCGGGCCAGCGGCGAGAACGCCGAGGGCGGGGAGATCAAGGAGAACCTGGTCGACGGCGAACCCTCCAGCAAGTGGCTGGTCCGGCAGCGGACGGCCTGGCTGGAATTCGACCTCTCCGAGCCCGTCGCCGTCGCCCGGTACGCCCTCACCTCCGCCAACGACGCCCCCGGCCGCGACCCCCGGGACTGGACGCTGCGCGGCTCGGCGGACGGGAAGAGCTGGACGGTCCTCGACACCCGGCACGGCGAGAACTTCGAAAAGCGGCTCCAGACACGGCAGTTCACGCTTGCCACCGGTGGCGCCTACCGCCACTTCCGCCTTGAGATCACGGGCAACGCGGGCGACGAGCTCACCCAGCTCGCCGAGGTGCAGTTCGCCACGGCCGACCCCGGCACTCCCCCGCCCGCGGCCATGCGCACGTACCCCGACACCGGCCCGGCCGCCTCCCCCACGGCCAAGCCCCGCGCCGGCTTCACGGGGAAGCACGCCCTGCGCTACGGCGGCACCCACCGCGCCAAGGGCCGCGCCTACGCGTACAACAAGGTCTTCGCCGTGAACGTGCGGGTCACCGCGCGCACCCGGCTGGCGTACAAGATCTTCCCCGCCATGGCCGAGCGGGACCCCCGCTACCCCGCCACCCACGTCTCCCTCGACCTCGCCTTCACCGACGGCACCTACCTCAGCCAGCTCGACGCCCGGGACCAGCACGGCGCGCCGCTGACGCCGCGCGGCCAGGCGGACTCCAAGACGCTCTACGTCAACCAGTGGAACAACAAGGAGGCGGAGATCGGCCGCGTCGCCGCCGGCAAGACCGTGGCACGCGTCCTCGTCGCCTACGACGCCCCCGACGGCCCCGCGCCCTTCCGGGGCTGGATCGACGACGTCTCCCTCGCGCCCGCGCCCGAGGAGAAGACCCCGGCGCACCCCGCGGACCGCGCCCTCACCACCCGCGGCACCCTCTCCAGCTCCTCCTTCTCCCGCGGCAACACCTTCCCCGCCACCGCCGTCCCGCACGGCTTCACCTTCTGGACGCCCGTGACCGACGCGGGCTCCACCAGCTGGCTCTACCGGTACGCGGCGGCCAACAACGCCGACAACCTGCCCACCCTCCAGGCGTTCTCAGCGAGCCACGAGCCCAGCCCCTGGATGGGCGACCGGCAGACCTTCCAGGTGATGCCCTCGGTCGCGGCCGGCACCCCCGACGCCTCGCGCACCGCCCGGGCTCTCCCCTTCCACCACTCCCGCGAGACGGCCACGCCCCACCACTACGGCGTCACCTTCGACAACGGGCTGAAGGCCGACATCGTGCCCACCGACCACGCCGCGATGATGCGATTCACCTTTCCTGCTGAATCCGCGAAAAACGCCAACGTCATCCTTGACAACGTCACCAACGCCGGCGGTCTGACGCTGGACACCGCGCACGGGACGTTCACCGGCTGGTCGGACGTCAAGAGCGGGCTGTCGACGGGGGCCGGCCGGCTGTACGTCTACGGCGCCTTCGACGCCCCGGTGACCGGCGGCGGGAAGCTGGGGCGCGGCGGGGCCGGGGACGGGAGCGACGTCACGGGCTACCTGCGGTTCCGGCCGGGCGCCGACCGTACGGTCACCCTGCGGATCGCCACCTCGCTCATCGGCACCGACCAGGCGAAGGCCAACCTGGAGCAGGAGATCCCGGCCGGGACGCCGTACGCCCGGGTCCACGACCGGGCCCGGGACGCCTGGGACGCCCTGCTGGGCCGGGTGGAGGTGGAGGGCGCGACCGCCGACCAGCTCACCACCCTGTACTCGGGCCTCTACCGCCTCTTCCTTTACCCCAACTCCGGCTTTGAGAACACCGGTTCGGCCGACCGCCCCACCCGGCGCTACGCCAGCCCGTTCTCCCCGCCCACCGGCGCGTCCACCCCCACCCGTACCGGCGCCCGGATCGTCGACGGCGAGGTCTACGTCAACAACGGCTTCTGGGACACCTACCGCACCACCTGGCCCGCGTACTCCCTGCTGTCCCCCGGGCAGGCCGGGCGGATGGTGGACGGTTTCGTGCGGCAGTTCAAGGACGGCGGCTGGGTCTCGCGCTGGTCCTCCCCCGGCTACGCCGACCTGATGACGGGCACCAGCTCCGACATCGCCTTCGCCGACGCCCACGCGAAGGGCGTCCGCTTCGACGCCGAGGCCGCGTACGAGGCGGCGCTGAAGAACGCGACGGTGGCGCCGACCGACCCCGGCACCGGCCGCAAGGGCATGGACACCTCCGTCTTCCTCGGCTGGACGAGCACGAAGACGCACGAGGGCATGTCCTGGGCGCTGGACGGCTATCTCAACGACTTCGGGCTGGCGCGGATGGGCCGGTCCCTCTACGCGCAGACGCACAAGGAGCGTTACCGGGAGGAGTCCGAGTACTTCCTCAACCGCGCCCGCGGCTACGTCAAGCTGTTCGACCGGCGGATCGGCTTCTTCCAGGGCCGGAACGAGGACGGCTCGTGGCGGCTGGCCCCCGAGGCGTACGACCCGCGGGTCTGGGGTTACGACTACACCGAGACCAACGGATGGAACTTCGCCTTCACCGCCCCCCAGGACACCCGCGGCCTCGCCGCGCTGTACGGCGGCCGGTCCGGGCTCGCGAAGAAGCTCGACGCCTACTTCGCCACCCCGGAGACGGGCGGGCCGGAGTTCGCCGGCTCGTACGGCGGGGTCATCCACGAGATGACCGAGGCCCGGGACGTCCGCATGGGCATGTACGGGCACAGCAACCAGCCGTCCCATCACATCGCCTACCTGTACGACGCGGCCGGGCAGCCGTGGAAGACGCAGGCGAAGGTGCGCGAGGCGCTCTCCCGCCTGTACCTGGGCAGCGAGATCGGGCAGGGCTACCCGGGCGACGAGGACAACGGCGAGATGTCCGCCTGGTACGTCTTCAGCGCGCTCGGCTTCTACCCGCTGGTGATGGGGCAGGGCGAGTACGCGATCGGGTCGCCGCTGTTCACCAAGGCGACCGTGCACCTGGAGAACGGCCGCGACCTGGTGGTCAAGGCTCCGCGCAACAGCGCGCGGAACGTCTACGTGCAGGGGCTGACCGTCGACGGCAAGCCCTGGAACTCCACGGCGCTGCCGCACTCGGTGGTGGCGCAGGGGGCCACGCTGGAGTTCGCCATGGGCCCCGAGCCGTCCTCCTGGGCCTCCGGCGAGGGCGCCGGGCCCACCTCGATCACCCAGGACGACAAGGTCCCGGCCCCGCTGTCCGACGTCACCGTCCCGGACGGCTCCGCCCTCACCGACAACACCTCCCGCACCGCCGCCACCGTCACCACCGTCCCGCTGGAGGTCACCGCCGGCTCCCGCGTCACCTCGTACACCCTCACCTCCGCCGACCGGGCCCGGGCGCCGCACGGGTGGGTGCTCGAAGGTTCCGACAACGGACGTGACTGGAGTGGAACCGATCGACGTGAGGGGGAGTCCTTCACATGGGACCGGCAAACGCGGGTGTTCTCACTCCACTCTCCGGTCACCTACCGTCACTATCGGCTGAAAGTCATCGGTGGCGAGGCGAGCTTGGCCGAGATGGAGCTGTTGGGTTCCCCACAGCGGTAGTTGAGGCCGGGAAGCCTGTGTAGAGTCTGTGAAGATCCAGTGCTGCTCTCCGTGCACGGCGAGCAGCACTGCTGCACCTTTTCTCATGGTTGGGGGGAAACTTTCCATGACTACTGTTTCGCGTGTTTCTCGACGTGGTCTCTCGCGCCTCGTCACGGCCGCCGTCGCGGTGGCCCTGGTCGGGGGGACGGCCGGGGTGGCCGCCGCGCACACGTCGGGCGCCCAGGTGGCCGCCGCGAAGAAGCCGTCGGCTTCCGCGCCGGTCTTCCCGCTCGGCGCCGTCGCCAAGAAGGGCGACGCGTTCTACTACTACGAGGCCGACGGCAAGGGCGGTCTGAAGCCGCGCCAGACCAGCGGCGCGAAGTTCACCGGCGTGACGCAGGCCACCTGGGTCGACCGGGACGCGGACGGCCGCCAGGACGGCAACTACTACGTCGAGCACGGCGACCTGAAGTTCATCGGCCTCGCGGGCCACGCCCGCAACGTCGTGCCGGACTTCGGTCACTTCAACGACATCATCCTGTCGCCGGGGAACCTCGCCGGGTCCCGGCAGTCGGACCTGCTGGCCCGCAGCAAGAGCGGCCACCTGTCGCTGTACACGGTCAAGGAGGACGGCACCTTCTCCGGCCAGACGCGGATCGGCGGCAAGGAGTGGGCCCAGTACACCGACATCACGGGCCGCGGCGACCTCACCGGTGACGGCAAGACGGACATCGTCGCCAAGGACCGCGACGGCGTCCTGTGGCTGCACAAGGGCACCGGCAAGGCGGACAAGCCCTTCGAGGCCCGCACCCGGATCGGCGGCGGCTGGAACAAGTACACCAAGGTCTTCTCCAACGGCGACCTGAACGGCGACGGCCGCAGCGACCTGCTCGCCGTCGACGGCAAGGGCGCCCTGTGGCTGTACAAGGGCACCGGCAAGGCCGCCGCGCCCTTCACCTCCCCGGTGAAGATCGGCAACTCGGGCTGGAACCAGTACCGCCTGGTCTACTGACCGCCCATGCGGTGAAGCGTCACCGGGCCGTGCCCCGCTCGCCGGCGGCACGGCCCGTTCCCGGCTCCGCCGGACTCCATCTCTTCACGTGGCTTTTGTGAAGATCCAGTGCTGTTCTCCGTGCACGGTGAGCGGCACTGCACACCATTTTCATGGTTGGGGGGAACTTTCCATGACTACTGTTTCGCGTGTTTCTCGGCGCGGTCTCTCGCGCCTCGTCACCGCGGCCGTCGCCGTGGCCCTGGTCGGGGGGACGGCCGGGGTGGCCGCCGCGCACACGTCGGGCGCGCAACTGGCCGCCGCGAAGAGCCCGTCGGCTGCCGCGCCGGTGTTCCAGGTCGGCGCCGTCACCGCCAAGGGCGACGACTTCTACGTCTACGAGGTCGACGGCAAGGGCGGCCTGAAGCCGCGCGAGGCCCGCGGCCCGTGGAAGGACCTGAGCGAAATCGCCCAGGTCGACCGCGACGCCGACGGCCGCCACGACGGCGACTACTTCATCAGCGAGAACGGCCGCGACCTCAAGTTCCACGGCCTCACCGGCAAAGACGTCACCCTCGTGCCCAACTACGGGTACTTCTACCACGGCCTGATCTCGCCCGGGAACCTCGGCGGCGGCAAGGAATCCGACCTCGTCGCACTGGGGACGGACAGGATCAACGTCCGTATCACCAACTACGACGGCACGTTCGCCGGCGAGAACGTGATCACCGGATCCGAGTGGGGGACGTACACCGAGATCGCCGGGCGCGGCGACCTCACCGGTGACGGCAAGACCGACATCGTCGCCCACGACCGGGACGGCGTGCTCTGGCTCTACAAGGGCACCGGCGACGCCGAGAAGCCCTTCGAGGCCCGCACCCGGATCGGCGGCGGCTGGAACAAGTACCACCACCTCTTCTCCAACGGCGACACCGACGGCGACGGCCGCAGCGACCTGATGGCCATCGACAACGACGGCGCCCTGTGGCTGTACAAGGGCACGGGCGAGGCCTCCGCGCCCTTCAAGGCCCCCGTGAAGATCGGTAACTCGGGCTGGAACCAGTACCGCCTGGTCTTCTGAGACACTTTCTCGTTCTTCGGATTATTCGTACGGAGTCTTACGTGACCTACACCAACGGCCGCCGTTCCGGCGGCCGCGCACTCCCCCGCGTCGTCACCACGGCGATCGCCGCCGCCCTCGTGGCCGGCACCGCCGGTACGGCCCTGGCCGACGGGCCGGCCGCGGCCCCGGCCGGAAAGCTCGGCCCCAAGGTGACCGCCGACAAGACGGCCACCGCCAAGGCCACCGTCGCCGACCCGAGCGGCGCGGCGCCCTTCCTGGTGCTCAACGCCATCGACAACAAGGGCGACTACTACTCGTACCAGCCCAACGGCAAGGGCGGCCTCACCTCCCGCAAGGCGGGCAAGAACACCAACGCCTCCCGCAACGCCTGGAAGCAGATGCGGCTGGCGACCCAGCGGCACGACCGGTTCGGCGAAGGCGACGGCCACTACTACGTCCAGAAGAACAACGAGGCGTGGTACGCCGACAAGGGCTACACCGAGCGCGTCGGCACCGGCTGGAGCATGTACGACACCGTCTTCTCCCCGGGCAACCTGGGCGGTTCGGCCTACGGTGACGTGCTCGGGCGCGACAAGTCCGGCGTCCTGTGGGTCTACCAGGCCGACATCCTCGGGAAGCTGTCCGCCCGCAAGAAGGTCGGCGGCGGCTGGGGCCAGTTCACGGCGGTCGCCGGCCGCGGCGACCTGACCGGTGACGGCAAGACGGACATCGTCGCGCGCGACAAGTCCGGCACGCTCTGGCTCTACAAGGGCACCGGCGACCTGAACAAGCCCTTCGCGGGCCGCACGAAGATCGGCGGCGGCTGGAACAAGTTCGACCTGCTGGTCGGCACCGGCGACGTCGACGGCGACGGCCACGCGGACCTGCTGGCGCGGGACAAGTCCGGCGCACTGTGGCTCTTCAAGGGCACCGGCAAGCAGAACGAGCCCTTCAAGGGCTCGGTCAAGGTCGGGACGGGCTTCGGCCAGTACCGTCTGCTCTTCTGACGATCCGTCAGTTCGGCTGGCAACCTGTGGCGCTCCTCCACCCGGAGGGGCGCCACAGGCGCGTCAGGGGGCCGTCCGGCGACACTCCCCCGCGACGCGACGGCCGGCCGCCGAGGCCACATGCCAAGCCTGACCCCCCGCGCCGCCGCCACGGTGCTGGACGGTGCACACCGGGCCCTCTTCGGCCGCATCCGGCCCCCACGCTGTCCCGGCACGGCGACGACGCGGTGGCCGAGGCCGTGGGGACGGAGACGGTCCACGCGTTCGACCTGCTGGAACCGTCCCTCGGGACTCCGCGCGGGTGTAAGGGGACCTCGGCTCCGGGGCACGGGGACGGTGTGGCAGCATCCTGATCACGCGGGGGGCGTGGCGGTACGCACGTGACACCTCCGTCGTGCCGTTCCCTTGCGCCTACCGTTCGGAGCCCTACGTGCCCCACCTTCCCGGCCGTTCCCGTCGCCGCGCCGTCTCGCGCGCCCTCACCGCCGCGACCGCCGTCGCCCTGGCCGCCGTCACCGCCGGTACGGCGTCGGCCGATGTCCCCGGCCCCGGTTCCGTCCCGGCGGTGCGGCCGCCGGCGGCAGCGGCCGCGCCGGCCCTCCGGGCCGACGCCCGGCTGTCGCCGAACGCGCCCTTCTTCCCGGTCCAGGCGGTCGACCGCAAGGGCGGCTACTTCGTCTACGCGCCTGACGGCAAGGGCGGGCTCGCCTCGCGCAAGCCCTACAGCGGCAACTGGAGCGCGATCAAGGCCGCGACGGCGGTCGACCACGACCGCGACGGGATCTGGGAGGCCACCTACGCCATCGGGCCGGACGACTCGGTGGGGTACATCACCAGGAAGGGTGCCCGGGAAGTCGCCACCGACTGGGGCCAGTACGACAGCTTCTTCTCCCCCGGCACCCTCGGCGGCTCGCAGGAGTCCGACATCCTGGTCCGCGACCGCGCGGGCGTGCTCTGGCTCTACCTGGCCAAGGCCGACGGCTCGCTCTCCGGCCGCAAGAAGGTGGGCCCGGGCTGGGGCCAGTACACGGCGATCACCGGCCGCGCCGACCTCACCGGCGACGGCCGGACGGACATCGTCGCCCGCGACGGCAAGGGCACCCTCTGGCTCTACCAGGGCACCGGCGACGCGGCCCGCCCCTTCAAGGCCCGCACCCGGATCGGGGACGGCTGGAACCAGTTCAACACCCTGCTCGGCACGGGCGACGTGGACCTCGACGGCCACGCGGACCTGCTCGCCCGCGACGGCCAGGGCGCGCTCTGGCTGTACAAGGGGACGGGCCGGGCGTCGTCGCCGTTCAAGTCCCGTGTGCTGGTGGGGAAGTCGGGCTGGAACCAGTACCGGCTGCTCTTCTGAGTGACGCTTCCGGGACTCACCTAACCCAGCGACCCCACATGGATACGCTGGGTACGTGAGCGCGACCAAGTCCAAGGACCCGTACGCCAACCCGCGCGCGTTCTACGGCTCCGAGCTGGAGCGCCTGCGTAACGAGGCCGGTCTGTCTCAGACCGGGCTCGGGACTCGGGCGTTCTGCTCGGGTTCGTACATCGGCCAGTTCGAGTCGGCCCTCCGCGTCCCGCAGTTGGAGCTGTCGAAGCGGTTCGACGAGATCTTCGGGACCAAGGAGCACATGCAACGGCTGTGCAGGCTCGCCCGGAGGTACAAGGTAGCCCACTATTTCGCAGACGCGGCAGAGCTGGAGAAGCAGGCGCAGGCGATCAGCGAAATCTCGTCGATGTATGTGCTGGGGTTGTTGCAGACCGAGGCGTACGCACGAGCTGTGATTCGGGCCGCGCAGCGGTTCACCCCACACGAGGTGGTGGAGCGATTCGTACGAGCTCGAATGGAGCGGGCGAAACTGTTGGAAGGCCCGTCCGCGCCCGTTTACTGGGCGATCATCCACGAGGCAGCTCTGCGCGTAGCCGTGGGCGAGCCTGAGGTTATGGTCGAGCAGCTCGACCACCTCGCCGAGGTGATGCGCACCCGGCCCAATGTCGTCATCCAAGTGATGCCCTTCGCCGCAGGGGCGCACCCATTCTTGAACTCGATGGTGTCGCTCATGGACTTCAACGACACCCCGCCTGCCGTCTACACCGAAGGCGGAGGCACGGGTCAGCTTCTGGAGGATCCTGTCCTGGTCGCCGACTGCCAACGGTCATACGATCTGGCCAGGGCTGATGCGCTTTCCCCGACAGCGTCCTTGGCTCTGATCGAATCAGCGGCGAAGGATTGGGCGACGCATGGGCACCGTATCTGACATACGCGCGGCGGAATGGCGCACATCGTCCTACACCGACGGAACCGGCGGCAACTGCGTCGAAGTGGCGGATCAAGTTCCCAGCACTGTTCGCGTCCGCGACAGCAAAGCTCCCGAGCGTGCGTCGATCCGCTTTCCCAGAGCGAGTTGGACAGCGTTCGTCAATGCCGTCAGTCGAACCGCTCGGTAGTCGTCCGCCCGGACGCACCGAGGGCCGCACCCCGTGCGCGAACACGGGATGCGGCCCTCGGGCGCGAAGCGCCCCGCCGCTTACTTGCGGATCAGGCTGCGCAGCACGTACTGCATGATGCCGCCGTTGCGGTAGTAGTCCGCCTCACCGGGGGTGTCGATGCGGACGACCGCGTCGAACTCCACGCCGGTGTCGGTGGTGACCTTGACCGTGCGCGGCGTGCGGCCCTCGTTGAGCTCGGTGACGCCGGTGAAGGTGAAGGTCTCCTCGCCGGTCAGGCCGAGGGACTCGGCCGAGGCGCCCTCGGGGAACTGGAGCGGGAGGACGCCCATGCCGATGAGGTTCGAGCGGTGGATGCGCTCGTAGGACTCGGCGATGACGGCCTTGACGCCGAGGAGCGCGGTGCCCTTGGCGGCCCAGTCGCGGGAGGAGCCGGAGCCGTACTCCTTGCCGGCCAGGACGACGAGCGGGATGCCCTGCTCGATGTAGTTGCGGGAGGCGTCGTAGATGAACGACACCGGACCGCCGTCCTGGGTGAAGTCGCGGGTGAAGCCGCCCTCGGTGCCCGGCGCGATCTGGTTGCGCAGGCGGATGTTGGCGAACGTACCGCGGATCATGACCTCGTGGTTGCCGCGGCGGGAGCCGTAGCTGTTGAAGTCGCGGCGCTCCACACCGTGCTCGGTGAGGTACTTGCCGGCCGGGGTGTCGGCCTTGATCGCACCGGCCGGGGAGATGTGGTCGGTGGTGACCGAGTCGCCCAGCTTGGCGAGGACGCGGGCGCCGGCGATGTCGGTGACCGGGGTGGTCTCCATCGTCATGCCCTCGAAGTACGGGGGCTTCCGGACGTAGGTGGACTCGGCGTCCCACTCGAAGGTGTTGCCGGTGGGGATGGGCAGGGCCTGCCACTGGGCGTCGCCCGCGAAGACGTCCTGGTAGGACTTGTTGAACATGTCCTCGCCGATGGCGTTGGCGACGACGTCGTTCACCTCGGCCTCGGAGGGCCAGATGTCCTTGAGGTAGACCGGGTTGCCGTCCTGGTCGGTGCCCAGGGCGTCCTTGGTGATGTCGACCTTCATCGAGCCGGCGATCGCGTAGGCCACGACCAGCGGCGGCGACGCCAGGTAGTTCATCTTGACGTCGGGGTTGATCCGGCCCTCGAAGTTGCGGTTGCCGGAGAGCACCGAGGTGACGGCGAGGTCGTGGTCGTTGACGGCCTTGGAGACCTCCTCCGGCAGCGGGCCGGAGTTGCCGATGCAGGTGGTGCAGCCGTAGCCGACGAGGTTGAAGCCGACCTTGTCGAGGTACGGGGTGAGGCCCGCCTTGTCGAAGTAGTCGGTGACGACCTTGGAGCCCGGGGCGAGGGTGGTCTTGACCCACGGCTTGCGGGTCAGGCCCTTCTCGACCGCCTTCTTGGCCACGAGCGCGGCGGCGACCATGACGTAGGGGTTCGAGGTGTTGGTGCAGGAGGTGATCGCGGCGACGGTGACGGCGCCGTGGTCGATCTCGTACGTCGAGCCGTCGGGGGCGGTCACGGTGACCGGCTTCGACGGGACGCCGGCGGAGACGGCCGGGGCGTCGGAGGCCGGGAAGGACTCCTTGCCCGCCTCGTCGACGTCGTCGACGTAGTTGCGGACGTCCTGGGCGAACTGCGCGGCGGCGTTCGCGAGGACGATGCGGTCCTGCGGGCGCTTCGGGCCGGCGATCGACGGGACGACCGTCGACAGGTCGAGCTCCAGCTTCTCGGAGAAGTCGGGCTCGGCGGCCGGGTCGAGCCAGAGGCCCTGCTCCTTGGCGTACGCCTCGACGAGCGCGACCTGCTGCTCGGAGCGGCCGGTGAGCTTGAGGTAGTTCAGGGTCTCGCCGTCGATCGGGAAGATGGCGGCGGTGGAACCGAACTCCGGCGACATGTTGCCGATGGTGGCGCGGTTGGCCAGCGACGTGGCGGCCACACCCTCGCCGTAGAACTCGACGAACTTGCCGACGACGCCGTGCTTGCGCAGCATCTCGGTGATCGTGAGGACGAGGTCGGTGGCGGTGGTGCCGGCGGGCAGCTCACCGGTCAGCTTGAAGCCGACGACGCGCGGGATGAGCATCGAGACCGGCTGGCCGAGCATCGCGGCCTCGGCCTCGATGCCGCCGACGCCCCAGCCGAGCACGCCGAGGCCGTTGACCATGGTGGTGTGCGAGTCGGTGCCGACGAGGGTGTCGGGGTACGCCTGGCCGTTGCGGACCATGACCGTACGCGCGAGGTGCTCGATGTTCACCTGGTGGACGATGCCGGTGCCCGGGGGGACGACCTTGAAGTCGTCGAAGGCGGTCTGGCCCCAGCGCAGGAACTGGTAGCGCTCCTTGTTGCGGCCGTACTCCAGCTCGACGTTCTGGCCGAAGGCGTCCTTCGTGCCGAACTTGTCGGCGATGACGGAGTGGTCGATGACCAGCTCGGCCGGGGAGAGCGGGTTGACCTTCGCCGGGTCGCCGCCGAGCTCCTTGACGGCCTCGCGCATGGTGGCGAGGTCGACGACGCAGGGGACGCCGGTGAAGTCCTGCATGATCACGCGGGCCGGCGTGAACTGGATCTCCTGGCTGGGCTGGGCCTGCGAGTCCCAGTTACCCAGCGCGCGGATGTGGTCGGCGGTGATGTTGGCGCCGTCCTCGGTGCGGAGCAGGTTCTCCAGCAGCACCTTGAGGCTGTAGGGAAGGCGAGCGGAGCCCTCGACCTTGTCCAGCCGGAAGATCTCGTACGACTCGTCGCCCACCTGCAGCGTGCTGCGGGCGTCGAAGCTGTTCGCCGACACGACAGTCTCCTTCATGTGCATGAATGCGCGTACTGCGGCCATCCTGCCGCGACAACGTCGCGCCGGTCCGCTAAGGTTGCCCTAACTTAGGCATGCCTTAGTGTTCCCTGGTGGCGCGACGGCGGTACGCCTCTCTCGGCATATATCTCGATGTCGAGATAACTCTAGTACATCACCGGGGATCGGTCATGCCCGGATGAGCGATCGCGGGGGCGGCGGACGGTCACGTTCCCGTCTCGGCCGACCGCGCGGCCGCGTCAGTCGCCGGTCGAGCCGTTCTGCCGGCCCTTGGGCGCGTCGAGCACGGGCTTGATCAGGCCGAGCAGCAGGTCGGCGGCGGCCGATACGACGAGCGTCCAGCGCGGGACGTCGGGGGCCTCGTCGTCGGGGGCGGAGGTCATGGCCGGTGCTCTTGGCGTTCGGGGCGGGCGGGGGTGGCGGGGCCTGGACCCCGTTCGCCCTGGGAGACGGCTTACGGGGTGCGGCCGTTCCGCTCCGGCGGGGGTGTACGGGCGGGTGCGGCCCGTGATCGGGGCCGGGGCGCGGGGCACCGGCGTTGATCAAGGGGGCGTACCGCCGACCGGGTGAGCGGGGGCGTATGGCTGGGGGACGTACGGCCGGGGGCGTACGGTCGGCCCGGCCCGCCCGGCGGCCGTCAGACCGCCGGCTCCCCCTGCCCGTCCCTCTCGCCCTTCTGCTCCCTCTCGTCCCGCCAGGCGCGGACGACATCCTCGACGTCGAACAGCGTCAGGTTGAGCGGCGGCCCCGGGGGCGGCCGGCGGAGCCCCGCGGCGATCTTCTCGTTGATCGCGGCGAGGATGCTCCGGACCTCCCGTTCCGAGCGGGCGCCGAGCGCCGCCGCGTGGGCGTCCTCCGCCTCCTTGCGGAGGACGAGGGAGGGCGGCAGGAACGACAGGTTCTCCCGCCGCATCTTCTCCTTGACCCACCACATGTCGTCGTAGGGGCGGTCGAGGCCGGGCAGCGGCTTGCCGAAGCCGGGGAGGTTCGAGAACTCCCCGCGCTCCGCCGCCTCCCGGATCTGCAGGTCGGCCCAGGTCTCGAAGTCCACGCCGGGGGGCTTGCGTTCGGTCATCGGTCGGCTCCCGTCACCTCTGGCCTTCGCTTCCCTTCCAGTGTCGCGCACCGGCGCGGGCTGGCGGGGAGGGGGGCGGGGACAGGCACCGCAGTGAGGGCCCGCGGGGACAAGGGCCGCGGCCGGACGGTCAGGGGGCCGGCTCGCGAGGGGTCCTGCGGGAGGCGTTCTGCGGAGGAGCCCTGCGGGAGGAGTTCTGCGGGAGGGGCGTCGGGCATGCTCGTCAACTCACCGTCTCCAGCACGGGATCAGGCCGGGCCGAGGCTGGTCCGGACGAGGTCCAGGATGGCCTCGTCGCCCAGGCCGGAGGAGCGGGCCTCCGCGACGAGCCGGCCGGCGGCGGCGAGCAGCCGGGCGCGGTCGGCGACGGCGTCGCCCGTGGTGACCACGGCGCCCCGGCCGCGCCGCAGTTCGATGATCCCCTCCTCGCGAAGCCGCTGGTAGCCGCGGAGCACGGTGTGCACGTTGACGCCGAGCGAGTCGGCCAGGGCGCGGGCGGCGGGCAGCCGTTCCCCCGGGCGTACCGAGCCGTCGGCGACCGCGCCGCGGACGGACGCGGCGATCTGGTCGCCGAGCGGCACGGGCGATCCGTGGTCGAGCCGGACGAGCACGTCAGCCCCCGCTGTCCGCGCGCCGGCGGGCCCGGTCGGCGAGGGTGTTGAGCAGGGCGGCGGCCGTCGCGGCGTCGTCGACCGTGACGACGAACTCGCCGCCGCCCGTCAGCCGGACCACGAGGGCGTCGCCTGAGCGCAGCACGAACCCGCTGCGGCCGGAGCGGACGCGGTAGCCCCAGCCGCCGAACTCGCGGAACGCGTCCAGGGCACGGCCGTCGGCCGACCCGACGCGGTCGAGCCCGACCCGCAGCCGCGGCCGGGGTGCCCACAGGGGTGTGACGGTCAGGCCGTGGCGGTCGACGGCGACGCGGGCTCCGGACAGCGGGAGGACCAGCAGGGCGCCGACCGCCATCCCCAGCCCGGACGTCCAGCCGCCCGCGAAGCCGAACCCGGCCGCGACGGCCAGGAGGGCGACGCCGAGCCCCAGCAGCGGGCGCGAGACCACGGCCCGCGTCCAGACCGCGCCTTCCGTGGGGCCCAGCGGCAGGCGGGGAGCGGCGGTGGTCGCGGCGGTGACCGTCTGACGGGGGCGCGGGGCGGTGAGGCCGGCGAGGAGGATGCCGAGGACGCCCGCCACGAGGGCCGCGAGGAGGGTCGTCACCAGGGTGTCGAGGCCGAGCCGGGCGTCGTCGGGGGTGGCGGCGGACGCGTTGCAGAGGACGGTCCAGACCATGAGCGAGCCGATCAGCGCGGCCACGGCGTAGGCGGTGGCGGTGAGGGCGCGCCAGGAGAGGACCTCGAGTTCGAGGAAATAGGCGAGCGCGGCGAAGAGGACGGCGAGGGAGAGGACGAGGACGAGGCCCTCGGAGGCGAAGGAGCCGGTGGCGGTGAAGCCGTCCGCCCGGCCGGAGCCGCTGAAGTGGGTGGCCAGCCGGTCCGGCAGCCGGTCCCGCCGGCGTTCGAAGAGGAGGAGGAAGACGGCGGCCGCCAGGAGGTAGGGCAGCGCGAGGAGGACCGGGCGCCACGGCCGCCCGGCGGTGTGCAGGGGAAGGTTCACCGACTACCTCTCGACGACGGCCTCGGGGACGGGTTGTTCGCATACTAATAGAACAAAAGTAGATCACCGAAGGGATCCCGCGAAAGATCTCATATCTGAGATACCGTCTACCTCATGACAGACGCTTACCTCGCCCGCATCGGGAAGCTCATCCGTGACGCCCGGCAGCACCGCGGCTGGACTCAGTCGCAGCTCGCCGACGCACTCGGCACCAGCCAGAGCGCGGTCAACCGCATCGAGCGGGGAAATCAGAACATCAGTCTTGATATGATCGCTCGTATCGGTGAAGCGCTGGACAGTGAGATCGTCTCCCTGGGTTATGCCGGCCCCATGCACCTGAGGGTGGTCGGCGGACGCCGGCTGTCCGGTGCGATCGACGTCAAGACCAGCAAGAACGCCTGCGTGGCCCTGCTCTGCGCGACCCTTCTGAACGCCGGGCGCACCACCCTCCGGCGGGTGGCCCGGATCGAGGAGGTCTACCGGATCCTGGAGGTGCTGGGCAGCATCGGCGTCCGCGCCCGCTGGATCAACGACGGCAACGACCTGGAGATCGTTCCCCCGGCCGACCTCGACCTGGACGCGATGGACCGCGAGGCCGCCCGGCGCACCCGCAGCGTCATCATGTTCCTCGGCCCGCTGCTGCACCGCATGGACCAGTTCGGCATCCCGTACGCCGGCGGCTGCGACCTGGGCACCCGCACCGTCCAGCCGCACATGACGGCCCTGCGCCACTTCGGCCTGGAGATCACCGCCACCGACGGCACGTACCACGCGAAGGTCGACCGCAGCGTCTCCCCCACCCGCGCCATCGTCCTGACCGAGCGCGGCGACACCGTCACCGAGAACGCCCTGCTGGCCGCCGCCCGGCACGACGGCGTCACCGTCATCCGCAACGCCAGCTCCAACTACATGGTCCAGGACCTCTGCTTCTTCCTGGAGGAGCTGGGCGTCAAGGTCGAGGGCATCGGCACCACGACCCTCACCGTCCACGGCGTGGCCCACATCGACCGCGACGTCGACTACGCGCCGTCGGAGGACCCGGTGGAGGCGATGAGCCTGCTGGCCGCGGCGGTGGTCACGGAGTCGGAGCTGACGATCCGCCGGGTGCCCATCGAGTTCATGGAGATCGAACTGGCCGTCCTGGAGGAGATGGGCCTCGACCACGAGCGCAGCCCCGAGTACCGCGCCAACAACGGCCGCACCCGCCTCCTGGACCTCACCGTCCGCCCCTCCAAACTCCGGGCCCCCATCGACAAGATCCACCCGATGCCGTTCCCCGGTCTCAACATCGACAACGTCCCCTTCTTCGCCGCCATCGCCGCCTTCGCCCAGGGTCAGACCCTCATCCACGACTGGGTCTACGACAACCGCGCCATCTACCTCACCGACCTCAACCGCCTCGGCGCCGACGTCAAACTCCTCGACCCCCACCGCGTCCTCGTCGAGGGCCCCACCCGCTGGCGCTCCGCCGAGATGATGTGCCCCCCGGCGCTGCGCCCGGCGGTCGTCGTCCTCCTGGCGATGATGGCCGCGGAGGGCACGTCCGTGCTGCGCAACGTGTACGTCATCAACCGGGGCTACGAGGACCTGGCGGACCGGCTGAACTCGATCGGCGCGCAGATCGAGATCTTCCGGGACATCTGATACGCGGAAGCCGCCGCACCCCGTCCGGCCCGCCACTCGGCGGAGCGGGGAGGGGTACGGCGGCCTGCTCCGCGCCGGCTACTTGACTCCGGCCACGAGGTATTCCGGGCCGTCCAGGTGGCTCACGGTGGTGTCCCGGAAGCCTGCCGCGCGCATCCAGTCGCCGCACTCCGCACCGGTGTAGCCCAGGCCGCCGGCCGAGACGGTGGAGACGTTGAGGCTGATGAGCAGGCCGGTGGTGCGCTCGCGCCGGGCGTCGTCGATCAGCGACTCGTAGATCAGCAGCCGGCCGCCCTGCGGCAGGGCGTCGTACGCCTTGCCGATGAGCATCTTCTTGGTGTCCAGGTCCCAGTCGTGCAGGACGTGGCCCATCACGATGGCGTCGGCGGCCGGCAGCGGGCCGGTGAGGAAGTCTCCCCCGGCGAAGCGCGCCCGGTCGGCGAGCCCGACCCGCTTGAGGTGGGCGTCGAAGCCGGTGCCGACCACCGGGAGGTCGAAGCCGATGCCCTGGAGGTGCGGGTGCCGGGACAGCACCTGCGCGAGCAGCGAGCCCTCGGCGCAGCCGACGTCGGCCACGGTGCGCACCCCCGACCAGTCGTACCGCTCGGCGAGGGCCTGGTTGGCGCCCATGCTGTAGCCGGTCATCGCGCGCAGGAATCCGGTCACCTGGTCGGGAGCGGCGTACGCCTCGCCGAAGGTGTCGTCGCCGGCTCCGGTGTCCACCAGCTTCGGGTCGCCGGCGCCGCCCTGGTCCGCGGCCTGGGAGGCCGCCAGGGCCGCGGAGAAGTCCAGCCGGCCGCCGCTGCGCAACGCGGCGGTCAGCCCCGCCCAGCAGCCGAATCCCGCGTTGAGGAACGAGAGGTAGCCGGAGATGTCGGTGGCGGGCTTGCGGGGGTCCAGATAGCGGTCGGCGGGCGGGGAGTTGCGGTAGACGCCGGTGTCGTCGCGTTCCAGCAGCCCCATGGACACCAGGGCGTCGAGGAAGTCGGCGGCGCCGCGGCCCGCGATGCCCAGCTTCCGGGCGAGGTCGGGGCGGGTGGCGGGGCGCACGGCGAGTTCCTCGAAGACGCCCAGTTCGACGGCGCTCAGCAGCGCCTTGGACTTCCAGAAGGCGACCGCGATGTCGATGATGGCGTGCGGCGAGCCGGCCGGGAGCGCGGCCCCGGCCTGCGGGGTGGTCATGCTCGGTCTCCGTTTCCGTGCTGCGGGTCGAGGACCCGGGGTCGGGTCAGGCGGAGGTCCTGGTAGACGGCGTCACCGATGGTGATCATCCGCCGCTGGTGTTCCTCCTGCCAGGTCTTGCCGTTGAGGTGCAGGGCCACGACCAGGCCGGCGTCCGGGTCGGCGAAGACCGCCGACGTCCACAGCCCGTAATGGCCGAAGGTGCGCAGGGAGGCGTGGCGGCTGAAGGCCGTGCACGCGTCCCCGAGATGACGGGACTCGACGCGGAAGCCGAGCCCCCAGTCGGCGTTGCCGAACGGGTCCACCAGGCCGACCCGGTGACGGGTGGTGAGGGCGGTCACGGTCTGCGGCCGCAGGATGCGCCCGTGGCGTCCACGACCGCCGTCGACGAGCGCGGTGAAGAAGAGCGCCAGGTCGGACATGGGCCCGCGGACGTTGAGCCCGGGGATGGGCCGGGTGCAGGCGGCCTCGGTCGCGTACCAGTGGGTGGGCTGGGCCGGGAGGCCGCCGCCGGTGATGTGGATGAGGGGCAGCCGTTCGGCCTCGGCGCGGTACTCCCGCGGGGTGAGCACCACGCGGGTGGCGTCCATGCCGCAGGGTGCCAGGATCTCGTCGGTGAGGTAGCGCTCGTAGTCGCGGCCGTCCAGGGCGCGGACGACCTCGGCGATCAGGAACCACGCCCACCACGGCCCGTAGGTGATGCGGGTGCCGGGGGGCGTGGCGTCGGGGACCGTCATCCGCCGCAGCAGTTCGCGGCGGAGGGCGACCGGGGCGGCCATGGCCCCGTGCAGCGGGTCCAGGCCCATGGGGACGGCCGAGGTGTGGGTGAGCAGTTGGTGGAGGGTGACGCGTTCGCGGCCTTCGCCGTCGTACCAGGGCAGGTAGCGGCCGACCGGTGCCATCGGGTCGAGCAGGCCGCGTTCCCACAGTTGGCCGACGGCCACCGCGCCCAGCGTCTTGGCGCAGCAGTACCAGATGGGCCGGGAGGTACGGGTGAAGGGCACGCCCGGGCGGCAGGCGCCCAGGGCGGCGGAGACCTCGGTGCCGCTCGGGGCGTGGCTGACGTGGAGTTGGGCGCCGGGGGTGGTGCGGCCGAGCTCGGCGTGCAGGGCGTCCATCGTGCGGGGCAGGATGTCGGCGGCGGCGCGGGCCGCGGCCGCCTCGTCCTCCGGGACGGTGACGGTCGTGGCGGCGTCGGGCCGGTGGGGGGCCGCCGGCGGGGCTCCGGCGGTGACCCGCCGGAGCCGGGCCAGCGCGCCGGAGGGGTCCTGCTGCAGCAGCCGGTCCAGGAAGAAGAGGAAGAGGAACACGCCTTCCAGGACGAGCCGCCCATGTTCGAACAGCCGCACCCGCTGCTCGGCGTCCCCGAACAGCAGGAGGCACGCGTCCTCATGGGTGAGGGTCAGGGTGAGGGTGGGGCGCTCGTCCCACTCCCCCGTCCGGAACGCGAGGGAGCCGGTGGTCTGGTCCACCAGGACGAGGATCCGTCCGGCCACCCCGGACGGCGGATCGGTCAGGCGCAGGCCGAGCCGGAGGGCCGTGTCGTCGTGGGGGGACCGCCCGGCCGTGGCCTCGGCCGCGGCGCGCAGCCACTCCGGGGAGAACAGGGGGTGGGCGGTGGCCAGGGAGGAGGGGGAGGTGACGGAGGACTGCGGCACCGTACGGGTGTCGTTCACCGTACGGCCCTGGCGACGGTGAAGCGGACGATGTTCCGGCTGGTCAGGCTGCCGTCGGGGGCGCGCAGCCGGGACAGTTCCGCTTCGACGTCGGCGATGGCCTCGTGCATCCTCTCCTGGGGCACGCTTTCCCAGAACTGCCGGCCCGCGGTGGACCACACCCACTGCCACCACTGGCGGATGCCGTGGAAGCGGGTGACACAGGGCCGTTCCACGGTGTCGACGGAGCCGAAGCCCTCCTCGGCCAGCATGGTGTGCAGGTCCTCGACGGAGCGGAACGGGCTGTCCGGCGGGAGCCGGTGGGAGGAGGCGCCGCCGTACGGCGCACTGGCGGCGAAGACCGGTGCCCAGCGCGCGTCCTGCTCCCCCCACCAGGAGAGGGCCAGCCGGCCGTCCGCGCCGAGCAGCCGGCGGTACCGGGCGGCGGCGGCCCTGGGGTGGGGGAAGAAGAACATCGAGATGCCGGCGAGTACGGCGTCGAGGCTGCCGTCGGCGATTCCCCCGCCGGGCAGTCCGTCCACCGTCTCGGCGTCGGCGACGAACGCCCGGGCGTGGCCCAGCCCTTCCTCCGCGATGGCCGCCCGAGTCCGTTCCACCATGCCCGGGGAGAGGTCGACGCCGGTCACGGATCCGCGCGGTCCGACGGCGCGGGCCGCCGGGACGAGGACCGCGCCGGTGCCGCATCCCACGTCGAGGACCCGCTCGCCCTCCCGGAGACCGGCGTGCTCCACCAGCCGTCGGCCGAGGTCGGCGAAGTGGGAGACTCCGGTCCGCTCGTAGGTCGGGGCGCTGCGGTCGAAGAGCCGGGCCAGCTCCTCCTTGTGCTCGTCCGGCGCCGGCTGCCGAAGGGTCGCGCTCATGGGTTCCTCTCCGTGTCCTGTAGGGGGTTGCCACTGTCGTCGAGCCGTACCGTGCGTCCGGTGCGGGCGGCGGTGTACACGGCGTGCACCGCGGCCACCGCCCGCCGTCCCGCGGCACCGTCGACGAGGGGCGGCCGGCCGGTGCGCACCGCGTCGCAGAAGTCGGCGAGCTGGTCGCGGTGGGGTTGGCGGAGCAGGCCGACGCGGTCGCGCACCGGGGGCTCCGACGGCGGGGGGCAGTGGTCGGCGGCCTGGTTGCCGTCTCCGTAGGCGCCGTAGGCACCGGTCGGTTCGCCGTCGCGGGCGGCGTGGAAGTAGGCCAGTTCGTCGTCGTCGATGACGACCGATCCGCGCTCGCCGTTGACCGCGACGCGGGTGGTGCGCCCCGGGTACGCGGCGGTGGTGGCCAGCAGGGCGCCGAGCGCGCCGCCGGCGAACCGCAGGCTGGCGGTGGCCACGTCCTCGACCTCCAGGCCGTCGTGGGCGAGCAGGCCGGTGTGGGCCGCGGCCTCCACCACGGGGCCGGCCAGCCACTGGGCGAGGTCGACGGCGTGCACGGCCTGGTTCATCAGGGCACCCCCGCCGTCCAGGCCGCGGGTGCCGCGCCACCGGCCCGACGCGTAGTAGGAGGGCGCCCGCCACAAGGGCACCTCGATGAGGACCGAGGTGATCCGTCCCAGTGCGCCGTCCTCGATCGCGGTCTTCGCCACCCGGGCGGCGGGGTCGAAGCGGTGCTGGGAGACGACACCGAGGGTGCGGCCGCTGCGCCGGGCGGCGGCGATCAGCCGGTCGGCGGCCTCGGGGGTGACGTCGAGGGGTTTCTCGACCAGGACGTGCTTGCCCGCGCGCAGGGCCGCGACGCCCAGGTCGGCGTGGGTGCCGGAGGGGGTGCACACGGCGACGGCGTCGATGTCCGGGCGGGCCAGCAGCTCGTCGACGGTGAGGGCGGCGCAGCCCAGTTCGGCGGCCAGCTTCCCGGCCCGTACCGGGTCCCGTCCGGCGACCGCGGCCAGCCGGGCCCGTCCGCTCAGCGGGCCGTCGGGCCGGGCCAGCAGGCGGCCGAGGAAGCCGCCGATGGAGCCGCAGCCGAGGATGCCGAAACGCAGCACGCCGGCCTCCTCAGCCCGCCACCGGGGCGATGGCGTTGCCCAGGTAGTTGGGCAGCCCTTCGAGCCGCTGCTGCTGGTGGTCGAGGTCGGTGGGGTAGGAGGCGCGGTAACGGCGGGTGACCTCCCGCACCTCGTGCCAGGTGGCCGGGGGCTTGCCGCCGTTGTACTGGGGGGCGAGCCGGTCGTAGAGGGTGGTGCCGGGGCGCAGGTAGAGCTGGTTGATGCCGAACCAGGCGCCCAGGCCGGCGGCCCAGTCGACGAGGCGGCCGGACACGCACGCCTCGTCCTGCGGCAGGCCCAGCAGGATGAAGGCGAAGGGGGTGATGCCGGCGTCCTGGAGTTTGTGGACGGCTTCCGCGATCTGTGCCTCGCTGACCCGTTTGTGGACGCCGGTCTGGGCGATGGCGGGGGATTCGGCGCCCAGCCACATGCCCTGGCAGCCGGCCCGTGCCCACGCGGTGACGTCGTTCTTCAGGACGATCTCGGCGCGGGTCTGGCCGACCCAGCCCAGTCCGCGGCCCTCCAGCCGGGTGCACAGGTCGCCGTAGAAACCCCGGTTGATGCCGAAGACGTAGTCGAGGAAGAACAAGAAGTCCAGGCCCGCGGTCTGCTGGGCGTCGATCTCGCGCTCGACCCGGTCCAGTGGCTGGTTGCGCATCCTGGTACCGAACGGCAGGTGGCAGAAGGTGCAGCCGTACGTGCAGCCACGGGCGGCCAGCACCATGCCGCAGGGGCCGGGCAGCGGCAGTCCGCCGGAGATGACCTCGGCGGTGTAGTCCGCGACGGGCACCAGGTCGTAGGCGGGGAAGGCGAATTCCTCCAGGGGGATGTTGGGGAAGGGCCGGGGGCGCGGCTCCGGGGAGTCCAGCAGGTTGTGCGGGGTCGTGGTGACCGGCAGCACCGGTGCGTCGGCGCCGGCGAGCAGGCTGTGGACGGCGCCGACGGTGGCCGAGTCGGTCTCGCCGCAGGCGATGTGGTCCACGCCCAGCTCGGCGCGGGTGGCGGCGGGCAGGTGGGTGCCGTGCGGGCCGACCGCGACGGTGCGGGCCGACGGGTAGCGGGAGGTGGCGCGTTCGACGGCGGCCCGTACCGGCTCCAGTTCCAGGGGGTAGCACTGGGCGCGGTCCGCGATCGCGGAGAAGACCACCAGCAGGTCGAAGTCCTGGCCCCCGGGGGCTTCCTGGAGGCGTTGGTCCCACACGGCGACGGTGTGTCCCTGTGCCCGCAACTGGCCGGCGGCGGTGACGGCGTCGAGGGGAAGCTGGATGAAGTACTGGTCGAACCTGTTGCTGGGGATGACGAGGCAGATCCGGCTCATGGGCGGTTCGCTTTCACAGTCGGGTCGGCAGCGCGGCGGGAGCCGTCTGCGGGGCGTCGGCGGGGGTGTCTGCGCGGGCGGCCGGGTCGGCCAGCCGGCCGATGCGGCCGAGGGGCCGCAGGTCGGGTGTGGGGCGCGGGCCGGGTCCGAGCAGGGTGGCGATGGCGTGCCGCAACGCGTTGTCCATCGGCGAGTCGGGGACCAGCCACTCGCGGTGGACGCCCGGTCCGTCCACGGTCAGCCGGTGGGTGTTGCGGGGCAGCCGGGTGCCGTTGGGCAGGAAGACCGGGTCGAGTTCGAGGGTGAGGAGGACCGGTCCGGCCTCGACCCGGGCCAGCCGCAGCCGGCTGTCGGTGGCGGGTCCGGTGCGGCGGGCCCAGGCGGGTGCGGGGGCCGCGCGGGGGGCGTCGGGGCCGGCGATGGTGGAGTACAGCTCGATGTCGACCGCGGACCCGTCGGCCGTCCTCAGCCGCGTGGTCTCGTGGGCCGCGATGCTGGCCAGCCGTGGATCGCGCGCGATCCGTACGGTGTGCGGCGCGGGGCCGGTCCGCAGGTAGCGGTCGAAGGCCGGGGCGGGCAGCAGGGAGCCGAGGACGGCGAGCATGTGCAGCCACTCGTAGCCGAAGACTCCGTAGTCGAGGTCGACGAAGCGGCCGGCGGCGATGTCCTCGCGGCGGTCCTTGCAGAAGGCGACGCGGATGGCCCGTACCGGGTGCCGGGGCGCGAACTCGGCCCGTACGGCTTCGAGGATGGCGGGGGCCTTGGCGTGCGCGTACTGGTTCATCACCACCAGCCGGGCCCGGTCGTGCGCGGCGAGGAGCGCGGAGAGTTCGGGGCCCTCCCAGGAGCGGCAGGCCGGTTTCTCCACCAGGACGCGGGCCTCGGGGTCGCGGTCGAGGACGGCCGCCACGGTGCGGACGTGGCTCGCGGTCGGGGTGCAGACCGACCAGACATCCACGGGCCGGTCGGCGGGCAGGTCGGCGAGGGTGGCGGCGGTGGGGACGGGAGTGTCGCGGGCGGGGTCGACGACGGACACGGACAGCCCCATGCCCTCGAGGAGTTGCCGGTGCAGCCGGCCGGCCACTCCGTGGCCGATCACGCACACATGCGGCCTACCGGGCATGGGCGGCCTCGCGGTCGGCGGGGTGGACCCGGGAGAACGCCCCGGTGCCCAGCGGGGCGGTCCGGGCGCACAGGTACTGGCTGTAGTACGCGTCGAACAGCCCGGCGTCGTCGATGATCCGGTCCACCGGCTCCAAGTGGACGCCGGGCGGGAACCGCCCGGGGTCGCGGCAGAGGGCGAGCGCGGCGAGCAGGGTGCCGGCGCGGTAGGCGTCGTAGCCGCGGTTGGCGATGCCCTCGTACTCGAAGAGGTTCAGCGAGCGTCCGTCGCCGAGCACGGTGACGGAGGTGGCGTGCGGCAGGTCGTAGCGCACGCCGACGTGCGGGAGGGTGAGCGCGGTGGCGCCGGGGTAGCCGTCGGTGAGCACGCTGAAGTCCTTGGTGGCGAAGCCGGCCAGCAGGACGCCGTCGGGCAGCAGCGGCACGTCCTCGGCGGTGATGGCGGTGTCGCCGCTGCTGCCGAGGATGAGGAAGGGCCGCTGCCGGGCGAGGGCCTCCGCGACGGTGCGGTGGGTCTCGAAGCCGTCCTCGGCGGCGGTGATCAGCGCCAGGACGTCGGTGTCCACCACGGCGACCCGACAGCCCAGGGCCCGCAGCGAACGGGCCGCCCGGGCGCCGAGGGTGCCGTAGCCCAGCAACAGGACGTGGCGGCCGATGAACTTCTGGCCGGGCACGATGGCGCGCAGCCGGCGCACGCAGGAGTCGGCGATCTCGTTGTAGCCCAGTCTCGACTTCAGTCGGGAGCGCGCCATGTTCAGCACGGGTATGGCCAGTTCGCCGGGGGCGGCGGCGATGCGCTTGAGTCCGCTGACCGTCAGTTCGATGGCGGCGTCCACCCGTGGCCCCGGCCCGTCGGCGCCGTAGCCCTGGGCGAGCAGCCCGCCGTCGTCGATGACCAGGACCTTGCGGCCCGCGGCGTGCGCCCGGCGGACGAACTCGGCCACCTGGGCGTCCACGGCGCGCGCGTGGGCGGTTTCGGCCGCTCCGGCGGTGCCGTTGATGACGGAGTTGTCCAGGATGTCACTGGCGTAGCCGCGGTGCAGGAACCAGGAGTGCACCCGCTCGCGGTGCTGCGTCCTGTCGCCCTTGGAGAGCGCGAAGATCCACTCGGGGGCGAGTCCGGCGCGCTCCATGGCCAGCAGGAAGCCGACGCTGTTCTCCACGTAGTGGTCCCGGAACACCAAGGCCCAGCCGGAGAGCGCCGGTTCGGGGCGCGCGTAGCGGTCCAGCAGCGGCATTCCGGCCACGATGGCGGCGGCCTCGGCCTCCGTGTAGCACTGGGCCCACCGGTCGACGGCCGTCGCCAGCGCGGTGAACAGGTCGTGAGCGCGTTCGGACGGGGCGCCCGAGGCGGTCAGCACGATCCGGTGGATGCCCGGTCCGGCGACGACGGGGTCCAGCGTGCCCGGCGGCTGGTGAGACAGGGGACGGCTGCGGATGTCCAGGCGGGTGCCGTCCACCCGGACCGTGTACCGACCGGGCCCGTACACGGTCAGTTCCGGCCGCGCCGGTACCGGACCGTGCCCGTCGAGGACCGTGCGCACGACCGTCAACAGGTCGGTGACGTCCAGTGGCCCCTCCACCACCTCGTACGGACCCGGCGGATGGGGATCGTCCACTCCCTCGCCGGCGGGCACACGACTCGAAGCAACATCAGACAACGACATATATCCACCCACGCCAGGCGTGCATTCCTCGTGAGAACGGTCCGGTGACGGCGGTGGCCCGGACGTGGTGCCGCCCCTGGGGCCTGCCGCGAGAGCAACCTTCCGCCGACCCCGGACGGTCGTGCATCTGTCGGTCGACGGGGGCCGGTGATCCGGTAATCGGAGGAAGTGCGTCAATCCTGGCCGGATTGGCGCGAATTGATCAGTAAAGGGATCCGTCATATGACAAAGTGCCTCCCGGGGAAAGGAGCATCGATGCTGGTCGGACGGGAGTGTGAGTTAAGGCGGTTGGCGGACGTCACCGCCGGCGTACGCCAGGGGCGCAGCCACGCCCTCGTACTGCGCGGGCCGGCGGGGGTGGGCAAGAGTGCGCTGCTCCAGCACCTCACGGAGCACGCCGGGCCCGGGGTGCGGGTGCTGTCCACCGTCGGCGTGGAGAACGAGGCCGAGCTGCCCTTCGCCGCTCTGCACCAGTTGCTGCGCCCGTTGCTCGGTTCGACCAATGTGCTGCCGCCGCCGCAGAGCGCGGCGCTGCGCTCGGCCTTCGGCATGGACACCGCGCCCGCCGACCGGTTCCTGGTGGCGCTCGCCGCGCTGACACTCCTGTCGGAGGCGGCCCGCACGGAACCGCTGCTCCTGCTGGTGGACGACGCCCACTGGCTGGACTCCCCCTCCGCCGACGCCCTCCTCTTCGTGGCCCGGCGGCTCGGCGCCGAAGGCGTCGCGGTGATCTTCGCGGTACGGGACGGGTCCCAGCCCTTTCCGGCGCAGGGGGTGCCCGACCTGCGCCTGTCACCCCTGGCGGCGGACGCGGCCCGGTCGTTGCTCACCCACCTGCTGCCCGAGGCCGCACCCGCGGTACGCGAGCGGCTGCTGCGGGAGGCGGGCGGCAATCCCCTCGCCCTGATCGAACTGTCCGCCGCCCTCAGCCCCGAACAGCTCAGCGGCGCGGCGGCGTTACCCGACGAACTACCGCTGACCGAGCGGCTGCAGCGGCTATTCCTCTGCCGGGCCACCAGCCTGCTGGCCAAGCCCGGCAACGCCCTGCTGCTGACCGCCGCCGAGGGCGACGGCGACCTGGCGGTCATCGTCCGTGCCGCCGAGGACACCGAACGCGCCCTGGACGAGCTGTCCGCCGCGGCCACCGCGGGGCTGGTCTTCCTGGACCCGGAACGGATCCGGTTCCGTCACCCCCTGATCCGCTCGGCCGTCTATCAGGGCGCGATGCTCGGCGAACGGCGCGCCGCGCATCTCGCCCTGGCCGACGCGCTGGGCGAGGGCGACGACCGGCACATCTGGCACCTGGCCGCCGCCGCGGTGGGCCCCGACGACAGAGTCGCGCACCTGCTGGCCGGAATGGCCGGCCGCTCCCGGCGCACCGGTGGTGTGGCCACCGCCGTCAAGGCGCTGCGCCGGGCCGCCGCACTGGCCTCCACCCCACGCGCCCGCGCCCGGCTGCTCGTCGACGCCGCCGAGTGCGCCTGGAAGGCCGCCGAGACCGCCCAGGCCGAGGCGCTCCTCAACGAGGCCGAGCCGCTGGCGGACGTGCCCGCGCTGCGCGCCCGGCTCGTCCAGGTACGTGGGGCCATCGCCCATGCCTCCGGCGATCCGGCCGTCGCCTGTCTGATCCTGCTGGAGGGCGCACGCCTCGTACGGGAGGACGATCCCCGGCTGGCCTGCGAGACCCTGGTGATGGCGGCGCGGTCGGCGTGGGTGGCCGACGATCCGGCACGGCTGGCGGAGATCGCCGGGCTGCTGGCGCGGCTTCCTGTCGTGGCGCCCGACGTCCGGGACCGCTTCGTGACGCATTTTCGGTACCTCGCCGGGCTGGCCGACGACGCCGGCCCGGACGCACGCCACGACGGCCCGGCCCCGGAGGCGCACGGCCGCGGGCCGGACGGGCGGACCGGCGCCGACGGCAGGGACATCCCCGTCGTCTGGCTGTCCGGCACCGACCCCAGACCGTGGGTGTGGCCGCCGACCTTCCTGCCCTACCTCCTGCACGCCACCGAGCCCCTGCGCGACGCCCACCAGCATGCGGTCGACACCCTGCGCGACAACAGTGCGATCGGCTCCCTCCCGATGTCCCTGGCCCCTCTCGTGGCGCTCCAGCTCGTCACCGGCGCCTGGCCCACCGCCACCGCCCATGGCACCGAGGCCCTCTCCCTGGCCCTGGAGACCGGCCAGTTGGGCGCCGCCTCCCACCTTCGGGCGATGCTCGCCTGGCTGGCCGCGGCACAGGGCGACGGCGACCGCTGCCACGAACTGGCCCGCGAGTCGCTGGAGATGTCCACTCCCCGCCGGATCGCCTCCGCCATCGCCCTGGCCCACTGGGCCCAGGGCCTTAACGCCCTGGCCGAGGGGCGGCCCGTGGACGCGGCCAAGCTGCTGGCCGAGGTCTGCTCCCCCGAGGGCGACGCCGGGCACTTCATGCTGCGCTGGATCGTGCTGCCCGACTTCGTGGAGGCGTGCGTCAGAGCCGGCGAGCCCGAGCACGCCCGCCGCGTGCTGGCCGACTTCGACCCCGCCCACCCGGTGCCGGCGGACCATCCGCAGTTGCGCTCCGGCCGGCGCCGCGGCCAGGCCCTGCTCGCCACCGGCGAGGAGGCGGAAGACCTGTTCCAGGGCGCGCTGGCCGACACCGGCCTCTCCCCCTTCGAGACCGGCCGCACCCATCTGCTCTACGGCGAGTGGCTGCGCCGCCATCGCCGCATCAAGCCGGCCCGCGAACATCTGCGTCTCGCCGAGGTCCAACTGGACGGCGTGGGCGCGCTGCCCTGGTCGGAACTTGCACGCGCCGAACTACGGGCCGCGGGCGGCCGCCCCACCCAGGAGCCTTCGGCGGCGGCCGCCCCCAAGGGCGAGGAACAACGGCTGACGGCACGGGAACTCCAGGTCATGCGGCTCGCCGCGCAGGGCCTGAGCAACGGCGAGATCGCCGCCCGGCTGTTCCTGAGCCCCCGCACCGTCGGCTACCACCTCTACAAGATCTTCCCCAAGCTGGGAGTCACGTCACGGGCCCAGTTGTACGGACGCTCCTTCGACTGACCGGCTCGTCGCCCGCCTGACCGGCCGGGCGCGACCGGCCTGCCGGCCCCGCCCTGGAACAGGTGGCCGGTTTCCGTGCCCTGGTGTTGCCAGGGGCATGACGTGGAGACATGATCACTGATCGTCGCCGTCCGATCACTCGTTCAGGAGTCGAGAAGTGTTACGCCCGAGGTCCCTTTGTGCCCTCTCGCAGGGTCACGCCGCGAGGCGGTTCCGCCGCCTCGGACGCGCGTGGCGGCCTCCGCGCCATCTCCCAGTTCTCTGAGCGGCAGCGGCGGCTCATCGCGAACTCCTCCACCGCGTCGTGCTCCCGCACGGCCTCGTTCCACCCCCCTTCCGTGTCAGAGGAGTTGTCGCTTTCCATGAACAAACGCCCGAGAGTTCTCGTTCTCGCCACCCTGAGCGCGGTCATATGCACCACCGGGCTCATGCCGTCGGCCAGTGCGGCCGCCGGCGGTGACGCCGGGAGGAAGGAGCGGTCCTACGCCGAGACGTACCGCCTGACGGTGAGCGACGTCGACGACATCAACGCGCTGAACGACAGTGCGCCTTCCGCCCCCGGCGCCGGCCCGTCGTTCCGGGCCCCCGATTCCGACGACAGGGTCACCCCGCCCGCCGAGCCGCTCGACCGGATGCCCGACCCGTACCGGCCCTCGTACGGACGGGCCGAGACGGTCGTCAACAACTACATACGCAAGTGGCAGCAGGTCTACAGCCAGCGCGACGGACAGAAGCAGCAGATGACCGAGGAGCAGCGGGAATGGCTCTCCTACGGCTGTGTCGGCGTCACCTGGGTGAATTCGGGGCAGTACCCGACGAACCGGCTGGCCTTCGCGTCCTTCGACGAGGACAAGTACCGGAACACGGTGACGAACTCCAGGCCCCGGCCCGGCGAGACGCGGGCGGAGTTCGAGGGACGCGTCGCCAAGGACAGCTTCGACGAGGAGAAGGGGTTCCAGCGGGCGCGTGATGTGGCGGCCGTCATGAACAGGGCCCTGGAGAACTCGCACGACGAGCGGGCGTACGTCGACAATCTCCGGAAGGAACTGGCGAACG
Organism: Streptomyces sp. NPDC021100; assembly: GCF_044333095.1. NCBI lineage: Bacteria > Bacillati > Actinomycetota > Actinomycetes > Kitasatosporales > Streptomycetaceae > Streptomyces > Streptomyces sp. NPDC021100. Next base: position 338,150 of record NZ_JBIRQH010000005.1, read on the forward strand.
GCAATGACGCCTTACGCCGGGAGGACGCTCGTTCGCCCCTCTTCACGGCGCTGAGGAACACGCCGTCCTTCAAGGAGCGGGACGGCGGCAATGGCGACCCGTCGAAGATGAAGGCGGTGATCTACTCCAAGCACTTCTGGAGCGGCCAGGACCGGTCGGGCTCCGCCGACAAGCGGAAATACGGCGACCCGGACGCGTTCCGCCCCGATCCTGAAACCGGTCTGGTCGACATGTCCCGGGACAGGAACATTCCGCGCAGCGCCACCAGCCCGGGCGAAGCCTTCGTCAATTTCGACTACGGATGGTCCGGGGCGCAGACGGAAGCGGACGCCGGCCAGACCGTGTGGACCCACGGCAACCACTACCACGCGCCCAATGGCAGCCTGGGCGCCATGCACGTGTACGAAAGCAAGTTCCGGAACTGGTCCGCCGGTTACTCGGACTTCGACCGCGGCGCCTACGTGATCACGTTCATCCCCAAGAGCTGGAACACCGCTCCCGACAAGGTGAAGCAGGGCTGGCCGTGACGGACGCGGGGAGGAGGGCCGGGGCATACCGGCGCTCCTCCCCGCCCCCCGCTTCACGGCAGCACCGCCACTCCGTCCAGTTCCACCAGTGCCTCCTCGTCCCATAGCCGGACGACGCCGATCAGCGCCATCGCCGGGTAGTCGCGGCCCGCCAAACGCCGCCAGATCGCGCCCAGTTCCGTGGCCCGGGCGCGGTAGGACGCGACGTCCGTGGTGTAGACCGTGACGCGGGCCAGGTCGACCGGGGTGCCGCCGGCCGCCGTGAGGGCGGTGAGGAGGTTGGTCAGCGCGCGCTCGAACTGGGCGGGCAGGCCGCCCGGGACCACGCGGCCCGTGCCGTCCAGGCCCGTCTGGCCCGCCAGGAAGACCAGGCGCCCGCCCTCCGTCGTCACCGCGTGGGAGAAGCCTCGGGGCGGGGACAGTTCCGGGGGGTTGAGCCGGTCCAGGTGTGCCGGGTCGCCCTCCTCTCGTTCCGCGCTCACCTGTACAGCTCCCTCGCGATGATCGTGCGCTGCACCTCGGTGGCGCCCTCGTAGATGCGCGTCGCCCGGACCTCCCTGTACAGGTGTTCCAGGAGGTGCCCCTGTTCCAGGCCGCGGGCGCCGTGGATCTGGAGGGCGGCGTCGATGACGTACTGGGCGGTCTCGGTGGCGTAGAGCTTGGCCATGGCCGAGCGGCCGGCGACGCCCGGTTCGCCGGCGTCGTAGGCGGTGGCGGCGGCGTGGACGAGGAGGGCCGCGGCCTCGGTGCGGGTGGCCATGTCGGCGAGCTGGTGGGAGACGGCCTGGAGGTCCTTCAACGGGCCGCCGAAGGCATGGCGTTCGGCGGCGTGGGCGAGCGCGGCGCGCAGGGCGGCGCGGGACATGCCGACGGCGAACGCGCCGACGCTCGGGCGGAAGAGGTCGAGGGTGCGCAGGGCGACGCCGAAGCCGCCGTCCACCTCGCCGAGGACGTCGTCGGGGCCGACGGGGACGCCGTCGAAGGTGAGCAGCCCGACGGGGTGCGGGGCGATCAGGTCCAGTGGCCGGCCGCCGAGGCCCGGCCGGTCGGCCGGGACCAGGAACGCCGTGACGCCGTGCGCCCCCGCGTCCGGGCGGGTCCGGGCGAAGACGGTGTAGAAGTCGGCCTCCGGGGCGTTGGAGATCCACTGCTTCTCGCCGTGCAGCGTCCAGCCGGGGGGCTCCGACGGTCCGGCGGGTTCGGCGCGCAGCCGCAGGGCGGCGGCGTCGGAGCCCGCCTCCGGCTCGCTGAGCGCGAAGGCGGCGACGGCCCGTCCGGCGACGACCTCCGGCAGCCAGCGGGCGCGTTGCGCCTCCGTGCCGGACGCGGCGATCGGGTGCGCGCCCAGGCCCTGGAGGGCGAGGGCGGTCTCCGCCTCGGTGCACTCCTGGCCCAGCGCCTCGCGCAGCAGGCAGAGGTCGACGGCGCGGACCACGCCGTCGGCGGGGAACACCCTGGCCAGCAGGCCGTGTTCGCCGAGGGCGGCCACCAGCGGCCGGTTGACGCGTCCGGGTTCGGCCGCTTCGGCGAGCGGGCGCAGCCGGCGGGCGGCCAAGGTGCGTAAGGTGGCTGTCCAGGCGCGCTGTTCGGGCGTGAGCGAGGCCGGCGAGACGAGTGAGGCGCGGCTCGGCGGGCGTTCTTCGGTGGCGCCTTGTGGGGATGACATCGTCGTCCGTCCTTTCGGAAGCGTTCGTTTGGAAGCATTCGGTCGGAAGCGTCCGGTCGGAAGCGTTCGTTCGCTTGTCGCGCTCTGTTGACTGCCGTCACGGTCTCGTTACGCTGGCAGCGCATCCGTACGGCTGGCAAGACCTCCCCGCACCTCCGCCGGCCCCCACGCGTCGCCGGCGATTCCCGCACCTCCACCCTTCCCCGGCACGAGGGGGCGCGACCCGTCATGGAGCTCATGCCGTCGGCCCACGTCGACACCTTCCCCCGCGACAGCCTCCCGCCGCCCGGCCGGTGGCCGGACCTGACGTCCGGGCCGGACGTCCCGCGCTACCCGGACCGCCTCAACTGCGGCGCCGAGCTGCTGGACGCGACCGCGGCACGGCTGGGTCCCGACCGGCCGGCGCTGCGGGACAAGGCCGGGAGCGTCTGGTCGTACGGCGAACTGCGTGAGCGTGCCGACCGGTTCGCGCACACGCTCACCACCGACCTGGGCGTCGTCCCCGGCAACCGCGTGCTGCTGCGCGGCCCCACCACCCCGCTCCTCGCCGCCTGCTGGCTGGCGGTGATGAAGGCGGGGGCGGTCGCCGTGACCGTGCCCGACGCCCAACGCGCCCGCGAGCTCGCCGATATCTGCCGCATCGCCCGCATACGGCACGCGCTGTGCGACGCGCGCTCCACCGGCGAACTGGCCAAGGCCGCCGTACCCGGGCTGCGGACGACGCCGTTCGGCGGCGGCTCGCCGGGCGACCTGCTGCGGCTGGCGGCAAAGAAACCACCATCGTACGCCGCGGTGGCGACCTCGGCGGACGACGTCGCGCTGATCGCGTTCACCTCGGGGACCACCGGACCGCCCAAGGGCTGCCTGCACTTCCACCGGGATGTCCTGGCGATCGCCGACACCTTCTCGGCACGGGTGCTGCGCCCCCGGCCCGACGACGTCTTCGGCGGCAGCCCGCCGCTCGGCTTCACCTTCGGCCTCGGCGGGCTGCTCGTCTTCCCGCTGCGGGCCGGCGCCTCGGCCGTCCTCGCCGGCTGGTCGGGCGCCGGGCAGCTGCTCGCGGACGTCCAACGGCAGCGGGTGTCCGTGCTGTTCACGGCCCCGACGGCGTACCGAGCGATGCTCGGCCGGATCGGCTCGTACGACACGTCGTCCCTCCGCAGATGCGTCTCCGCGGGCGAGCACCTGCCCGCCGCGCTCTGGCACGCCTGGCGGGCGGCCACCGGGCTGGCGCTGATCAACGGGATCGGTGCCACGGAGATGCTGCACATCTTCCTGGCCGCCGACGGCGCGACGTCCCGCCCGGGCACGACCGGACGCCCGGTGCCCGGCTTCGAGACCCGGATCGTCGACGACGCCGGCCGGCCGCTGCCCGACGGCTCGCCCGGCCTGCTGGCGGTGCGCGGCCCGGTCGGCTGCCGCTACCTCGCGGACGAGCGGCAGACGACGTACGTCCGGAACGGCTGGAACCTCACCGGCGACCGCTACGTCCGGGACCCCGACGGCTGCCACACCTTCCTCGGCCGCGCCGACGACATGATCGTCTCGGGTGGGCACAACGTCGCGGGCCCCGAGGTCGAGGAGGCGCTGCTCCGCCACCCCGACGTGCTGGAGGCGGCCGTCACCGGGCGGCCGGACGAGCGGCGCGGCGAGGTCGTCGTCGCCCACGTGGTGCTCCGGGACGGCGTGCCGCGCACCGGGCACACCGCCGACGACCTGCGGGAGTTCACCAAAAAGGAGATCGCCCCCTACAAGTGCCCTCGCGAGATCGTGTTCCTCGACGCGCTGCCGCGCACGCCCACCGGCAAACTCCAGCGGTTCCGGCTGCGTTCGGGCGCTTTACAGTTTCCCCGTGACTGACCACCAGCCGTCCCCCACCCCCCGCTCGCTGATCGTCTCCTTCTACGGTGCGTACGGCCGCGGGGCCGCCGGGCGACCGGCCGGCCCGCTGCCGGTCGCGGCACTGATCCGGCTGCTCGGCGCGGCGGGCGTGGACGCGCCCTCGGTACGGTCGGCGGTCTCCCGGCTGAAGCGGCGCGGCCTGCTGATTTCCGGCCGGACGGCGGACGGCGCGGCGGGCTACGGACTCTCGGAGGCTGCACGGCAGTTGCTGGACGACGGCGACCGCCGGATCCTCGGCCGGCCCGCCGCCCACCCCGGCCACGGCTGGCTGCTGGCGGTCTTCTCCGTGCCCGAGGAGGAGCGGCACAAGCGGCACCTGCTGCGCTCGCGGCTGTCCCGGCTGGGCTTCGGAACGGCGGCGCCGGGCGTCTGGATCGCCCCCGCGCATGTGCATGAGGAAACCCGGCACACGCTCGACCGGCTGGGCCTGGCCCCGTACGTCGACCTGTTCCGCGGCCGGCACCTCGGCTTCGAGCCGACGGCGGAGGCGGTGGCCCGCTGGTGGGACCTGGACGCGCTGGCCCAACGGCACCACGCGTTCCTGGAGGTGCACGAGCCGGTGCTGCGCCGCTGGGCGCGGCGGCGCCCGACGCCGCCCGAGGAGGCGTACCGGGACTACCTGCTGGCCCTCGACTCCTGGCGCCGCCTGCCGTACGCCGACCCGGGCCTGCCGGCGGCCGTGCTGCCTGCGGGGTGGCCGGGCGTCCGGTCGGCGCGGGTGTTCACGGCGTTGCATCGGAGACTGCGGGATACGGGTGGCGAGTTCGTGGCGGGGGTGCTGAAAGGGGGAGAGTGAAACGGGTGATGGGCGCCGGGATTTCGTAGAGGTGCCGGGTTTCCCTATGGCGCCTGGCTCCTGAGGACGTGCTCGGGCCGGACAAGTGCGCCCAAGCCGGACGAGCGCGCGGAGCGGCTCGGCGGGCGCGGGTCAGCGGGCATGGGTCAGCGGGCACGGGTCAGCGGACGCGGCTCAGCGGACGCAGGTCTTCCCCGCGCGCCCGCGTGCAGCGCAGCAGCCCGCGCCCCCGCCCCCTACATCCGCCCCCCCCTACACCCGCCGCCCGACCGGCGGCCTCCGGCTGCCCGCCCGGTACTGGACCGGCCAGCAGACCCCCGGCCCGGTGTACCCCTGCTCGGCCGCCGCGTGCAGCGTCCAGTGCGGGTCGTAGAGGTGCGGCCGGCCGAGGGCGCAGAGGTCGGCGCGGCCCGCGAGGATCAGCGAGTTGACGTCGTCCCAGGAGGAGATGGCGCCGACGGCGATCACCGGGACGCCCGCCTCGCTCCGGATCCGGTCCGCGAACGGCGTCTGGTACGACCGGCCGAACGCGGGCCGCTCGTCGGGGACGACCTGGCCCGTCGAGACGTCCACCGCGTCCGCGCCGTGGGCGGCGAAGGCGCGGGCGACGGCCACCGCGTCGGCGGCGGTCGTGCCGCCGGGGGCCCAGTCGGTCGCGGAGATCCGGACGGTCATCGGGCGGTCGGCGGGCCAGACGGCGCGTACCGCGTCGAAGACCTCCAGGGGGTAGGAGAGCCGGCGCGGAAGGTCGCCGCCGTAGGCGTCGTCGCGGTGGTTGGTGAGCGGGGAGAGGAAGGAGGAGAGCAGATAGCCGTGGGCGCAGTGGAGTTCGAGCAGGTCGAAACCGGCGCGGGCGGCGGAGGCGGCGGCGTTCACGAACTGCTGCCGTATATTAGCCATTTCGCACGGGCCGAGCTGCCGCGGCACCTGACTGACGCCCGGCCGGTACGGCAGCGGTGACGGACCCGCCACCGGCCAGCCGCCCTCCGCCAGGGGGTCGTCGATGCCCTCCCACATCAGCCGCGTCGACCCCTTGCGGCCGGAGTGGCCGAGCTGGACGCCGACGGCCGTGCCGGGGGCCGAGGCGTGCGCGAAGTCGGTGATCCGGCGCCAGGCGGCCTCGTGCTCGGGTGTGTAGAGGCCGGTGCAGCCGGGGGTGATGCGCCCTTCCGGGCTGACGCAGACCATCTCGGTCATCACCAGCCCCGCGCCGCCCAGGGCGCGCGCCCCGAGGTGGACGAGGTGGAAGTCGCCGGGTGTGCCGTCGGTGGCGGAGTACATGTCCATGGCGGAGACCACGACGCGGTTGCGCAGGGTCAGTCCGCGCAGGGTGAAGGGGGTGAACATGGGCGGGGTGCCGGACGGAACGCCCGCTTCCGCCTCGACGGCGGCGACGAACGCCGGGTCGCGGAGCCGCAGGTTGTCGTGGGTGACGCGGCGGCTGCGGGTGAGGAGGTCGAAGGCGAACCGGCGCGGCGTCCGGTCCCGGCGCCACTCCAGCTCCTCGAACCACTCCAGGCTCGCCCGGGCGGCGCGCTGGGTGGACTCGACGAGCGGGCGCCGCTCGGCCTCGTACGCCGCGAGGGCCGCCGGTACGCCGTCCGGACCGCCGGGGCCGCCCGGCCCGACGAGCCGTCCGGCCAGGGCCAGGGCGTCCTCGACGGCGAGCTTGGTGCCGGAGCCGATCGAGAAGTGGGCGGTGTGGGCGGCGTCGCCGAGCAGCACCGTACGGCCGTACGACCAGCGGGCGTTGACGACGGTGCGGAAGGCCGTCCAGGCGGAGCGGTTGGAGCGCAGGGGGCGCCCGCCCAGCGCGTCGGCGAAGAGGGCGGCGCACTCCCGGAGCGTCTCCTCCTCCGTGCGCCGGTCGAAGCCGGCCCGGCGCCAGACCTCCTCGCGCATCTCGACGATCACCGTGCTCGCGTCGGGGGCGTAGGGGTAGCCGTGCAGCTGCATCACGCCGTGCCCGGTCTCGGCGATCTCGAAACGGAAGGCGTCGAAGGCGACATCGGCGGACAGCCAGATGTAACGGCAGCGGTGGGTGGTGAGGGTCGGACGGAAGTGGTCGGCGTGGGCGGTACGGGTGGCGCTGTGGACTCCGTCGGCGGCGACGACGAGGTCGTGGCCGCGGGCGAGTGCGGCGGCGGGCGGCGCCTCCGTACGGAACCGCAGGTCGACGCCGAGGCCGCGGCAGCGCTCGTGAAGGATCCGCAGCAGCCGCCGGCGGCCCAGCGCGGCGAAGCCGTGGCCGCCGGAGCGCAGGGCGCGGCCCCGGTGGACGACGTCGATGGCGTCCCAGCGGACGAACGAGCGGCGGAGCGCCGCGTAGACGTCGGGGTCGGCGCTCTCGATGCCGCCGAGCGTCTCGTCGGAGAGGACGACGCCGAAACCGAAGGTGTCGTCGGGGGCGTTGCGCTCCCAGAGGGTGACCTCGCACCCGGGGTCCTGACGCTTCAGCAGGGCGGCGGCATAGAGCCCGCCGGGCCCGCCGCCGATCACCGCGACGCGCACGTCAGACGCCCCGCCACTCGGGGGGCCGCTTGGCGGTGAACGCCGCGTGGAACTCGGCGTAGTCGGCGCTGTTCATCAGGAGCGCCTGGGTGGCGGCGTCGAGTTCGACTGCGGCGGAGAACGGCATGTCGAGCTCGGCGGTGAGCAGGGCCTTGGTCTGGGCGTGGGCGAGGGCGGGCCCGTCGGCCAGCCGGCGGGCCAGGGCGAGGGCCGCGTCGGCCGACTCCCCCTCCGGCACCAACTGGCTGATCAGACCGATGCGTTCGGCCTCGGCGGCGCGGACGGTGTCGCCCAGCATCAGCAGCCGGGTGGCGTGGCCGAGGCCGACGACGCGCGGCAGCAGGTAGGCGGCGCCCATGTCGCCGCCGGAGAGGCCGACCTTGGTGAAGAGGAAGGCGAACCGGGCCGTGGGGTCGGCGACGCGGAAGTCGGCGGCGAGGGCGAGGACCGCGCCCGCGCCGGCGGCTACGCCGTGCAGGGCCGCGACGACGGGGAACGGGCACTCGCGCAGGGCCCGGACGACCTGCCCGGTCATGCGGTTGAAGTCGAGGAGCCGGCGGGTGTCCATGGCGAGCGTGGCGCCGATGATGGCGTCCACGTCCCCGCCGGAGCAGAACCCGCGCCCCTCGCCGCCGAGGACCAGGGCCCGTATCGAGCCGTCGCGGGCGAGTTCGGGGAGCAGGTCGCGCAGGTCGGCGTAGGCGCCGAAGGTGAGGGCGTTGAGCTTGTCGGGGCGGGTGAGGGTGACGGTGGCGACGCCGGAGTCCACGGTCAGACGCAGGTGCCGCCATGCGTCGGTCGTGGCCGCCGAGCCGGTGAAGGGGTTCGCCGGGCTCGCGACCGGGCTTGTGGCCGGACTCGTGGGGTGGGGCGGGTGCGACGGGCGCGGCGGGTGCGACGGGCTCATGTGCGACGGGCTCATCGGGCGCGGCCTCCTTCAGCCGGGTGGGCTGGTGCCTGCCCGGCGAAGCTATCACCGATGTGTGACTGTCGTCATGAGTGCGCGATGGGCAGCGCCGGCTCTGCGGACTTCCCTTCGGGGCGGGCCAGACAGGCCACGAGGAGCGCCTTGATGGTGTGCATCCGGTTCTCCGCCTGATCCCAGACGACGGAGTGGACGGACTCGAAGACCTCGTCCGTCACTTCGAGGGAGGTCAGGCCGTGCCGCTCGTGGATCTCCCGGGCGACCGAGGTGCCCAGGTCGTGGAAGGCCGGCAGGCAGTGCAGGAACTTCACGGCCGCGTTGCCGGTGGCCCGGAGGACGTCCATGGTGACGGCGTAGGGGGCGAGCAGCGCGATCCGCGCGTCCCACACCTCGCGCGGCTCGCCCATCGAGACCCAGACGTCGGTGGCGACGAAGTCGGCGCCCGCCACGCCCTCGGCGACGTCCTGGGTGAGCGTGACGCGGGCGCCGCTCCAGCGGGCGATCCGCCGCGCCTGCTCGACGACCTCCGGGTCGGGCCAGAGCTCCTCGGGGGCCACGATGCGGACGTCCATGCCGAGCAGGGCACCGGTGACGAGGTAGGAGTTGCCCATGTTGTAGCGGGCGTCGCCGAGGTAGGCGAGGGCCACGTGCTCCAGGGGCTTGGCGGTGTGCTCGGAGATGGTGAGGACGTCGGCGAGCATCTGGGTGGGGTGCCACATGTCGGTGAGGCCGTTGAAGACCGGCACCCCGGCGTGCGCGGCGAGCTCCTCCAGCGTCTCCTGGGCGTGCCCCCGGTACTGGATGGCGTCGTACATCCGGCCGAGGACCCGGGCGGTGTCCTTGGCGGACTCCTTGTGGCCGAGCTGGGAGCCGGCGGGATCCAGGTAGGTGGTGCGGGCACCCTGGTCGGCGGCGGCGACCTCGAAGGCGCAGCGGGTGCGGGTGGAGGTCTTCTCGAAGACCAGCGCGATGTTGCGCCCGGTCAGCCGGGGCACCTCGGTGCCGGCCCGCTTGGCCGCCTTCAGTTCGGCGGCCAGCTCGACGAGGGCGTGGAACTCCTCGGGGCTGAGATCCGTCTCCTTGAGCAGGCCGCGGCCCGCGAGGTCTGTGGCCATGAGGACTCCCTGAATGCCGTGCGCTCCGAATGCCGTGCGCTCCCGGGCGCCGTGCACTCCCGGATGCGGCGCGTTCCTGTAACGCCTCCGCGCTGGAATTCTATGCGCTTGATCGCAATATTATGCACTCATCGTCTCACGGGCATCCACCGGCCCTCCAGTCCCACTGTGCACGCTCGCGGACCACGCGCTATCCGACGGGGTCCCGTTCAGCACCGCGCGCTATCCGACGGGGTCCCGCTCCACCGGGCAGCTCATACAGCGCGGCCCGCCCCGCCCCCGGCCCAGCTCGCTGCCGGGGATGGTGATGACCTCGATCCCATGCTTGCGCAGGAAGGTGTTGGTCGTCGCGTTGCGTTCGTACGCCACGACCACGCCCGGCTCTATCGCCAGCACGTTGCACCCGTCGTCCCACTGCTCCCGCTCCGCCGCGTGGACGTCCTGCGTCGCGGTGAGCACCCGGATCGAGTCCAGCCCCAGGGCCGCGGCGATGGCCCGGTGCATATGGCCCGGCGGATGGTCGGTGACCTTCAGCTCCCGCTCGCCGGCACCGGGCTCGATGGTGTACGAGCGGAGCATGCCCAGCCCGGCGTACTGGGTGAAGGTGTCACCGTCGACCATGGTCATTACCGTGTCCAGGTGCATCACGGCCCGGCGCTTGGGCATGTCCAGCGCCACGATGGTCCGGGCGGAACCGGTGGCGAACAGCCGGTGGGCCAGCATCTCCACGGCCTGCGGAGTGGTCCGTTCGCTCATCCCGATCAGCACCGCGCCCCGCCCGATGACCAGCACGTCCCCGCCCTCGATGGTCGACGGGTAGGCGGCCTGGCCCTCCGACCAGATGTGGAAGTCGTCCGCCGCGAACATCGGGTGGTGCCGGTAGACCGCTTCGTAGTGCACGGTCTCGTGCCAACGGGCGGGCCACCGCATGGCGTTGATGCACACGCCGTCGTAGATCCAGGCGGAGGTGTCGCGGGTGAAGAGGTGGTTGGGCAACGGGTTGATCAGGAAGTCGTCGAGGTCCATCACATGGAAGCGGACGGAGACGGGCTCGGCGTGCCGCTCCAGGAACTCCCGCTTGGTCATCCCGCCGACGAGCCAGGACGTCAGCTCGGGGGCGGGCATCCGCTCGAAGGCCGCGCGCAACGGGCCGGTCGCCAGCGGGCCGTACTCCTTCTCGTCGAAGACCCGGTCCAGGACGAGGGTGCGTGCGGCGGGCACCCGCAGGCTCTCCTCCAGCAGGTCCCGGAAGAGGTGCACCTCGACGCCGCGCTCGCGCAGCACGTCGGCGAAGCCGTCGTGCTCGGCGCGTGCGCGGCGGACCCAGAGCACGTCGTCGAAGAGGAGGGCGTCCTTGTTGGACGGAGTGAGCCGCTTCAGCTCCAGGTCCGGGCGGTGCAGGATGACCCGCCGCAGCCGCCCGGCCTCGGAATCGACATGGAATCCCATCCCTCCATCCTCACCTGATTCAGGCGTGATCACCCCGAGTGGCGCGGCGGAACGTCGGATGGGTGGCGAGGGTCTCAGTCGCGCGTCGCGGCGGCGGAGGGCTCACGGTGGGGGGCTCACGGTGGGGGGACGTCAGGCGCGGACCTCACGGCGGGGGAACGTCAGGCACCGACCTCACGACGGGGGAACGTCAGACACGGGCCTCACGACGAGGGAACGTCAGGCACGCGACGAGGGCGAGCGCGGCCGTCACCGCCGCGAACACCCATCCCGCGCGGAGGGTGCCCAGGCCGAGGCGGTGGGCGCCGCCGCCCAGGGCGACGAGCACGGCCACCCCGAGCGCCGTGGCACCCTGCCGGGACACCATGAGGACACCCGAGCCCAGGGATATCCGGTGCTCCGGCAGCCGCCCGGCCGCCGCGAACATCACCGACTGGCAGAGCGCCGTGCCCACGCCCGCGAGGACGAGCCCGGGCAGGACCGCGGAGGCGTAGCGCGGGTCGCCGTCCACGGCGGTCAGCCACCACAGCGGGGCGGCCGTGAAGCAGACCGCGCCCAGGGCGGCGGCCCCCCGCTCCCCGAGCGCCCGGACGATGCGGCCGGCCAGGGAGGAGACCACGAGCACCGTGCCCGGCCAGGGCGCGAGGGCGAGTCCGGAACGCTGCACCGACCAGCCCCAGACGTCGGAGCAGAGCACGGACGCGGCGAGCAGCATGGCCGAGTACGCGAGGAAATAGCTGAACAGGCCGACGGTGGCGGCCGTGAAGCCCCGGGTGCGGAACAGCGCCGGATCGACGACCGGCTCGGGGACGCACCGCACGTGCCGGACGCCGAGCGCGGTCGCCACGATCCCGGCGGCGAGCACACCGAGCGTGGCGGGCGACGTACGGCCCCAGTCGCCGGCCTCGACGACGGCGGTCGTCAGGGCGCCGACCGCGACGAACACCAGCGCCGTCCCCGGCGGGTCCCAGCTCCGCCGGGCGGCCGGGGCGGGACGCGGCAGCAGGCGGACGCCCGCCGCCAGGGCGGCCAGTACGACCGGGACGTTGATGAGGAAGACCCACCGCCAGTCGGAAGCCGCCAGCAGCCCGCCGAGCACCGGGCCGGCGCTGGCCGCCACGGCGCTGATGGCCGTCCAGACGCCGACGGCCGTGGCGCGTTCGGCGGCGGGGAACGCGGGCAGCGCGAGGGAGAGGGAGGTGGGGACGAGCACGGCCGCGCCGACGCCCTGCGCGACCCGGGCGACGATCAGCCAGCCGAGCCCGGGCGCGAGGCCGCAGCCGACGGAGGCCAGCCCGAACACGGTGAGGCCGAGGAGGAACGACCGCCGCCGGCCGAGGACGTCGGCCAGCCGCCCGGCCGGGATCAGCAGCGCCGCGAGGACGATGGTGTACGCGTTGAGCACCCAGGAGAGCCCGGCCGCCGAGGCCGAGGAGAAGTCCTCGCCGATCACCGGGAAGGCGACGTTGATCGCGGAGACGTCGAGGACGGCGAGGAACTGGGCGGCCGACGCGACGGCGAGGACCAGCCAGCGGCGGGGGTCGGCTCGGGCGGTGCGGGGCTCGGGGTGGGCTTCGGAGGGGGCTTCGGACGGAGGGTTGAGCGGTTTCACGTGCTCCGGCAGGGACTTCATGCACCCAGCATCGGGAGGACGGCGCACCGCCACGAGTGGCAGCAATGACAATGCCCGGTACATTACTGCCATGCCCTCGATCGCCGTGGCAGCCACTGACGGCATGCCGTTCTTCGAATTGGCCATCCCCTGCCATGTGTTCGGGACCGACATCTTCGGGAGCGGCGGCGCCCTGGGGTGGGGCGGAGGATTCGGGCCGGGTGAAGTGTCCGGGTCGGGTGGCGGGTTCGGTGCGGGTGGCCGGTCCGCGTCGGGCGGGCCCTTCGGAACGGGGGGCGGGCCCGGGGCGGACGGAGCCTTCGAGCCGATGGGTGACTCCAGGTCAGGCAGGGATCGCCGGCCGGACCGGACCCTCGCGGCAGGTGACGGTTGTGGGCCGGGCCGGACCCTCTCGGCAGGCGGTGACGGTGAACCGGGCCGGGCTCCCGGTGGGCCGGGGGGTGCCGTCATCGCAGGTCCCGACGCCGGAACGGGTGCCGGTGCTCGCCGGGCCCTCGGCGGGGGGACGGGCGATGCCGCCGGCCTGGTCGGCTCCGGCCTCGGCTCCGGCCTCGGCTCCGGCCGGCCGGGGGACTCGCGCGGCCCGGACGGCTCCCGCGTGGACGGCTCCGGCGCGGGCGAGGCCGGGCGCGACCGCCAAGCGGCTCCCGACGGCTGGTACGACCTGCGTGTCTGCGCCATCGGTACGGCGGAGGACGACGCGCGCGCCCGCTCGTGGTTCCGCGCGCGGACCCCGCACGGCATCGACGACCTCGTCACCGCGGACACCGTCCTCGTCCCGGCCTCCGCCGACGTGTACGGCGACCCGCCAAGCGAGTTGGTGGAGGCCCTGCGTGAGGCGCACCGGCGGGGCGCGCGGGTGGTGTCCCTGTGCTCGGGCGCGTTCACGCTCGCGGCCACGGGACTGCTGGACGGCCGGACGGCGACGACGCACTGGGGGTACGCGCGGCTGCTCGGCGAGCGCTACCCGGCGGTGCGGGTGGACCCGTCCGTGCTCTACGTCGACCACGGCGACGTCATCACCGGCGCGGGCGCGACCGCGAGCATCGACGTCTGCCTGCACCTGGTCCGCCAGGACTTCGGTGTCGAGGCCGCGAACGCGGTGGCCCGTCGGCTGGTCGCGCCCGCCCACCGGCCGGGCGGCCAGGCACAGTTCATCCAGGCGCCGCTGCCCGAGCGGACCGACGACTCCCTGGCGCCCCTCCTCCACTGGGCCGCGCAGCGGCTCGCCGAACCCCTGACCGTCGCCGACCTCGCCCGCCGGGCGCACACCAGCCCCCGCACCCTCATCCGCCGCTTCCACGCGGCGACCGGAACGACGCCGATGCAGTGGCTCCAGGCCCAGCGCATCGCCCGGGCCCGGGAGTTGCTGGAGGCGAGCGACGCGTCCGTGGACCGCGTGGCCGAACTCTGCGGCCTGGGCACGGCGGCCAACCTCCGGCGCCGCTTCACCAAGGCGGTCGGCGTCCCGCCGAACGACTACCGGAGAACGTTCCGGGCCCGGCGGGCGGCGTAGGCCCTCACCTCGGAGGCACGGGCAAGCCCGGAGCCCGGAACGTCCGGACGGGCTGTTTTCAGCCCGTTGGGGGTCCCCCCTCTGGGGGAGTTTGAGGACGAGCGGCGAAGCCGCAAAAGGCGGGGTCAGAGGCGCGGCCCCAGGAAACGGTGAAGGGGCGGGGTTGGGGCCCTCCCGCCCTGCCCTCCCACCACACCACACGCATCCGGACGTTCCGGCGGTCGGCGGTCGGCGGTCGGCGGTCGGCGGTCGGCGGCGCGTCGACCTCGGTACACCCCGTCGTGAGCGCGGCGGCGAGACGAGCGGATCCGTGTCGCCGACCGTCCGCCGGGGCGACCGTCCGGCACGGCCGGCGACGCTGCCGGCCCGTACGGCCGCCCTCCGCACCCCCGTCGCCTCACAGCCGCGGGTCGACCGGCTCCGACTCCAGGGCCAGCACTGCGAACACCGCCTCGTGTACCCGCCACAGCGGCTCCCCGTCGGCCAGCCGGTCCAGGGCCTCCAGGCCCAGCGCGTACTCGCGGAGGGCCAGCGACCGCTTGTGGCCGAGGTGGCGGCCGCGGAGGCGGGCGAGGTTGTCCGGGCGGGTGTACTCGGGACCGTAGATGATCCGCAGGTACTCCCGGCCACGGCACTTGACGCCCGGCTGGACGAGACCGCCGTCCTCCTTGCGGAGGTACGCCTGGAGGGGCTTGACCACCATGCCCTCGCCGCCGTCGGCCGTGAGGTCCAGCCACCACCGGACGCCGGCGGCCACGGACGCCTCGTTCTCCGTGTCGACGACGAGCCGACGCGTGGGGGCGAGGACGCGGTTGACCCACGGGCCGCGGTAGCCGCAGGGCTGGTTGTTGAGCGCGGCGCCGGTCTCCTCGGCCTCGATCATCCGGTCGATCAGGCCCAGTTGCTCGTCGTGCGGCAGCCGGGCGAGGGACCTGCCCTCGGCGGCGAGTATCTGGAACGGCGCCAGCCGTATGCCGTCCAGCCCGTCCGTCCGCCGGGTGCCGGCGGGCCGCGGCAGCTCGTCGGGGGACGGCTCGCCGGGCCAGCCGCGCGTGGTGTCACCGACGGGCCAGCAGTACCGTCCGTACGCCTCCGTGAACGCCGCCGCGTCCGCCGCGCGTTCGCGCTGGTGCCCGAGCAGGCCCTCGACGTCCACGCCGCGGGCCGCCGCGCCCTCCAGCGCGGCCAGCGCAGCGGGGAAGACCGCGCGGGAGGCGGCGCCCACGGCCGCGTACTGGTTGCGGAGGAGCCCGCCCGCCTTCAGGGACCAGGGCATCAGCTCGGCGTCCAGCAGCAGCCAGTCCGTGCCCAGCTCTTGCCACAGCCCGGCGCCGTCGACGCTCCGCGCCACCCGGGTCAGCAGCCGCCGCGCGGTCTCCTGGTCGTCGAAGAACGGCCGGCCGGTGCGGGTGACGATCGCCCCCGGGACGCCTTCCGGCGTGTGGAACCGCTCGTGGGCCGTCGCCGCGTCCCGGCAGACCAGGACCACGGCCCGCGACCCCATGTGCTTCTCCTGGCAGACGACCTGCCGGACCCCTTCCGCGCGGTAGGCGGCGAACGCCTCGGCCGGGTGCTCCAGATAGCCGTCCTCGCGGGAGGTGGCGCAGGGCGCCATCGTCGGCGGCAGGTAGAGCAGGTGACGCGGGTCCGCGGCGAAGCGGCTCATCACCTCCAGTGCGGCGGCGGCGTTCTCCTCCTTCACGGCGAGCCGGCCCATGTGCCGGGTCTCGACCACGCGGCGGCCGGTGACGTCGGCGAGGTCGAGGGGCCGGCCGTCGGTTCCGCCCGGCGCGTCCTGGGCCAGCGGCCTGGCCGGCTCGTACCAGACCCGTTCGGCGGGCACGTCCACCAGCTCCCGCTCGGGCCAGCGCAGCGCGGTCAGCTTGCCGCCGAAGACGGCGCCGGTGTCGAGGCAGATGGTGTTGTTGAGCCACGTGGCACTGGGGGTGGGGGTGTGGCCGTAGACGACGGCAGCCCGGCCGCGGTAGTCCTCGGCCCACGGGTAGCGCACGGGCAGGCCGAACTCGTCGGTCTCCCCCGTCGTGTCGCCGTACAGCGCGTGCGAGCGGACCCGGCCGGAGGTGCGGCCGTGGTACTTCTCGGGCAGACCGGCGTGGCAGACCACGAGCGCCCCGCCGTCCAGCACGTAGTGGCTGACCAGCGACCGGATGAAGGCGTGGGCGCGCTCCCGGAACTCCGGTTCCTCCCGCTCCAGTTGCTCGATCGTCTCCGCCAGACCGTGGGTGTGCCGGACGGTGCGTCCGGACAGGTGACGGCCGAGCTTGTTCTCGTGGTTGCCGGGGACGCACAGGGCGTGCCCGGCCTCGACCATGCCCATCGCCAGGCGCAGCACGCCGGGGCTGTCCGGGCCACGGTCGACCAGGTCGCCGACGAACACGGCGGTGCGCC
Source organism: Streptomyces sp. NPDC021100 (assembly GCF_044333095.1). Lineage (NCBI taxonomy): Bacteria > Bacillati > Actinomycetota > Actinomycetes > Kitasatosporales > Streptomycetaceae > Streptomyces > Streptomyces sp. NPDC021100. The sequence continues at coordinate 354,599 of NZ_JBIRQH010000005.1, forward strand.
CCGCCGGATGGACGCCGTCCACCGGCCGGCCCCGGTCGTCGCGCTCGATGCGGTAGCCGAGCCGGGCGAGCAGGCTCTCCAGCTCGGCGCGGCAGCCGTGCACGTCGCCGATGATGTCGAAGGGGCCGGTGAGGTGTCGCAGGTCGTTGAAGCGGCGCTCGCGGACGATCTCGGCGGCCTCGACCTGCTCCGTGCCACGCAGGACGTGCACCTTGCGGAACCCCTCGCGCTCGAGGTGGCGGAGGGAGCGGCGGAGCTCGCGCTGGTGGCGCTGGATGACGCGGCGCGGGAGCGCGGCCCGGTCTGGACGGGCGGCGTTGCGGGCGGCGCAGACCTCCTCGGGGACGTCGAGGACGATCGCGACGGGCAGCACGTCGTGCTCACGGGCGAGCCGGACCAGGTGCTTGCGCGCTTCCGGCTGGACGTTGGTGGCGTCCACCACGGTCAGCCGCCCGGCGGCGAGCCGTTTGCCCGCGATGTAGTGCAGGACGTCGAAAGCGTCCGAGGTCGCCGCCTGGTCGTTGGTGTCGTCGCTGACCAGCCCCCGGCACACGTCGGAAGAGAGCGTCTCGGTGGGCGCGAAGTGCCGGGCGGCGAAGGTGGACTTGCCGGAGCCGGTGGCACCGACGAGGACCACGAGGGAGAGGTCCGGCACGGCGAGGGTGCGCACCCCCGCGTCCGGTGCGCTGTGCGGGGTGACGGTGGTGCTCATGCGGCCTTCGCCTCCTTCGGGGTCGTGTCGGGGCTCGCGTCGTGGGTCGTGTCGCGCCGGAAGACCGCCATCTGGGTCGGGGGGCCGACCTCGGGGTCGTCGGGGCCTACGGAGTGGAACTCCGCCCGGTAGCCGTACCGTTCGGCCACCGCGCCGGCCCAGCCGCGGAACTCCTCGCGCGTCCACTCGAAGCGGTGGTCCGCGTGCCGGACGTGCCCGGCGGGCAGGGACTCCCAGCGGACGTTGTACTCCACGTTCGGGGTGGTGACGACGACGGTCCCAGGGCGCGCGGACCCGAACACCGCGTGCTCCAGCGCCGGCAGCCGCACCAGGTCGACGTGCTCGACGACCTCGCTGAGGACGGCGGCGTCGTAACCGGCCAGGCGCCGGTCGGTGTAGGCGAGCGAACCCTGGAAGAGGCGCACCCGCGCGGCCTGCCGCTCGTGCATCCGGTCCAGGCGCAGCCTTCGCGACGCCTCCCGCAGCGCGCGCACCGACACGTCGACGCCCACGACCTCGGTGAACCGGGGGTCCTTGAGCAGCTCCCCCACCAACTGCCCCTGCCCGCACCCCAGGTCGAGCACCCGGGCGGCCCCGGCGGTGCGCAGGGCGCCGACGATGGCCTCGCGCCGCCGGACGGCCAGCGGCACCGGCTTCTCCTCGGTGTCCACCGTCTCGTCCACGGCGTTGTCGAGCTCCTCGGGCTCCGCGCCCTCGGCCTCGGCGAGCCGTGCCAGGGCGAGCCGTTCGAGGGCGTCCCGGGCCAGGGACCGGCGGCGGGCGAGGAAACGGTCGGCGATCAGCCGCCGCTCGGGATGACCGGCCAGCCACCCCTCGCCGGAACGGAGGAGCTTGTCCACCTCGTCCGGGGCGACCCAGTAGTGCTTGGCGTCGTCCAGCACCGGCAGCAGCACGTAGAGCTGCCGCAGCGCGTCGGCGAGCGACTGCTCGCCCTCCAGCACCAGCGCGACGTAGCGGGAGTCCCCCCACTCCGGGAACCGCTCGTCCAGCGGCAGCGGCCGCGCCGTCACCGTCCAGCCGAGCGGCACGAAGAGGCGCTCCACCAGCCCGGCCCCGCCACGCGCGGGCACCACGGGCAGCTCGATCCGCAACGGCAGGCGTCGGTCGACGAGTTCGGGCCGCGCGGCGCACTTCCCCTTCATCGCGCTGGAGAAGACACCGCCCAGGGCCACGGCCAGCAGGGAGGACGCGGCGTAGGGGCGGTCGTTGACATACTGTGCCAGCGCCGCGTCGGGCGCACCCCCGCGTCCCTTTCCGCCGCCCCGCCGGACGAGCGCCACGGGGTCCACCTCCAGCAGCAGCGCCACCGTGCAGCGCTCCGCCGTCGCCTCCGGGTAGAAGACGTGCGCGGTGCCATGGGAGGTCGAGAACCGCTGCGCCCGCCCGGGATGCTTGTGCAGCAGGAAGCCCAGGTCGGTCGCGGGAACGTCGTCATGGCCGGTGGTAGTCAGGGTGAGGAACACGCGTCCGAGTATCGCCGCAGGCCGGCCTTCTTCCCCACCCGTTTTCCGACCGCCTCCCGCCGGCGGCCCCTCAGTCCCGCCCTTCCATCCGGGCGGCCAGCTCCGCGATCCGCTCCGGTCCGACACGGCAGCAGCCACCGACGAGCCGCGCCCCCGCGGCCACCCAGGCGTCCACCCGCCCGGCGTCGAAGGCGGGCCGCCCCCGCCACCGCCGTGCCTCGTCATCCCACCCCTCCCCACTGTTCGGATACACCACGACCGGCTTCCCGGTCACTCGCGCCGCGACCCGCACGGCCTCCTCCACCTCGCCCGGTTCACAGCAGTTGACGCCCACGGCGACGACCTGGTCGTTCCCCGCGGCGAGCGCGAACGCCTCCGCCAGCGGCTGCCCGGCCCGGGTCCGCCCGCCGTCGCAGCTGTACGACAGCCAGACCGGCACCCCGCACCCGCGTACGGCCCGCAGCAGCGCCCGCCCTTCGTCGGCGTCCGGCACCGTCTCCAGCGCCAGGACGTCCGGCCCGGCCGCGGCCAGCACCTCGATCCGCGGCCGGTGGAAGCGCTCCAACTCCGCCACCCCCAGCCCGTACCGCCCCCGGTACTCACTGCCGTCCGCGAGCATCGCCCCGTACGGGCCGACGGACGCGGCGACCCACACCTCCCGCTCCCCCTCGGCCGCCGCCCGCCGCGCCAGTGCGACGCCGCGCCGCAGCAGCCCGGCGGCCTCCTCCCGGCCGACACCCCGCCGGGCGAACCCTTCGAAGGTGGCCTGGTAGCCGGCGGTGATGAGCACCCGCGCGCCCGCCCGTACATACGCCGCGTGCGCCCGCTCGATCTGCTCCGGCCCGTCCATCAGCAGCCGGGCCGACCAGAGCGCGTCGGACAGGTCGCAGCCCTGCGCCTCCAGTTGGTTGGACAGCCCGCCGTCGAGGACGAGCGGCCCGCGCGCGAGCGCGGCGGCGAACGGTGTGCGGGGTGGGGTCATCGCGTACGGTCCTCGTTCTCCGGGCTCTTCCGGCGCTCCGGCGCGTCCGGTCCTCCGGCTCGTCCGATGCACCAGCGTCTCCGGCGCTCCGGACCCTTCCGGCGCGCCCGGCTCTCCGGTGCTCCGGGCGCTTCCGGTGCTTCGCCCGCGCTCCTTCCTTCCGCTCTCAGCCCAGTTGCGCCTGGACCTCGGCGGAGATCAGTTCGAGGTGGTCGAGGTCGTCCAGGTCCAGGATCTGGAGGTAGACCCGGGACGCCCCGATCTCCGCGTACCGGCCGATCTTGTCGACCACCTCGGCCGGGGAACCCGCCAGGCCGTTGGCCTTGAGCTCGTCGACCTCCCGTCCGATGGCCGCCGCCCGCCGCGCCGCCTCGGCGTCGTCCTTGCCCACGCACACGACCAGGGCGTTGGAGTACACCAGGTCGTCGGGCTTGCGCCCCGCCTCCTCCGCGGCCGCCCGCACCCGTCCGAACTGCCGCTCGCTGTCCGCCACGGACGCGAAGGGGACGTTGAACTCGTCGGCGTAGCGGGCGGCGAGCCGCGGCGTCCGGGACGCCCCCAGGCCACCGATCAGCACCGGCACCTTGGGCTGGGCGGGCTTGGGCAGGGCCGGCGAATCGGCCAGCCGGTAGTACTCACCGTCGAAGTCGAACGTCGCGCCCACCTCCGTTTCCCACAGTCCCGTGACGATCGCCAGCTGTTCCTCCAGGCGCCCGAACTTCTCCTTGGGGAAGGGGATGCCGTACGCCGTGTGCTCCGCCTCGTACCAGCCCGCGCCCAGCCCCAGCTCGACGCGGCCGCCCGACATCCGGTCGACCTGCGCCACCTGGATGGCCAGCACGCCCGGCAGCCGGAAGGTACCCGCGGTCATCAGCGTCCCGAGCCGGATCCGCCGGGTCTCCCGGGCCAGCCCGGCCAGAGTGATCCAGGCGTCGGTCGGGCCGGGCAGCCCGTCGGAGGAGCCCATGGCCAGATAGTGGTCGGAGCGGAAGAAGGCGTCGAAGCCGAGGTCCTCGGTGGCCTTGGCGACCGTGAGGAGGGTGTCGTAGTCCGCCCCCTGCTGGGGCTCGGTGAAGATGCGCAGGTCCATACGGTCCATCCTGCACCTTCGAACACAGGTCAACGCACCGCCCCCGCGCCGCCGCACCGACCCCTGTCGGGTGAATCTCCCCCGCTCTCACCTGCCGTCCGGGCACCGGCCAGTGTCCGGCCCGCACGGTGATCGTTGGCTTCGGCGGAGCCGGACCGCCCGGCCCGCGCACCGGTTTTCCCCGCCGGAGGCGACGACCGTCACACCGCTCCCCCAGCCTGGAGGAGCCCAGGGCCGAGGAGGCCGTATGCACCAGGAAGCCGTGCCCGCCGAGGCAGTGCCCCAACAGGCCGCTCCCCCACGCCAGGACCCACCCAAGGGCCTGCTGCAACAGATGGAGGAGCTGATGGCCGCGCTGAACGCCGATCTGTCGCGACTCGACGCCGACCTGCAGTCCTCGGCCGAGCGGCCCGCGCCCGCACGCGAGGACACCGCCGACGGCTGATCCCCCGTACCCCGCTCCGTACCTCCGGCCGCGTCCCGGCCGGATTCCCCCGCCGTACCTCATGCGGCGCCCCCTCTCTCCCGCAGGGCGAGCCGTCTCAGCAGCCCGCCCACCCGGTCCCCGGTCTCGTCGGCCGCGTCTATGGCCTCGATGCACTGCCAGTAGAGGCCGTCCTCCTCGCAGGCACAGGCCACACCGACCAGGGCGATACCCACGTCACCGAGGAGCGCGGCGAGGCCCGTCAGCACCCCCCAGGGATCGCGGACGGCCGAGAGCCGCGCCGCCCGTAAGCCTCCGGAGCGCAGGGCGACCTGCCGCAGCGCCCCGGAGGCCCGGCCGCCGGCCTCGCTCAGCCCGCACGCCGCGGCCCGCGCCTCGAAGGGACCGTGCGCGGCCAGATGACCACCCACAGCCTGGGCCAAGGCTTGGGTCTGCCATGCCTCGGCGACGATGTCCTGCATCGTCCTGGCTTCGGCCAGGGCGAGCCGGGTGGCCTCGATCAACCGCAGTGCGTCCATTGCCGGTCCCCCAGTTTCCGCCTGTGCGCTCTCACTACCCAGAGTGATGACTAACCGCCGGAAAAGCCAGGGGAATTCAGAAATCTGTGGATACCAAATCCGCTGTGGACAACTCAATCACTCCGGAGAGTGACGATCCGGCGAACCCTGACGGATGTTCGATCGCCCCCCAACTACCGGAAACCGCCGCTCGTTCCTTTCGATCTTGGCGGAGAGCGCGGCCAGGACGTCGACCCCCAACACGTCGCAGAACTGCAGGAGATAGGCGAGCACGTCCGCGACCTCGTCCTTCACCCGCTCCGCCGTGCCCGCATCCGCCATCACCCGCGCGGATTCCTCGGGCGTCAGCCACTGGAAGATCTCCAGGAGTTCGGACGCCTCGACGCTGAGCGCCGCCGCGAGGTTCTTGGGGGTGTGGAAGGGCTGCCAGTGGCGCGCGGCGGCGAAGTCCGCCAGCCGGCGCCGCAGGGCGTCGAGGTTCTGAGCGGACGCGTGGTGCTCGGTCATGCCTCCAGGTCTACCATCGAGACCCCCGGCAGCCCCGACGCCACCTCTGCCATCTCCCGCCCCACCGTGCCCACGAGCCTGATATGCCCCCGCTCGCACATCCGCGCCGCCAGTTCCACCAACTCTCGCGACTGGCAAGGATCGAGGCATCGGTCCAAACCGTCCGCCAGCACGGTGAGCGTCTGCAGCGCGGACAGCACCTCGGCGGCGGGCTCCACCGCGAGCACATCAGGCCCCGTCAGTAACACCAAGCACAGGGCCAGATAACGCAGTTCGCCGTCCCCGAGCCGTTCCAGCGCGGTCTCGGCTTCCGCGCCCCGCGCCAGGACGGCCCGGACGAAGCCGCCGTCCAGCCTCCGCGCCTCCACCCCCTCGACCCGACCCCGGCAGCCCGCGTCCGCCGCCTTCACCAGGGCCGCGTGCCGGATCGAGCACTCGCTCGCGGTACGGCCCAGCACGGCGGCAACGTTGTCACAGGCGCTCCGCAGCCGGCCGTCCCGCGCGGCGACGGGCGTCCGCATCAACTCGGGCCGGGGGTCACAGGGGAAAACGGAGCGCAGGGCGACGACGACCTGCTCCGCGGCGTCGAGCACCAGCCGCTGCCCCGCCGTCTTGCCCGCCACCCGCAGCGGCAGGAGCGCGGTACCCAGCCGGTCGTCCGGCAGGGGTGCCCGGGTGACCGGGACCGCGCCGGCCGTGTGCCACGCCGCCTCCACCGTCGGCAGCCCGGGGTCGCGCAGTGCTGTGGTCAACAGCGTCCGCCCGCCGCCCGTCAGGCGCTCGCCGACCACCCGGACCTCCGGCTCCGCCTGCACGGCCAGGTCCAAACGGACCGGACCGACGGGTCCGTCGACCGTGCAGCCGATCCGGAACCCCCGCCTCCCCTGTGCGTCCGGACGGGCCCGGTGCGGGACGCAGGCCGGGGCCCCGCCCGCCACCGGCGCGAGGGCCTCGGCCAGCCCGTCACCTCCCGCGAGCCGGGCCAGCACCTCGTACGCCTGGAGCACGCTGGACTTCCCGCTGCCGCTGGCGCCCCGGAAGAGGGTCAGCGGGGCCAGCGCGAAGCCGGCGTTGCGGTGCGACTTGAAGGCGGAGAGCCGCAGTTCGGTGACGGCGGGGCGCCGGGGCGGCTGCGCGGCGGCGGGCCCGGCGCCGCGCGCGTCACGCGTCTTCGCGACCGGGCCGTGGGATGCGACGGACATGCCCGGACCGTATGACCCGGTGGATCAGCCAAACCGTTTCAGCCTGTCGTTCTTCCTACGATCGGAGTACGTCGAAGCGACTTCCGTGCCTTCGGGCGCCAACAGGAAGACATTGGTGTCGACGCGGTGCATGCCGCTGCCGAGCCCGAACACGACACCGCTGGAGAAGTCGAGGATGCGCTTGGCGACGTCGGTGTCCGCGCTGGTGAGATCGAGGAGCACGGGTGTGCCGTTGATCAAATGCTCCGCCACCTCGCGGGCGTCCGCGAAGATCTGCACCCGGAGGACCACGAGCCTCCGCTGGTTCGGTTCCGTCTCCGGCTCCTCCTCGGGGAGCGACCGGTGGTTGGACCAGGACGGCCAGGTGTGATGACCGCGCAAGGGCACGACCTCGGCCAGCCCCTCCCACTGCTCGTCGGTGGCCTCTGACCTGTTCACCGGATCACCCCTCCGGGGAACGCGCTGGTTATGTACATCCGGCGATTCTAGGGAAAAGGGCGCCTCCATTCGGCCCAATGACACGCGTGGCGCCTCATCAGGCGGCTCCGAGCCCCGTCCCGTGGGCCCCGGCGGACGTCCGACGCCCCTCAACTCACCCCCAGCAACCGGAGTGACGCGGTCGTGGCCGCTGCCGCCACCACGACGATCAGGAAGGAAACCTTCCGGAGCGCCAGCACGGCGCCGACGAGGACGCCGGCGGGGCGCGCCCAGCCCGCGAAGCCATGACCGGCCGTCAGCGCCGACACAGCCGCCATGGCGCAGAGCAGGACGGTCGCGGAGGCCGACAGCGCCACGCGGACGCGCCCGGACGGTTCGAACCGGTTGTGTAGGAGGGGGCCAGAGAGGCGGAGGAGGTAGGTGCCGAGGGCGAGGGCCAGGATGGTCCAGAGGGTTGTCATGGGAGGTCGCCTGCTGACGGGTCGGGAGGCTTCGGGGCGTTCGGAGTCCGTGGGGCTATCGGGGCCGCCGGGGCGTTGAGGGCGTTGAGGGCGTTCGGAGGCTTCGGGGCCTCCGGGGCCTCCGGGGCCTCCGGAGTTCTTCGGTCCTTCGGCTCGGCGTTCGTCCCAGGCTCCGGGCCCCGGGCGACTCCCGTCTCCCGGACGGGCGCCGGACGCCGCGCAGGCGCCGCGTCCCGCACGGGTTTCGCGTCCCCCACGGGTTTCGTACTCCGCGCAGGATTCGCCCTCCGCCCCGACGCCGGCACCTTCCACAACGCCGCCGGCAGTCCAAGGAGAGCCAGCAACACCGGCACCCCGTTCGGCAGGAAGGGCGATGCGGCCAGCGCCACGGCGACTCCCGCCGACGCGGCCCGCCGCGGACCGGTTTCACGCAGCGCCGGAAGTACCAGGGCCAGCAGGACCATGGGTTCGGCGGCGTCGAGCCCCAGGGCGCGCGCGTCGCCCACCGCCCGGCCGGCCAGGGCGCCGAGGAGGGTGCCCGCGTTCCAGGTGACGAACAGGACGCCGCCGCAGAGGAAGTAGGCCGCCCGGCGCCGCGCGGGGTCGCGTTCGGCGCGGGCGAAGGCGACCGCCTGGTCGACCAGAAGGTGGCTGCCGAGCAGGCGGGCCGGCCGGCGCAGCGCCAGGACGTCGGAGATCGTCAGGCCGTACACGAGCAGACGCGCGTTGAGCAGGAGCCCGGCGGCCACGGCGGCGACGGCCCCGCCGCCGCCCAGCACGATGTCGAGCGTGGCGAACTGTGCCCCGCCCGCGAACACCGTCAGGGACATGACCAGCGGCACCCAGGCGGGCTGTCCGGCGGAGACGGCGATGGCACCGAAGGAAGCGCCGACCACGCCCATCGCCACGCCGACCGCCCCGATGTTCCGCACCACGGAGCGATCGAGTGTTCTCCAGAGCGAACGCATGGTCGATAGAATGAACGCCGCAGGAGTCGTTCGTCAAGGAGAACAAGTGGACCGCTATAGCGAACACGCCTCGGACGGCCGGCCGGGGCGGCCGCCCCGCCCACCGCTGGCCCGCATCGCCGCCTCGCTCCGGACGGAACGCGAGCACATCGGCCTGTCGCTGTCGGAGCTGGCCAAGCGCGCCGGGATCGCCAAGTCCACGCTGTCCCAACTGGAGTCGGGCACGGGCAACCCGAGCGTGGAGACGCTGTGGGCGCTCAGCGTGGCCTTGGACGTCCCGTTCAGCAGGCTCGTGGATCCGCCCCGACCCCGGGTCACCGTGCTCCGCCTCGGCGAGGGCGCCGCCGTACCGTCGGAGCACGCGGACTACACCGCGACCCTCCTCGCCTCCTGCCCGCCCCACGCCCGCCGCGACCTCTACATACTCCAGGTGGAACCGGGCGCCCCGAAGGCGTCGGATCCCCACTCCCCAGGGACGACGGAGCACGCCGTGGTCGCGTCGGGGAGGGCACTGATCGGTCTCAGCGACGAGCCGCTGGAGCTCGGACCCGGCGACTACATCAGCTACCCGGGCGACGTTCCGCACATCTGCCAGGCCCTGGAGGCGGGCACGACCATCGTCATGGTGATGGAGCACACCTGACGAGGTGAGGGGCATCCCTCACCCGATGGAGGGACTGCGCATAGAGTAGTTGAGCGATTACTATGCGTGCATGTCTCGGTGGGGTCCCGCGCGCACACGGCCTATTCTACAGGCCGTGACCGCCGTGCTGGTCTCCCTGCTGCTGGTGCTGTCCGGCGGCGATCCCGCCCTCGCGGTGGGCGATCGGGGGCGGGAAGAGCGGTCCGCCTCAACGGAGTTCAGCGCCTCCGACGACCGTACGGTGGACGCCGTCACCCCGGAGGACACGCAGGCCGGCGTACAGCGTCGGCAGCGCACCGGGCTGGACGCCCTCGCCCCACAGTCCTTCGTCGTCCCGGACCGTCCCGCCGCCCCGCTCGACTCCGCTTCCTCTCTCCCGGCACGACTCGCGCGGAACGCCGTCCTGCGCTGCTGAGGTGACCCGCGCCGCCCCGCCGTGCGGCGGCGCCGTCGCGTCCCTCGACCACCGGCAAGAGAGCAAGAGAGCAGAGACGTCATGCCGCTCGACCCCGCGCGGGCCGTGAGCGCTTATTTGCGCGCCCAGGCGTACCGCGATCAGTTCCGACCACTTTCCGCCGACTCCCCTTCCGCGTCCGGCAGTTCCGGAGACGCGGGGCGGGTGGGGGGTTCCCGTTCCGCTTCCCGCGCCGACGTGGGCACGGACGCGGACGCGCGGAGCGATTCCGGCTCTCCGCGTCCGTCCCGCGATCCGTTCACCGCTTGGCGCGAACGGCCGGAGCCCGCCACGGAAGCACGGTTCCCCGACGCTGAACCACCCCTTGAACCGTCCCTCGGACCATCCCTCGCCCTCGCCGCGCCGGAGTCAGGGCGACCGCCGCGCCGCACCGCCCGGCCGTTCACCCGCCTCCTACTGTCCCTGCGCCGACTCCGCGACGCCTCACCAGCCCCTGCCACCACGTCAGGCTCGCCGCCCTGCGGGCCACCCCGGCGGGAGCCATCGCGTTACACGAGGTAGCGAGACGAGAGAACCGTTTCCGCGCCACCGGGCGGCCGGCTGATCTCCCGACGGCCGACCATCCGAGGCCTCCCCGTGCGTGGCGACCGACACCTCCCGCACGGGGAGTCCAGGGACCCCATTGCACACCCGCCCCCTCAGCCCCTCCGCCCCCGCCGTGACAGCCGGTCGGCCGCGAAAGCGATGGGTGGGGCGAGGAACATGAAGAGCCAGTTGCCCGTGGCGAAGCTGACGCCTGCGGCCGCGGCGGCGCCGACGGGTACGCCGAGGAGGGTGCCGGCGAAGCGGTCGGTGGGGCGGGGGCGGCGGTCAGTGCGGGTCGGGAGGCCCAAGGGGCCTCGGTGGGGCTCCGGGGTGGTCGGCTGGGCGGGGGCCGGGGGGAGGGGGGTGGCCGGGGTGGTGGCGGCGAGGGTGGGGCGGGGTTCGGGGAGGTCCTTGAAGAGGGCCAGGATGTCGGCCTGGGTGCGGGCCTCGTTGAGGGCCTCGGCGCGCTCGCCGTATTCGTCGATGGTCAGCCGGCCCTGGCGGCTGTGCGTGGTCAAAGCATCGAGGGCTTCCTCGCGCTCGTCGTCGCCGATGCGGAGCTTGGTTTTGTCGAGCTTGGTCACGCGCCTGATCCTATCGTCGGGCGGAATGGGCGGGTCCGGTTGTGTCGGGCGAGGGGAAGGAGGGGCGCGCCATCGGATCGGCGCGCCCCATGCCCTGTCAGGCGAGGCGCAGTTCCGGGTTGTACAGGTCGAACCAGACCGCCACGTCCAGCGCGCGCTCGATGCCGTTGCGGGCGCCCAGCGGCATCTCCGTGGCGTCGATCGCCAGAACCTGGCGCAGCCAGCCCTCGTTGACGAGCTGGAAGGCCGGGTGGTCGGAGTCGGAGAGCAGGTCGCGGGCCTGGGTCTGGAGGGCCTTGACGTAGTCCGGGTCCTGGGTGGAGGGGTAGAAGTTCTTCGCCCGCTCGACCACCGACCGGGGCAGGCGGTCGCGGGTGGCGGCGCGCAGCAGGCTCTTCTCGCGGCCGTCGAACGTCTTCATCGACCAGGGGGTGTTGTAGACGTACTCGACCAGGCGGTGGTCGCAGAACGGCACCCGGACCTCCAGGCCGGCCGCCATGCTCATGCGGTCCTTGCGGTCGAGCATGGTGCGGACGAAGCGGGTGAGGTGGACGTACGAGCTGCGGCGCATCCGGTACTCGAAGTCGCTCTCGCCCTCGACGGTGCCGACCTCCGCGCTGACCCGCGCGAAGCTCTCGTGCAGGTGGCCGCCCAGGTCGAGGGCGCCGAGGACCTCGGGGCGGACGACGCCGAGGGGGCTGTAGTCGCCGTTCTCGCCGAGGTTGATCAGCCAGGGGAAGAAGTCCGCCTGCTGGGCCGCCGGGTCGTGGAACCAGCGGTAGCCGCCGAACAGTTCGTCCGCGGACTCGCCCGAGAGGGCGACCGTGGAGCGCTCGCGCACAGCGCGGAAGAGGAGCAGCAGGGACATGTCGATGTCGCCCATGCCGGCCGGCAGGTCGCGGGCGGCGACGACGGCGCGGCGCAGCTCCGGGTCGGCGAGCTGGCGGTGGTCGATGAGGATGTCGGTGTGGTCGGAGTTCACGTGTCCGGCCACGTCGTGGGCGAAGGGGGTGTCCCGGGCGACGCGCAGCTGGTCGGGGGTGAAGCTCTCGTCGTGGCTGGTGAAGTCCACGGCGAAGCTGCGCAGTCGCTCGCCCTTGGCGCTCAGGTGCCCGGCCGCGAGGGCGGTGATGCTGCTGGAGTCCAGGCCGCCGGAGAGCAGGACGCAGCGCGGGACGTCGGCCACCAGCTGGCGGGCGACGGCGTCCTCGAGCAGCTCGCCGACGCGGGCGACGGTCTTGTCCGTGTCGTCGGTGTGGCGGTTGGCCTCGAGGCGCCAGTAGGTGTGCTCCCGGTGCCCGTTGCGGTCGACGGTCACGATCGTGCCCGGCTTGACCTCGGACATGCCGGCCCAGACGGCCTGGCCCGGGTCCTTGGTGAAGGTGAGCAGCTCGCGCAGGCCCGCGACGTCGACGACACGCTCGGCCAGCGGGTTGGCGAGGATCGCCTTGGGCTCGGAGCCGAACAGCACGCCGTCGGCGGTCGGGTAGTAGTAGAACGGCTTGATGCCGAGGCGGTCGCGGACGAGGACCAGCTTCTCGGTCCGGCCGTCCCAGACCGCGAAGGCGTACATGCCGTTCAGGTGCTCGGCGACCTTCTCGCCCCACTCCAGGTAGGCGTGGAGCACGACCTCGGTGTCGCTGGTGGTACGGAACCGGTGGCCGCGGCGCGCCAGTTCGTCGCGCAGCTCGGTGAAGTTGTACGCCTCGCCGCTGTAGGTGAGGGCGACGGTGCCGGCGGGCGTCTCCTCGACCATGGGCTGCTTGCCGCCCTCCAGGTCGATGATGGACAGGCGCCGGTGGCCGAGCGCGATGTGGCGGTCCGTCCAGACGCCGTACGCGTCGGGGCCGCGCAGCGCCATGGTGGCGGTCATCGCCTCGACGGTGGGGCGCTCGCGCTCGAGGTCACGGCCGTAGGAGAGCCAGCCTGCAATTCCGCACATGGTGGTTGTTCACCCAATCCTGGGGTTGTGAAATGGTCGTTCGGCCGAGGGACCGGCTGTTTACCGGGTCCGGTACTCGGTGATCGCGAGGCCCAGTCGACGGACCCCTTCCGCGATGCGTTCCGGTGTGGGGTAGCTGAAGGAGAGCCGCAGTTCGCTCCGGCCGCGTCCGCTCCCCTCCGCGTAGAAGGCGCTGCCGGGGACGTACGCGACCTTGTGCCGCTCGGCGTAGGGCATCAGCGCGTCCGTGTCGACGCCGTCCGGGACGGTGACCCAGACGAAGAAGCCGCCTTCGGGCCGGGTCCAGCGGCTGCCCTCCGGCAGGTGCTCGGCGAGCGCGTCGAGCATGGCGTCGCGGCGGACGCGGTAGCTGTCCCGGTAGGTCTCGATCTGCGCCCGCCAGTCGTGCCGGGCCAGGTAGCGGGAGAGCACGGCCTGGGTGAAGGCGGGCGGGCAGAGGGTCGTGGACTCCGCGGCCTGCACCAGCTTCTCCCGGACGGCGGCCGGGGCGGTGACCCAGCCGATGCGCAGGCCGGGGGCGATGGTCTTGGAGAACGAGCCCAGGTAGACGACGTTCTCGGCGTCGAGCGAGCGGAGCGCCGGGAACGTCCGTCCGTCGAGCGCGAGCATGCCGTACGGGTTGTCCTCGACGACGAGGACGTCGTGCTCCGCGCAGATCGCCAGCACCTCGGCGCGGCGCTCGACGGCGAGGGTGACGCCCGCGGGGTTGTGGAAGTTCGGCACGGTGTAGAGGAACTTGGGCCGCCGCCCGGCGCGTTCGGCCGCTTGGAGCGCCGCGCGCAGTTCGTCCGGGACCAGCCCCCGGTCGTCGACCGGCACCTGGACGACGTCCGCCCGGTACGAGGCGAAGACACCGAGGGCGCCGATGTAGCTGGGGGCCTCGGTGAGGACGAGGTCGCCCGGGTCGCAGAAGATGCGGGTGACCATGTCCAGGGCCATCTGCGAGCCGACGGTGACGACGACGTCGTCCGGGTCGGCGGTGATGCCCTCCAGGGCCATCACCTCGCAGATCTGCTCGCGCAGCTTGGGCAGGCCCTGGGCGGAGCCGTACTGGAGCACGACCTTGCCGCCGAGGGAGACCAGGCCGGCGGTCTCGTCGGCGATGGCCCGCTGCGGAAGTCCCTCCAGGTTGGGCATGCCGCCGGCGAGCGACACCACGTCGGCGCGGCCGCGCACGGCGAAGAGGGTAGGGATCTCCGAGGGCTTGATGCCCTCGGCGCCGCGGGCCATCCGGGCGAGGTGCCGCTCGCCCGCGCGCGGCGGGGTGGTCGTCGTCATGCGGGCTCCCCTACGCGGCCGAGGTGACGGCGCCGACGACGGCCCACAGGCCGGCGACCGAGGCGAACGCCTCGAAGGTCAGCTCGGACTCCGGGATGCGGACCCCGTACTCGGTCTCCAGGTCCATCAGCAGGCTGATCATGCCCATGGAGTCCAGGCCGAGGTCCATCAGGTTGGCCTCGGGCAGGAGGGCGTCCCCGGCCGGGAGGTCGGGAAGGTTGCGGCGGAGGACCTGCTCGAAACGGTCGTCCCACTGGGTGCTCATGTACGGCTCCTGTCGTGTCTGCTTGCTGTGTTGTCCGCGGCCGGTCAGGCGAGGCTCGCGGCGAGGGCCTTCCGGTCCGGCTTGCCGTTCCCCGTGAGCGGGATGGCGGGCACGGCCAGCACCGCGGCCGGGACCTTGGCGGCCTCCAGGCGAGTGCGCAACTCACGTCGCACGAAAGCCGGTTCCGGCTCTCCGACGACGAAGAGGGTGAGGTCCCGGGTGCCGTCGGGCGCGAGGGCCACGGCCTCCCGCACGCCCGGGACGTCCAGCGCGGCGGCCTCGATCTCCAGGGTGCTCACCCGCATGCCGAGGCGCTTGAAGATGTCGTCGCGCCGGCCGGAGAAGTAGAGGTGGCCGTCGGCGTCCTGCCGGCCGTAGTCGCCGGTGAACAGCCGGACCTCGCCGGTCCGTGCGCAGCGCCGGAAGCGCTGGGCCGTCTGCTCGGGGGCCCGCCAGTAGCCGGACATCACGTGCGGTCCCCGGACGACGAACTCGCCGGTCTCGCCGGGCGGCAGCGGCCGTCCCCCGTCGTCCACCACCAGCACCTGGGTGTCCGGCAGCGGGCGGCCGACCGAGCCGGGGCGGGCCAGGTCCTCGTCGGGCTCCAGGACGGAGACGCGCTTGCACTCGGTGATCCCGTACATCAGCGACACCGCGGCGCCCGGGAAGGCCGCGCGGAGCGCCGCCACCGAGGGCGGCGGCAGGGCGGCGCCGGTGTTGGTGAACAGCCGGACGGCCGTGGGCTCCGGGTCGCGCTCGGCCAGCCGGACGAGCATCTCGGCCAGGGACGGGACGAGGGGGACGACGGTCGCCCCGGTCTCGCGGACGCCGCGCAGCAGCATCACGTCCGGGACCTCGCCCGGCACGACGAGTTCGGCACCGGCAAGGGCGGCGAGGAAGACCTGGTAGAGACCGTAGTCGAAGGAGAGCGGCAGCCGGCAGTACACCACGTCGTCGGCGCGGTAGCGCAGCCGGGCGGCGACGGCCCGGGTCGCGGCCGTCACCTGGGCGTGCTCGGAGACGACGGCCTTCGGGCGGGAGGTGGTGCCGGAGGTGTACATCAGGAGCGCCACGTCACGGGAGATGGCCGTGGTGGTGACGGGGGCCGGCTCCTGGCCGGCGATCTCCGCCCACGCCTCGTCGAGGCCGAGCACGGGCCGGGAGGTGAGGGCCCGGACCGCCTCGGCGTGGGCGGGGTCGGTGACGATCAGTTCGGGCTCGGAGTCCTCGATGACGCCGCGGAGCTGGAAGTCCTTCATCGCGGGGTTGACCGGGACGAGGACGGCGCCCAGCGCCACCGTGCCGTACAGCAGCGCCAGGTACTCGCGGCCGCTCGCCAGGCGCACCATGACGCGGTCGCCGTGGCCCACGCCGCGCCCGGCGAGCCAGGCGGCGGTGCGGCGGCTGTGCGCGGCGAGCTGGGCGTAGCTCCAGCGGCCGGCGGCGTCGCGGACGGCCGGGCGGTCGGGGTGCTCCCCGGCCGCCCGGGCCAGGAGTTCGTAGACGGGTGTGTTGCTCATGTCGGCTGGTCCCCCACGGTGGCCGGGCGGTTGGTCTGGGAGTCGGCGGAAGTACGGGAGTTGGTGGAAGCGCGGGAGTCGATGGAGGTACGGGAGTCGGCGGGGCCACGGGCCGCCCGTCCCGCGCGGGCGACGGAGCGGTCCCGGCGGGCGGCGCCGCGGGACACCGCCATCGGGTCCCAGTCGGCGGGCCGCTCGGGCAGCAGGGCGGGGTCGGTGAGCACCGCGCCCGCGTGGGTCTCGGCGAGCAGCCGGCGGCCGGTCACCCGGGCCGCGCACAGGATGCCGCTGATCGCCACGCCCGCGATGCCGCTGCCGTAGCGGCTGCTCTGGCCGACCACGTACAGGCCCTTGACGCTGGTCCGGGCCTCCGGCCGCATGCCGAACGGCCCCCAGGTGGCGAGCCCGTACGGGGTGCCGCCGGTCGAGGAGATGTACCGCTGGTGGGTCAGCGCGGTGGCCGTCTCCAGGTGGACGGCGCTGTCGCGGATCGGGCCGAGCGCCCGTTCGGCGGCGGTGAGCAGCAGCTCGGTGACGCGTTCCTTCTCCGCCGCGTAGGCGGGGTCGCGCCGGTAGCCGCCCTGCTCCGGACCACCGTAGCGCAGCGCCAGGGGCGCCATGACCTGGAGGTTGGTGTGCCCGGGCGGGCAGACGTGGGGCGACTCGGGGTCCTTCAGGGAGGCGAAGGACAGGAAGGCGAAGGGGAGTTCGCCGGACGGGCAGCCCTCGGCGACCTCGCGGTAGGCGGCCTCGACGTCCCAACCGTTGTGCCACCACAGGTTGGCGTTGGGGCGGTCGGAGAAGTCGCGGTCGAGGCCCGCGTACAGCACCGCGACCGGCAGCCGCATGGTCGCGTTCCGGGTGCGCTTGACCAGGGCGGGCGGGAAGTGCTCGGCGCCGGCCAGCTCCAGGATGGTGCGCGGGTAGTCGGCGTTCGAGACGACCAGGGGCGCCTCGATCTCCGTACCGTCCGCGAGCCGGACGCCGCGCGCGGTGCCGCGTTCGATCAGGATGCGCTCCACCCCGCTGCGGGTGCGCAGTTCGCCGCCGCGCGCCTCCAGCGCCTCGACGAGCGCCGCCACCAGCCCCTGGGCGCCGCCCACCGGATAGTAGGCGCCGCGCAGGTAGTGGTCGAGCACCGAGACGTGGGTGAAGACGGAGGTGGTGCTGGGCGGCGAGCCGTAGTTGGCCGACTGGGCGGCCAGCACCGTACGGGCCCGCGGTGACAGGCCGCAGTGGTCGAACAGGTCGTGGAGCGTACGGCGTCCCCAACGGCCCGTCAGCGGCATCAGCTTGAGCATCCGCGGATCGTCGAGGTCCATGTCGGCGAGGAGCGCCTCGTGCTTCTCCTTGCCGATGGCCTCGCAGATCGCGGCGAACGCGTCGATGGCCTCGGCGTCCTCGGGCAGGGCGCTCTTCAGCCGGTCCCGGTAGCGGTCCCAGCCGACGGGGACGCGGACGCCGAGGCCGGGCAGGGCGAGTTCGTCGAAGCCGTCCGCGTCCAGGGCGCGGAAGGCCACGCGGCCGGCGAGGCCGAGGCCGGAGAGGATGGCGGGCAGGATGCCGCCGGGCCCGCAGTCGCCGACGTAGTGCAGGCCGACGTCGAACTCGTAGGCGCGGCGGCGCCGGAACGCGTGGGCGTTGCCGCCCGCCACGTCGTGCTGCTCCAGCACGAGCACCCGGCGCCCGCAGGCCGCCAGGTAGCCGGCGCAGACCAGGCCGCCGAAGCCGCTGCCGACGACGACCGCGTCCCACTGCTCCCCGGGGCGGTGCCCGTTGTCCCCCATGGTGGTCACTCCTTCGTCAGCCGGTCCGGGCCGGCAGACCGGTCAGTTCTTCTTCGATCAGGTCGAGCAGGGCGTCCGCCCTGGCCGCCATGCCGGGTTCGTTGCGGCACGAGAGGCCGATCTCGGTGCGGCCCGGCGGCTGGTAGACGGTGAGGAAGGCCGGGGCGTACGGCACGTGCATGGGCAGCGAGTACGCGGTCGCGGCGGTGAAGCCGCCGCCGGAGAGCGCGGCCACGTCGACCTTGCCGAGGTCGGAGACGACCAGCGTGCAGGGGTACGTCTCGCGGTGCTCCCGGGTCGCCCGGGCCGCACCCAGGGTGGGCGCCATCCCGGACGAGGTGACGGGGAACGCGCCGATCGACGACAGCTCCTGCCGCTCGAACATGGCCCGCAGCAGGCGCCCCTGGACCTGCGCCCGGTCCGCACCGGCCGGGACGTCGACGAACAGCGGCAGGCTGAGGTTGGCCGTGGACGCGATCGACGGGTCGTGGCGGCGGATGTTGACCGGCACCATGAAGCGGCAGTCCTCCTCCGGCAGGAGCGCGCACATCGCGGCGGCGGTCCTGGCCACCACGGCGTTGTGGTTACCCTCGACGGTCCTCCGGCGCCACAGCCAGGGCACGTCGGAGGCGGCCTCGGCGTCCGGTCCAGCCGGCAGCCGGTCGAAGGGGCTGGGGCACGCGGGGGCCGGGCCCGGCGCGGGGGCGCCGGTGCCGAAGCGCTTGACGACACTCGTCTCGGTCTCCACCGAGGGCGCGCCCTGCGGCTCCTCGCCGCGCAGGGCGCGGAAGACCTCCTGCGCCCAGGTCATCACGCCCTTGCCGTCCATGACGGCGTGGAAGGCGCGGAAGACGATCGTGGCGGGCTCGCCAGAGAGCAGGAGCACCTCGCAGTTGGGGCCCTTGACCGGGCTGAACGGACGGCGCAACACCTCGCTGCCGGCCGTGTCGAAGGTCCGGCGGTCGAGTGCGGTGCCGTCCGTTTCGATGACGGGCGGGGTGATCCCGCTGTCCGCCCAGCGGTTGCCCCGCTTGACGAGGCGGGCGCCGGGGCAGGCGGCCGACGCCGCGTCGACGGCACGCCGCAGCTCGTCGGCGGTGACGCGGCCCCGGCCCTCGACGAAGATCTGGATGGCCATCGGGGGCGTCACCAGCGCGCCTGCGAGGTACCCGCGTTCGGTGGGCGAGATCGGCCGGCTGTAGCCGGCGTCGGCGCGGCGTGCGCGGCTGACGGCGGTCATCGCTGCGTTCCTTTCGTTCTGGTGGGGCTTTCGGGGGCGGGGTGCTCGGTGACGTCCTCCGGGAAGAGCGGGTGCTCCCCCGGCCCGCCCGGCGGCAGCGAGCGAACGTCCAGCGGGGCCCGCGCCGCCAACGCGACGTACGTCTCGGGGTAGGAGGGGTGTGAGGGGCGCGAGCGGTAGAGGGGACCGGTGCCCTCCAGCGTGCCGCTCCACAGCCACCAGCCGTCACCGGCGTCCCGCCAGCCGGGCCGCCAGCCGGGCAGCGGCTCCAGCCGCTCCGGCCGGATGCCCGCCGTGCCCCTGGCTTTGAGCAGGGCCTCGACCTCGGCCCACTCGCGGAGCGTGGCGGCCGACCCGGGCGGCCGGCCCAGGACGCGGGCCAGCCAGCGCAGGGCGGCCGGACGTTCGCGGTGCTCCTGGACGTCCGCCCCGACCCAGGTGCCCCGGGCGAGGGCCACCAGGCCCAGGGCCCCGGTGTGCGAGACGGAGCCGCGCCAGCCGGAGTCCGGCCAGTGCCAGCGGCCGTCCGGCAGCCGCTCCGGCGGCCCGTGCGGCCCTGAGGGTCCCGAAGGCCCCTCAGGCCCGTGGAGTCCGGCCGCCGCCTCGGCCGCCGCCCGGAGCAGCACCCTCCCTGGCGGGCTGGAGCGGCGGCCGAAGGTGTCGCGCGGGAGCCGAGGGGCGGCGGTGAGGCGGACGTACAGCGTCCCGGTCCGCTCCTCGGCGGCGTTCACTTGACGAACCGGAACCGCGGCACGGCCAGGACGAAGAACAGCGCGGCCAGGCCGAACAGGAAGCCGCTGGCCGGCAGCACCGTCTGGAGGTCCGCACCCTTGACCATGACCTCCTGGAAGGCGTTGAGCGCCTTGCCGTGCGGGGTGAACTCGGCGATGTTCCGCATGAATTCCGGCATGAAGACACCGGGCACCATGCAGCCGCCGAGTGCGGCCAGCACCAGGATGACGATCGTGCCCATGCCGTTGACCTGCGACTCGCTCTTGGCGAACGAGGCGAGCAGCAGGCCGAGCGCCACCGCGCAGCAGCCCAGCGCCACGGTGATCGGCACCAGGGCGACCGGGTGCACGCCGAGGTCCATCCCGAAGACGACCTTGCCGAAGGCCATCAGCACGCCCACCTGCGCCACCGCGACCATCAGGTAGGGCACCACCTTGCCGAGCAGCAGCTGCCAGCGCGGCACGGGCGCGGACAGCAGCCGCCGGAAGGTGCCCTCGCGGCGCTCGACCATGATCGAGCCCGCCATGACGGTGACGATGAAGAAGACGTACATCACGGTGTAGCCGGGGACGTTCTGCTGGTACACCGAGGGGTACTTCACGCCGGACATGCCCTTGGGGAAGGTGCTGGTCGACGTCACCCCGCTCCACGTCTCGTCGATCTTGTCGATCTGCTTCTTCAGCTGCGCCTTGCGCACCGGGTCGTGCTCGGCGGCGCGCTGCTTCTCCAGCGAGACCGCCGTGCGGGTGCTGGAGGTGACGGTCAGCACCGCGCTGCGGATGGCGGCCTGGAGCGGGTCGACGGCCTGGCGGGAGGACGAGGGGTCCACCACGAAGGAGAAGTGCGGCTTGCGGCCGCTCTCCACCTCCTTCTCGAATCCGGCCGGGATGACCACGGCGAACGAGTCCTTGCCGGAGCGCACCCGCTTGTCCGCGGCGTCGCCGGACAGGCCCGTGGTGACCTTCAGTTCGTCACTGCTGCCGAGCGCCTTGACGACGTTCTTGGCCGCGGTGCCGCCGTCCTGGTCGACGATCGAGATGTTCATCTTCGGCGCGGAGCCGAGCGTGTCGAAGGAGTTCGACAGGGCGAGGCTCATCACGGTGATGAAGAGCATCGGCGAGACGAACAGGGTGATCAGGGAGGCGCGGTCCCGGAGCAGGACCAGCAGCTCCTTTCGGATCATTGCAAACATCAGGCACCGTCCCTGATCTGGCGGCCGGTCAGGTCGAGGAAGAGGGATTCGAGGTCGGGTCGGCCGAGCCGGATGCCGCCCAGGCCCAGGCCGGTCCCGGCCGCGATGTCGGAGACCTCGCGCAGGGTGGCCGGCATGTCCTTGACCCGGATCCGGAGGACGGGCGTGCCGTCCCCGGCCGCGGCCACGGTGATCTGCCCGTGGTCCGCGAACCGCTTCTCCAGCCAGACCATGCCGCCCTGGAGGCGGTCCAGTTCCTCGCGGGTGGGCGCCCATTCGAGCAGGCCGGCGCCGAGCGGGCGGAGCAGCTCCTCCTGGGTGCCCTCGGCGAGGACCGTGCCGTGGTCGACGATGACGATGCGGTCGCAGAGCTGCTCGACCTCGGGCATGTAGTGGCTCGTGTAGACCACCGACATGCCGAACTCGGCGCGCAGCCGCAGCACCGTCTCGAAGATCTGGTTGCGGCTCTGCGCGTCGACGCCCACGGTGGGCTCGTCCAGGAAGAGCAGCCGAGGCATGTGCAGCAGGGCGGCCGCGATGTTCACGCGGCGCTGCATGCCGCCGGAGTAGGACGCGACCTTGTCGCCGGCGCGGTCGGTGAGCCCGACCACGTCGAGCGCCCAGTCGATCCGCTCGCGGCGCTCGGCGCGGGAGAGCTTGTAGGCGCCCGCGAAGAAGGTCAGGTTCTGCCGCGCGCTGAGCGTCGGGTAGAGCGCGATCTCCTGCGGGACGACGCCGATGAGGGCCTTGGCCCGCATCGGGCCGGCCTCGAAGTCGGCGCCGTCCACCAGGACGGTGCCGGCGTCGGGCTTGAGGGCGCCGGTCAGCATGGCGATGGTCGTCGACTTGCCGGCGCCGTTGGGGCCGAGGAAGCCGAGGATCTCGCCCTTGCCGACGTGGAGCGACACCCCGTCCACCACGGCGCGGTCGCCGAACTTCTTGACGAGGCCGGTGGCGGTGAGGACGTCGTCCGTCCGGACGCCGGCCGCCGGGGCCGTCACGGTGGCGGTCATCGGGTGTCCCCCTTCGAGACGACCAGCGACACGTAGCTGCCGCCGTAGGCGAAGCTGGAGATCAGGGCGTGGTCGACACTGCCCTGCCGCCCGCCGCGTGTGACCAGGCCGGGCAGGCCGCCCGGCGCGTCCGGGACGCCCGCCGTGCCCGGTAGCACCCCGTCGGCCATCGCGCGCAGCGCGGCGGCGAGGGCCAGGCCCGGGGCGGAGCCGTAGGTCTCGCCGAACACCGACTTGGTCGCGGTGACGGGACGTTCCGCCAGGCCGCCGGCGCGGAGCGCGGCGATCTCGGCGTCGTCGACGGCCTCGCGGCCCATGGCCGCCGAGGCGACCAGGCCGATGTCCTCGGGGGTGAGGCCCGCGGCGCGGACCGCCTCGGTCATCGAGCGGGCCCAGGCGGCGCCGTCCGGACGGAGGCCGGCGATGCCGCTGTCGTCGCCGGTGAGCCCGAAGCCGGCGATCCGGCCCAGGACCGGGCGGCCGGACGCCTTGGCGGCGTCGGTGGACTCCAGGGCGATGGCGACCGCGCCGGCGGACAGCACCGTGCCGCCGCCCGCGAACGGACGGACGTCCGAACTGCCCAGGAAGCCGGGGACCTTGACGTGTCCGGCGACCAGGGCGTCGGGGCACTCGTCCGCGACGACCACGACGATGCGCTCGGCGGCGCCGCGGGCGATCAGCCGGTAGGCGTAGTGCAGGGCGCTCAGGGCGCTGGTGCCGCCGCTGCAGACGGTGGCGGTGATGCCCTTGAACCGGTGCAGGATGGCGACGTGCCCGGCGGCGGCGTTCACCACGGTGTTCGGGAAGAACTTCGGGTTGGCGCCGGCGGGACCGCCGGCGAGCACGACACCGCTGTCGAACTCCTGGACCGGGGTGATCGGGGCCAGGCCGGTGGCGAAGATCAGCCCGGTCTGGGCGGCCTCCTGGCGGCTGGGCTTGCCGTACGCCCGGTGCAGCTCGGCGACGACGGCCGCGGCCAGCCGGCTGGTGGGGTCCATCCGGCGGAGCACGGCCGGGTTGATGCCGGCGGCGATGGCCTTGAAGTCGACCGTGCCGGCCCGGCGGGTGCCGTAGCCGTCGACGTCGACCTCGCCCTGGTAGACGGGGGTGCCCTCGGCGAGCGCCGCGAACAGCTCGTCGTTGCCGGTGGCCGTGCCCGCGATGCCCGCGATGCCGGTGATGACGACGTCCCGTCCCGCGGCGGCCGCGGCGGCGGCGGGCGGCTCGGTGGTGACGCGCTCGGGGTGCCGGATCACCAGGGCGGCGTTGTTGCCGCCGAAGGCGAAGGAGTTGGAGACGACGACGTCGACGTCCTGCTCCCGCGCGGCCTCCGGGACGATGTCGAGGCCGCTGGGCGCCTCGGCGCCGCCGGTGTTGGCGGTGGGCGGCAGCACGCCGTCGCGTACAGCCAGGGCGCAGACCACGGCCTCGACCGCGCCGGCCGCGCCCAGGGTGTGGCCGATCATCGACTTGGTGGAGCTGACCGGCGGCGGCGTCTTGAAGAGCGTCTTGATCGCCTTGGGCTCGACCTTGTCGTTGGTCGGGGTGCCGGTGCCGTGGCCGTTGATGTAGTCGACGTCCTCGACGGTGTGCCCGGCGCTGTGCAGGGCGGCGGCCATGGCGCGCTGAGCGCCCTCGCCGCCGGGGTCCGGCGCGGTCTGGTGGTAGGCGTCGGCGGAGAGGCCGTAGCCGGCCACCTCGGCGATGGCGGTCATGCCGCGGGCCGCGGCGGCGTCCGCCTTCTCCAGCAACAGGAAGCCCGCGCCCTCGCCGAGGTTGAGGCCCTCGGAGCGGGTGTACGGGGAGCAGCCGCCGGAGTCCAGCGCGCCCAGCGAGTTGAAGCCGTTGAAGGACAGCTCGGCCAGCGGGTCGACGCCGCCCACGAGCACGGCGTCGGCCTCGCCGCTCCACATGAGCTCCAGCGCGTAGCCGATGGCCACGGCGCCGGCGGCGCAGGCGTTGGAGAGCAGCGAGCGGGGGCCGGACAGGCTCAGCTTCTCGGCGACGGCGTCGGCGACGCTGTGCAGGGCGTAGCCCTTGAGCAGCCGGACGTCGGCCTTGCGCAGGCCTTCGCGGATCCACTGCTGGTGGAACGTGCCGACGCTGCGGCTGGTGCCGAGGCTGCTGCCGATGACGACGCCGACCCGCTCGGGGTCGTAGCCGGCCTCGGCGAGGCGGCCGTGCTCGACGGCCTCGGTGGCGGCGGTGACGGCCAGGGTCAGGCAGCGGTCGACGCCGGGGACGTCCTTGACCGGGGACTGCCCGCCCTGGGTGGTGATCAGGCCCGTGGTGTCGACCTCGGTGACCGTGCCGATGCCGCTGCGGGCGGCCCGGATGGCGGTCCAGCACTCGTCGGCGGTGGAGCCGACGGCCGAGATCATGCCCAGGCCGGTGATGACGATGCGCATGGTCAGGCTCCGAGCCGCTCGTTCCAGGACTGCGGGATGACGACGGGGGAGGCGGCGGTGCGCAGCGTGACGGCGGCGCCGTCGGCGGTGCGGCCGGTGAGCTCCAGGCCGGGGACGTCGAAGGGCTTGTCGAGCAGCGCCAGGGCGATCTCCTGGTCGGTGCCGGCGAGCGGGGCGACCAGGTGGACGGTACCCACGGCGCGGCCGCCGGCCTCGACCGGGCTGCCCGCGGCGGGCGCCTGGCCGGCCTCGGCGAGGACGGTGATCAAGCCGCGGCCGGCCTCCTCGGCGGCGGCCAGGGCCTCGCCACCGCGGAACTCGTCCTCGCGGCCCCAGCTGACCAGCCACTCCAGGCCGGCCTCGCGGACCGTCAGGCCCTCGGACTGGGCGGGGATCTGCGGGTGGCGGACCTCGGTGCGGGCGCGCAGCAGGGCCTCGGCTCCGGCCGGGCCGCCGTCCAGCTCGGCGGCGCGGGCGCCGACCCACTCGGCGGCGCCGGAGCCGGCCGGGGCGATCAGGAGGTAGCCGTACTCGCCGGTGGTGCCGATGCGGGCGAGCACGCCCTCAGCGCCGGCGTCACCGGGCAGGGTGACGGTGGTGGCGCCGTGCAGCACGAGGCTGGAGATCTCGAAGTCCAGCAGGTCGGCGGCGATCCGCCAGGACTTGGGGCCCTCGAAGGCGATGGCGACGTGGTCGGCGGCGGCGTCGGTGATCTCGACGTCCTGGACGCCGGCGTCGGCGACGGTCTTCTCCAGCAGGCCGGCCAGGCCGTCGCGGGAGTGGGCGAGCAGCCAGCTGGTGTCGTCCAGCTCGATGTGGGTGACGGCGTCCCAGACGGAGGCGTCCTCGTCGAGGATCAGGCTCTCGCGGGCGGTGTCCGGCTCGACGTACTCGCTGTCGCGGGCCAGGGCGCGGGAGAGGACCTCGCCGCGCTCCAGGCCGCCGAGGGCCACCAGGCCGGCGCCCGGGGTGCCCGGGGTGTAGACGCCGACGGTGGTGCGCAGGTGCGCGTACTGCTCGGCGACGGTCTCCGGGGTGGCGCTGGTCATGTCGTCTCCTTGGGTGTGCGGGTGTCGGTTCGGTGGGTGGTGCGAAGTCGGTGTGGTGCGAAGCCGGGGGCCGCCCCGGGCCCGGGGGTTCGGCCCGGGGCGGCGGTCTCAGCGGCCGGCGGCGGTGCGGAGCAGCGCGTCGGCGGCGTCGAGGTCGGGCAGGACGGCGAGCGACCAGCCGGCCGCGAGGGCCGTGCCGCGCGGCTGCCGGGCGACCAGGCCGAGCAGCGGTCCCGCCTTGGTGTTGCGGTGGAGGATCTCGGTGCCGTGCCCGTCCCGCGGGGTGACGGCCAGCCAGCGGCCGTCGGCGAGCCGGAGGGCGAGCCGGTCGGTCCAGCGCTGCCAGGCGCCGGGTTTCCGGACCAGCCAGAGGTCGCCGGGCCGGCCGGGCAGCAGGACCTCGGGCCGCTTGGGCGCGGCCGGGGTCAGCCAGACGACGGCCTCGCTCTCGTCCTCCCGCGGTCCGGCCCGGAGGCCGACGTCCAGCCGGTCGGCCGGGCCCGCGGCGGGGGCCTCGACGGACCAGTCGAGGCCGGCCGCGCACAGCCGTCCCGCCGGTTCGTCGAAACGCCACTCGGCCTCTTCGGCGCCCCAGCCGAGGCCGCGGTCGGCGTCCTCGCGCGGTCCCTGGCGGGTGACCCAGAGGCCGGCCCGCCAGTGCGGGTTGCTGCCGAAGACGCGTTCCTTGGGGAACGGCGTGGCCAGTACGGACCGGCCCGCCGAGCGCCAGGCGGCGACGCCGCCGGCCTCCGCGCTGACCAGCAGCGTGTCCTCACCGACGGCGGCCCGGTGGACGGGACGGCGGGCCACCAGGCCGGCCGTCCACTCCGCCCGGCCCCCCATGGGGGCGGGGGCCGGGACGGTCTCCGGGGCGCGCGGCGCGAGCGCCTCCAGGCCGTCGACGGTCAAGGGCGCGCCGCCCGGCCACTCCGTCCGTACGGCGACCGCGTGGCCGTGCCCGGGGGCGAAGTCCAGGAGCAGCAGCGCGTCGGTGACGAGCCGGGCCCGGGCGTCGCCCCGCCGGACGTCGAGGCCGGTGGCGGACCGCTCGTCCCACCAGCCGATCCGGGCGTCCGGGGCGAGTTCGGCACCGGCGGTGGCGAACTCGGTGGCGTCGACGGGGTGCAGGCCGCGGCCGGCCGGCACGTGGCCGTCCTCCGTCAGCAGCAGCCCCTTGCGCAGACCGCCCTCGACGATCGAACGCAGCGTGCCGGCGGGCGGCTCGCCGCCCTCCCAGCGGAAACGATTCTCCAGGACGCCGCCGACGAGCGTGGTCTCCCGGTACAGCACGCCCTCGGGGTGCCGCTCGGCGACCAGCCAGCCGGTGTCGAGCGGGGTGACCGCCAGGTCGTCCTCCCGCCGCAGGGCGCGGCGGAAGCCCGTGACGTAGGGCGGGCCGAAGACCGGCCAGGTCTCGCGCAGCAGCGGGCCGAGGTGGTCCGCTCCGTGCAGCTCGATCCGGCCGTCCCCGTGGTGCAGTTCGAGGCGGAGGCCGTCCGCCTCGACGGTGCTGACGGCCGGCGGCGCGGCCGCGGGCTTCGGCGCCAGGGCGGGCGCCTCCTCCGCGTCCGTGCCGACGTGCAGCACCTCACCGTCCTCGGGATCCAGCAGGACGGTGAACACCGTCCCCTCGATCGCGAGCTGCGTGCGCAGGACGGGCCGCCCGTCCAGCTCCTCGACGTCGTTGCCGAGGGAGCGGTCCCCGCCGCCGACCATGTACCGCCAGCTGGCGTTCAGTTGCAGCGACTGCGGGATGAGGTGGGCGTAGTCGCGGCGCAGCCGGGCCATGACCCGCGGCATGTAGCTGACCAGCTCGATGTTGCCGTCCTCAGTGGCCTCCACCGGTCCGGTGACGCTGCAGCCGACCTGCCGGTAGAGCGGGAAGGCCAGCTTGTTGCCGGGGTTGGCGGTGAGCCGGATGACCTCCACGCCGGACAGCCGCAGGGTGCGGATGGCCTGCGAGAAGATCCGGCCGGCGACCGAGCCGCCGCGGAGGGCGGGGCTCAGGAAGAACATGTCCCCGAACACCTCGCCCGGGGCGTACGCCCGCCGGACGTGGCCCTGGAAGAAGCCGATGGTGCCGTGGATCTCGCCGTCCGCCTCGACCACGAGGAACAGCCGCGTGCCGCGCTCGGCCAGCTCGCCGCGGACGAGCTCCGCGTCGAGCTTCCGGTCCACCGGGTTGGGGACGTCGGCGTACCGGTTGTAGAGCTCGGCGACCGCCGCCGCGTCCGACTCCTCGTAGGGCCGGATCAGCAGCTCACTGGAGTCCACTCGGGTCCCCCGCGGTGCGCTCGCTGACGGTCAGCGAGCCCTTGGCGGCCAGCTCGCCGTCGACGCTGGCCTGGACGGTGACGGGCGTCAGCCGGTCGAAGGGGCGGCCGAGTTCGACCTTCATGGTGAGCCGGTCGCCGGGGACGACGAGCCGGCTGAACTTCATCTGCCGGATCGCCCCGAGGTAGCCGACCCGGGCCGCGACCTCGGCCTCGCCGCTCTCCTGGCTTTCCGCGAGCCACGCGGAGGCGTAGACGACGGCCGTCAGCTGGGCCATGGCTTCGACGATGAGGACACCCGGCATGATCGACTGGTCCGGGTAGTGGCCGGCGAAGTACGGCTCCGAGATGGTGACGTTCTTGATGCCGTAGCCGGACTTGCCCGGGATGACGTCGTAGGCGCGGTCGACGAGCAACATCGGCCAGCGGTGCGGCAGCAGCGCGCGGATCGCGTTGGCGTCGAAGCTGAGGGGGCTGGTGGGGGCCGAGGTGGTCACGCCGCCTCCACCTGGGGGATCTCGCCGCGGTCGGCGACGACGAAGTCGATGAGGCGGTTGATCGAGCCGAACGCGGAGCGGTCGTCGTCGCTGATCGTGACGTCGAGCTGCTCCTCGACCATGACGACGATCTCCAGCGTGTCGAGCGAGTCCAGCTCCAGGCCGCGGCCGAACAGGGGCTGGTCGTCGCCAATCAGCTCGGGGCGGATCTCCAGGCCCAGGCTCTCCACGAGCTGGGTCTTGACGTGGTTGTTGAGGGCGGTGCGCGCCTCGGCGGTGGCCAGCAGTTCCTCGTAGGTGGCGGTCATGGCGGTACTCCTGTCTGTGGTGGGTGGCTTGCGGGCCTTGGAGGTGACGGGCCTCGGGGCTACGGGCCCCAGGGCCACGGGCCTCGGGGTTACGGGCCTCGGGATTACGGGACGAGCCCGCCGTCGACGACGAGGACCTTCCCCGTGATGTAGCTCGCGGCCGGCGAGGCCAGGAAGGTGACCGCCGAGGCCACCTCCTCGGGGGTGCCGGCACGCTTCATGGGCACCGTGCCGATCAGCCGCTCGCGCACCGCGGGGGGCATGTCGCGCACCATGTCGGTGTCCGTGAAGCCAGGGGCGACGATGTTGACGCGGATGCCGCGCTCGGCGACCTCGCGGGCGAGTCCCTTGCCGAGGCTGATCAGGCCGCCTTTGCTGGCGCTGTAGTTGGCCTGGCCGGGCTGGCCGGTGACGCCGCTGGTGGAGCCCATCAGGACGATCGAACCGCCGGTGCGGTGCATCATCTTGACCGACTCGCGGCAGGTGAGGAAAGCGCCGGTGAGGTTGGTGTCGATGACCCGCTGCCACTTGTCGAGGCTCATGGTGGCGAGGAAGCCGTCGGCCGTGATGCCACCGTTGGCGACGACGACGTCGAGCCGCTTCCACTCGGCGCGGATGGTCTTGAACATCGCCTTGACCTCGGCCTCGACGCCGACGTCGGCGCGGACCACCAGCGCCCGGCGGCCCATCTCCCGGATCTGCGCGGCCACTTCCTCGGCGGCCTCGGTGCGGGAGACGTAGTGCACGACCACGTCGCAGCCGGCCTCGGCCAGAGCCAGGGCGCAGGCCCGGCCGATGCCCCGGGAGGCGCCGGTGACCAGGGCCACGGTGGACGGTTCGAACTGCATGGCTGTACTCACTGTTGTCAGGCCCCCAGGCGGCGCAGCAGCGCGGTGAGGGAGGTCGGCGTGTCCACCAGGGACACCTGCGGTTTGGCGGCGAAGTGCTTGGCCAGGCCGACGAGGGCCTTGGCGGGACCCACGGCCACCAGCGGCGCGGCGGGCTCCGGCCGGCCGGCCGTCGCGTCCATCAGCTCCCGCCAGCGGACGGGCGCGCACAGCGCGTCCGCGAGATCCCGACGCACCGCGGCGTCGTCGGTGCCGAACGCGCCGGTGGTGATGAGCCCGACGGGGGCGGTGGCGGGGCGCAGCCGGACCTCGGCGACGGCCGCCTCCCAGTCGGCGGCGGCGGGTGCCATGAGCCGGCTGTGGAAGGCGTGCGAGACGTCCAGCGGCTTGGCGCGGGCGCCGACGGCCGCCGCGAACTCCCCGATCGCGGGCAGGTCGCCGGAGGCGACGAACTGGCGCGGGCTGTTGTCGGCGGCGATGTCCAGGCCGTGCTCGGCGGCCTGCGCGAGGGCCTTTTCGCGCTCGTCACCGGTGGCGAGGACGGCGCACATGCCGCCCTTGCCGGGCGCGGCGGCCATGAGCTCGCCGCGCAGCCGGACCAGGCGTACGGCGTCGGTGAACTCCAGCCGCCCGGTGGCCACCAGGGCGGCCACGGCGCCGACGCTGTGGCCCGCGGCGGACGCCGCGGTCGCGCCCTCGGCCTCCAGCACCCGCCAGGCCGCGACCGAGGCGGTCAGCAGGGCCGGCTGGGCGTTGTCGGTGGAGGCGAGTTCGGGCGCCGGGGCGTCCCAGCACAGGGCGCGCATGTCGATGCCGAGCGCGTCGGACGCCTCGTCGAAGACGGCCGCCGCCTCCGGACGGGCGGTGGCGAAGGCCCGGCCCATGCCGGGGACCTGGCTGCCCTGACCGGGGAAGAGGGCGAGGACGCCGTGCGGTCCGCCGCTCACCGTCCGGCTCCCGTCACGCCGTGGCCGGAGCCCGTCACGTCGAGCCCGAGGAAGCCCTCGACCTGCACGCCCAGCCCGCGCTCGGCGGCCTGCGCGCGGACGTACTCGGCCAGCGCCATGTCGAGGATGCCCAGGCCGAACGGCGAGAAGACGGTGACCCGCTCGGGGTCGCGGGTGAAGGGAACGGTGCCGCGGACGAGGGCGCCGATGCTCGCGTCGACGAACTCCCGGTGCCCGACCTGCTGTTCGGCGAGGTGCAGTGAGGTGCGCTCGCGGCAGACGTGGTCGGCGTCGTCGACGATGTTCTGCGCGCCGAGGATCACCTCGGGGTGCAGGTCGCGGAGTGAGACGTGCAGGACGACGGTGCCGGGCCGCAGTTCGTCGGAGCCGAGGTGGGGGGTGCCGCTGGTGGTGGCCAGGGCGACCAGGCGGTGCCGGGCGAGCGCGGTGGGACGGTCGGTGGCGACGTCGACGGTCAGGGCGGGACCCAGCTCGCGGCAGCGGGCGGCGAAGGCCCCGGCGCGCTCGGCGTCGAGGTCGAAGACCGTGACCTCGCGCAGCGACGGGAGGGCCACCAGGAGGAAGCGGAGCACCTCGGTGTTGATGACGCCGCCACCCACGAGGGTGACGCCGGTGGGCTCGTCGCCCTCGGTCAGCAGCCGGGCCGCGAGGGCGGCGCTGGCGGCCGTGCGCTTGGCGGAGATCTGCGAGCCCTCCAGGAGGGCCACGGGGAAACCGTTCTCCAGGGAGTTCAGGACGATGGCGGCGCTGGCACGCGGCAGCCCGGCGTCGAGGTTCCCGGGGAAGGAGGCGATCCACTTCATGCCGGCGACCGGGTGATCGCCGTCGGCGAACGCGGGAAGCCCGATGATGCGGTTGCGGTCGTCCCCGGGGAAGCGGAGGAACGTCGAGTGCGGGACGGCCGTACGGCCGTCCTCGTGGGCCCCGTACGTCTCCTGGACCAGGGCGAGGATCTCCTCCTCGCGTCCGGCGAGCACCTCGTGGACGTCGGCGTGTCTGGCGATCAGCACGGAATTGCTCCTACGGTCTCGGGCACCGGGCCCGGGTTCTCTTGCCACAGATGGGAGACGTCACCGAATTTCCGGGCGACCCAGGAATCCGAATAGATGGTCTCCAGATAACGCTCACCGCTGTCCGGGAAGATGACCGCGATACGGGAACCGTCCGGTATCGCGTCGCGCATCCGCTCGACGGCCGCGATGACCGCTCCGGACGAACCGCCGGCCAGAATGGCCTCGCGGTCGACCAGGCGCCGGCACATGCTCACGCATTCGAGGTCGGACACGTGCACCACGTGGTCCGCCGCCTGCGGGTCGAACAGAGCGGGCCGGAGAGCGGCGCCATGTCCCGGCAGCAGCCTGGTCGTTGGCGACTGCCCACCGAATATCGCACTGCCCAGGGCATCGACCGCGACGATTTTCGTGGCCAGCCCCGACTTCCTGACATAGTCGGCGCAGCCACGAAGTGTGCCACATGAACTGGTGGCGCAGAACAGGTAGTCCAAACGGCCGTCCAGCCCGTCGACGATCTCACGCATCGTCAGCTCGTGCGCGGCGGCGTTGAGTGGATTGCCGTACTGATTGGGCCAGTAGGCGTCCGGCACGGTCCGCACCAGTTCCCGAACCCGTCGAATACGAGTGGGAAGGTACTCGCCGGTCGCCGGATCGGGTTCGCTGATCACCTCGACCTCCGCCCCGTAGGAGCGGATGATAGCGATGTTCTGCTCCGTCGTCTTCGCATCCACGACACAGATGAACCGCAGTCCGAAATACCGGCAGACCTGGGCGAGTCCGATCGCCAGGTTACCCGAACTCGACTCCACGACCGTGGACCGGCCGGGTACCAGCTCTCCCGAACTGACCCCGCCTACAAGCATGTTGAGCGCCACCCGGTCCTTGATGCTACCGCCCGGGTTGAACTTCTCGAGCTTGGCGAAGACGCGGAACAGACGGTCCGGAAAAATCCTGTCGAGTTCTATCAGAGGAGTGCCGCCGATGGTGTCGAGCACTCCCCCGATCCCTCGACTCGGCATCGCTTGCGCGAGCATGCGAAAGGTCCCCCTTGGCGCGGCGAATGACCGCATGACGTCATGAATACGGGACGCCGGCAGGCCGCGCGGCAGCGCGAATCGGCGTGAGAAATCGGCAGCACCGGCGGACCCGGATGACACGGGAACGCCACGGCAGGACCGAGAAAAGACTTCATCGATTCCGGGCGCACACGGGCGGCCACAAGCCGCCCTGATGGGCCCGGAATGAGAACGAGTTAGCCCCCCGCGCTCGGCGCGGGGAGATCAGCGTGCGGCGGGTGCGTTGACAGCAGCCCGCCAGAACGGTGAACACGAGCGGAGCGGAAAACCGCCGCAGCCGGAACAGAGCACCGGCCGGCGGCGTTCGGCCGCTCATTGATCAAGACACGTCCCCCATGAATCCGCGCATGGACGGATTCCGGCCCCATACCCTTCAAGACTCTCCCCCGTATGCCTGGCCTCCGCGCGCTTCCGTCACTACGGAAGGCGGTGCGCCGGACTGTTAACCCCACTTAACGCCGGTGAGCTTAGGCAGATCCGCCCGAGAATGCAAGATCGTCTCGACGCCACTGAACCAACCGGTCAGTAACTATTGACAGGACGGCACTCCGAGAGCAGCGACACCGCCGCGCATTCCCCACCGCCGACCGACCGCCATTCGCACCACCCACACCACGACCCGCTACGAACTGCTCTACCTGATGGGCTATCAACTCCTTTGCGGCGCAAGCGGAACGCCATGGTCCACTCACCTCGCAACCCACCACGGCGCCCTCCCCGGGAAGCCGCACGACCATCCCAAATGAGCACTTTGTCGCCCTTCTCCGGTGACCATCCCCACAGCTTTGGACCAGACCTGTAGGTAACCGCCGGCAACCAAGTAAAAAAGTGGTCATGAGAGACGCGAACTCAGCTTGCGCCGCGGCCTCGTTGCCCCTCGCGCGAAAGCTGGAGTACCTGCGGTCGCGCGGCGGCCCCGACGGCGGCGAACCGCCGTCGGACCGCCACATCGCCGACGCCGTCAACAAGGCGGCGGGCGAGACGGTGATCTCTCACGTAACCCTCGGCAAACTCCGCAAGGGAGAACAAACCGCCACCACCGACGCCCGGCTGGCCGCACTGGCCGACTACTTCGACGTCGACCCCCTCTTCCTCCAGCGCAGCAGAGAGGAAATCGTCAACGAGATCGCCCTGCGCCTGCGCTACCTCATCGCCTTGCACGCCGACGACATCACGGGCACGGGCCTACCCGGCAACTCCCATGCAGAGCTAGTGGAGTTCATCGAGCGGGCGGTACGCGAGCGCCAGGGCGACGGGAAGTGAATGGGTGCCCCAGAGCCCGTAGAACGTCTGCAGAGGGTGCCGGCGAATCGCCCCCGAGCAAGTGCCTCATGGGCTCCAACCAAGGAGAGCACCGCCAGTCGCACCGTGGTGACCGGCCAGCCGCAATCACACCGAAACGCACCGATGTTGAGCCGGCAACTCTCCGTGCGACCTCTTGACGCACATACCACCGAGGCGGATACCCCACTGGCTCGCCACCATGGGGCGTGGGAAGGGCTCAGCAAGGGTGTCGCGGCGGTGAAGGGCCGCGGGTCCACGCCCTTTACATCGACGCACTCGACACCACGCCCACCAACGCCGAGTCCGTCCCATCCACAGCCCTTGTGCCGTCCCGGAAGTGAAGTGGTGTCGCTCATGCCCGACGTACACGCCTATGAACATGCATGAGAGGCGCCACCACTCCCGCTCCATACCCCGCACCCCGGCCGTCAGCTGACCCCCGAGTCCCGGTCACGGCCCCGGCAGCCGCGCCGGCGGCGGATGCGGCGAAACCGGATCTCGGGTGTCACCCAGGTCGAGGTCATTGCCGATGATGATCTTTCCAAACAGCCACATCAAGCGCACGGCGCGCACCACCCCCAGGGCTACCGCGACCTCGGCCAGCCAGTGCACGCCACCCGAATCACGCTCCGTGATGTCGAGGACTACAGCAAGCAGGCATAGTCCGGAGACCACCAGCGTCGCACTGAGAATGCTCATCCAATTCCGCCGGAACTCCGGACCCTGTTGAGGGTGCGTGCGCAACACCCGCATGCGGGGACCTGTGGCCGCGGCGTACAGGGTCACGGCCGCGGTGATGAAGCTGCCGATGACGGCGACGACTGTCGCCGTCGTCGTATAGACCGCGATCCTCTGCTCTCTGCCGGGCCACCCCAGCGCATCACCCGCCCCCGTGATCCGTACAGTCGTCATGTGCAGACCGACCACTGCACCTGCGATCACCAGGTCCACCACTGGTCGTCCAACCCAGCGCCGCCATAGCCAATTCAGCACATTCCCCCCAACCTCAGCCCTGAACTGCCGTTCAGGCTAGTGGCCGGTACTGACATGCTTCCCGTAGTGCCTGCTCATGCGTACGGGCCGCCGCAAAGATCTCTTCGACGGCGTACCGCAGATCGACCGACCGTCCGTCGGTGAAAGCGAGCGGGACATCGCACTGGGCCGTGATGCGGTGGGCGAGAAAGTCGAGCGGCTCGTACTCAAGGGACTGACGGTGAGGGTCGCGGACTGCAACCCTGCCGGTCACAGACCGGATCACTCCGGATTCATCCACCCATTCATCCAGATCCGGCATGAACTGCAGAACGTCAGTGCGCAGTTCGGTCGCGGCCCGATTCCTGCGCATCACGGAGAGCCTGCTGCCACGCTGGGGAACCTTCAGCGAAAGCGTGATGGAGGTGTCAGGATGTCGTTGCCCGAAGCTCCGCAGTGAATCGGCAAGTCCGCCGTGGGCGCTCAGAGAACTGACGGTGTCCGCCGGCGCTCCCTCCAACTGCACGGTGAACTCGGTGACCGCCTCGATGCGGTTGAGCTTCTCTCGCGCACGTGCGTGGATGACCGGCTTGAGCACCACCTCACCCCACGGCAAACCAACGCCGTTCAGCCACTTGGTGATGGCGCTGACCCGCGGCGCCGAGAAACCGCCGGGCAGGACACCTATGATGTTGGCATACGGGAGGAAGCAGATCGTCGTCACATGGACGACATCCTTGCCTGCTGCAACCTGGAGCGCCTCAATCGTTCCGTTGCTCCGGTCGAGCTGGTGCGGCACCTCACCCGTAATCTTGGCGAGTTGCAGGTGATCAGCAGGCACAGCCGAGTCGATCACCCCGACCAGCTGATCGTCTGCGCTGCGGACCACGCGCTCGTACGACTCAGAGGCTGCGACCCGGTCGAGGAAGCTCCGCCAGTCCTGGTGATCCATGCGCGGCTGACCTCGCTTGGCCTCCACGACCTCGAAGAAGAGAACCGTTCGCTTGCGTACTGTCCGGGCCACGCCCGCCTCCCCCGCTCTCAGGCTCCCGCGTTCCTACATGATCGTAAGTCGGCTCGCTACGGCACACGGCACGACATCCACGGAATGGCTTGATAGCGCCAGTCGCGTTCCCTTCCCCTCACGCCTCCCGCCCAGTTTCTCTCCGCCCCCTGCAGTACCGCCTCTCACCTGGCAAGATGTCCAGATCAGCGGTCTGACGATCTTAAAAAAGCCGCGATTCGCCCCATACCATGACTATCGACGCGGACCGTGTCGGCGTCAGGCGAGTCCGGTGGTGGAAAGGTGTGGTGAACGGCGGTGGCGGCAACAGGAGGTCAGGCGACACCCAAGCCCGGCCAGCACCAGCCGAAGCGCTGGTACCAGACCCGGCCGTCCCCCTTCCCCTGGGAGCAGGCTGCTCTCGACCACATCAAGCAGCGGATGCCGGCCACGGCTCCGCACTACGCCTGGGCAACGTTCTCCTTCACCGCCATGAGCGGCCGGATCAACGAGTGCGACCTGTTCATCTCCACACCACGTGGCCTCTATCTGGTCGAGTCGAAGGGACATCCCGGCCGCGTCGTCAACAGCGGGGACACCTGGAGCTTCCACGCCCCCGACCGTCGGGTCCGTACGATCCGCAACCCCCTACACCTCACCGATCTCAAGTCCAAAGAGCTGAGAGCCCGTCTCCAAGAAGCGGCCCGCGAACTCTACCCGGGCGTGCGTGTTCCCCGGATCAACCCGATCGTGTTCCTGTCCGATCCGCTGCTCCGGAGCGAGCTGGACACGGTGCAGCGCACCCATGTGTACGGGCGTGACGGGACCCAAAGCGGTCTACCGGGCATCTGGGATGACTTCCTCAGTCTGCCGCCGGAGCGCGAGAGTTGGCGGATCAAAGAAGACACCCTCGCACGGCTTCTGCCCGAGCTGATGAAAAAGATCGGGGTGCGGGCATCCACCGCCCACCTTGACTTCGGTGACGGCTGGAGGCTCTCCTCCCGCCCCATGGATGCCGGGCCCACTTGGGAGGACCGGCTCGCCAAGCGCAAAGAGGCGATCCACGAGGAGGGCCGGGTCCGGGTCTACCTGGTGGAGCAGCAGGCAAGCGAGGAGAGACGGCGCTCCGCCACTCGTGCCGCCGAGCGCGAATACCAGGTACTCCAGGGCATCACGCACCGCGGCATCTCCCAAGCTGTCGCGTTCCGCCAGCACCAGGGTGGCCCCGCGATCCTCTTCCGTCACCGGGAGAGCGATCTGCGGCTGGACAACTACCTCGCGGTACACGGGCCGAAGTTGTCCGAAGCCGTGCGCCGCGACATGGTGCGCCAGCTCGCCGAGGCCGTCCGCTACGCCCATCGGCGCTCGCTCTACCACCGTGCCCTCGCAGCACGTTCGGTGTACGTCAGCGCTCGTGAGAACGGCAGCGACCCCGTTCTGCGGATCATCGACTGGCAGGCATCGGCTCGCGATTTCGACACCACTTCGCTGCGCTCGCTCGGCGAGAGCTCCTTCACCGGGGAACACATCGAGGACGCCGCCCAGTGCTACCTTGCGCCCGAGACCGACGCCGACCATCCGGACCCGGTGGATCTCGACGTCTTCGGTCTCGGAGCCGTGGCACACCACATCCTGACCGGTATGCCGCCGGCCGAGACCCGTACCGCCCTGAAGGCACGGCTCACGGCCGACGGCGGACTTCACCTGTACGCGGTCAGCGACGCCATGGATGCCGGTCTTGACGAGCTGGTGTACGCCGCGACCCGCGCGTCCGTGGACGATCGCCTCGACTCTGCCGACGCCTTTCTCAGACGGCTCGACGATGCCGAGCAGGCCAGCGCCGCCCAGGCGGTCGCCCTGGAAGCCGACCCGCTCACCGCCACCCCGGGCCAGGCTGTCGACGGGGACTGGACCGTCGAGCGGGTGCTCGGCTCGGGCGCGACGGCCCGAGCTCTGTACGTGACGCGCGTCGCCGAGGACGAGCGAGGTCGCCGCGTCGAACAGGAGCGGGTCCTCAAGGTCGCGCTGGACGCGGAGAAGAACGAGCGACTGGCCTCGGAGGCGGCGGCCCTCCGGCAGATCAGCAGCGGCCGTATCGTCAAGCTGTACGAAGGCCCGCGCACGATCGGCGGCAGGGCTGTGCTCGCCTTGGAGTACGCCGGCCCCGAGACCCTCGGCCAACGACTCGCCGCCTACGGTCAGCTGGGCTACGAAGAACTGGCCTCCTTCGGAGAGGACCTGTTCACTGCCCTGGACGACCTCGCGGCCAGGGGCCTGCGCCATCGCGACCTCAAACCCGACAACCTCGGGATCAAGGTCCGGGACGACGGTGAGCAGCAGTTGATGCTCTTCGATTTTTCCCTGGCCAATGTCTCCGACCGCGACATCAAGGCCGGCACGCGTGGCTATCTTGATCCCTTCCTCGGGGATGCCCGGCGCCCCGTTTACGACGACTACGCGGAGCGGTACGCCGCCGCGGTGGTTCTGCATGAAATGGCCGCCGCCGAGCGCCCCATGTGGGGCAACGGCACGGACGACCCGCAGACGGCCCTCAAGGACGACCTCCCCGTCCTCGCCACGGACGCCTTCGTACCCGTTCTGAGGCCAGGACTCGAGAAGTTCTTCGAGCGAGCGCTGCACCGTGAGGCGAACCACCGGTTCGAGTCGTTGCGGCAGATGCGGGACGCTTGGCGAGCCATCTTTGCCGAGGCCGACCGCACTCAGCCGCCGCCCGCATCGGATCCGGTCGCACTGCTGAGCGGCGCAAGCCGGCAGGAGGGCCTTTCCGACGATGACATCCGGGACCTGTACGCGGAGAAGGCGAAGCTCGGTACGACGCTGAGGGACGCGGGGCTGACCGAGCGGGCGGCCGCGGTCGCCGAGGAGCTCGGCGCGGTGACTGTTGGCGAGCTGCTGGACGTCCCCCTGCCTCGCTTCCGTGGCAAGCGCGGTATCGGTGCGGTGGTCAAGAAGGAGCTCAACCGACGGCACCGCCAGTGGACGGCTGCGCTGCGCCCCAAGAAGCCCAAGGCAACGCCTGCTCCGGCGCGGCCCGTGGCACCTGCGGTGGTGGACGACAAGCTCGGTGCCGAGCTCAAAGCTCGTCAGGACGTGGAGCACTTGGCCGCGCTCCTCAATCCGGTGCCACCGGGCCGCAAGGACAACAAGCGGCCGCAGGTCGTCGCGGCCTGGCTCGGACTCGACGGTAAGACGGAGTTGGGCACCTGGCCCACCAACCGCCAGGTCGGGGAGGCCGTGAAGGTCTCCGAGTACACCGTCTCAAGGCACCTCGGCTCCGCCGTCGCGGAGTGGGCCGATGCGGGGTGGATGAACATCCTGCGCGGCGAGTTGGTGGACGCCGTCCGGGACGCGGGCCGCGTGATGACCGCCCGTGAGCTGGCCCGGGTGCTGGCCGCGCGCCACGGTTCCGAAAGCGAATCGTCGGCGGGTGCGGAGTCCGCCGCGCTCGCCGTCGTACGGGCAGCCGTAGCTGCCGAGACACTCCTCACCGGGCGGGACGAGGACCATGAACCCCGGCTCGCACAGATGCGGCGACGGGGACGGCTGATCGTGGCCTTGGAATCGCTGGACGGCTCCGACGACCCGACGCCCGATGAGCTCGCCGCTTACGCCATAGAGCTGGGCGAAGCAGCGGACAAGATCGCCGCCACTGATCCCCTGCCGGACCGGTCCGGTGCACTCCGCGACCTTCGGATGGTCCGCACACCCGAAGGCATGAACCCGCTGCCGGACGCCCGACTGGTCACGCTGGCCGCAGCAACTTCTGTGGGCGCGGCTGCCTCACCCCGGCTTGAGCTGTATCCGAGAACATTGGAGCTGTGGCGCGCACTGCAGATCTCGCAGGCTGCGGCGGGTGTGCGGCGCGAGATAGGCATCAGCTTGGAGGGGCTGCTCTCCCGGTTGCGTTCCCGCTTCCCCGAGATGGAGATGGGCAGGCCGACGTACGTCGAGGTCGAGGACGCACTGAAGAAGGCCGGGTTCCCGCTGACGTATGAGACGGCGGAGACGCGCTTTAAGCCCCCGGTTCCAGTGTCGGCGGCAGGCGGAAGCAGTTGGCCCACTTCGACGGGCACGGTGACCAGGGCCTCTCGCGCCCTGGTGGCGGGAGCCGCTGGAGGACGCGAGCCGTCGGCGCTGCTAGCCGCCAAGCTCCACTCCGCGATACGGGAGGGCGGATTCCTCGCGCTGAACGTGCACGTCAAGCGATTGAGGGGCGAGGCCGGTTCGGCTGCGGACGCGGTCGCGGAGGCGTTCCCGGTGGTTCCGGTGAACTTGGCGCGAGTCTTCCTGGAGGAGTTCCGGGCGTTGGCGGGCGAGCACAGCACGGCCTGGACGAAGGTACTGGCTGCGGACACCCGGTACACGAGGAACAATGAACTTCCGGGTGGCTTGCGGTCGTTCGTGGTCCGGGTGTGGCCGAGGGTCGCGGCACGGCTGGAGGGGGCAGCCTCCCGGGAGCCCGGGGCCGTGTTGTTCCTTCACACTGCGGGACTCCTCGCCCACTACTACGAGGCGGGCGGGCACGAGCTGCTGGTGAAGCTACAGCACGAGGCTCGCAAACCTGGTGGGCGGCCGCACGGGTTGTGGCTGCTCACGCCGTCGCACAACCCGCAGGGGGGACCGCAGTTGGACGGACGAACGGTGGAGGTAACCGGTGGCGATGCGGAACGCGTTGTACTGACCGAGGACTTCCTCAAGAACTTGGCTGCACATCGGGAGGGTTTGGCACTGTGAGCGCGCGCAATGGTGGTCAGGACAGCCTGCTAAAGGATCTCCGCAAGCAGGTCACACTCCTGGAGGACGATCTGCGGGCGCGGAGCGAGTCGGTGGACGAGTACCGGGAGCGTCTAACGAACGAGTACACACGGGCGTATGCGGCGGACCGTACGGCGGCGACGTACGAGTCGTGGCGCGACGAGCGTGTCACGCAGGTCGCGGCGGCGTGGGTGCTCGGTTGCGTCTTCGTGCGGTTTTGTGAGGACAACGGTCTGATCGAGCGTGCGTGGCTGGCGGGTGTCGGTGAGCGTCTGAAGGACGCGGAGGACCACGACGCAACGTTCTTCGCGGCGAACCCGGAGAAGAACGACCGCGACTGGATCGTCGCGGCGTTCGACCACTTGGCGGGGACCAACCCGACGGTGGCGGGTCTCTTCGACCGCAGGCACAACCCGTTGTGGGAGATCACCCCTTCGTATGAGGCGGCGACGGCGCTCCTGAAGTTCTGGCGGCGGGTTGATGCCGACGGTAAGCTCATCCACTCGTTTGTGGACGACGACTTGGACACGCGCTTCCTGGGCGACCTGTACCAGGACCTGAGCGAGCACGCGCGGAAGACGTACGCGCTGCTCCAGACTCCGGTGTTCGTCGAGGAGTTCATCCTCGACCTGACGCTGGAGCCGGCGGTCGAGGAGTTCGGCCTGGAGCCGGTCGTGAAGGTCCGGGATGGGCACGGCGTGGAGCGGGAACTTCCCGCGGGGCTGCGGACGATTGACCCGGCGTGCGGCTCGGGGCACTTCCTGCTGGGGCTGTTCGAGCGAATTTTGGCGAAGTGGCGGGACGAAGACAAGGGCGCGGACGACTGGGCACTGATCCGACGATCCTTGAATGCGGTGCACGGCTGCGACAAGAATCCCTTCGCGGTATCAATCGCCCGGTTCCGAATGCTTGTTGCTGTCTCTAAGAGCGTGTCCTATGTGGTGAGGCGGATGAGTCGCTTGTAGCAGCAGATCGCGGCGGCAAGTCCGAGAAAAGCCAGGTAGTTGCGGGGATCGCGC
>NZ_JBIRQH010000006.1:0-53691 GCF_044333095.1 Streptomyces sp. NPDC021100
TCCGCGATCTCCCACAACCCGTCCGGAACAATCCAGTCCCACGTTCCCCGCCCCATGCTGTGAACAACGACGCCTCACCACATAGGACACGCTCTTAAACCGGAGGTCGAGGGCGCTCCTTCGCGCTGTCGGCTTTCACCCATGACCAATTTCCTCTCTCATCAGCGTGAATTGGTTCATGTGAGGCGGCTACGGGGGGCTAGCCCGTGGCCGCCTCTTCTATTTGGCAGCCACTGTCACGAGGCCACCTTAGCGCTGGCCGTTCGCAACGCGCGCCGCGCCGACTCTAACGCCAATGGTTCATGCAAATCTGCGGCACGCGAACGACGTTGGAGCGTATCGCGCGTCAATGCTCTCCGAGCAGATTGCTCGAAATTTTTCCGTCGGGATCGAATCCGTCACCACTGCCGCAAATACCCGATCGAGGCCGAGCACAACAGGCAGGGATACCGACAACAGGGCCGCATGCCAGTTCCAGAACAAAGCTGCCCACTCCAACGAACGTCATCCTTTAGGGTGAATTTCGGTCCCCGAATCACGCCCGCTGCACGTGCACCATGCAAAAAACAGCAAATTGCACCAGCAAGCACAGGGGCAGCCCCTTCGCGCCTCGGCGCACCCATTTCCCCTGCATACCGCCCGCACCACCTCCACCACATGCGCCATTTGCCGGAGCCCACCCGTCAACGACAGTGACGCTCGTCACACCTGCGCCTCTCCTGCCGAACCGGCAGCGTTTTCTGCGCCCCCGCCCAGCGGAGCGCCGTCCACCTGCTCAATGGCCTCTACGGCGCCAAGCTCGACCACCAGCCCGTCGTCGCGACCACGGGCAGCGGAAGCGGCTGTGCCTCGGGGCGCGTTACCAGGAGGAGATCGCGCTGGAGCAGCTGTTCGCCGACGTGGCGCGGTACTGCCGGGTGGTGGTACCGCGCTCTGCGCCGGTGAACGCTCAGCCGTCCGCCCAAGGCCCCGCGAGCCGCGCCGCGCACTCCAGCATCAGCGCGTGGACGAACGCCTGCGGCAGGTTGCCGCGGAGCTGGTGCTGGGCGACGTCGTACTCCTCCGAGTAGAGGCCGGCGGGGCCGCAGGCGGCGCGGTTGCGTTCGAACCAGCGGAAGGCGGACACCTCGCGGCCCTGCTGGTGTTCGGCCAGGGCGGTGATGAAACCGCAGAGGAGGAAGGCTCCTTCGGCCTTCTCCAGCGGTTGCCGCCCGTGGCGGAAGCGGTAGGCGTAGTGGTCCTCGGTGAGTTCGGCGACGTAGGCGCGGAGCGTGGCGCGGGTGCGGGGGTCGTCGGCGGGGACGGCGCCGCGCAGCGGGGGCAGCAGCAGGGCGCCGTCCAGGCCGGGGTCCTCGGGCGAGCGCTGCCAGCGGCCGGACGGGTGGAGGCAGTGGGCGGCGGTGTCCGCCACCAGGCGGTCGGCGAGGGCGCTCCACTCGGCCGCCTGCCCGCCGGGGGCGACGCCGGCGGCGCACCGCAGGCCCGCCGCGCACGCCAGCCGGCTGTGCGCCCAGCGGCGCGGGCGGAGCTCCCATACGCCGGCGTCGGGTTCGTCGCGGCGGCGGGCGATGGTGTCGGCGGCGATCTCGGCGGCGCGCCGGCCGTCGGCGTCCAGCCGGTCGTGCCGTGCGGCGGTGCCCAGCAGGAGCAAGGCCTCGCCGAAGGCGTCGAGCTGGAACTGCCCGCTGACCTTGTTGCCGACGCGGTCGAACCCGCCGGGGTAGCCCGGCAGGTCGAGCTCGCGTTCGTCGGGGATGACGTGCCCGTCCATGGTGTAGGCGGGGGCCATCCGGGGGCCGTCCTCGTGCAGGCGGGCGGTGACGAACCGGACGGCGTCGTCGAGCAGGGCCGTGTCCCCGGCGGCGGCGACGGCCTGGCCCGCGTAGCACTGGTCGCGGATCCACACGTAGCGGTAGTCGTAGTTGCGGCCCTCCTCGGCGCGTTCGGGGAGGCTGGTGGTGGCCGAGGCCACCATGCCGCCGGACGAACCGGTCAGCCCGCGCAGGACGGTGTACGCGCGGCGGGCGTCGGTCCGGGCGACGGTGCCGTCGAGCGGCGGGACGGCGGCGTGCCAGGCGTCCTCGGTGGCGCGCCACAGGGCGACGGGGTCCGGCGGCCGGTCGGGCAGCGGCCGGTCGCCGATCTCCAGCACGAGGTCGAGGCACTCCCCGGCCTCCACCCTCAGCTCCGTCACCAGCCGCCGGCCCCCGTCGCCGACCGGCCGCGGCTCGGGGAGACGGCCGGACCAGCGGACCGTGAGGTCGCCGGCGTGTCCGGCCCACACTCCGGGGGCGCGGCGGGAGAGGCCGCGCAGCGGGTACCGGCCGAAGGCCGCGCACGGTTCGAGGGCGACGGACAGCCGGGCGGGGTGCCGGCAGGGCATGATCCGCCGGAGGAGGACGGCGTGGTGGGGGTCGCCGGGGAAGGCGAGGGCCTCCCGGCACTCGACGATGCCGTCGTCGGTCACCCAGCGGCTGCGCCAGATGAGCGTCCCCTCCTCGTAGTAACCGCCCCACACGCACCGCCCCACGGGGGTGACCAGGTAGACGCCCGTGCCGCCGACGAGGGTGGAGAAGACCGCGTCCGAGTCCCAGCGGGGCGCGCACATCCAGGCGTACTCGCCGCGGGGGCCCACGATGACGCCGCGCTCGCCGTCGGCCAGCAGCGCGTACTGGCGCAGCGGCTGGGGTGCGAGGTTTCCTCCGTCGGGGGTGTTCTC
Organism: Streptomyces sp. NPDC021100; assembly: GCF_044333095.1. Lineage (NCBI taxonomy): Bacteria > Bacillati > Actinomycetota > Actinomycetes > Kitasatosporales > Streptomycetaceae > Streptomyces > Streptomyces sp. NPDC021100. The sequence continues at coordinate 2,720 of NZ_JBIRQH010000006.1, forward strand.
TGGTGTGGTACCGGTCATCGCCACTCTTCGGCCGTCGTGCTCCCCCGCTCGTGGGACCGCGGCGGCCCGCCGGGCCGTGCGGCGCCGCACGGAGCGCCGGTGATTGCCTAACCGCCGGGCGCGCGGGGCAAACCGGCGGGGAGCCGGCGGGCGGCGGCGGGCAGCGGAGGGCGCCGGATGCCACTGCCGAGGTTTCGGACGCGTTCGCCCCGGCTACACCGCAGGCGCCGGTTTCCGCCCGGCTCGCGTACTTCCCCCGTGCCCCGGAGGCCCCATGACGCACGTGGACGACCAGCGGTCCGGCCGGCCGGTGCCGGTCTCCGAGAACCCCCGCGTGCGGACGGGGAAGCGCCTCAGGGATTACGTGACCACCACCGATCACAAGACGATCGGCAACATGTACCTGGTCACCTCGTTCGGCTTCTTCCTGGTCGGCGGGGTGCTGGCCATGCTGATGCGCGCGGAGCTGGCGCGCCCGGGGCTGCAGATCGTCAGCACCACGCAGTACAACCAGCTGTTCACGATCCACGGCACCGTCATGATGCTGCTCTTCGCGACGCCGACGTTCACGGGGTTCGCCAACGCCATCATGCCGTTGCAGATCGGCGCCCCGGACGTGGCGTTCCCCCGGCTCAACGCCCTGACGTACTGGCTGTTCCTGTTCGGCGGGCTCATCGTGGTGTCCGGCCTGGTGGTGCCGGGCGGCGCGGCGTCCTTCGGCTGGTTCGCGTACACCCCGCTGAGCCGTGCCGTCCACTCCCCCGGGGCGGGCGGCGACCTGTGGGCCATGGGGCTGGTGCTGTCGGGGCTGAGCACGACCCTGGGGGCCGTGAACTTCATCGCGACGATCGTCTGCCTCCGGGCGCCGGGGCTGACGATGTTCCGCATGCCGATCTTCACCTGGAACGTGCTCTTCACCTCCATCCTGGTGCTGCTGGCGTTCCCCGTGCTGACGGCGGCGCTGCTCGCCCTGGAGGCGGACCGGAAGTTCGGGGCGCGCGTCTACGACCCGGCCACCGGCGGGTCGCTGCTGTGGCAGCACCTGTTCTGGTTCTTCGGGCATCCGGAGGTGTACATCGTCGCCCTGCCGTTCTTCGGCGTGGTGACCGAGATCATCCCGGTGTTCAGCCGGAAGCCCGTCTTCGGCTACGTCGGGATGGTCGGGGCGACGATCTCCATCACGATGCTCTCGGCCGTCGTGTGGGCGCACCACATGTTCGCCACGGGCGCGGTCCTGCTGCCGTTCTTCTCCCTGATGTCGTTCCTGATCGCGGTGCCGACGGGCATCAAGTTCTTCAACTGGATCGGCACGATGTGGCGGGGCAGCATCTCGTTCGAAACGCCGATGGTGTGGGCGGTCGGTTTCCTCGTCACGTTCCTGCTGGGCGGGCTGAGCGGGGTGATCGTCGCCTCGCCGCCGCTCGACTTCCACCTCACGGACTCGTACTTCGTCGTCGCCCATCTGCACTACGTCCTGTTCGGGACGATCGTCTTCGCCATGTTCGGCGGCTTCTACTTCTGGTGGCCCAAGCTGACGGGCCGGATGCTGGACGAGCGGCTGGGGAAGGTGCACTTCTGGACGCTGTTCGTCGGCTTCCAGCTCACGTTCCTGGTGCAGCACTGGCTGGGCGAGGCGGGCATGCCCCGCCGTTACGCGGACTACCTGGCCGCCGACGGCTTCACGACCCTCAACACCGTCTCGTCGATCGGCGCGTTCCTGCTGGGCGGGTCGACGCTGCCGTTCCTCTACAACGTCTGGAAGACGGCCCGGTACGGGCGGCAGGTGGAGACCGACGATCCGTGGGGGTACGGCCGGTCCCTGGAGTGGGCGACGTCCTGTCCGCCACCGCGCCACAACTTCGACGCGCTGCCCCGCATCCGCTCCGACTCGCCCGCCTTCGACCTGCACCACCCGGAGGCGCGCGAGGCCCGCCGCGACGCGGGCGTCGAGCCCACCCCCGATCCGCTGGGAGAGCAGCGCCCATGAAGTCCGAGGCCGTTCTCTTCGCCGGTGTCGCGGTGTTCTTCCTCTTCACCGATGCCCTCTACACCTGGTGGGCGCGGGAGCCCGCGGGTACCGCCGCGCTGACCGTCTCCCTGCTGATGTCGAGCGTCATCGCGTTCTTCTGCGCGATGAACTACCGGCGCAAGGGGCGGCGTCCGGAGGACCTGCCCGAGGCGGAGGTGCGGGAGCGCGCCGGCACCCTCGACTTCTTCCCCCCGCACAGCGCCTACCCGCCGGTCACGGCCGTCGGCATGGCGCTGATGGGCGTCGGGATCGTCTTCGGGCTGTGGCTGTTCCTCATCGGCTGCGGGGTCATGCTGGCGGGCGTGTTCGGGATGGTGTTCCAGTTCACCGATGTGGAGGTCTGAATCGCGCCTGTGTCACTCCTCCGCCTCGGGCAGGGGCCCCGCGGTCCGCCCGGTGATCTGCAGGCGCTGTTCGTCCGTCGCCGGCATGTCGACCCGGTCGCGGTAGAACCAGTCGCTCAGCGCCGCCCGCATCCGCTCCCGCCGGGGCGCTCCCTCCCCTGGGCGGGCCAGTGGCGGCGGGACGTCCCGTACCAGCAGCTTGTAGCGGTGCGCGGCGTCGAGCGGCCGGTGCCGCTCGGTGAGGCCGCCGGACGCGCTCTGGCCGACGACGCCGGATTCCTCGCCCTCCTCCAGCAGCCGCCGGTCGTGGGCCTGCAGGGCGAGGCAGGCCCGCTTGGTCACCATGAAGGCGAGCACCGGGCCGGCGACCAGCGCCACCCGGAAGATCCAGGTCAGGGTCTCCACCGAGACCCGGAAGACGGACGCGGTCACGTCGTTGCCGCCCGCGGCCAGCAGCACCGCGTAGCAGACGAGGGCGGCCACGCCCAGGGCCGTCCGCACCGGGCGGTCCCGGGGCCGGTCGCACACGTGGTGCTCCCTCAGGTCGCCCGTGACCCACCGTTCGAAGAAGGGGTACAGGTAGAGCACCAGGAACAGCAGGGCGGGCAGCAGCACCGCCGGGACGAGGACGTTCCACATGACCGTGTGCCCGGCCACCGCGTTCTCCCACGGCGGCATCAGCCGCAGCGCGCCCTCCAGGAAGCCGACGTACCAGTCCGGCTGGGCGTCGGTCGACACCTGGTCCGTACGGTAGGGGCCGAAGTCCCACACCGGGTTGATCTGGGCGACGCCGCCGAGCACCGCGAGCACCCCGGACACCATCAGGCACAGCCCGGCTGACTTGGTGGCGAACTGCGGGACCATCGGCTGCCCGACGACGTTCCGGTTGGTCCTGCCCCGCCCGGACCAGTGGGTGTGCTTGAGGTAGACCACCATCACCAGGTGCAGCCCGACCAGCGCCATCAGGGCCAGCGGGACGAAGTACACGTGCACGGCGTACAGCCGGTGGATGATCGAGTGCCCGGGGTAGGAGCCGCCCCACAGGAGGAAGCCGAGGTAGGTCCCGGCGACGGGGATCGACGTCACGATCGTGTACGCGGTCCGCATCCCGGTCCCCGACAGCAGGTCGTCCGGCAGCGAGTAGCCGCAGAAGCCCTCCAGCAAGGCCAGCAGGAACAGGGTGACGCCGACGACCCAGTTGAGCTCCCGGGGGCGGCGGAACGCGCCGGTGAAGAAGACGCGCAGCAGGTGCGTCCCGAGGGCGGCGACGAAGACCAAGGCCGCCCAGTGGTGCATCTGGCGGATCAGCAGGCCGCCGCGCACGTCGAAGCTGATGTGCAGCGTCGAGGCGTAGGCGTCGGACACCCGGAGGCCGCGCAGCGGGCCGTACGAGCCGTCGTACACCCCTTCGGTCATGCTCGGGCTGAAGAACAGTGTCAGGTAGCTGCCCGTGAGCACCAGGACCACGAAGGAGTACAGCGCGAGCTCGCCGAGGAGGAAGGACCAGTGGTCCGGGAACGCCTTGCGCAGCAGCTGCCGCCCCGCCTCCGAGACCGGGGCCCGGCGGTCGAGCGCCACGTAGCCCATCACGGCCGCCTCGCGCGCCCGCGCCTCGATCCTCGCCTTCCGCTTCCGCACCAGCACACGCCGCTCCTCGCTCGTCCGCCCGGGTATCCGGAGCATGGACGGCCCGCCGCCCGAACGCGGCGGGCGACACGGCCGGGCGAGGCCAGGGCCCTCCGTATGCCGCAAGCCGGTGAGCGGGGCCGGGCGCGCTGGCCCAAGTGGGCCCTTGGGGCGCGCCGTCCGATCGAGCGGGCCCGCGGCCGGGAAGGAGAACGGCGGATCATCCGCCCTCCGGAGGGAGCAAGGTGCCGGAACGTCCCGACCTCATCGGCGAACTGACCGCCGAGCACCGGGCGATCGACGCGCTGTTCGACGGCATTCGGGCGGCGGCGCCCGGCAGTCCCGAGCGCAAGGGCCTCGCCGACGACGTCACCGCCCGGCTCACGCGGCACGCGGAGGCCGAGGAGCGGCACCTCCACCCGGCGGTGCGCCGGTACGTGGCCGACGGCTCCGCGTGGGTGGAGCGGGAGCTCGCGGACCACGGACGGATCGACGGCATCCTGCGGGAGGTGGCGGACCGGGGCCCGGAGGACCCGCTGTTCACCCGTTCGCTGGTGTCCCTTGTCGAAGAGGTGAGCCTGCACGTCCTGGAGGAAGAGGAACGGCTGTTCCCCCGGCTGCGCGCCGGGTGCCCGCCGGACGTGCTGCGGGACCTCGGCGGGCGGGTGCGGGCGGACCGGCGCGCGCCCGCCGTGCCGGTGAGCCCGCCGCCTCATGGCACGTGGGGCGCCCGCCTGTTGCGCGCGGTCCTCGGCACCGCTCCGGCCGGGAAGCGGCGTTAGCGGGCGCCCGCTTTTCCACAGGCGGAGCCGCCGGGTCGTCCACAGGAAGAACCGGCGGCCGACCGCGTAGGACGCGGTCCGAGTATCCTTCCCCACGGCCGTACAGCCGCTGTACGGAGCGATGGAGCGGATCGACGAGCCGGGCGACGGGTGAACGGCGGACAACGGGCGGCACGGGAGACCATGTCCCGTGTGCCGCCCCTTGGCGCGCCGGCGGGTGGGAGAGGCGAGATGGGCGAGTCCACGGCCGGCGCGGCGGCGACCGCGGTACCGGGCTGCAGGCAGGGCGACGGCGAGGGGCCCGACGTGGGCGAGGCGGAGCTGCGGCAGCTGCTGGCCGGGCTGACGGCCGTACGCGACGGCGACTTCGGCATCCGGCTGCCGGAGGACGCCGACGGGCTGCTCGGCGAAATAGCGACCGTCTTCAACGGCATGACGGACCAGCTCTCCCAGTTCACCTCCGAGGTGACCCGGGTCGCCCGCGAGGTGGGCAGCGAGGGCCGGCTCGGCGGCCAGGCGCGGGTGCCGGGGGTCTCCGGCACCTGGAAGGACCTCACCGACTCGGTGAACGCGATGGCGGGCAACCTCACCACGCAGGTCCGCGACATCGCGCAGGTGGCCACCGCGGTGGCCAAGGGCGATCTGTCGCAGAAGATCGACGTGGCGGCGCAGGGTGAGATCCTGGAGCTGAAGAACACCGTCAACACGATGGTCGACCAGCTCTCCGCCTTCGCCGACGAAGTCACCCGCGTCGCCCGCGAGGTGGGCAGCGAGGGCCGGCTCGGCGGGCAGGCGCAGGTGCCCGGCGTGGGCGGGGTGTGGCGGGATCTGACCGACTCGGTCAACTTCATGGCCGGCAACCTCACCGCCCAGGTCCGCAATATCGCTCAGGTCACCACGGCCGTGGCCAAGGGCGATCTGTCGCAGAAGATCACGGTCGACGCGCGCGGCGAGATCCTCGCCCTCAAGAACACCATCAACGCCATGGTCGACCAGCTCTCCGCCTTCGCCGACGAGGTCACCCGCGTCGCCCGCGAGGTCGGCACGGAGGGGCGGCTGGGCGGCCAGGCCGACGTCGAGGGCATTTCCGGGACCTGGAAGAACCTCACCGAGTCGGTCAACGTGATGGCCGACAACCTCACGGCGCAGGTGCGGTCGATCGCGCAGGTCACCACGGCGGTGGCCAAGGGCGATCTGTCGCAGAAGATCAACGTCGGGGCGCGCGGGGAGATCCAGGAGCTCAAGGAGACCATCAACACGATGGTCGACCAGCTCTCCTCGTTCGCCGACGAGGTGACCCGCGTCGCCCGCGAGGTGGGCACCGAGGGGAACCTCGGCGGCCAGGCGACCGTGCGCGGGGTCTCGGGCACCTGGAAGGACCTGACCGACAACGTCAATGTGATGGCGTCCAACCTCACCGGGCAGGTCCGCTCGATCGCCCAGGTCGCGGCGGCGGTGGCGCGAGGCGATCTGTCGCAGAAGATCACGGTGGAGGCGAAGGGCGAGGTCGCCGCGCTCGCCGACGTGATCAACCGGATGGTCGACACGCTGTCCGCCTTCGCCGACGAAGTGACCCGGGTCGCCCGCGAGGTGGGCACCGAGGGGATGCTCGGCGGCCAGGCGCGGGTGCCCAACGTCGCGGGCACCTGGAAGGACCTCACCGACAACGTCAACTCGATGGCGAACAACCTCACCGGGCAGGTCCGCAACATCGCTCAGGTCACCACGGCCGTCGCCAACGGCGACCTGACGCGGAAGATCGACGTGGACGCCCGCGGCGAGATCCTCGAACTCAAGACCACCATCAACACGATGGTCGACCAGCTCTCGTCGTTCGCCGCCGAGGTCACGCGGGTGGCCCGCGAGGTCGGCAGCGAGGGCCGGCTGGGTGGCCAGGCCGAGGTCGAGGGCGTCTCCGGCACCTGGAAGCGGCTCACCGAGAACGTCAACGAGCTGGCCGGCAACCTCACCCGCCAGGTGCGGGCGATCGCCGAGGTCACCAGCGCCGTCGCGGAGGGCGACCTGACCCGGTCGATCACCGTCGAGGCGTCCGGCGAGGTCGCCGACCTCAAGGACAACATCAACGCGATGGTCCGCTCCCTGCGCGAGACCACCCGCGCCAACCAGGAGCAGGACTGGCTGAAGTCCAACCTGGCCCGCACCTCCGGGATGATGCAGGGCCATCGCGACCTCGCCCTCGTCGCCCGGCTGATCATGGACGAGCTGACCCCGCTCGTCGGCGCCCAGTACGGCGGCTTCTACCTCGCCGAGGAGGCGGAGGCCGGTCCGTCGCTGCGCATGATCGGCTCGTACGGGCGCCCCGAGGGCGGCGAGGGGACCGACGCGCCCCGGTTCTCCTTCGGGCAGTCGCTCGTCGGGCAGGCGGCCGCCGGGCGCCGGACGATCGCGGTGGACGACCTGCCCGCCGGATCGGTCACCGTGCCCTCCGGGTTCGGGTTCATCGAGCCGTCGCACCTGGTGGTGCTGCCGATCGTGGTCGAGGACCAGGTGCTCGGCGTCATCGAGCTGGCCTCCGTCCACCGCTTCACGCCCGTGCAGCGGGACTTCCTGGAGCAGCTGCGGGAGACCATCGGCGTCAACGTCAACACCATCATCGCCAACGCCCGTACGGATGAACTGCTGGACGAATCGCAGCGGCTCACGGCGGAGCTGCAGGCCCGCTCCGAGGAACTCCAGGTCGGTCAGGAGGAGTTGCGGCGCTCCAACGCCGAACTGGAGGAGAAGGCGGCGCTGCTCGCCCGGCAGAACCGCGACATCGAGACCAAGAACCTGGAGATCGAACAGGCCCGCCAGGAACTGGAGACCCGCGCGCAGGAGCTCGCGCTCGCCTCCAAGTACAAGTCGGAGTTCCTGGCCAACATGAGCCACGAGCTGCGCACCCCGCTCAACAGCCTGCTGATCCTGGCGCAGTTGCTGTCCCAGAACCCGAGCGGCAACCTCACCGGCAAGCAGGTCGAGTACGCTGAGATCATCCACTCGGCCGGCTCCGACCTGCTCCAGCTCATCAACGACATCCTCGACCTGTCGAAGGTCGAGGCGGGGAAGATGGACATCTCCCCCGAGTGGGTGCCGCTGCACCGGCTGCTCGCCTATGTGGAGTCGACCTTCCGGCCGATGACCGGCCAGAAGGGGCTCGGCTTCGAAGTGGTGACCGAGCCCGGTGTGCCCGTCGCCCTGCTGACCGACGACTCGCGCCTCCGCCAGGTGCTGCGCAACCTGCTGTCCAACGCGGTGAAGTTCACCGAGACCGGGCACGTGGAGCTGAGCATCGAGCCCGTCACCGGCGAGGAACTGCCGCCCGCCGTACGGCGGCACGGCGCGGCGCTCGCCTTCCGGGTGCGGGACACCGGCATCGGCATCGCCGAGCACCAGCTGGAGGCCATCTTCGGCGCGTTCCAGCAGGCGGACGGCACCACCAGCCGCAAGTACGGCGGGACCGGGCTCGGCCTGTCGATCAGCCGGGAGATCGCGTACCTGCTCGGCGGCTCGATCACCGCCCACAGCACACTGGGCGAGGGCAGCACGTTCACCCTCTACCTGCCGGTCGCCCGGCCGGACTTCCACGAGCAGACGCCCTCCTCCGCCGAGGACGAGCCGCAGCTCGAGTCCGCGGACACGGATCGGCGGTCCGCGCCGGCCGTACCGCGGCAGCGGCGCCTGCTCGTCATCGAACAGCAGCCGCGCGGGCTGCTGTCGATGGTCGCCGAGAGCGCCCGCGCCGGCCTCGAGCCCGCCGCCGGCGCGACGGTACCGGACACGGTCGACATCATCAGCGCGGTCGGCGCGCAGGAAGCGGCGACCGTGCTCGCCACCGAGGTCTGCCACTGCGTCGTCCTCGACCTCGACATGCCCGACGAGGAAGTGCTGCGGTTCGTCGAGGCGATGGGCGCCGACCCGGCGCTGCGCACCATGCCCGTCCTGGCGCACAACAGCCGGAGCGTCGGCACCCCGCGCGAGCGGGAGATCCGGGAGCGGTTCGCCGGCCGGCCGCTCGACCTGCTCTCCAGCCTCGACGAGCTGCGGCAGCGGATCACGCTGCACCTGTCGGTGGACCGGCCCGGCGACGTCCCGCCGCCGCTGCCCGCGGCCCGGGAGGCGCGCCCGGCCCCCGCGAGAGCGCCGGGGCGGGATCCGGTGCTGGCCGGACGGACGGCCCTCGTCGTCGACGACGACGCGCGCAACCTCTACGCGCTCACCGGCATGCTCGAACTCCAGGGCATGACCGTGCTGCACGCCGAGAACGGGCGGGCCGGGATCGAGACGCTCACCGGGCATCCCGAGGTCGACATCGTGCTGATGGACGTGATGATGCCGGAGATGGACGGGTACACGGCCACGGCCGCCATCCGCGCCATGCCCGCGTACGCGGACCTGCCGATCATCGCGGTGACGGCCAAGGCGATGCCGGGCGACGAGGAGAAGACCATGGCGTCGGGGGCGAGCGACTACGTCACGAAGCCGGTCGACGCCGACGACCTGATCGGCCGCATCCGCCGCAGGCTGGCGCCGTGACCGCGGACCCGGCGCCCGCCGGCCACCGTCCGTGCCGTCCGTGCCGTCACCGAGGAGCGTCGTAAGTGGAAGAGGAACGGCAGGACGCCTCCTTGAGCGAGGGTCGCTCCGGCGGCGCCGCTCCGGCCCGCCCGGTGCCCGCGCCGCGTTCCGGCGCGGCCGGCCCCCCGGCCGTCGCCGCCGGCCCGGTCGCTTCCGGTCTCCCCGGCCTCCTCGGCGCGTCCGCGGGCGGACCCGGCGGCCGGGGCCCGTCCGTCGAGGGCGACGATCCGCCCGCCTCCGGCCTCGGCCGGCTCGCCGCCACCGTGGCGCGGCTGCGCGAGGAGGTGCTGCGCGCGCACGCCGCCGCGGACGGGCGGGCGCTGCTGGAGATGGCCAAGGGCGTACTGATGGAGCGGCTGCGGCTGAGCCCCGTCCAGGCCGCCCGGCAGCTGGACGAGCTGGCCGAGGCCGCCGGCGTCCCCCCGCTGGAGCTCGCCGCCGACATCGTCAACCAGGCGGCGCGGGACCGGCTCTCCGACGCGGCGCGGGACTTCCTCGCCCGGGTGGGCGACGGGGTGAAGGACCCGACGGGCGAGGGTTCGTCCGTCGCCGTGCGGCTGCGGACCGCCGAGAGCGGCGCGCTCGCCGCCGGGGACACCCAGGCCGTCGCCCGCGCGCTGCTGGAGCACGCCCTGACGCCGCTCGGCGCCACCGCCGTCGCCATATGGGCGTCCGGCTCCGGCGGTTCCCTGCGCCTGGCGGGGTACGCGGGCATCCCGGCGGACGAGGCCGTGCGCTGGCACTACGTACCGCCGGGGGTGGCCACGCCCGCCCGCCGGGCGCTGGCCGCCCGCGACCAGCTGTGGTTCGACGACCTGTCCGCCACCGGGCTGCCCTCCGTGGCCCACCGGCTGCTGCCGGCCGGCGGCCGGGTCGCGGTGCCGGTCGAGACGCAGGGGCGGATCCTCGGCGTGCTGGAGATCTGCTGGCCGGGCGCGCCGGTGCGGCGGATGCCCGCCGTGCGGCGGCAGTTCGACGCGCTCGCCGAGCTCGTCGCGCACACCCTGGAGACGCTGCCCGCCGGCCGTCCGGAGCCGGTGCCGGCCGCCCCCGGCCCGGAACTCGTCGAGCTGGCCGACAGCCTGTACGACCCGGCGCTGGTGCTGCGCGCCGAGTCGGACGAGCGGGGCCGCCTGGTGGACTTCCGGATCCGGCACGCCAATCCGCGCTTCACCGATCCGGGCGGCCGGCCGCGCGGCGCGGTCGCCGGTGCCCTGCTGCTGGAGGCGTATCCGCTGGCGGCGGAGGAGAACGGGCTGTTCGCCAAGGTGGAGCACGTCCACGCCACGGGCGAGCCGTTCCGCGCCGAGGGGATGCCCTTCACGGCGATCGTCGGGCAGGTGCGGGTGCCCACCACGGCGGACGTGAGCATCAGCCGGCACGGCCGGGAGGTGCTGCTGATCTGGCGGCTCGCCGGGGAGACGGCCCGGCTGGCCCATCTGCTGCGGCACGCCCAGCGGCTGGGCCGGATCGGCGGGTTCGAGGAGGACCTCACCACCGGGCGGATCATCTGGAGCGAGCAGCTGTTCTCGCTGCACGGGCTGCCCGCGACCGCGCCCGCGGTCCCGCTGGAGCAGCTCGCCAGTCTGGCCCACCCGGACGACACGGCGGCCATCGGCCGGTTCCTGCGGACCGTCCTGCACCATCGCAGGCCCGCGTCGACGGCCTTCCGGCTCCAGCGGCCGGACGGTATCACGCGGCACATCCGCGTCGTCGCCGAGCCGGTCCTCGACCCCGACGGCCGGCTGGTCGCGGTGCGCGGCGCGTTCCAGGACATCTCGGCGCAGCACTGGACGGAAGTGGCGCTGGCGGCCACCCGCGACCAGCTGGCGTACAGCGAGCAGCGGACGGCGGAGCGCAACCGGCTGGCCCGGCAGCTCCAGCAGGCCATCATGCCGCCCGCGCACGGTCCGATCGACGCCCCGGACCTGGACATCGCGGTGCGCTACCGCCCGGCGGAGGACGACAGCCTCGTCGGCGGCGACTGGTACGACGCGATCGTGCTGCCGTCGAAGCGGGTGCTGCTGTCGGTGGGGGACGTGGCCGGGCACGGCATCGAGGCGGCGACGGGCATGGTGGCGCTGCGCAACGCGCTGCGCGGCCTGGCGACCACCGGCGCCGGTCCGGCCCAGCTGCTGGGCTGGCTCAACCTCGTCGCCCACCACCTCACCGACCAGGTGACCGCCACCGCGATCTGCGCGCTGTACGACACGGAGACCCGGGTGCTGCGGTGGGCCCGCGCGGGCCATCTGCCGCCGGTGCTGATCCGCGGCGGGCGGGCGGAGACGGTCCCGCTGGTGCGGGGGCTGCTGCTGGGCGCCATCGGGGAGACGGAGTACGAGGAGGGCGAGATCCAGCTCGAACAGGACGATGTGCTGCTGCTGTACACGGACGGGCTGATCGAGCGGAAGGACCGCTCCCTGGAGGACAGCCTGGAGCAGCTGGTGGCGACCGCGGCCCTGGGCGGTGCCACGCTGGAGCAGCGGCTGGACCGGCTGCTCACCCACAGCGGTTCGGACACCGACGACGACACGTGCGTCGTCGGCGTACGGCTGCGGTCGCCGGATCCGGTGGGCTGAACGTCCCGCCCCAGGGCGTGAGCGGGCCGCGAGGGGTCAGGGGCGCGCGGCCTGCCGGGCGAGGTGGCGGGTGATGCGCCGGGCGGCGAACTCGGTGCCGGCGACGAAGCGGAGCATCGGGCCGAACATGGGCGCGGCCAGGGCTCCGGTGAAGTACAGGCCGGGGACGGACGACCGGAAGGCGCCGGTCAGGCGCGGGGCCCCCGAGCCCGGCACGCGGATCACCGCCCGCCGCAGGGGCGGGGGCAGGAAGGAGAGGGCGTCGAGGTCGACGCGGTAGCCGGTGGCGGCCAGCACATGGTCGGCGACGAGCTCCCGGGGACCGTCTCCCGGGCCCGTCAGCGTCATACGCGCCCGCTCCCCCGCGGGGTCGGCGCGCTCGACGCGGCAGCCGGTGTGGACGGGGACGACGCCCTCGACGCGGTCGCGCAGCCACCAGCCACCGGAGGGGCCCAGGGCGCGGCGGTGGATCAACAGGCGGGCGGACGGCGGTAGTTGGCCGACCGCCTGGGGTGCGGCGCACAGCCCGGCCAGGATCCAGCCGGTGCCGAGCGGCGAGGCCGGCCGGGCGAGCCGGTCGCGGAGCGGCCGTTCGAGGACCGGGGTGTCGCCCCAGCGCACCCGTGGGGCGCGGACCAGGACGGCCGGCCGGGCGCCGGCTTCGTGCAGCAGGGCGGCGCTCTCCAGGGCCGACTGTCCGCCGCCGACGACGGCGACCCGCATCCCGGCGTACCGGGAGAGGTCGGTGTGGTGGCTGGTGTGGGACAGCAGCGCGTCGGGTCCCGGCCCCTCCGGGGCCAACCGCCGCAGCTCGTGCGGGACATGGGCGAGCGCGCCCAGGCCGGTGGCGACGACCACCGCCGAGGCCGGCACCGGCTCACCGTCGTCGAGCCGGACGGTGAAGCCGCCCGGGTCGCGTTCGACGGACGTCACCCGTCGCGGGTCGACGTCGTCGACGAACCTCGCGGCGAACCACATCCCGTAGGCGACGAAGACCTCGCAGGGGATGGGGGTGAGTTCGGTCAGCTCCGGTTCCCCGCGCTCGCGCCGGAAGTCGGCCAGCCGGCCGTCCGCCCGGGGCGTCGACAGGTCGGTGGCCGCGGGCGTGGACTTCAGGTACATGCCGGTCGCCATCGCGTGCCGCCAGCTGCCCATCACCTCGCCGAACACCCGTACCGCGAGGCCGCGTTCGCGCAGGTGCGCCGCAACCGACAGGCCGTACGGCCCGGCTCCGACCACCACCACCGTACGGCCGCGGCGGCCCGCCGGGCCCCGGGCCGGAGCGCGCCCGGCCGAAGCGTGCGACCATCGCGGAATCGACTGCGTCATCCGTCCCCCTGCTCGCCGGCGCACCGCCCACAGCGCGCGGGCCCACATGCTCCGGAGCCCCGGCGACAGATCCACGGCTCCAAGCCCCCGCAACAGTCTGCCCTGCCCGGGGGTACCGTCACGCGGTTTTGTCGCTATTTGACGTTATCCGCCCAAACCCATCACGTGGGTGGACATGGGTCGGACGCCGGGAGACCGCTACCACGTGAGCGAATTCACCGCTCAAAACGGACTTATCCTCCTATTGGTGCTCTTAAGCTGTACGGATGCCCCCCGCCTCAGCCCCCGCCCTGCCGAGCCCTGCCCGCATCCAGTCTCCCTGCGCTTCCCCCTCCCCCACCGTGCCGGAGGCGCCCCCGGGCGGGCGGCGGGCCGCGCTGGTGTGGGGCGTCGGCGTGTGCGTGTACCTCGTCGCGATCGTCTTCCGGACCAGCCTCGGGGTCGCCGGGCTCGACGCCGCGGACCGATTCCACATCAACGCGTCCGCGCTGTCGACGTTCTCGATCCTCCAGCTGCTGATCTACGCGGGGATGCAGATCCCCGTCGGGCTGATGATCGACCGGCTCGGCCCCAAGCGGGTCCTCGTCCTCGGCGCCGCGCTGTTCACCGCCGGCCAGCTCGGCTTCGCGCTGAGCCCGACGTACGGCACCGCGCTGGCGTCGCGCGCGCTGCTCGGCTGCGGTGACGCCATGACGTTCATCAGCGTGCTGCGGCTGGGCTCGCGCTGGTTCCCCGCCCACCGGGCGCCGGTCATCTCGCAGGTGGCGGGCCTGATCGGGACGGTCGGCAACCTCGTCTCCACGCTCGTCATCCCCCGGGCGCTGCACGGTCTCGGCTGGACCGTGACCTTCGCGGGCAGCGCGGCGGCCGGTGCCCTGGTGCTCGTCCTCACCCTGCTGTTCCTCCGGGACCACCCGGAGGGGCACACCCCGCCGCCCGTACCGGCCGCGGGGGCCGCGTACGTCCGGCGGCAGATCGCCGCCGCCTGGCGGGAGCCGGGCACCCGGCTAGGCATGTGGGTGCACTTCACGGCCCAGTTCCCGGCGACGGTCTTCATGCTGCTGTGGGGGCTCCCCTTCCTCGTCCAGGCGCAGGGCCTGACCCGGGAGGCGGCCGGCGGGCTGCTCGCCCTGTCCGCGGTGTCCGCCATGGCGGTCGGGCCGGTGTACGGGCAGGTGGTCTCCCGCCGTCCCGCCGCCCGGACGGCGCTGGCGCTCGGCACGGTGGCCGCGACCGCCCTGGTGTGGGCGGCCGTGCTCGGCTGGCCGGGGGCGCACGCGCCGGTGTGGCTGCTGGCGGCGCTCTGCCTGGTGCTCGGCGCGTGCGGCCCGGCGTCGGTGACCGGCTTCGACTGCGCCCGTCCCGCGAATCCGCCGGAGCGGCAGGGCACCGCGTCGGGCATCGTCAACATGGGCGGGTTCATCGCGTCGATGGCGACGCTGCTGGCGGTCGGCCTGCTGCTGGACGCCACCGGCGACGACTACCGGATCGCCTTCTCCTCGGTCTTCGTCGTCCAGGCGCTCGGCGTCTCCCGCATCCTGCGGCTCCGGCCGCGCGCCGCGGGGCGGGGCGGCGGGCGCGGGCGCACGGTCCTGGCCGGCGGGATCGGCGGGGCCCGCGGCGGTGTCGAGCCGGTGCGCGTTCCGGTCTGACCGCGGGCGGCCGACGGCCGTGGGCTCGGCCGGCACCCGCGGACCCGGTGATCCGCGCCGCGCCGGCACCGTGCCGCCGCCGTCCGGAGCCGGCTCCCGCCGGCCGCCTCAGTCCCGCGGCGGCCGTACCACCGCCTCGACGAGGTACGTGTCCGCCGCCGCCGAGCGGTGGCCCGCGCTGCCCGAGCGGAGGGGGGACGCGCCCTCGACCAGTGCCGCGAAAGTCTCCGCGCGCCCCCGGCAGTGCTCGACCAGTGCCGCGAAAGTCTCCGCGCGCCCCCGGCAGTGCTCGGCGGACCGCTCCGGCCGGAGGTCGCGCACGGAGGCGGCCACGTGGTCCGCGGAGCGGCCGTAGATGGCGCGGACCGCCTCCGCGATGGCCTCGTCCCGCGCGGCGAGGGCCCAGGCCTCGACGAACAGCCGGACGAGGTGGGGTCGTCCTGCTCGGCCGGGACGACGGCCACGGCCTCGGCCGGCCCGGTGCGGTCGGGGGCGGCGGGGCTGGTCAGCCGCTCCAGCGCCCGTTCAAGGACGGCCCTGACGAAATCGGCCGGGTCGGGAAGGAGTGCCGGAGGTGCCCGAGGCGGACGCCCGCCTCGGCCGCGACGGGGGCGACGCCGTCGGTCAGCCCGCCCGTTCCGGCGCCGTGTCCGTGCGGCGGGCCGCCGGTGAGCGGCGGTAGAGCGGGACGGCGACGAGGAGGCAGACGGCGAAGGCGGCGGCCAGACAGCGGAAGGCGGCATGGTAGCCGGCGAGGTCGGCCTGGGCGCGGGCGGCCGCGTCCGGGCCGGCCCGTCCGGCGAGGCGGGCGGCGGCGGTGGCCGTGGAGACGGTGGTGAGCAGGGCGACGCCGATCGAACCGCCCGCGTACTGCATGGCGTTGACGGTCGCCGAGGCCGCCCCGGAGTCGGCCGGTGCCACCCCGAGGGTGGCCAGGCTGGTGGTGGCCGTGATGATCGTGCCGAGTCCGGCGCCGGCGAGTACGAGCGCCGGGAGGACGGCGGTCGGGTACGGGCTGTCGAGGCCGAGGGAACCCAGCAGGAGGAGGCCGGAGGCGGCCAGGGCCGCACCGGCCGCGATCACCGTCCGGGGCCCGAGGCGCGGCAGGAGGACGCGGGTGGCCAGGGGCGACGTCGCGATGAGCGCGGCGATCATCGGGAGGTAGGCGAGCCCGGTCGCGGCCGGGCCGTACCCCAGGGAGCGCTGGAGGTAGTAGGTGCCGAAGAGGAAGACGCCGAAGACCGCCGAGCTGGTCTGGAGGAGGGCGATCAGGGAGGCGGCCCGGTCGCGGTCCAGGACGACGCGCGGCGGCAGCAGCGGGTGCCGCGCCCGGGTCTGCCACCAGGCGAAGGCCGTGAGGAGGACGCCGGCGGCGGCGAGGAACCCCCAGGTGGCGACGGCGGACCACGGGTGATTCCCGGTCGCGGCGAAGCCGTAGACCAGGCAGAACAGGCCGGTTCCGACGAGCAGGGTGCCGGGGACGTCGAGCCGGGAGGTGCGGGGGTGCCGGTCCCGGGCGAGGAGCAGCGCCCCGGCGGCCAGCGCCAGGCCGGCGACGACGGTGTTGGCGTACATGGCCCAGCGCCAGCCCAGGTACTGCGTGAGGACGCCGCCGAGCGGCATGCCCACCGCGCCGCCCGCGCCGGCCGCCGCGCCCCAGACGCCGAACGCCGTCGCGCGCTCCCCCGGCTCGGTGAAGGTGATGCCGACGAGCGAGAGGGCGGCCGGGGCCAGCAGGGCGCTGGAGAGGCCCTGCCCGGCGCGGGCCGCGACGAGGACGCCGAAGCCGCCGGCCACGCCCGCGAGGGCGGAGGTACCGGCGAACCCGGCCAGTCCGGTGAGGAAGGCGGCCCGCCGCCCGAAAAGGTCGGCGATCCGGCCGCCGAGCGGCAGGAGGCTGCCGAAGGCGAGCGCGTAGGCGGTGACGATCCACTGCCGGCCGCCGTCGGAGAAGCCGAGGCCGGCCTGGGCCGAGGGCAGCGCGATGTTCATGACAGTGCCGTCGAGCACCACCAGCAGCTGGGCCGTGCTCAGGACGCCCAGGATCCACCAGCGGCGGCGCGGCGCGGGGGCGGTGCGGTGCGGGTGCGGCATGGCGGTGGCCTCTCCCGGGGGCGCGGGCGGGCGTACGCGGACCGGTCGGTCCGGCCGGGGGCGGGGGCCGGACGCTTTTCGTCGTCCTACAGGCCGACCGTCCGAAGGGACCGACGATCCGGCAGAAAGCCGGCCCGGAAGGCGAAAAGAACACGCGGAATGGGCAGCGGCGCGCGGAAATCGCCGCGCATTCCAGCGTAAACGAGCCGCCGTTCCGAGCGGGTGAAGTCGCCCCAAATCCCATGGTCCGCACAGCCCATAAACGGATCGTCCGACCGACTTTCGCTCCTCCATACCTCGTTGGAAGGGATTCCCCGCGACGGCGATAATCGTCGTAACGTCCTGGCGTATGGTCGAGGTGTGCTGGTCGCCTTGTCGACCCGCCCGCCCGGGGTCCCACCCGCGCGGGCCGGAGTGAGGACGGACCGATGGAACACACGGCGGGTACCGGACTGGCGGAGCGGGATTTCCGGGCGGCGATGCGGCACCTGCCGACGGCCGTCGCGGTGCTGACGGTCCTCACACGGGCCGGGCCGGCCGGGATGACCGCCGGATCGGTCACCTCCGTTTCCATGGATCCCGAGCTGCTGTCCGTGTGCCTGCGCCGGGGCAGCCGGCTCACCGGTGCGATCGCCGACTCCGGCGGGTTCGTCGTCAACCTGCTCCAGGAGCACCAGGCGCCGCTCGCCCGCTGGTTCGCCTCGTCCGAACGCTTCGGCGCGGGCGACGAGTTCCACGGGATCGGCTGGCACCCCGCGCCGAACGGCGGCCATCCGATCCTCGCGGACGCTGCCTGCGTGTTCGAGTGCCGGACGGAGGGCCAGGTGCCGAACGGCGACCACCTCCTCACGATCGGATGGGTGACCGCGTGCAGGGTGAAGCCGTCGGCGCGTCCGCTGCTCAGCTACCTGGGCCGGTTCCACCGGATCGGCGGCGCTCCGGCCGATGAGGCGCCGGCGCCGGGCGGGGCCGCGCGGACCGGGCCGTTCCGCACGTGAGGGGAGTGGGCTTCCGCACGTGAAGGGAGTGAGCCGATGGTCGCGTGGGATGCCTTCACCGCCGCCGAACCGGCGTTCGCGGCCTCCGGGAAGGCGGCCCTCGACGCCGACCGGCACGCCCTGCCCGCCACCCTGCGCCGGTTCAGCGGCGTGGAGCAGGTCTTCCACGCCTCGCGCGGCGCGCGCCACCGAGCGGGGGGCCGTCGTACGGTCATGGCGCGCCGGGGGGACGCCGCGGGTGCGGCGCCGGTCGTGAGCCGTCGGCCGTCGGTTCCGAGCGCGGCCCGGCCGGCCGGACGCGGACGGCGACGGCGCCGGTCCACGCGCCGCCGGGCGCGGGGACGGCTGGACGGCCGTCGACGGTGACCTCCAGTCTCGTGCCGGGCGGAGCGGCCAGCCGAGCGGTGCGGTCCAGGCGGAGGGCCGACAGGTGGCAGGTGCCGGTGGGCGTCCACCGGCTGCCCGGTCCGAGGGTGAGGACCACGCCGTTGTTGACCACCGGGGACGCCGTGTTGGTGACGACGCCCAGCTCCCGGAGGTGGGACGCGTCGACGGCGGCGATCCGGTGCCGGGCGGTGGTGGCGGTGACGCGGCCCGCGAGGCGGGTACGGACCAGGGTGAGGTGCAGGTTGAGGCCGGGCAGCCGGCGGGTGCCGCCGCGGGTGCCGTTGAGGAGGTCCCCGGTCAGATCGGCGTCGGTGAACTCGGCCGTGACGTCGGTGCGATGGGGGGCGGTGGTGTCGAAGCCCTCGGCGCGGACGGGTGGGCCGGGCGGGTCGCGGTGGACGCGGTCGGCGATCTCCTGAGGCTCCGCAGCGCCGCGTGGGCCCGGGTCGTCGTCGTCCATGAGCTGCATCAGGACGCCGCCGGCGGACCGCAGGCGCGCGCCGCGGGAGCCGTCGACGGTGATCCGCGCGGGCTGCCCCTTGCCGAGGAGCACCGGGCCGACGGTGTCGAGCACGGTACCGCCGTCGACGCGGAGGCGGGCGCGGCCGTGCCACAGCACGCCGAAGCGGCGGGAGCGGATGGTGGTGCGGCGCGGGGTCAGCGCGGCCAGGTCCGTCTCCGCCAGGCCCAGCCTCCAGTCGGCGGCGAGTCTCCGTACCGCTTCCCGGGTGCTGTCGCCGTAGTGCACGGAACCGTCGCGGATGACGGCCACGTAATCGGCGACGTCGAGGTCGCAGCCCAGGAGGTGCTGGGTGACGCCGTCGCAGGCGTAGGAGCCGTAGCCGCTGTGGGCCGCCGTCACCTGGCAGTTGACCGCCGTGAGCCGACTGCCGGCGCTGCCGCTCTCGGAGGACAGGACGCCCCAGCCCTCCGAGATGAGGGTGGAGGCGAGGTAGGCGACGGTAGTGCCCCTGCCACTGAGGTTGGTGGTACGGGCGTTGCCGGTGATGCCGAGGAGCCAGGGCGCGGCCCTCATGTGGCGGGGGTCGACGGTGGGCCGGTAGCCGGCCGGCAGCGTGCCGTCGCGCGTGCGGAGCAGGGAGTTCCGGACGACGACCGTGGCGCCGCCGGTGGCGACCAGCGCGGCGCGCACCACGCCGTGGCAGGTGATCCGGGCTTCGTCCACCACCAGGCGGGTCCCGGGGCCGCTGGCCGTGAGGGCGGCACCGTAGCCGACGAAGTCGCAGCGGCCGTCGCCGGTGAGGTCGACGCGCGGGCCACGGAGCAGGTACGAACCGCCGTCGACGTGGACGCCGTTGAAGACCCCACCGGTGGAGACGACGGTCAGGCCCTCGGCCGCCGACCGGCCGGTCCTGCCGCCGCGCCGCGCGGCGGAGACCGAACGGGCGGGGTCCGGGCCGGCGGCGTCGACGTACAGGGCCTGCCGGAAGGGGAAGGTGAGGCCGTGGTGGCGGACGGTGTGCCGCTCGGTCACGGTGACGGCCACGTCGCCGCGGTAGGTCCCCGGAGCGATCCGGAGCCGGTCGTCGGCGGTCAGTACGGTACCGGTCTCGATCCCGTCCACGGTGAGGGTCAGGTCCTTGCCCTCCGGGGCGGCGAGGACGCCGTCGGGCTCGACGGTGAGGCGGCGGAGGCGGGTGGTGCGGGCGAGGGTGACGGTATCGCCGGTGCGCACGGTGAGGGCGGCCGGGGCTTCCGGGTGTTGGCCGGCCCCGGTGGCCGAGGCGCCGCGGAGGACGAAGAACCCGCTCAGGGTGGCGCCGAGACCGAGGACGTGCCGCCGGGCGGGGCGGAGGAGTCCGGAGGGGGCGGGGGGATCCTGTGGCATCTGCGGTGCTCCCTCACGTCGTTCGGCCGTACGGGCCGCGGGGCCGTGCGCGCGGCGGCCGGTAGCCGCGTCGGCCGTTGCGCGATCGGCCGTTGCGCGATCGGCGGTTCATCCCATGAATTCCGACGTCATTTATCCCAGGACGGCGCGGAATTCCGGTCGAATGACGCCGCAATTCGGGCGGGAATCCGTCATCGTATTGGCGTACGGATGCCACGTTCGGGTTCTCCTTCCTCCCGGCCCCTCACCCGCGGCGGTGAAATCCGCCTACGATCCGGAGGGAAACCAGGATCGAGGGGGTCTCCGTAATGCCGTTGACGCCTACACAGAATCCGCCGCGGGCCGGAACGACCGGCGCGGCCCTGGTATTGGGATCCGACGCTCTGCGCGCCGACGAGGTCGCGGACTTCGCGCGCCGCCCCGAGGGACGGGAGATCCGGCTCGACCCCGCCGCCGGGGCGCGGATGGCCGCCGCCCAGCGGGTCAAGGACGGGCTCGTCGCCTCCGGGCAGCCCGTGTACGGGGTGACCACCGGCTTCGGCGACAGCTGCGGGCGGCACATCGGGCCGGCGAAGGCCGCCGCCCTCCAACGCAATCTCATCTCGGGCCACTTGGCCGGGAGCGGCGACCCGGCGCCGGCCGACGTGACCCGGGCGACCATGCTGATCCGGGCCAACTGCCTGGCCCGCGGCTACTCCGGGGTGCGGGTCGGGCTGGTGGAGCTGCTGGCGGACTGCCTGCGCGAGGACATCCTGCCGCTGATCCCGGAGCGGGGTTCGGTGGGCGCGAGCGGCGACCTCGTCCCGCTGGCGTACCTGGCCGACATGCTGACCGGCAACGGCCGGGTGCTGCACCGGGGCGAGCCCCGGTCCGCCGCCGCGGCGCTGCGCCGGGCCGGGCTCACCCCGGTGGAGCTGGCGCCGAAGGAGGGGCTGGCGCTGATCAACGGCACGTCGTTCATGAGCGGTTACGCGGTCGCGGCCGTCCGCGCGGCGCGCGAGCTGGCCGTCGTCGCGGACCTGTGCACGGCGTTGACGGCGGAGGCCGTCCAGGCCAGCAGCGGCCCGTTCGAACCGTTCCTGCACACGCACAAGCCGCATCCGGGGCAGCGGGCCAGCGCGGCGCGGATCCGCCGTCTGCTGGCGGGCTCCAAGCTGACCGTCGAGCACCAGGAGCGGGTCGGCGCCAACCCCCGGCTCGACGGCGCCGGTTACCAGATGCTGCGCACCGGACTGCAGGATCGCTACTCCGTGCGCTGCGCGCCACAGGTGACCGGGGTGCTCAACGACACGCTGGACTGGGTCACCGACTGGCTCGACACCGAGATCAACTCCACCAACGACAACCCCCTGTTCGACCCGGTGGCCGGGGAGGTCCACCACGGCGGCAACTTCTACGGCGGCCACGTCGGACAGGCGATGGACGCCCTCAAACTGGCCGTGGCGAGCGTCGGCGACCTGCTGGACCGGCAGGTGGCGCTGGTGGTCGACGAGAAGAGCAACCAGGGCCTGACCGCGAACCTGGTCCGCCCGACGGACGACACGGACGCCGACGCCGGCATCCACCACGGCTTCAAGGCCGCGCAGATCGCCTGCTCCTCCCTGGCGGCCGAGGCGCTGAAGAACAGCGCGCCGGCGACGGCGTTCTCCCGCTCGACCGAGTCCCACAACCAGGACAAGGTGAGCATGGCCTCCATCGCGGCCCGCGACGCCCTGCGGGCCGTCGAACTGGTCCAGAACATCGCCGCGATCGCCCTGGCCGCGCTGTGCCAGGCGGTGGACCTGCGGGGCTGCGACCGGATGGCCCCCGCCACACGGGCCGCCCGCGACCTGGTGCGGACGGTGGCCCCGTTCGTCGACCGGGACCGGCGGCTCGACACCGACCTGGCCGGTCTCGTCGGCCTGATCCGGTCCGGACGGCTCACCGCACCGCTCGCGGCAGCCGACGCCGAGGCGGCCGACGGGCTGCCCGCACAGCAGGGGAGGTCCCATGCCCGATGAACCGCGCGCCACGGAACCGCGCGCCGACGCACCGCGCGTGAAGGAACCGCGCGCCGCCGAGTCCGTCGTCCGCGCGACCGTCGGGGCGGTCCTCGGCACGTCGGCGGCCGAGTGGCCCCGCGACCGGCCGCTGGACGAACTGCCGGACGCGATCTACGACAGCCTGGCCCAACTGGAAGTCCTCACCCGGGTGGAGCGGGTCCTGGGACTCCCGCCCCGGCCCGTCGAACCGGACCGGCTGCGGACCATCCGCGCCATCGTGGCCCTCGTCACGGAGCCCGCCGACGGGCCCGCCGGGAACCCCGCGGCCGCCCGCGCCCCGGCGGAGGCGCGGCGGGCGGCCGGAGGCGGTGCCGTATGAGCCCCGCCGAACGGCCCGCCGCAGCGCCGCGCGTCGCCGTCACCGGGGTGTACCTGGCCACCGGGCTGGGCGTCGGGACGGAGGAGGTCTGGCGGGCCGTGTGCGCCGGCGACTCGGCTCTCGGGCGGTGCTCGGACCTGGCGGACGTGGTGGCGGCACGGCTCCCGGCGTCGTCGCGGCCGGGAGCGCCGGAGACCCCGGGGACGGGAGGCTCCCCGGCGGGCGCCTCGGGCCCGGCAAGCGCTGAGAGCACCCGCGCCGTCACGCCGCCCGGGGGCGCCGAGAGCCCCGAGACCACAGGCCGTACCGAGCCTTCCACCCCCACCGAACCCCGCGACGCCGCCCTCCTCATCCGTGAAGCCGGTCTCGGCGCCCTGCGGCACGCCGCGCTCACCCCCGACGCCCTCGACCCGTACGAGATCGGCCTCGCCCTCGGGACCAACGCCGGCTCCGAGGAACTCTGGAAGCGCTACCGGGCGGCCACCGGTCCCGCCGCGCACCCGGCGCACACCGTGGCCGACGAGCTCGGGGCGGCCGTCGGCGCCCGGGGGCCGAAGGCGGTCTTCGCCACCGGGTGCGTCGCCGGCGCCAACGCCGTCGGGTACGCGTACGACGCGGTCGCCGCCGGACGGGCCACGGTGATGCTGGTGGGCGGGTACGAGGCGCTGAACGTCACCACCGTCGCCACGTTCGCCAGCTGGAAGTCGATCGACTCCGCGCCGTGCGCGCCCTACGCCCGCAGCGGCGGGCTGAGCCTCGGGGAGGCGGTGGCGTTCCTGGTGCTGGAGTCGGAGGGGTCGGCGCGGGCGCGCGGGGTGCCGGTCCTCGCCTGTCTGCTCGGCTACGGGCTGACCAGCGACGCCCACCACATCACCGCGCCGCCGCCGGACGGCGCCGGGCTGCGGAACGCGATGCTCGGCGCGCTGGGCCGGGCGGGTCTCGGCCCGGACGCGGTCGGCTACGTCAACGGCCACGGCACCGGGACGCCGGCCAACGACACGGCCGAACTCAGCGCCATGCGGGCGGTGTTCACCGGCCCGCACCCGCCGCCGATGAGCAGTTCCAAGCCGCAGGTCGGGCACACGCTGGGAGCCTGCGGCGTCGTCGAGGCGGTGCTGACCGCGCTGGCGCTGCGGGACGGGCTCCTCCCGCCGACCGCCAACGCGGACCCGACACCGGCCTGGGACGTCGTCCCGCGCACCGCCCGACGGGCCGACGTCCGGGTCGCCCTGTCCAACTCGATCGCGTTCGGCGGCGCCTGCTGCTCGCTGGTCCTGTCCCGGGACGGCGGCGCAAACCCGGCACCGCCCGGCACGGAGCTCGTGTTCACCGGCGCCGGCGTCGTCTCGCCGCTGGGGCTCGGGCGGCGCGCGTTCCTCACCGCCCTGCGCGGCCCCGCCCCGGGCGGCACGCTCCGCGTACCGGAGGACCTGGCCGGCCACCTCGCCCCGGGCCACCGGTCGCGGGTCGACGCCCTGGGCGCGCTGACGGTGGCCGCCGCGCGCATGGCCTGGGACGACGCGGGGCTGCGGGACGGCGCGCGCGTCGGCGTCGTCCTCGCCACCGCCGCCGGCCCGATCGGGACCGTGGAGCGGCTCAACGAGACCGTCCGCCGCGAAGGTCCGGAGTACGTCAGCGCCGTGCACGCGCCGAACATCGTCACCAGCGTGACAGCCGGCTACGCCACCTTGGAACTGGGCCTGGGCGGCCCGCTCTCGGCCGCCTCCACCGGCGACGCCTCCGGGCTGGTCGCCCTGGGCCACGCGGCCGACCTGATCCGCGCGGGCCAGGCCGACGCCGTCGTCGTCGTGGCGGCCGACGAGGTCACCGGCACGCTCGCGCGGGCGTTCGGCGCCTACGGGCTGCGCGGCCCCGGCCCGTCCCGGCCGTACGCGCGGACGCCGGCCCCGGGCCCGGTCGCGCCGGCGGCGGCGGCCGTGGTGCTGGAGGCGGCCGGCCACGCCCGGGCCCGGGGCGCGGACGCGCTCGGCGCGCTGCTCGGGCACGCGGTGACGTCGGGTCCCGGACGGGTGCCCGGCGCGCCGCTGTGCGCCGAGACCTGGTCCCGGGCGCTGGAGGAGGCCCTGCACGGCCCCGCCCCGCACCGGGCCCGCGCGCGGGGCACGGAGGACGTGGACGTCTACGGGTGCGCCCACGGCGTACCGGCCCTGGACGAGGCCGAACTCGCCGCCGTCGCCTCCTGCCTGAAGCCGGCCGGCACCCGGCTGACCGCCCTCGCGGGGGCGGTCGGGCACTGCCAGGCGGCCGGCCCGCTGCTGTCCCTCGTCGCCGCGCTCCACGGCTGCGGCGGCGGCCGGCTGCCGTACGCGACGGAGCCGCCCGATCCGCTGCCCGGCGCCCGCGCGTTCCTCTCGGACGAGCGGGCGGCCGGGCCGCGCCGCGCCCTGGTGACCGCCGCCGCGTGGGGCGGCACGTACGCGGCCGCGGTGGTGGGCCCGGCCGGTGGGGAGCGGTGATGGAGTGCTATCCGGAGCCGTCGCCGCGCGAGTTCCTCACCGAGGTGCTGGCCGCGCCGGACCGGCTGCCGGGTCCGTCGGTCGTCCGCTGGGACGGGCTGGCGGCGGGGGCGGCCGCGCGGCTGGTGGCGGAGGTGGTGCCGGACCTCGTCGAGGTGTGCACCTCCGGCAGCACGGGTCCCGCCGTCCGCTGGCATCACAGCAGGTGGCAGCTGTGGACGGAGGCGCACCTGCTGGCCGGGCTGGTCCGCGCCGACCGCCCCCGGGCGGTGCTGTCCTTCGCTCCCCCGGCCCATCTCTACGGCCTGGTCGCCACCGTGCTGCTGCCCGCCGCGCTCGGCGTCCCCCTCTGCTACTGGCCGCGGTACGGCCTGCCGGCGCCCGCCCTCGACGCGGGCCGGTGGCTGGTGGCCGCCATCCCGTGGGCCTTCCCCGTCCTGCTCCGCGACCCGTCGGTGCTGGGCCGGCGCGAGCACGTCACCGTCCTGCACAGCACGGCGACGCTCCCGGCGACGGCCGGGGAGTTCGCCGCGGCGACCGGCCCCGGACGGGTGCGGCTGGTGGAGGTGTTCGGGTCGACGGAGACCGGAGCCATCGCCCACCGGCAGCGGACCGGGCCGTCGCTCCGGACGCCGGCGGCGGGGGCGTCGGAGCCCTGGACGCTGATGGACGACGTCCGCTTCGCCCCCGGGCCCGCCGGCCGGCTCACCGTCTCGGGCCCCCGGCTCGCCCTCGCCCCGGACGGCCGGCCACTGCCCCGGTGGACCACCGACGACCACGTCCGGCGGCTGGACGACCGCACCTTCCGGTTCCACGGCCGCCGCTCCCGGCTGATCAAGGTCAACGGCCGCCGGATCGACCTCGACGTGCTGGAGGAGCGGCTGCGCGCCGCCCTGGCCTGTGCCGACCTCGCCTGTGTGCCCGTCGCCGACCCGCTCCGCGGCGAGCACGTCGAACTGCTCGTCGCCGCCCCCGGCGAGCCGTGCCTGGTCCCCCGGCGGACCACCGAGGTGCTGCGCGAACTCGGCGTCACCGTCGGGCGGATCACCATCGTGGACCGCATCGACCGCGGCGCCACCGGCAAGCTCCGGGGCCCGGCCGCCCGGCGGGTGGTGGGCCCATGAGGATCGCCATCGCCGGGGACGGCGTCGCCGGTCTCCACCTCGCCCTGCGGCTGCGTCAACTGGGCGTGGAGGCGACGCTGTTCGGGGCGCGCGCCCCGGAGGACGTCCGGCGCGGCCGGGCGCTGAACTTCGTGGCCCGCTCGGGGAGCACCCGCCGCCGCGAGGCCCTGCTGGGCGTCGACTTCTGGACCGCGCCGGACACCCTGGCCGAGACCCGGACGGTCACCGTCCACGGCCCGGAGCCATTGCGCTTCCGCGCCGACCCCCATCCCGCCTACAGCATGGTCGACTTCCGGCTCTACCTGCCCGCGCTGGTCGAGGAGTACGTGGCGCGGGGCGGCCGGCACGTCGTCACCGAGCTCACCGCGCGGACGGTCCGCGGGCTCGCGGACGGGTACGACCTGGTCGTCGTCGCCGGGGGCAGGGCGGCCGGCGAGCTGTTCCCCCGGGACCCCCGGCGCTCCCCGTTCGACGCCCCGCAGCGGGTGCTGTGCGGCGGGCTGTACCGGGGCATCACGGAGGCCGTCCCCCGGAGCATCGAGTTCCATGCCGTGCCCGAGGTGGGCGAGGTGCTGCGGATGCCGTTCGTCTGCGCGGACGGCCGCGTCGACGTCCTCGGCCTGGAGGCCGTCCCCGGCGGCCCGCTCGAACCCGTCTGCCGCACCCCGTACGCCCAGGACCCGGACCGCTTCCACGCCGTCGTGCTCGACGCGCTCCGCCGCCACGTGCCCGGGCTGCGCGAGCGGATCGACGGGCGGGAGTTCCGGCTGAACGGGCCGGGCGACCTGGTCCAGGGCGGGGTGGTGCCGGTGGTGCGCCGGGCGTGGCGGGCGCTGGCCGACGACACGTGGGCGTTCGCGCTGGGGGACGCGTGGTGCGTCAACGACCCGATCACCGCGCAGGGCGCCAACCTGGCCTCGTACTGCGCCCTGGAGTTCGCCGAGGCGGTGGCCGCCGGGCCGCCGTTCGGCGAGGCGTTCTGCCGGGCCGCGGAGGAGCGGATGCGGCCGTACGCGGAGAGCGTGGCGCAGTGGACCGCCGCGTTCGTGCGGCCGCCCACCCCGCAGCTGCTGGAGCTGTTCCGGGCGGCGGCCGCGGACCCGGCGGTGGCCGCGGCCTTCGCCGCCAACTTCGACGATCCGCCGGCCATGTGGCACAGCATCGCCACCCCCGAGCGGACCGCCGCCTTCCTCGACGGCGTCCGCGGACGGTCCGCGGCGCCGGTTTCCCGAGCACCCGGCGAACGGAGGACACCGCCATGGGCCGGCTTGACGGCAAGACCGTCCTGATCAGCGGGACCAGTTCGGGCATCGGCCGGGCAATGGCCGTGGAGTTCGCCCGGGAGGGCGCCCGCGTCGTCGGGTGCGGGCGCGATCCCCGGACGGCGGAGGAGACGGTCCGGCTGGTGAAGGAGGCGGGCGGGGAGATGGTGTCGCTCGCGCCGGTCGACCTCGCGACGCGGGAGGGCGCCGAGGCGTGGACCGGCTTCGCCCTGGACGCGTTCGGCCCGTTCGACGTCCTGTGCAACAACGCGTCGTCGCTGCGGAACGCGCCGTTCGACCGGCTCGGCCCGGACGACTGGGAGCACACCATCCGCAACGAGCTCGACCTCGTCTACCTGTGCACCCGGGCCGCGTGGCCGCATCTGGTCGCGCGGGGCGGCGGGGTCGTCCTCAACGTCGCGTCGGTGTCCGGCTCGCGCGGCGCCCTCTTCGTCCAGCAGGCGGCGCACGGCGCGGCGAAGGGGGGTGTGCTCGCGCTGACGCGGCACCTGTGCGGGGCGGGCGCGGCGCACGGGATCCGGGTCAACTCCATCAGCCCCGGGCTGATCCGGACCCGTGCGACGGCTCCGCACATCGACGACCCGGGCGGCGGGGTGCCCGGCCTGCTGCGGCGGATCCCGGCCGGGCGGGTGGGCCAGCCGGAGGAGGTGGCCGCGCTGGCGGCGTTCCTCGCGTCGGACGCGGCGGCGTACGTGAACGGCGCGGACGTCGTCGTCGACGGGGGTGTCAGCGCGATGGCGGGCTGACACCGGGCGCGGCCGGGGCCGCGCGGACGACCGGGGCACCGCTGCCGGTGCCTCCCCGCCGGGCGCCGTGCGCGGGTCCTCCACCGGGCGGACGAGGGGACGCGGCGCGGGCACGGAGACGCGGGAACGACAACGACCGACAGACGACCGGCAGGAGGCACCGCCCATGCCCGACCAGCACGTCGGCTCCCCCGCCCCGCCGCGCCCGGACGGCGGCCGCGCCGTCGAACGGCCGCCGACCGGCGCGGAGTACCTGGAGAGCCTGCGGGACGGCCGCGAGGTGTGGATCTACGGCGAGCGCGTCGCGGACGTCACCGCCCACCCGGCGTTCCGCAACAGCGCCCGGACGCTGGCCCGGCTCTACGACGCCCTCCACGACCCGGCGCTGCGCGGGGTGCTCACCGTGGACAGCGACGCGGGCGGCACGGTCACCCACCCGTTCTTCCGGGCGCCGCGCGGGACGGCGGATCTGCGGGCCGCGCGGGACGCCATCGCGGTGTGGCAGCGGATGACGTACGGCTGGATGGGCCGGACGCCGGACTACAAGGCGTCGTTCATGGCCACGCTGGGCGCCGACCCGGATTTCTACGGCCCGTTCGCGGCCAACGCCTCGGCCTGGTACGCGCGGGCGCAGAACCGGGTGCTGTTCCTGAGCCATGCCCTGGTCGACCCTCCCGTGAGCCGCCATGCGGAGGACGGCGCCGGGATCCGCGTCCGGGTGGTGGCGGAGACGGACGACGGGATCGTGGTGAGCGGGGCGAAGGGGGTTGCCACCGGGGCGGCCCTGACCCAGTACGCGTTCGTGAGTCACACCGGTCCGCGGCCGGACGACCCGGCGCACGCGGTGTCGTTCGTCGCGCCGTTGCACACCCCGGGGCTCAAGGTCGTCTGCCGGGCGGGGTACGAGATCCGGGACGGCCGGTCGGACAGCCCGTTCGACCATCCGCTGTCCAGCCGGTTCGACGAGAACGACGCCCTGCTGGTCTTCGACCGCGCGGTGGTGCCCTGGCCGAACGTGCTGATCCACCGCGACGTCGAGCGGGCCGGGGCGTTCGCCCACGGGAGCGGGTTCCTGCCGCGGTTCCTGTTCCACAGCGCCGTCCGGATGTCGGTGAAGCTGGACTTCCTGTGCGGGCTGCTGCTGAAGGCCGTCCGCAGCAACGGCAGCGACGTCCACCCGGGCGTGCGGTCGGGCGTCGGCGAGGCGCTGGCGTGGCGGCACACCGTGCACGCGCTGGTGACGGCCATGACCGAGCGGTCCGAGCCGTGGGCGCGGGGCCGCGTGCATCCTCCGCTGGCGCCCTGCCTCGCCTACCGGGTGCTGGCCCCGACCGCGTACCGGACGGTCCGGCAGCTCATCCAGCGGCTGGTCGCCGGCCCTCTCATCAGTACCGTGTCCCACCCGGCGGACTTCCGCGCCCCGGGTCTCCGGCCGCTCCTGGACGTCTACGTGCGGGGCGCGGACGGGGGCGGCGCCGAGGAGCGCGCCAAGCTGATGAAGCTGGTGTGGGACGGCGTGGGCAGCGAGTTCGCGAGCCGGCACGAGCTCTACGAGAGCCTGCACGCGGCCAACCCGGAGGTGACCCGCTTCGAGACCTACCAGTTCGCGGAGCGCACCGGGCTCCGGGACGAGCTGTGCGGTTTCGTGGACCGGTGCCTGTCCGAGTACGACACCGAGGGCTGGACGGTGCCGTATCTGAGAGACGAGTGAGGGACAGGGACGGCGACCGCCCTCAAAGCACCCCCGTGGCTTTGAGCGGTCGCCGTCCGTGTCATCGCGGACGTTAGTCATCCGGATCCGGCCATGGCAACTTGCTGCCCCAAGTCGCAATGTATTGCACCCAAAGTCGGTCCATATCCGTCTTCCCTCCGTCTCCACTCTCGACAAATCCGGCAATCATCCACAGAACGCGGCTTTGTCTCCTGGGTACTTCCATGGCTGGGCCGTTCCCCGGCCGGTTAGAGTCCTCGGGTCGGAGCGTGCGCGAGAGGGTGGACGATGCAGCAGGGGGGAGCGCCCGCGGGGGGCGGGGAACACCCGTCCCTGGAGGCGCGGATCACCGCGGCCAAGGCGGACGTCGCCCGGCGCCTGCGGTACGTGCGCCACCACCACCCCGACGGCCCGTTCACCCTCGCCGGGCTGGCGGAACGCGCCGGGGTCTCCAAACGGACGCTCTCCCAGGCCGAGTCGGCGGACGGCTCCAACCTCACCCTGGAGACCCTGCTCAAGGTCAGCGACAGCCTGGGCATCCCACGGCCCGCCTACTTCCTCGACGAGCAGGTCTTCCGGCAGGTCAACAGCGAACTCGCGGGCGGCGGGCCCGGGTCGGAGGCCCCGCCGGTGCGGGTGGACCAGCTGTCCCGCATGCTGAGCGACATCCTCGACACCGCCACGCGTGCCCGGTGCGTCTTACGGGATCTGCCCGCCGGGGAGAAGGCCGGCGGGGGCGCCTGACCTCCCGTCGGACGGCGTCCGCTCAGCCTCCGACCTCCGCGATCAGCAGCGCCACATCGTCGTCGCTCCCCTGGCGGAACACCGACAGCAGCAGGTCGCAGGTCTCCTCCAGGCCGGTCCTGGGCGCGTCGAGGACGCGGACGAGCTCGGCGAGGCGGACGTCCAGGGCCTCGTCGCGGGTCTCCACCAGGCCGTCCGTGTACAGGACGAGCCGGTCGCCCGGGGCGAGGTCCACGGTCACGCTCTCGAAGGGCACGCCGCCCACGCCCAGCGGGGCGCCGGTGGGCAGGTCGAGCAGGACGGGCGGGCCCCCGTCGCGGAGCAGGACGGGCGGGAGGTGCCCGGCGTTGGCCACGCAGCACCGGCCGCCCTCGGGGTCGTACACCGCGTAGACGCAGGTGGCGATCTGCTGGTCCAGACCGGTGGCGGCGCGGTCGAGGTGGCGGAGCACCTGGGCCGGGTCGAGGCCGAGGCCGGAGAGGGTCCGGGCGGCGGTGCGGAGCTGGCCCATGGCGGCGGCCGCGGTGATGCCGCTGCCCATGACGTCGCCGACGACCAGGGCGCTCTTGCCGCCGTCCTGCGGGACGACGTCGAACCAGTCGCCGCCCACCTGCCCGGCCGTGCCGGCCGGCTGGTAGCGGTACGCGACCTCCAGGCCCGGCGGGCTGGGCGGGCGCTGGGGCAGCAGGGTGCGCTGGAGGCTGAGCACGGCGGCGCGCTCCCGCTGGTACCAGCGGGCGTTGTCGATGCAGACGGCGGCGCGGGCGGCCAGTTCGCCCGCCAGCACCACGTCGTCGTCGGTGAACGGGACGGGGTTGTCGGTGCGTTTCAGGTCCAGGGCGCCGAGCACCTCGCCGCGGGCGATCAGCGGCACCGCGATGTACGAGTGGAGGCCGGCCCGGGCCAGGGCGGCCGCGGCGGTCCGGTCGCGGGCGATGCGCGGCAGGTCGCGGGTGCCGACGCGGGGCAGGTGGACCGGGCGGCCGGTGGCCACGCACTCGGCGACCAGCCGGTCGGCCGGGTAGTGGGCGAGCTCGCCGGTCGGGTCGGCGGCCCGGGCCGCGTCGACGGCGCCCGCCGTGCCGGCCGAGGCGACGGCCAGCGCCCGGATCGCGGTCGCCCGGCCCGCGGGCGCGCGGTTGCCCTCCAGGGCGGCGTCCAGCACGTCCACGGCGGCGACGTCGGCCAGCGCCGGGACGACGACCCCGGCCAGCTCGTGGGCGGTCTGGTCGAGGTCGAGGGTGGTGCCGATGAGCACGGAGGCGTCGGCGATCAGGGCCAGCCGGCGCCGGGCCTCGGCGGCGGCCAGGTCGGCGCGGTAGCGGTCGGTGACGTCGACGACGGACGCGGCGACGCCGAGGATGTGCCCGCCCGCGTCCTCCAGCCGGTAGTAGGAGACCAGCCGGGCCCGGTCGTCCTCGCCCCCGCCGATGCCGCCCGCCACGAACCGGTCCAGCTCCGGCTCGCCGGTGGCCAGCACCCGGCGCATGGTGGCCTCGCTCCCCTCGATGTCGACGAACGGCAGCACCTCGCCGATCCGGCGCCCCAGGTGGTGCTCGGCGGAGAAGCCGTGGATGCGCTCCAGGGCGGGGTTGACCATCACGTAGCGCAGCTCGGTGTCGAGGACAGCGAGGCCGATCGGGGACTGGGCCACCAGGCGCAGCGAGAGCGCCAGATCGCGTTCGAGGTCGCGCAGCACCTCCCGGTCCGTGGCGATGCCGAGGGCGTACATGGCGCCGTGCCGACCCTCCAGCCGGACGTTGCGCAGCTCGACCAGGCGGGGGCCGCCGTCCTTGTGCCGGACGGGGAAGACGCCGGCCCAGCTCTCGCCCTCGCCCATCACCCGGTCGAACAGGTCGAGGACGACGGCGAGGTCCTCCTCGGCGACCAGCAGCCGGGCGGCGTACTGGCCGAGCGCCTCGGCCGGGGTCCAGCCGAACAGGTCCTGGGCCTGCGGGCTCCACAGGATGATCCGGCCCTCGCGGTCGAGGACGACGGCGGCCACGCTGAGCACGTCGAGGAGGCCGCCCGCCTCGTCCCAGGCGGGCCGGGTCCGGCCGGGGCCGGTCCGGAATCCGTCGGTGGTGCCCATGCGAGGTCCTCCTTGCGCCCGCGCGCGGTGGGGGCGGCCTCGGGGTGCCGGTGTCCGTGGGGGTCGCGCCCGGCCCGGTACCGCCGCTCGCGCCGCCGTCCGCCGCGCCGCGGTCTCCATCGTCCCTCGGATCCCGCGCGGCGCGCAGCCGGGCGCTCGCGGAGGGGCGGCGGGGTCAGGCGTCCGCGGGGCCGCCGGACGGGCCTCCGGCGGCACGGGGGCCGTCCGGGAGCGGCAGGGCGAACCACACGGTCTTGCCCGCCGGGGAGGTGTGGTGCCCCCAGCGGTCGGCGATCTGCTCGACGAGCCACATGCCGCGGCCGTTCTCGCTGTCCTTCGCGGCGAGCGAGCAGCGCGGCAGGGCGCCGCCGCGGTCGGTGACCCGGGCGACCAGGTGGGCGGGGGTGCGGGAGAGGGACAGCTCGACGTCGCCGGTGCCCTCGGGGACGTGCACGATCGCGTTGGTGACCAGCTCGGAGAGCAGGAGGGCGGTGTCGTCCGTCAGCGCGTCCAGTCCCCACTCGGCCAGCAGGCGCCGGGAGAAGGCGCGGGCGGCGGCGACGGAGCGGGGGGAGGCGGGGAGCGAGATCGCGTGCGCCGGGCGGTACGGGACGGCGGCCCGGGGCCGCGGGTCGGCGGCGGTGGCGGACGGTCCGCCCGGGAGACCGCGGTCCCACGGGCCGCGCCACGGTGTGGCCGGCGGGGGGACGACCGCGTCCGGGGTGCCGAGGAGGGCGTCCGCCGGGGGCGCGGGGCTCAGGGTGTCACGGCTGGAAGCAGACATGAGGCTCTGTGCGATCGAGGGGGGACGCGAAGGCGGGCCGTGGGGGGCCGCGGGCTTCGCGGTGGTCTTCCCCACACTGGCGTGATTTCCGCCAGAGGTCTATACCCTCTGGGTCACGGTGCCCCTGCGGAGCGCTATGTCCGCAGGTGACGGGCGCTTAACGGGGCCTAAAGTCATGGTGAACACGGGATGTGATCCGCACTCCCCACGGTCGACGGACGGTGGGGCCGGGACGGGCGCGCGCCCGTCCCGGCCGCCGTTTCCGCTACCTGCTCGGGCACTCCTTCCACGCCAGGTGGTAGATCGTGTTGATGCTGCCGTCCGTCGAGTCCATGGTCATGAAGCTGTTGGTCTTGGAGGGGTCGGACGTGCCGGCGTTGACGCGGAGTTCCGTGTTGATGTTGAAGTTGCGCCGCTCGCCGCAGGGCGCCCACACCAGGGAGCCCACCGGGACGGAGTCGGTGGTCTGCCAGTTGTCGCCGTAGGCGCCTCTGAAGGTGTGGGAGCTGGGCGTCGTCTGCGAGGAGCCCTGGAAGTAGTACGACGCCTTCTCGGTGCCGGTCGCCCCGGGCTCCAGCTTGGCGTAGCCGCGGTAGTCGGCGCTGGCGATGGCGTAGGTGAAGCCCTGCGGTACGTGCACGATCAGGTTGAGCTGGCAGTTCTTGCGGAAGTCGGTCGGCTTGGAGCCCACGCCGACCTGGGCCAGGTAGTCGCTGTAGGTGACGGTGAAGGCGGTGTTGTCGGGCGACACCGCGATGGCGGCCGTACCGGCCGGACAGCCGGAGCCGTTGACCGTCGCGATCTCGATGACGATCTTGTCCGGCGGCGGGTTGGTGATGACCGAGGGCTGCTGGGTGCCGAACGCCGAGGCGAGCAGCGTGGCGATCGCGCCGGCGGTGACCAGACCTGCGGGCATGGTGCTCCAATCGGTTGCCTTCGGGCGGCGCGGGCGGCCCGAGGGGACGGGGGGACCGGGCCGGAAGAGAACCGGTCAGGAGCGTCGTCAAAGCATGCCCATGACAATCTTCACGGCCCGCTGGGACGAGGAGCGTTCGAATGATAGGGAGCCCCACCGGGGTTGGCTAGGTCTCCCGCCGGAGGCGCCCCGCTCCGCACTCCGTGACCATTTCGGAATTCAATGTTCCGCCTCTACTCCCACCCGGCTCCCCGATCGGCCCACTCCCCGCAAAACATTTGCCGCCCCAAACGCGCGTACGACATAATGACGGCCTTTCACCACCGTTCATTTCTCTTACCCGGGTGAGGGCCACTGCCCGATGGGCGTTTCTCTTCGCGCGTTCCGCGCGCTCGTTCTCCTTTTCGGTTTCTATCTGTTCTGCCTCGCGGTGCTCTGCGTCCTGGTCGGCACCGGGGTGTTCGTGTACTGGTCGCTCGGCGCACACCCCGCGACGGTGAAGCTCATCGCCCTGCCCCTGCTGCTGACCGTCCCGCTGATCCGGGGCATGCTGCACCTCCGCACGCCGGGGGACGACGGCGAGGACGGCCTGCCCGTCACCGAGGCGGAGCAGCCCCGGCTGTGGGCGGCCGTCCGCGAGGTGGCCGCCACGGCCGGGACCCGGGCACCCGACGAGATCCTCCTCATCGGCGGGGTGAACGCGGCGGTCTCCGAGAACTCCCGCTTCCTGGGCCTCGTTCCGGGACGCCGCCGGCTCTACATCGGTATACCGCTGATGACCGGCCTGACGGAGAGTCAGCTGCGTGCCGTACTCGGCCATGAATTCGGTCACTACTGCAATGCCGACACCCGGATCTCCGCCATCACCCTGCGCGGCCGGCACGCGCTCGCCCGGACGGTGACGGCCTTCCGGCGGCAATCCGAGAAACGGGTGGAGAAGGAGCTCACGAAACAGCGGGCGACGGCCGAGAAGCGGGCCCTCAAGGGCCGGAAGCCCAAGGAGACCGGCACCACGGGCGCCGGCCGGAGCTACCGCCTGATGGCGCGCCTCTTCGTCGGTTACGCCAAGTTCTATCTGCGGGCCACCCGCAGCGACGGCCGGCGGCAGGAACTCGCCGCCGACCGGGTGGCGGTGCGCGTCGCGGGCCGGGACGCCGCCGCGTCCGCGCTGCGGCGCACCGCCGCCCTCGCCGCCCTGCACGACTTCTACCTCGACGGCTACGCCACGCTGGGACTCCCGGCCGGACTGCTGCCGCCCGAGGGGCAGTTCTACGGCGGTCTCGGGCACCTGCTCGCGGCGCCGGGCCGGTACGCGGAGTTCGAGCGGCTGACCCGCGAGCTGCCCCAGGACGAGCCGTCGCCCTACGACGCGCACCCGCCGATGGCCGAACGCGTCGCGCTGATCGAGGCGTTGCCCGACGACGGCCGCGCCACGGGTGGGCCCGCGCGGTGGTCCCTGGAGCTCCTCGACGCCCCGGAGCGGCTCCTGGTCCGGCTGGAGGAGGCGACGCTGGCGCCCGAGGTGCTGCGGCTGCGCCGCGCCTCGTGGCCGGAGCTCGTGCACTTCGGGATCCGCGCCCACCGGGCGGCCGAGGTGGAACGGCTGCGCGCCGCCACCGCCGCGTACACCGGCGGCGACGGCTCGCTGCGCGCCCTGCTCGACGCGGCCGACGGCGGCCTCCTGTGGCACGTCGCCGCCCGGCTGGCCGGCGAGGACGGAGGGCCCGACGCGCGGGCCGAACTGCTGCGCGGCCTGCACGCGCTCGTGGTGCTGGAGCTCGTCGACGCGGGCTGGGCCGGCTGGGAGCTGTCCTGGTCGGACGCGGCCCGGCTGCGCCTGCCCGAGGGCTACGGGGAGCTGGTGCCGGCCGCGGTGGAGGCGGTGGCCGCCGAGGTCCCGGACACCCGGCCGCTGCGCTCGCTGCTGCCCGCGGCCTGAACGTCCCGCGGGACAGGGGCCCCGGCGGGCGGCCGCGGGCCCCTGGCAGAGTGTCACCGTCCCACCAGCCGTTTCGGCCGTTCACCGCACCGAAGGACGACATGATGACGCTCCGCTGCACCGTGCTCGACGACTACCAGGGCGTCGCCCTCTCCACGGCCGACTGGTCGGCCCTCGGCGACGCCGTCGACGTACGGGTCCTGCGCGAGCACGTCGCGGGGCACGACCGGCTCGCCGAGGAGCTGGCCGACAGCGAGATCGTCGTCATCATGCGGGAACGCACCCCGTTCCCGGCCGAGTTGTTCGCCCGGCTGCCGAAGCTGCGGCTGCTGATCACCTCCGGCATGCGGAACGCGTCCGTCGACCTCGCCGCGGCGGCCCGGCACGGCGTCACCGTCTGCGGAACGGACAGCAACCCCGAACCGCCCGTCGAGCTGACCTGGGCACTGCTCCTGGGGCTGGCCCGCGGCCTGGTCCCGGAGAACACGGCGCTGCGCGACGGCGGCCCCTGGCAGAGCACCGTCGGGGCGGACCTGCACGGCCGCCGGCTGGGGCTGCTGGGGCTGGGCAAGACCGGCAGCCGGATGGCGCGGATCGGTCGGGCGTTCGGCATGGAGGTGGCGGCCTGGAGCCCGAACCTCACCGACGAGCGGGCCGCCGCCGCGGACGCCGTCCGGGTCACCAGGGAAGAGCTCTTCTCGGACAGCGACTTCGTCTCCGTCCACCTGGTGCTGGGCGAGCGGACCCGCGGGCTGGTCGGCGAGGCGGAACTCCGGCTGATGCGGCCGACGGCCTACCTCGTCAACACCTCGCGGGCCGCCATCGTGGACCAGGACGCGCTGGCCCGCGCCCTGCGCGCCGGCCGGATCGCCGGGGCGGGGGTCGACGTCTTCGACGAGGAGCCGCTCCCCGCCGACCATCCCTTCCGCACCCTCCCCCGGCTGCTGGCCACCCCGCACCTGGGGTACGTCACGCGGCGCAACTACGACGGGTACTTCACCCAGGCCGTGGAGGACATCGCCGCCTTCCTGGCGGGCGAGCCGGTGCGGCGGCTGGCCTGACGCGTCGGCGGTCCCTGCGGGGAGCTGTGCCCCGGTCCCGCCCCTTCGCCGATTCCCGGGGGCAAGCCCCCGGCCCCCCTGAAACCGCGCTGCGCGCGGTTGTCCTCAAACGCCGGAGGGGCTGAGATTCAGCCCGTCCGGCGTTTGAGGACAGCGTGCGCAGCGCGCTTCGGGGGTGCGGGACAGCGCCCCCGCAAGAAACGGTGAAAGGGCGGGACCGGGGCTCTCAACCGTTCAGGCCTCGGCCGCCAAGGTCAAGGCCGCCCCCTCCTCGTCCGCCTCGATGTCGAAGACGACCCGCCCGGCCAGCCGCGTGGCGGTCTCGTCCCGTTCCGCAGGCGTGTCGGCGCCGGTGACGAAGACCCCGGAGCGGGTGAAGGAGTCCTTCTCCGGGGGGATGACGTCGCCGGGCCGGACCCGGAGGTCGGCGGCGAGGACGGCGGGGTGCGCGGCGAGTTCGTCCCAGCCGCGGACGGCGCGGAGCCGGCCGGGCGGGGCGAAGAGGAAGTCGACGCGGGCGGCCCGGCCCGGTGCGGGGAGCGGCGGGGGCGTCCGGCCGAGCAGGTCGTCGACGAGGGTGCCGTACAGCTCCAGGCCGGGGCGGGTGTGCTCGACGAGGGCGTGGATGAAGTCGCCGCCGCCGCGGCAGTGGAACTCGCCGAGGACGACGCCGGTGGCGGTCACCCAGAGTTCGACGTGGAAGACGCCGCGGGTGATGCCGACGGCCTTGAGGCCGCGGGCCACCGTGTCGCGGGCGAGGCGGTCCGTCGCCGGGTCGAGGCCGGCGGGCTGCTGCTGGCTGGTGGAGATGAAGCCGTCGGTGACGGCCTTCCGGGTCAGGGCGAGCACCTGCGGTTCGCCGCCGAGCACGATGCCCTCGGCCGAGTACTCGTCACCGGCGACGAAGGTCTCGACGAGGAAGTAGGGGGAGGCCGGCAGCGGACTCATGGCCGCCGACGGGAGGCGGAACTTCCGTACGGCCTCCGGCAGTTGCTCCGGCCCGTCGATGAGGGAGACGCCGATGCTGGCGAGGCCGTCGCGCGGTTTGACGACCCAGGGGCCGGGGCCGGTCTCCGCCAGGAAGCGCTCCGCTTCGGCGACGCCGGCGCAGACGGCGGTGCGGGGCTGCGGGAAGCCCGCCTCGCGGAGCCGTTGCCGGCACAGGTCCTTGGTGCGGACGCACCGCACCGCGTCGGGGTCGTTGCCCGCGAGGCCGAGCTCCTGGGCGATGACGGCGGTCGGCAGCACCGACAGTTCGCGGACGGTGAGGACGGCGTCGACGGGCGGGCGGGTGGCGGCCCAGGCCCGGCAGGCCTCGGGGTGGTGGACGTCGAGGGCGACCACCTCGTCGACGTGGGCGAGGTCCCGGGCGGTGGCGGACCGCAGGTTCTCGGGGGTGTCGGCGCCCACCAGGGTGACGCCGCGCCGCCGGGCCTGTTCGCTCAGCCGCCGGATCTGGTCCTGGCCCCAGGCCGGCATTCCGGTGTTTCCCATGACGAGGAGCGTCACATCTGCCATACGACCGGCTCACTTCCTCTGGCGACTGATCGGCCGACTGATCGGATTGCAGGGATTCCTGACGAAGCGTAGCGGTTCGCCGTGGTTCGGGAAGGGTAGCCGGACGGGTGTCGTACCGGCGGACGATGTACGGGCCGCCGCCGGGGAACGGCCGACGTCCTTTCGGCCAGGGTCGGGAAAAGGCGCCCGGCGGACTGGCCGCCGAACGCCGCAGCCCTCCCATGCCATTTGCATATTCAGCATGCAACCAGTCTTCGTGGAGCATGTGCGCGCATTCCCGGAGTCACTCCGGAAAGAGTTCCGC
This sequence comes from Streptomyces sp. NPDC021100, assembly GCF_044333095.1. Classification (NCBI taxonomy): domain Bacteria; kingdom Bacillati; phylum Actinomycetota; class Actinomycetes; order Kitasatosporales; family Streptomycetaceae; genus Streptomyces; species Streptomyces sp. NPDC021100. Next base: position 42,024 of record NZ_JBIRQH010000006.1, read on the forward strand.
AAGAGCCGGGAGAAGGGATTTTCCGACCACCGCGCGGCGCTGGTGGCGGCCCGTCCCAGCTGCCCCATGGCGGGGAACGCCTTCCGGCCAGACGCGGCCGATTGACAACCGGAACGGCCCTCCCTAGCGTCGTGGACGTCATGCTTCCCGAAGGCGCGTGCCTCTCGCCGCCGCCTTCGCGCCGGCCGTTCCCGCGCTTTCCGGAAAATCTCCGGACGCGGCGGAACGGCCGACTGCCGTGCCTCTCCTCCGCACCGCCCTCCCACCATGCCGTCCACTCCGTGGATTCCCGCTCTGGAGGCGCCCGTATGGCACCGGATCCCCTGCTCTCCCACCCGGATTTCACCGGCGCGGATCTGTCCGTGCTGGCGGAAATCGAAATGGATCTGGCCGAACGCCTGGACATGCTGGGCGATGACGGTGATCTCGTCGTGGTGGCCGGCCTGGTGGCGGCGCGCGTCGTGGACGCCGCCGTCCTGGAGAAAATCGTCGACGACCGTTCCGGGGCCGGGCGGCCGCTCGATCTCGCCGCGCACGGAATTCCGGCCGGGGAATTCTCGCGTTTCCAGCGGCTCTGGTACCACTTCAAGGTGCCATACGCGCGGGCCTCGCTGGTCTGGTGGCACCTGTTCTGTCTGGCCCTCGGGCGCGGCGCCGCCGTGGACGAGGCGCTGGAGCGGATGACCGGCCGGCTCGCCCCGCTGCACGCCGCCCTCCCCGACGCCCTCGCGCGGGCCGGTGCCGCGACCGGTCTCCCCGGGGAGACGGTGGTCGTCACGGCGGACGAGACGGGCGGGCTGCGGTCGCTCACCGCGGCCGTCCGGCTGGACGCGCCGCTGGTCGTGGTGGACGACGTAAGGGCGGCCGTGGCGGCCGGGCGGACGCTCGGTCTCCGGGTGGTCACCGCAGACCCGGAGGCCGGTCCCGGGCCGGCGGGCGGGCACGCCGCCCTGTGGCTCGGCCCGCCCGCCGCCCTGGACAACCTGCCGGACCGGGCCCGCCGGGACTGGGAGGCCCTGTCCGCGGCGGAACGGGAGGAGCTGCTGGCCGGGTTCGAGCGCCGGATCACGTCCGTCGAGCGGGTCCGGCTGCACGCCGGCGAGACGGAACTCGACAACCGTGCCGTCGCCGCCGAGATCGCCGCCTGCCGCGCCCTGCCGCCGGCCGAGTGGAGCGGTACGCGGCTGGTGCTGGCGACGCTGCTGCGGTGCTGGCAGGAGGCCGGGTTCGTGCTCCAGGAGCTCAACCAGTCGCTGCTGTCGTTCGCCTCCCTCTCCCTGTTCCTGCTGCGCAAGTCCCGCGGCTACGCCCGGCTGCTGGACGAGGCGGAGCCGCCGGACGCGACCGCCCCCGACGTCCTGGCGGCGGCCCGCCGGCTGGGCGGGCTGCGCACCCGCGTCGAGGAGCGGTACGAGCGGTGCCTGCACTTCGACGGCAGCAACTGGGAGCGCCGCGAGTTCCTGCTGCCGCTGTCCGTGTACCGGCGCAGCGCGCGCGTCCCCGACGGGCTGCCGGAGCGGCTGTACGCCGAGACGGGCGCGGAGTTCACCGGCCGCGCGGGATCGGCCGAGGAGTGGGACGCCTTCCTGGAACGGGCGCTGGAGGCGGGGAGTTCGCCGACGCGGGCGCTGCAGGCGGTGGCGCACTGGGCGGCGGACGCCGAGGACCTGCCGGTGGACCTGGCGGTGTTCACGGTGCCGGTGGGCCGGAAGCTGGACGAGCCGTGGACGATGGAGTTCACGGACCTGTTCTGCTACACGGGCTTCCGCACCGGCTTCCGCCCGGAGGACTTCGGCATCGCCAACGGCCGGGTGCTGATGTACAACGTCATCGCCCAGCGGATGCGCTACAACGCGGTGAAGAAGGCGCAGAACTACGCGCCGGTCATGCGGTTCTCGCCCCAGGGGTTCAACCTGCCGGACATCGCCGTCGCGGAGGACGCGTTCCACGGCGGGCACGCGGCCGCGGGCATCCGGCTGGCCTGCCGGCTCCCCATCACCGTCCGGTACCGCGACCGCGACTGGAACGGGCTGGCGGACGTCCGGCTGAACCGGTCGGCGTACAGCCGGGAGAACCGGTTCCGGCCGCGGGACATGGTGCTCGGCCACCGCTACGCGCGGTGGGCGAAGGGGCTGGCCGACGCGGCGTACCGCAGGGGCCTGTCCTTCGACGACAAGTGGACCGACAAGGTCAAGGACCTCGACCTGTGAGGGCGGAACGGGTGAGGGGCGAGACGGCGGCGGGCCGCGACGAGGCGGCCCCGGCGGTGGTCGAGGCGCTGCCGGACGGCAAGGGGTGTGTGGTGCGCCTGGGCGACCGGACGGTCCGGGTCCCGGCGCGCTGCCCGCACCGCGGCGCGCCGCTCGCGGCCGGGCTGGTGACCGGCACGTTCCTGGAGTGCCCCTGGCACGGGGCCACCTTCGACCTGCGCACCGGCCACCGGGTGCGCGGTCCGCACTGCGCCGACCTGGCCGTCCGGCCCGTGCCGGCGGACGGCACGGCGAATCCGGAGGAGGAGGGAAGCACGTGACGTACGTGATCACCGAGCCGTGTATCGACGTCAAGGACGGCGCCTGCGTGGACGTCTGTCCCGTCGACTGCATCGAGGGCGCGGAGGCGGAGGCGCCGCAGTTCTACATCGACCCCGCCCGCTGCGTCGACTGCGACCTGTGCGCCACCGTCTGCCCGGTGGACGCGATCTTCCGTGAAGAGGAACTGCCGGAAGAGTGGACGCACTTCACGGCCGTCAACGCCGACTACTTCACCGAACGGGCGGAGGCGTGACGATGGCGCGTTCCGATGCCGACGACCTGTCCATCATCCGGTGGGCCAACGCGCAGATCGGCGACCTGGCCACCTCGCTGCACATCCCGCACGGCGAGCGGCCGGTGCACATGCACGGCGCGGACGCCACCGGTCTCGGGCTGGTGAGCAACGGCGCGCTCGGGGCGGACGTCATCCGGCTGCCGGCCGGGGCCGGCTTCCCGCCGCACACCCACCCCGGCCATCACGTCCTGGTGGTCCTGGGCGGTCTCGGCACCATCACCTACAACGGGCGCGTCCACCCCACCGAGGCGGGCCAGATCTACCTGGTCGAGGGGGCCGTGTCGCACGCCGTCGGCGCGATCTCGGACCATGTGCTGCTGGCCATCGGCGCCCCGCACATGCCGGTGGAGTCCGAGCGGCGGATGGAGGTCGTGGTCTACGAGGAGGTGCTGAGCGAGATCGGCAACCTGCATTGCCTCATCTGCGACATGAAGTCCCAGCTGCCCGCCTACCTGCACGACGTGGGGTGCGCGCACTGCCCCTGCCACGACTGCGCGGTCCCGGACCCGACCCGGCGCTGACCGGACCACCCGACACCTCTCCCGGCCCCAGGAGCCGTCCATGGCCACCTCCCGTTACCACACCCAGGTCACCCACCCGGGACTGACCGCGCTCAGGGCGGAGATCGAACCCGCCCGCAAGGGCGTCCTCGCCCACCCGATGTACCACAGCGTCACCACCCCGGAGGCGGCGCGGATCTTCATGGAGCACCACGTGTTCGCCGTCTGGGACTTCATGTCCCTCCTCACCAGTCTGCAGCGGCAGCTGACCTGTGTGGAGGTGCCCTGGGTGCCGCGCGGCCCGGTGGCCAGCCGCCGGCTGATCAACGAGATCACGCTCGTGGAGGAGAGCGACGCGTACGGCGACGGCTTCATCAGCCACTTCGAGCTCTACCGGGCCGCGATGGACGACGTGGGCGCGGACATCGGGCCCGTCGACGCGTTCGTCCGGGAGCTGCGGTCCGGCACGCCGGTGTCCGAGGCGCTGCGCACGGCGCGGGTGCCGGAGCCGTCGGCCCGGTTCGTCGAGGGCACCTGGACGGTGCTGGAGACGGCGCCCGTGCACTGCCAGGCGGCGGTGTTCGCGTTCGGGCGCGAGGATTTGATCCCGGAGATGTTCGAGCAGGTGGTGCGCATCGAGGACGCGGACGGGCGGCTGGCCCGGTTCCGGGACTACCTGGAGCGGCACATCGAGGTCGACGCGGACGAGCACACGCCGATGGCGATGCACATGCTCGTCGATGTGTGCGGGGACGACGCGGGGAAGTGGAAGCGGTGCGCGGACGCGGTGCGTTCGGCCCTGCACGCGCGGGCCGACCTGTGGACGGCGATCACCGACGCGATCGTGGCGGCGTGTCCCCCCGGCCCGTCCGGCGTTTGAGGACAGCGCCCGTCAGCCCGTCCGGCGTCTGAGGACAACCGCGCGGAGCGCGGTTTCGGGGTGCGGGGGCTGGCCCCCGCGAGAAACGGTGAAAGGGCGGGACCGGGGCGACTCCAACGGACCCCGCGCCGCCCCCGGCCCGCACGGACAAGGAGACCCGAGTGCTCACCGACCCCCGCACCGGCCACCCCCGCCCCCACCCGGCCGCGTCCGGCGGCCCCGGCACGGCCGAGTCCGCCGAAGCCGCCGTGGCCGCCGCGCGCCGAGCCCTCCCCGGCTGGTCCGGCCTGACGGCCAGGGAACGCGCCCGCCGACTGCTCCGGTTCGCGACGCGAATGGAGGACGCGGCCGGCGAATACGCGGCGGCCGAACGAGCGGGCACGGGCAAGCCGTTCGCCGACGCAGCCGCCGAAGTGGCGCAGTGCGCCGACCTCATCCGCTTCTACGCCGGCGCGGCCCGCGCGGACCTCGCCCCGGCCGGGGGCCACCGGCTGCCGGGCCGGGAGAGCTGGGTCCGCTGGGAGCCACTGGGTGTGGTCGCGGCGGTGGTGCCGTGGAACTACCCGCTGCTGATGGCGGTCTGGCGGTTCGCCCCGGCGCTGGCGGCCGGCAACACGGTCGTCGTCAAGCCGGCGGAGACGACGCCGGACAGCGCCCTGCTGGCCGCCCGGCACGCCCACGAGGAGCTGGGGCCGGGCGTGCTGACCGCGCTGCCCGGCGGCCGGGAGACCGGCCGGCTGCTCGTGGGGCACGAGGGCGTGGACGCCATCGCGTTCACCGGCAGCCGGGCGGGCGGGCTGGACGTGGCGGCCCGCGCCGGGGTGCGCCGGGTCAGCCTCGAACTGGGCGGCAACTGCCCGGCGTTGGTGCTGCCGGACGCCCCCGCGTACACCTGGGAGCGGCTGGCCGACGCCTGTGTGTACAACGCGGGCCAGTCCTGCGCGGCCCCGGCCCGGGTGCTCACCCCGCGCTCCTGCTACGAGCGGACGGTGGCCGGGCTGGCCGGGGCGCTGGCCGCCCGGCGGGCGGGGGCGGACTTCGGGCCGCTGAACAACCCCGAGCAGCTCAAGCGGTTCGACGGACTGCTGGCGGCGAGCCGGGCCGGCGTCCGGCACGTGGGGCCCGTCGCGCCCGCCGAGGGCGAGCGGGACGGCTATTGGCGGCCGGCGACGGTCCTCGCCGGCCTGCCGGACGACGATCCGGCCGTGTGCGAGGAGGTGTTCGGCCCGGTGCTCACCGTCCAGGCCGTGCCGGACGAGGAGGCGCTGGTGCGCACCGCCAACGGCATGCCGCACGCGCTCGCGGCGAGCGTGTGGGGCGCGTCGGTGCACGTCGTGCTGCGGCTGGCGGGCGCGCTGGACGCGGGCGAGGTGTGGGTCAACTGCCACCTGGAGCAGACGGCCGAACTCCCGCACGGCGGACGGCGGCAGTCCGGTCAGGGCACCGATCTGAGCGTGCTGGCGCTGGCCGAGTACCAGCGGCCGAAGACCGTGACCGTGGCCTTGGAGTAAATCCTGGAACGACCCTGGAATGACATCCTCCCCCTGGAATGACATCCTCCACCATGCGTTTCGCACGGCCCGTTGGTGACACGTGTGACTGGTCCGGCTCCCCCCGGCGTGGAAATCTCGACGCATCGCAGCCGAGGTGCCGAGGGGGATCGCATGGACAAGCGGTACGAGGTCTACAGCCTGGCCGACCGGCACTTCTACGAGACCCCGGACCGTCTGCCCGCCCTCGCCGGAACCGCCACGGAGGACGGCCTGTTCGAGACCGCCCGGCGGCCGGTGCCGGACGGCTGGGCCACCGCCCGCAGCGGCGACTGGCTGAACCTCTTCCCGGCGGGCCCGGACGGCGGGCCGCTCCCCGGGCAGCCGCTCCAGGGCTGGAAGATCCACGTCTCCGCGACCGCCGGCACGGCGGACAAGACGGCGGCCGACGTCTGGGACTACTGCGTGCCCCGGGGCATCCCGTTCAAGTTCGTCCCCGGGCCGCACCTGCTGCACCTGCGCAACACCAAGTACGCGGGCCGCGACCACAGCGGCAAGTTCGTCACCGTCTACCCGGCGGACGAGGAACAGCTGCGCACGACGCTGGAGGAGCTGGACGCGGTCCTCGGCGGCCGGCCCGGGCCGTACATCCTCACCGACCTCCGCTGGAACGCGGGCCCGCTCTACGTCCGGTACGGCGCGTTCGCCCGCCGCTTCTGCGTCGACGAGCGCGGCACGCTCGTCCCGGCGATCGAGGACGGCACGGGCCGGCTCGTCCCGGACTCGCGGGACCCGGCGTTCCGGGTGCCGTCCTGGGTCACCCTCCCGGCGTTCCTCGCACCCCACCTGTCGGCCCGCAACGCCACCACGGTGGCCGACCTGCCGTACCGCATCGAGAAGGCGCTGCACTTCTCCAACGGCGGCGGCGTCTACCGCGGCACCGACACCCGCGACGGGCGGAAGGTCGTCCTCAAGGAGGGCCGGCCGCACGCCGGGCTCGCCAACGACGGGGCGGACGCCGTCGCCCGGCTGGAGCGCGAGCGCGACGCGCTGGAGCGGCTCGCGGGCCTGGACGCCGCGCCCGGGCTGCGCGACTGGTTCACGCTCGGCGAGCACAGCTTCCTGGTGATGGACTTCGTCGAGGGCAGACCGCTCAACTCCTTCTTCGCCGAACGCCATCCGCTGCTCTCCGCCGAGCCGGACCCGGCCGCCGTCGCCGCGTACACCGCGTGGGCGCTGCGGATCCACCGGGCGGTGGAGGAGGCCGTCGAGGCCCTCCACGCACGCGGGGTCGTCTTCAACGACCTGCATATGTTCAACATCATGGTGGCGCCCGACGAACGGTCGGTCACCCTCATCGACTTCGAGGCCGCCGCACCGGCGAGCGAGCACGGCCGGCAGGTCGTCGCCCACCCCGGCTTCTTCGCACCGCCGGACCGCCGGGGCCGGGACGTCGACCGATACGCGCTGGCGTGCCTGCGGCTGGCCCTGTTCCTGCCGGTCACCACGCTCTTCGTCATCGACCGCGAGCACGCCGTGCATCTCGCCGAGGTGATCACCGCCCAGTTCCCGGGCGTGCCGCGGGAGTTCCTGGACGAGGCGGTCGCGGAGATCACCCGGGACACGGCGGCCACCCCGGCGCCACGCTCCCCGGCCCGGCCGCCCCGCCCGGCCGACTGGCCCGCGAGCCGCGACTCCATGGTCCGCGCGCTCCTCGCCTCCGCCACGCCCGAGCGCGACGACCGCCTCTTCCCGGGCGACATCGCCCAGTTCGGCGACGGCGGCGGACTCGGCCTGGCCCACGGCGCGGCCGGAGTGCTGTACGCCCTCGCAGAAGCGGGCGCGCCCCGCTACGAGGCGGGCGAACAGTGGCTCCTCGACCACACCGACCCGCTGCCGCCCGGCACCCCGCTCGGCCTGTACGACGGCGTCGCCGGCGCCGCCCTCGTCCTCGACCGGCTCGGCCACACCGGGCGCGCCCTCGACCTCACCGAGGCGGTCCTGCGCGAGAACTGGCCCCAGCTCTCCGCCGATCTGAGCGGCGGCCTGTCCGGACTCGGACTCCTCCTCGACCACCTCGCCGGCACCACCGGGAACACCGCCCTGCGCGACCACGCCCTGCGGGCCGCCCAGATCCTCGCCGACCGCCTCACCGCCGACGCCTCCGGCGAGGCGGCGGGCGGCCGCCGCGCCGGACTGCTGCGCGGCGCGACCGGCCCCGCCCTCCTCTTCCTCCGGCTGTACGACCGGACGGGCGCGCCCGACCTGCTGGACCTGGCCGGCCGGGCACTCCGCGCGGATCTCGCCCGCTGCGTCACCACCGGCAACGGAACGCTGGAGGTCGACGAGGGCCGGCGGACCATGCCGTACGTCGGGGACGGGAGCGCGGGCATCGGGATGGTCCTCGACGACTTCCTCGCGGCGACCGGCGGGGAACCCGATCCGGCCCTGGCCGCCGCCCGAGACGGCATCCTGGCCGCGGCCCGGGCCCGCTTCTACGCCCAGCCGGGCCTGTTCCAGGGCCGTGCCGGCATGATCCTGCACCTCGCCCGCACCACCGCCCCCGGCGCCACCCCCGGGCTGGTGGCCGCGCAGGTGGACGCCCTGAACTGGTACGCCATGGGCTACCGGGGCGAACTCGCCTTCCCCGGCCACCAGATGATGCGGCTCTCCATGGACCTCGCCACCGGAACGGCCGGCTGCCTGCTGGCCCTGACCGCCGCCCTCGGCGACCGCCCGGCCCACCTGCCGTTCCTCCCGCCCCTCCCGGGCGACCGCCCGGTCACGGGCCCCTGAACCCGGCACCGCCGCTCGGCGGGGCCGTAGCACAGCACCGACAGTCCCCGAGAAAGGACATGATCATGGCGCTTCTCGACCTGCAGAACATGGAGTCCGACGAGCTGCACGGCGGCGGCGGGCAGAGCACGGTGAGCCTGCTCTCCTGCGTCAGCGCGGCGAGCGTTCTCGTCTGTCTGTGACGCGACGGGTCTGAGACCCCGGCCGGTCCTCCTCAGCGGGGGCCGGCCGGGGTCCGGCCGTCATGGTGGGGGTGCCCCGGTCCCGCCCTTTCACCGTTTCTTGGGGTTGCGCCCCAGACCCTTTGTCCTCAAACGCCGGACGGGCTGGGTCAGCCCGTTGGGGGTGCCCCCTCTGGGGGAGTTTGAGGACAGCGCGCGCAGCGTGCTTCGGGGGTGCGGGGGCTCGCCCCCGCAAGAAACGGTGAAAGGGCGGGACCGGGGCCCCCACCCACCCCGACCGCGAAGACGGTGATCCCATGACGCCCGGCGACCGGCTCCTGCTGGCCACCACGCGGCACGGCGCGACCCGAGCCGCCACCCTCACCCTGCTCTCCCTCACCTCGGCGGGAGCCGCCCTCCTCCTCCCCGCCACCCTCGGCCACGCCGTGGACCTCCTGCTGGCTCGCGACGCCACGGCCACCCGCCAAGTGGCGCTGTGCGCCGCGCTCCTGGCCGTACCCGCCGCCCTCGACGCCCTGGCCGACCTCCTGACGGGCACCACCGCCGCCCGCTCCACCGCCTGGCTGCGCCACCGTCTCCTCCGCCACATCCTGGCCACCGGCCCACGCGCCACCGCCGACGCCCCGCCCGGAGACCTGGTGACCCGACTCGTCGGCAACACCGCCGACGCGGGCGCCGCGCCCGGCGCGCTCGCCGCGGCCGTGGCGTCGCTGGCCGCACCGCTGGGCGCCGTCGTCGCCCTGGCCCTCATCGACCCCTGGCTCGCCGCCGCGTTCCTGGCGGGCGCGCCCCTGCTCGTCCTCCTGCTGCGCGCGTTCGCCCGCGCCTCCACCGACTGCGCCGCCCGCTACCAGCGGCTCCAGGGCGACATCGCGGGGCGGCTGGCCGAGGCCCTGACGGGGGCGAGGACCATCGCCGCCGCGGGCACGGCCGGCCGCGAACGCGCCCGGGTCCTGCGGCCGTTGAGCGGACTGTCGCGGCAGGGGCACCGGGTCTGGCGCGTCCAGGGCCGGGCCGCCGCCCGGGCCGTCACCCTCGTGCCGCTGCTCCAGATCGCCGTCCTCGCCGTCGCCGGCCTGCGGCTGTCCCAGGGGAGGATCAGCGTGGGCGACGTACTGGCCGCCTCCCGGTACGCGGTGCTGGCCACCGGAGTGGGCATGCTCGTCGGGCAGTTGAGCGGGCTGGTACGCGCCCGGGCCGCCGCCCGCCGGCTGGCCGAGGTGCTGGCCGTCCCCGCCCCGGCGTACGGGCCCCGGGCGGCGCCGCCCGGTGACGGCACCCTGGAACTGCGCGGCGTCACCGCCGTACGCGGCGACCGGATCGTCCTGTGCGACGTCGATCTCACCGTCCCGGGCGGCACTTCGGTGGCCGTCGTGGGCCGGTCCGGCACCGGCAAGTCGGTGCTGGCCGCGCTCGCCGGCCGGCTCGCCGACCCGGACGCCGGGACGGTCGCGCTGGACGGCGTCCCGCTGCCGGAACTGAGCCACGACGCGCTGCGGCACTCCGTCGGCTACGCCTTCGAGCGGCCGGCCCTCCTCGGGGGCACGATCGGCGGCACGATCGCGTTCGGCGCGGCCGATCCGGGGCACGAGGCGGTCACCGCCGCGGCCCGCGCGGCCTGCGCGGACGGCTTCGTCCGCCGGCTGCCGGAGGGGTACGCGACGCCGTGCGCGGCGGCCCCCCTGTCCGGCGGCGAGGCCCAACGCCTGGGCCTGGCCCGGGCGTTCGCGCACGCGGAACGCGTCCTCGTGCTCGACGACGCCACCTCCAGCCTGGACTCCCCCACCGAACGCGAGGTCGGCCGCGCGCTGCTGCACGACGTCGCCGCCCGCACCCGGCTGATCGTCGCCCACCGCGCGTCGACGGCCGCCCGCGCGGACCGCGTCGTCTGGCTCGACGACGGCCGGGTGCGGGCGGCCGGGCCGCACGCGGAGCTGTGGCGGCTGCCCGAGTACCGGGCGGTGTTCGGTGCCTGAGCCGGGCCGTACGCCGTCGACCGCCCGGCAGGGGCTGCGGTTCCTCGCCGCCCGGCGGGGTGCCCTGGCCCGGCTGGCCTGCTGGTCGGTGCTGGAGGCGGGGCACACCTTCGCCCTGGGCTTCGCGCTGGCCCGGGCCCTGGACCGGGGGTTCCTCGCCGGCCGGGCGGCCACAGGCCTCGGCTGGCTCGGCCTGGCGGCGCTCGCCGTCCTCGCCGGGGCGTACGGCACCGGGCGCACCTACCGGGCCACCGCCGACCTGGTGGAGCCGCTGCGCGACGGCCTCGTCCGGCGCGTGGTCGGCCGGGCCCTCGTGGACGGCGACGGCGCGGCGGTCTCCCGCCTCACCCACCAGGTGGAGATCGCCCGCGACACGTTCGCCGGGCTGGTGATGGTCTCCCGTTCGTTCGTCTTCACGGCCGGCGGCGCGCTGGCCGGGCTGTGCGCCCTGGCGCCCGCCCTGCTGCTGGCCGTGGTGCCGCCGCTGCTCCTGGGGCTGCTGCTGTTCCTGGTGACGCTACGGGTCCTGGCCCGCCGCCAAGAGGCTGTGCTGGTGGCGGACGAGGCGCTAGCGCGCTCCCTCGGCGACGTGGCGCGCGGGCTGCGGGACATCACGGCGGGCGGCGCGGAGCGGCGCGTCGCCGCCGCGACCGGCGCCCTCGTCGACGCCGAACGCGACGCGGCCCGCGCCCTGGCCCGCTGGTCTCTCGTCCGCGTCGCCGCCCTGACCCTCGCGGGCCGCCTCCCGGTGATCCTGCTCCTGGTCCTGGCCCCCTGGCTCCTGGACCACGGCACCACCCCCGGCGCCTTCGTCGGCGCGCTGGCCTACGTGACCCAGTCCCTCCTCCCGGCGGTCCAGGAACTCGTGCACGGGCTGGGCGCGAGCGGGGCGCGACTCGCGGTCGTCATACGGCGGTTGACGACGGGGGCCGGTGGTTCCAGAGCGTCTGGAGCGTCTGGAGGGTCGTCCGGCGGGCCCCTCCTCCACCGCTCGACGGACGAGCCACCGGACGCACCC
>NZ_JBIRQH010000006.1:53790-349998 GCF_044333095.1 Streptomyces sp. NPDC021100
GGCGGCAGGCGCGGCAGGCGCGGCAGGCGCGGCAGGCGCGGCAGGCGCGGCAGGCGCGGCAGGCGCGGCAGGCGCGGCAGGCGCGGCAGGCGCGGCAGGCGCGGCGGCGGCGAACGGGCCGGCCGGTCCGGCCGTCACGCGCGCCCCGACGACCGCGCCCCGGGCGGGGCGGCCCGGGCCGGCGGCGAAGGTGGCGCGGCAAGGGCCGGGGCACGTCCCGTGGGCCGACGGAACGACGGCGGCCACGCCGCCCGCGCCGGACCGTACCGGGAACCGGCCGCCGGCGAGCACCCCGCGCGGACCGGCCCTGCCGACGGCGCAAGCGGCACAGCAAGGCCCAGGACACCCCGTGCCGCCCGACAGGCCGGCCGCGTCCGCACCCCCCGCGCCCGCGACGGCGGACAACGCGCCGGCCCCCGCCGGAGACCGGCCGCCGGCAGGCAGGCCCGCGGCGAAGGCGGCGCGGCACGTCCCGGGACGCCTCCCGCGTCCCGGCGGCACCGCGGCGGCCACGCCGCCCGAGCCGGCGGCGGACGCACCGCACGCGCACGCGCACGCCCCCGCTCTCGCGTTCCGCGGCGTCACCTTCGCCTACGGTCCGCACGCCGCCCCCGTGGTCCACGCGCTGGACCTGGCGATCCCGCCGGGGACCCGGGTCGCCGTCGTGGGCCCGAGCGGGATCGGGAAGTCGACGCTGACCGGGCTGGCGGCCGGGCTGCTGGTGCCCGCCCGCGGTGACGTCACCGTCGGGGGGCTGCCCGCGCGGGACGCGGCGGCGCGGGCGGGGCGGGTGCTGATTCCGCAGGAGGCGTATGTGTTCTCGGGGACGTTGGCCGAGAACCTCGGCTATTTCCGGCCGGATCCGGTGCCGGAGGACGAGCTGTGGGCGGCGGTACAAGCCGTCGGCATGGCCGGACTGGCCGAGCGGCTGGGCGGGTTGGGGGCGGACGTGGCGCCCGCCGGGCTCTCCGCGGGTGAGCGGCAGTGGATCGCGCTGGCGCGGGCGTATCTGTCGCCGGCGCCCCTGGCGCTGCTGGACGAGGCGACCTGCCACCTCGATCCTGCCGCCGAGGCCCGCGCCGAGGACGCGTTCGCCCGGCGGCCGGGCGGCACCCTGGTCGTCGTCGCGCACCGGGCCGCGTCGGCGCTCCGCGCGGACCGGGTGCTGGTGATGGACGGGCCGCACACGGTGTGCGGGGACCACGCGGAGCTGCTCCGCGCGTCCCCGCTGTACCGCGACCTGATGGCGGATGCGGCGGCCGGGGGCCCGTCAGACCCAGCCGGCTCCCTGGGCGACTCTTATGGCGTCCACCCGGTTGCGGGCGCCGGTCTTCCGGGTGATGGCGCACATGTAGTTGCGCACGGTGCCGTGCGACAGGTGCAGGCTGCGGGCGATCTCCCCGACGCCGGCACCCTCGGCGGCGAGTGAGAGGACGGTCAGCTCACGGCGGGTGAGCGGGATCTCGGAAGCCTCCAGGAAGCCGAAGCCGAGGGACTCGTCGATGTAGCGCTCGCCTTTGGCGACGTGCCGGATGCCCTCGACCAGCCGATCCGGTGAAGCGTTTTTGCTCAAGTACCCCAAGGCGCCCTCCTCGTACGCCCGGCGCAGGGGCCCCGGCCGTTCCGCGGTGGCCAGGGCGAGCAGGGCCGGGCGCGCGTCCCCCTCGGCGCACCCGCCGGACAGTTCGCGCAGGCCCGGTCCGGCCGCGTGGGGGCTGTCCATGTCGACGACGCAGACGCGTGGCCGTACCGTCCGCGCGGTGAGGACCGCGCGGCGCCACGGCGCGGCATGCACCTCGAACTCCGGTTCTCTTCCGATCAGTTCCATGAGGGCGGTGCGCAACAGCGAGGTGTCGTGCACCAGGAGAACTCGAATCACGGATTCCGTCCCACCCTTCCCGATTTCCCCCGTTGTGCGACTTGCTCGGGGCACGTCAACAATTCATACCGGCGTGTGCCACGGTCACGGGCGGGGATCACTGACCCGCAGGGGGCGCAAGGGCGCAAAACTTCCGTCACGCACGCCCCAAGTTCACTCGAACGCGCCTCCCGGAACCCTTGAAAGAGCAGTATCTCCCCCTGCCCGCAAGGGTCGCGTCCTTCGGGAACGCGTTCTTCCGGACTGCGTCCTTCGGGCGCGGGGCGTAAGGCGGCGGGTGTCGTCCCCGGTCTTTCGGCAGGCATTGACCTCGTCCCTGGTTGAGGTTGCACGATCCCGGGGTGGGCGGAGCGATCTTGCCTTTCCCGCCGCCGCGCCGCCCCGGACGAAGAGGAACACTCACTGATCACGGTCGAAATCCGGTCCGCCATCGTGTGCCCCTGTTGCCCCTCGGGCAAGCCTGGCCGGGAATATGCGGTCCGGTTTTCGGACGACTCCCCGGACGAGGAAACCCCATGACCGCTTCCGGTCCTCCGCGCGCCACCGCACGGGAATGGCTCGGGCACGCCGCGCTCGCCCTGCCCACCGCCATGATCGCACTCTGCGTGACCGTGTTCGGTCTCCCGGTCCCGCGGCCGAGCGCGGCCCCGGAACCCACCGGAGCCCCGACTGCCGTGGGCACCCGACACCTTCGGTTCCCCGACAGCCGGACCCCTGACCGCGACGGGAGCGGTCGGCGACCGCTTCGGGCGGCGCCGGGTGACGCTCCGCGGAGCCACCGCGTTCGGTGTGACGTCCACGCTCGCGACGTTCCCGGCCGGCGTGGAGACGCCCATCGCGGCACACGCCCTGACGAGCGTCGCGGGGGCGACGCCGATGCCGTCCGCCGTGCCCCCGGTCAGCGCGCTGTTCCGGGACGCGCCCCGGCGTACGGTCACCGTCGGCGCCCGGGGCTCCGGCTCCCCCACGGGTGCCGGGTTCGGCCCGGTGACCGGCGGGGCGCCGCTCGGGCGCCTCTGGTGGGGTCCGGTGTTCCTCCTGCCTCCGCCGGCCGCGCCGCTCCCGGTGGTGCTCCTCGGGCCGCCGCTGCCTCCGGAGGGCCGCGGCGCGCGGCCGGGCGGCCTCGGCCCGCCCGGCGTGGACGCGCCGCCGGGCCCGACACCCGCCGTCGCCTACGGCCTGGGGAAGTGCGCGGTTCGACGCCGTGGAGCCCGTCCCCGCCACCGTCTTCGCAGGAGACGCCGTCCTGACCCGGACCGGCCCGGGATCCGGGTCCGGTGACCCGCCGACCGAGCCGGCGGGCGCGTCGCCCGCGTCCCGCCCCTCACCCCCCGGCCGTGCCCGTGAAGCGGGCCAGAACGTACAGGGCGGGCCCGGACAGATCGCCCTCCGAGGCTTCCGGGGTGCTCGGGGCGTCCGTGTCGTCGTACATGCCGAGCACCCGGAACCCGTGCTCCGCCAGGTGGTGCTCCAGCTCCATCGGGTACAGCAGCCGGAAGCGGACGTGGTCCGTCAGCGGCGCCCGCCCGGGGACGCGCCACAGCCGCCTGCGGGTGAGGAGCTGCCGGCGGCGGTCGAGGGTGTACGCGGCCTCCGCGGTGGCGGTGAACGCGGAGGCGGTGAGGGTGAAGTGGCGCTGGAACGCGGCGTCCTCGGGGTCGGCGAGCGGGTTGGGGACGTGGACGAACAGCAGGGCGCCGGGCCGCGAGTGGACGGCGAAGGTCTGCACCGCTCGCGACACGTCCGCGTTGGCGTGCAGGTTGGACAGCGCCCAGCCGAAGCAGGTGATGGCGTCGAAGGCACGGCCCAGGCGCAGGCTCCGCATGTCGCCGACGCGGTAGTCGGGGCCGGGCCGCCGCTCGCGGGCGAACGCGAGCATGCCCTCCTGGCAGTCGAAGCCGACGCAGTCCACCCCCGCTCCGGTGAAGTACTCGACGTGCCGGCCGGTGCCGCAGCCCGCGTCGAGCAGCGTCCGGACACCACCGGGGGCGTGCGCGGCGAACAGCCGTTCGCAGAACCGGGGGATGTCCTTCTCCGTACCCGGGTACATCTCCTCGTACAGCTCCGGGTGGTCGTAGAGCAGGTTGCTCAGCAGAGGGTCCATCACTGCCTCTCACACGGCGGTGCCTCTCACACGGCGGTGCCGCCTGGCTCGGTGTCGAAGGTGATCCGCGCCGCCAGCCCGGCCACCAGGGTGTCGAGGGCGTCCGCGTCCGGGGCGGCGGCGACGAAGACCGCGGGCCGGGAGTACGAGTCCCGGGCGGGCCCGATGACGTCGCCGGGCGCGACGTGGAGGTGGGCCGCCAGCACGGCCGGGTGCCGGCGGACCTCGTCCCAGCCGTGGACGGCGCGCAGCCGGCCGGGCGGCGCGAGCGGGAACTCGGCATGCGCCGCGCCGGACGCGGCGGGTATGGTCGCCGGGGCCCGGCCGAGCAGGTCGTCGACGAGGGTGCCGTACAACTCCAGCCCGGGGCGGGTGTGTTCGACGAGTGCGTGGATGTAGTCGCCGCCGCCGCGGTCGTGCAGTTCGCCGAGGACGACGCCGTCGGGGGTCGTCCAGAACTCGACGTGGAAGATCCCCCGGGTGACGCCGACGGCCGTCAGCGCTCGGGCGACCGCGTCGGCCGCCTCCCCGGCCGTCGCCTCGTCCAGCCCGGCGGGCACCCGCTGGCTGGTCTCGACGAATCCCTCGCCGGTCCCCTTGCGGGTGAGGGCGAGGACGCGGGGGACCCCGCCGACGAGGACGCCCTCGGCGGAGTACTCGGCACCCTCGACGAAGGTCTCCACGAGGAAGCCGGCGGACGCGGGCAGCGCCCCCATGGCCGCCGGAGGCGACCCGAACCTCCGCATCGCCTCCGGCAGTTGCCCGATCCGGTCGATCCGGGACACACCGATGCCGGCCAGGCCGTCGCGCGGCTTGACGATCCACGGACCGGGAGGGTGCGCGCGCAGGAAACGCTCGGCGTCGGCGCGGTCCGCGCAGAGTGCGGTACGGGGCTGGGCGAAGCCCGCCGCGCGCAACCGCTCGCGGCACAGGTCCTTGTTGCGGACCCGGCGCACGGCCTCGGGGTCGTTGCCCGCGACGCCCAGCTCACGGGCGATCACCGCGGCGGGGAGGACGGACAGTTCGCGGATCGTGACCACCGCCGACACGGCGGGCCGGCCGGCGGCCCAGGCCCGGCAGGCGTCGGCGTCGTGGACCTCCAGCGGCAGCACCGTGTCGTAGCGGGCGAGCTCGTCCGGCACCGCCGTCCGCAGGTTGCCGGGGGTGTCGGCACCGATCAGGGCGAGCCCGCGGCGCCGGGCCTGCTCGCACAGCCGCCGCAGCTGGTCGCGGGCCCAGGGCGTCAGGGCGGTGCAGCCCAGGACGAGGAGCGTCTCCTCCGTCACGCCGACCGACTCCCTCCCCACCGAAGGTGCCGACGGGCGGGCCACCATACGGTTCACCGGACGCGCGCCGTCGGGCAGGGCCCTACGAGTATGCGCACCCGCGGGGTGCCTGCCAACCACGGGCGGCCGGACGGGCGCGCCGAGGGGGCGGGAAGCGGCCACCGGGCGGGCGGACGGCCGTGGGACGCGGCACTCGACGCCGGCCACGAACCCACTGGGCCGCCGGAAACCGGCGGCGACCGGGGTCCGGTCGTCGGCGTACGCCGCCTGCGACGCGGTCGTGACGCGTGCGTCCGGCGAGGTCGGGTGCGGACGAACCCGGCCGGGTCGGCCAGGTAGCGGTCGAGGTCCGGGTCTTCCTGGAGCGGGTGGAACTCGTCGTGAATCCGCCATGCCGGGCCGAGTTCGGCCCGGAGGCGGCCGAGCGCGTGGCGTACGGCCCGGCCCTCGCCCACGCCGTCGTCGACGTCGTACCCCGGCTGACCGACATCCTGGGCGCGATGCTCCGGGGCTACGGGGGCGACGGGGCCTAGCGGGGCGGGCCCCGGCTCACCCGCCGCCGACGATGACGGCCACGTGCCGCAGCGATTCGGGAAGGTGCTCAGGGCCGAACGGCGGGAAGCGGAGGTACTCCCGGATGGACCGGGGCACCGCCGACCAGTCGTAGGTGAGCGTGATCCCGGTCGCGGACGGACCGAGCGGCACCAGGTCGTACCGCCAGAACCAGCCGCCGAACTCCAGGCGCCCGCCGCCCTTGTCCTGCCCGGTCAGCCAGCCGATGGCGCGCGGCGGGTCGTACACATGGACCCTGTTGGCCACGCGGTAGTCACCATCCGGGTGATCGGGGTGGTACATGTCCACCCGGAAGACCTGCCCCACCTCGGTCAGCGGCGCCCGGTCGACGGCTTCCCGTACCCAGCCGGTGCCGTCGATCGCGGCGTGGGCCGTCGGGTCCGCCAGGACGGCGAACACCGTCGCGGCGGGCGCGGCGATGGTCAGGGTGGCGCTCACGCTGTCGTGGCTCATCCGGACACGCTCCTTGTCGTCTCGTCCCGGGCATTCCCGGCGCGCCCCCGGTCCACCACCCCCCTACGGGCCGTCCGCCCGGCGCGCGGCCGTCCCCTCCGCCGCCATGGCCAGCAGGACCAGCGCGTCGTGCTCGGGCGTACCGGGGGCGGCCTGGTAGAGGAGGAGGCGGTTGCCCGGGTGGGCGGTGGTGAGGACCTCGTTGGCGAGGGTGACACGGCCGATGACCGGATGGTCGAAGGCCGTGGCGCCGCCGCGTTTGACCAGCACCTCGTGCCGGTCCCACAACGCGGCGAACTCCCGGTCGGCGGCGGACAGTTCCGCGACGAGGGCGGCGGTGGCCCCCGGAGCGGACGGCTCGACGGTCCGCAGGTGGGCGACGCAGTTGCGGGCCACGCGCCGCCAGTCGGCGAAGAGGGTGCGCGCGGCCGGGTGCAGGAACGTGTACCGGACGGTGTTCCGCCGGCCCGGCGGCCAGTCGTCGAGGCCGGGCATCAGGGCGTACCCCTCCGGGTTGGCCGCCAGCACGTCGTTGGTCTCGTCGAGTACGTACGCCGGGCCCGGCCGGAGCGATGCGAGCAGAAGCCGCAGCCCGTGGCCGACCGGCCGCGAGGCGGCGGGCCGGCGGCGCGGCGACCGCCCGGCGGCCCGGTCGGCGAGGGCGAACAGGTGGGCGTGCTCGTCGTCGCCGAGCCGCAGCACGCGGGCGAGCGCGTCCAGGACGGCGTCGCTGGGCGCCGTCTCCCGCCCCTGTTCGATACGGGCGTAGTAGTCGACGCTCACCCCCGCCAGCGCGGCCAGCTCCTCCCGGCGCAGCCCGGGGGCGCGCCGGGCGCCCGGACCCGTGGGCAGGCCGACGTCGGCCGGGCCGATCCGCGCGCGCCGGCTCCGCAGGAATTCCCCCATCGCGTTCATCCGCCGAGTCTGCCACCGGACCGCGGTCTCTTGGGTGGCCGTGTCACACCCAGGGTCCTGACACCCAGGATCCGCCCGGCCTTCCCGCGCCCCGGACGGCGTCGCAGGCTCGGGGCCATGACTGACGCACTGATCATCGGCGGCGGCTCCGGAATGGGCCTGGCCCTCGCCCGCACCCTGCTCGCCGAGCACCTGGACGTGACCATCGCCGGCCGGTCCGCCGACCGGCTCGCGGCGGCCCGCGCGGCACTGGAACCGGCCGCCGCCGCACCGGAACCGGCCGCGGCCGGGCGAATCCGCACGGTTCGGGCGAACATCGGCAGGGAGGAGGACGTGGCCGAACTCTTCGACGCGGTAGGGCCGGTGGAGCACGTGGTGGTCACGGCGGCGGACGTGACGGGGGCGTACGGCCGGAGCGCCGACATCACCGCCTCGGCCGCCCGCGACGTCCTGGACGTGAAGCTGCTCGGCGCCTGGCTCGTCGGCAAGTACGCGGCCGGCCGGGTCACCGGCTCCCTCACCTACACGTCCGGGATCAACGCCTACCGGCCGAACGGCTCCAACACGATCGTGGCCGCCGCCAACGGCGCGCTCGCCTCGCTCGCGTCCGGCCTCGCGATCGAGCTGGCCCCGGTGCGGGTGAACGTGGTGTCGCCCGGCTGGGTGGACACGCCCGTCTGGGACCGGCTCGGCATGGACAAGCGGGCCGCCTTCGCCGACCTGGCGGAACGCCTCCCGGCCCGGCGCATCGGTACGCCGGAGGACATCGCCCAGGCGTTCCTGTCGGTGCTGCGCAACGGGTTCGTCACCGGGACGGTGCTGCACGTCGACGGCGGGCACCGCCTGGTGTGACGGCGGGCACCGCCTGACGTGACGGCGGGGACCGTCTGGCGTGACAGCAGGCGCGCGCGTCAGGCCCCGGGGCGCGCGAGCGGCTCGCAGATCACCCGGTGCGCGAGCCGCGCCGTGGCCAGCAGGTCCTCGCGGTCCGCACCGAGCCGGGCCCGGACGGACAGGCCGTGCACGACGGACTGGACGAGTCCGGCGAGGGCCGCGGCGTCGGTCCCGGCGGCGATCTCCCCGTCCCGGACCGCCCGCTCGACGCGCGCCCGGAGGGCCCGCTCGTTCCAGGTGTGCAGCTCGGCGTAGTGGGCGCTGGTGTCGAGGGTGCTCGTGCTGTCGGTCATCACGGCGCTGCTGAGCAGACAGCCCGGGTGGACGTCCTCGGGCTGGGTGAACTCGTGGACGGAGTCGACGAGGACGCGTTCGACGACGGTCCGGAGGTCCCGCTCCGCGACGGCCCGCCGGTAGATCTCCCGGTACCGCTCGGCGTACGTCCGCACCGCCTCCTCGAACAGCCCGGCCTTGCTGCCGAAGGCCGCGTAGAGGCTGGAGGTGGAGAGGCCGAGCGCCGCGGTGAGGGCGCGGGTCGACGTTCCGGAGTAGCCGGAACGCCAGAAGAGGCGGGCGGCTTCGAGGATCGCTCGGTCACGGTCGAAGGCGCGTGGTCGTCCACGGGTCGGTGAGGGCACCCTTGCATTGTAGAGCGTTTGCTCCATAATGAATTTATGGAGCAAACGATCCAGAAGAAGCTGCCGGTCGGCGGCGGGACCAGTTGGGTGACGATCGATGTGTACGGGCGGGCGGACGCCCCGGGCCTGGTCGTCGTCCCGGGCGCGATGAGCGACGCGCACGCGTGGCGCCACGTCGCGACCGCTGTCGACGCCTGGCCGTCGGTGACGGTCGTCAACCGCCGGGGCCGCGCCCCTTCGGGCCCGCTGACCGACGCGTACTCACTGCGGACGGAGATCGACGACCTCGCCGTGGTACTCGACGAACTCCCGCCCGGCCAGGCGCTGTTCGGCTGGAGCTACGGCGGCCTGATCGCCCTGCTGGCCGCCGGGGAACGCCCACTGCGGCAGGTGATCGCCTACGAGCCGGTGGTCGGACCGTTCGGCAGCGACGTCCTGCCGGACCTGAGATCCGCCGCGGAGGTGGAAGACTGGGACACCACCGTCGACATAGTGAACCGCCGGATCGGCGGCCTCGACACGGCGCACGTCGAGTCCCTGCGGGCGGACCGCGAGACATGGGCGACCCTGTGCCGCCTGAGCGTGCCGGCGTACGCCGAACTGGCCGCGCTGAACGGGGCCGTACCACCGGACGCATGGGGACGGGGGACGGCACGCATCGACCTGATCGTCGGCGAGCGCAACCACGGACGGGCCCCCTACGGAACCTCCTTCGACGACGTACGGAAGCGCGTCCTCCACGCCGAGGTGCACATACTCCGCGGCCAGGGCCACATGGCCCACCTGGAGGCGCCCGCGGACCTCGCCGGCCTGCTCGACGAACTGGCCGCTTCCCGCCCGTCGTCCATCAGCCACCGGAAGGATGAAAGGTAGCTCTCACGGGGGAACCTGATCGCCCACGAGGGCGACGCCCCGGCCGCCGGCGTTCGACGACGGTGGGAGCCATGCCAATCAGACTCCCTCTGGGCGACACCGAGCGCCCGGTCCCCCGCTGGGCCCTGCGCCTGGCCAAGGCCCTGCCGTTCGTCCTGCTGCCGCACTGCGTGTGGCGGCTGCCGTTCGCCGTCGACTTCCGGATGGGCACCGTCCAGCCGGAATTCTTCCCTTGGTGGGGCGCGGCGTACGTGGTGGGCCTGAGCGTGCTCACCGAGGCACTGGCCCTGCTCACCGTCATGGGCCTGGTCGGCAGTTGGGGCGAGGTCTTCCCCCGCTGGGTCCCGTTCCTCGCCGGCCGCCGGGTGCCGCCCCTCGCCGCGATCGTTCCGGCGACCCTGGGCGGCCTCGCCCTGGTCGCGTTGTGGGACACGATGCCGCTCGCCTGGTTCGGGCTGTTCGGCTTTCACGACGTCGCCTTCACCAATGGTTGGTGGAAGCTGCTCGCCAACGTGTGCATCACCCCCGTCATGCTGTGGGGTCCGATCGTGCTGGCCCTGACCTACGCGTACTACCGGCGGCGCCGGCCCGCCTGACGCTCCTCCATGCCCCTCCCGGCGGGAGCGGTGCCGCGCCGGGCATCCATGATGATGGGGACGACGGGCGGGATCGTGGGCTGGAGGGGCACACCGATGGCAGGCGAGCGGTATGGGGGTCCCCTGCTGAGGGAAAGGACCGAGTGGCCTCCGGGGTCGCGGCTGCGGGCGGTGGCGTGGATGGTCCGGGCGGACCTGTCGGGGCTGCGGAGTTACTCCGCGAGCTTCCTGCACGGCCGGATCGGCAGCCGCGAGGCCCGGTACCGGGCCCGGTTGATCCGGCGATACGTCGGTCACGGCGGACGCTCTCTGCACCTGCGAGGCGGAGTGCTGGGCTGGCCGCGCCCTCGGCAGTGGGTCTTCCAGCGCCGGCTGCGCTGGTCCGCGTACAGGGCCACCACGGGAGACCTGACGGCGCTCCTGGACACCGGTGGCTGGCGCGAGCACCTGACCGCCACGTGGCTCGTCGCGGTCGGCCGCCGAGCCGACTTGCGCGACCGGATCGCCCAGGACCTCCAGGCCGACACCCCGCGCGGATACGGTGGGAACCACTGCACCGCTCTGGCCCGACTCGGCACGGACCAGGACGCACTCCTGTTGCGCCGCTACCTGGACCGGGTACTGCTTCTCCCCCGTCCCGTGGACGAGAGCGACGACCGCCACCGCCCGCGCGAGGCCATGGGCGCGCTTCTGTACCTCGACGGCATCCTCGGCACCGCCCACGCACAGCCGTTGCTCACGCCGGGCGGCTTGTGGGAGCGGTGGTCCGGCGAGGAGGGAGCGAACTCCTCGGGCACGGTGCGCGAGGAGGCCGCCCGATCGGTGGCCTTCGCCGCCGGCCGGGATCCCCTCGCCGGGACGCGGGTGCGGTGACGCGGCCTTGTGACGGACAGCCGGAGCCGTAGGGCCCTGCCCTCCGCCGAGCGCGCGGCTCCGGAGCGGACGCGGTACCACGCCACGGCCCGGCGCCTCGGCGTCGGACCGACGCCTGACGGTCACGGCTGAGCTCGTCGGAAATCCCGGTTGCAACACGGCGGAACGGACATGGGATAGTTCCCCGGATGAGCAGCACAGGGGCCGAGCCCATCGAGCAGGGCTGGGACGGGCCCTGGTACCGCGTCCGCACCGAACGGTTCGAGGCGTCGTTCCTTCCCGACGCCGACGAGGACCTGGACGCCGTCTGCAACGTCGACATAGAGGTGCGACTGGCATCGGACGGCTCCCGCTGGAGCGCGACCGTATTCACGCTCGCCGAGGTCGAGCGCCTGATGGCGAGGTGGTCCCGGACGGGCGAGGCGCTCGGCGGCCGCTACTTCTGGCGCTCCGACGGCCTGATCGTCCGGGACCCCGGCACCGACAGCATCACCCAGGTACTCGCCGGCCTGCTCGACACCGGTGCGTTCACGCGGGTTCTCCAACGCCTCGACGACGAGTGACCGTCCCGCCCCGGCCCGAAACGATCGGAGCGAGTGCCGGCCACGCTCACACGGACGCGGCCCGCCGGCCTTCTGGCACTCCGGCAATCAGTGACGCCTCCGCAGGAGTTCCCGGGAGTCGGCGGCGATCCCGATGATGTGGAGCCGCCGACGGTGGCCCAGCTGAGGGACGCTGTCCGAAGCACCGAACGGATCCGGCGCCTGGGCGAGTTCACGCAGATTCCGGCACTGCTGCCGACGCTGCTGACGGCGTTCGGCAAGGAGGACACCGCCTACACCGCGTTGGAGCGGTCCGTGGCCGCCGCGCGGCGATCCGACGTCCCCCGACCGGAGATCACCGGTGGGTCCACGCCGTCCTGGGCTTCAGCGGCGCGGTACCGGACGGTGGTTGTCGGGCAGAGACCGCGTTCGCGAGACCGAAGCTCGCCGAAGGACCCGGTTGAGGCGCCGAAGCGGATGGAGACACTTGACGGCACTCGGGCCGACGGCCGACTGGTTCCCGTTGATACCCGGACCGCGCGGCCGCCTCCGGCCGCGTAGGGGCTCTTCCACCAGGTCGAGCCGGCAGGCTCGGGCAGTGCCGCACGGTTGGCTCGCTCGTCGCGACAACTCGTCTCCGCTGCCTGAGACCGTGTCCTATGTGGTGAGGCGCAGCAATGGGAATCACCGGCACGCTCCTGTACGCCTCTGGGATGCGCCCGGCCCGCAACAGGGGGCTGAATTCGACCATGTCGAACTTGGCGCCCGTCCGGGTGAAGTGTATGCGCGCTCTCTATCCGGGATTTGACGCGGGTGCTGTTCTCTTCCTTGAACAGGCGCACCGCTCGCGGAGAGGGAGCCGGTGATGTCTCTCACGGC
The DNA here is from genome assembly GCF_044333095.1 of Streptomyces sp. NPDC021100. Lineage (NCBI taxonomy): Bacteria > Bacillati > Actinomycetota > Actinomycetes > Kitasatosporales > Streptomycetaceae > Streptomyces > Streptomyces sp. NPDC021100. The sequence continues at coordinate 66,296 of NZ_JBIRQH010000006.1, forward strand.
AAGCGTGAGGTAATCCCCCGGGATTCGCCGCAGTGGCCGTTCTCCACGCCATTGCTCGGCGAATTCCACAGACATCGTCTTTTCTCCTGGCGCCGTGCTCCGTTGCCATTCCATGGACTCTTCGCGACAGACACCACCTTCCGAGCGGACCGCGCCTGGTCTCTCCTCTCGTGGAAGGACATGCCATGCAACTTCGTATCCTGGCAGCGGTGTTCGCGGCCGGCCTGTTGGTGGCCGCTCAGAACGCCCAGGCTGCCGGCCGCTCCGCGGCGGCTCCGGCGTCCATCGTCGGCGACAACAAGTATCACAGCATCACCAATGGCGGTTCCACGAGCGGCGGAAGCCGCTTGGCGCTCGAGGTGGAGGGCCAGTGTGCCGCCCCGACCGGCTACGCCGACATCAACACCTATGACGCCAGTCACGCTTCGGAACAATGGAAGTTCTTCGCGAACGGGGACGGCACCGCGAACATCCAGGACAGCTGCGACCCGTCCATGGCCCTGACCGCCCCCACCGAGTCCGGGGGCGCGGTGACCCTGACCCACCGGGACACGAGCAACATCACCCCCCAGCAGAAATGGAACGTCACCCAGGACGCGAACGGCGTGCTCACCATCGCCAGCGCGGCCACCGGCAGCGTGCTGGACACCTGCGGCACCTGGGCCGCGGGGTCCACGGTCGTGGTGGACCCGGACCGTCAGCACACCACCCAGAGGTGGACCGTGCTCTCGTGAGTCCGCTGAAGGCCACGGAAAGCTCTCCGAATCCGGGAGGAAACGCCATGCACAAGTTCCGCAACACCTCCGTAGCAGTCGGCACCGCCGTCGCGTTGTGCGCCGGAATCGTCGACGCCCACGCGATCATCGGCGGAACCCCCGTCGCGACTCCCTCCGCCGTGGTCCGCCTCCACCTCACCTACGCGGGAGACGGAGGATACGACTGCAGCGGCGTGCTCATCGGCCCGAACTGGGTACTGACCACGGACGACTGCGCCGACTTCGCGGAGACCACCACGGTCGAACGCGGCGACGGCATCACCTATAAAGCCGACGCGATCTACGTCGACAAGAACGACGTGAACGCCCACATGGCGGTCGTTCACGTCCCCCAAGCGATCCCCGCTCCCGCCGGATCGACATCCGATCCCACGACGAACGGCTACATGGTGCTGGCCGACAAGTCCGACCCGCTCCCGAAGGTCGGGGACGTGGACACCACCTACGGCTGGGGCGGCAACACGCTGAACAAGATCGACGTGAAGGTGACGGAATACGGATCCAAAACCGTCTTCGCCACGGCGAGAGGCTGCAAGAACGGTGGGTGCACGGGGCCGGGAGACGACGGTGGCGCGGTCATGCACAACTACAACGGAAAACTGAAGGTGGCCGCTGTCACCTGGCAGAACTCCTCCCCCTACGATGACCGGGTCAACTGCCAGGAGAACGCCGTCGGCGTATCCGAGACACGCGACTGGATCAAGGCGACGACGGGCATCTGATACCCGGCGCGCAGGACGGCACGTGTGGCGACCGGGTCCGGCCGGCGGCAGCATACCTGCCCAAGTCGTCGGACCCGGCGTTGACGACGACGCGCCGCGTCAAGGTGGGCCTCCCTCAGGGGTTCCGCGCGGGCGACAGGACTGTCGGAGACAGGCGGTCAGGCGGTGGGCAGCCACTCCGGGCGCTGCGAGCCGCGCGGCACGAGGATCTGCCGGTAGGCGCCGGGGGTGTCGGACATCCGCACCTGGTCGGTGATGCCCTGGTAGTGGCCGAGGGGGGTCTCGGCGGTGAAGAGCTCCGGGTCCGGGTAGGCGTGCAGTTCGCCGGTGCCCGCGATCTCCCTGGCGTAGTCCTGGTCGAAGATGCCCATCGACAGGATCCACAGGGCCACGCGGGACAGGGAGACGTGGACGCGGTAGCTGCCGCCGTCCTTGGCACGGCGGCGCAGCGCCTCGGCGATGCCGGCGGTCAGGAACCAGGACACGAGGTAGTCGTTGACGACGGTGATGGGCGGCAGGGCGGGCTTGTCGCCGTCGCCCTCCAGGTGGAGGAGGCCGGTGAGGGCGCCGGCGGTCTGGTCGAAGCCGAGGTAGTCCTTCCACGGACCGGTCTCGCCGTTCAGCGAGACGGTGGCGTGGATCAGGCCCGGGCGGCGGGCGATGGCCTCGTCCTCGGACAGGCCGATGCGGTCCAGGAAGCCGGGGCGGCGGTTGGCGTAGAAGACGTCGGCCTCGGACTGGCGCTGGTGAATGAGGGCCAGGCCCTCCTTGGTGTACGGGCTCACCGTGGCGGAACGCACCCCCACGCCGGTGGTGTTGTAGGTGACGTCGTGCTCGAGCTCGTACGGGCGCCAGAGGTTCAGCACGTCCGCGCCGTGCAGGGCCATGGCACGGCCGGCGCCGGCACCGGCGATGATGTGGCCCATGCCCAGGGCCTTCACGCCGTCGAACGGGGCGACGGGGTTGGCGGGCAGCTCCTCCGGGTCACTGTCGCCGATGCGGGTGATCTCCACCAGCGGCAGCTCGGATAGCACCTGCTGGTACTGCTCCTCCCGCAGGATCTCCTGGGGGGTGCGCACCATCGGCATGACGCATCCGGCCTCGGCGCCGGCCTGCTCCAGTTCCCGGGCGGTCCACTTCGAGATCGCGGCCCCGACGTGCTCGGGGACGTCGCCGACGCCGAGCAGGCGCTGGGCGGCGACCTTGATGTTGGGGTAGATGTTGAACGGCATCATCCAACACCCGTCCGCGGTGCGGTAGAAGTTGTTGGCATACGCCATGTTGATGATGGACGGCGTGCCGCTGGTGTAGCCGTTGAGGAGTTCCCACTTGCCCTCGTAGAAGGGGCACAGGCGGTGCGGGCCCTTGCGCAGGTCCATGTGGATGTCCTGGCCGCGGCCGGTGCGGTCCTTCCACAGGGCGGCGATGGCGGCGGACTTGGCGACGAGGGAGATGCCGGAGGCGGCGCCGAGGCGCAGGGTGCTGGGTACGACCGGGTCGGCGCCCTCGAAGGTGATGTGGCCGCCGGTGTCGCCCGGCCGCAGACCGATGCCCGCGAGGACCTCGTCCGTCTCGGCGTGGACGTCGAACGCGTCGTCGGTGGCCGGGTCGGCGATCGCCTTCCGGATCTTGCCGGTGAGGGACTTGTCGATAAAGGACTTGTCGGTGAGGGCCTTGTCGGTGAGGGACATGATCTCTTCGTTTCTCACATGCGGTGGTGGTGGGAGCGCGCTGGTCAGGCTTGGCTGGTGGCGGAGTCCGGTGTCTCACCCAGGGCGCGCATGAGGGCGATCTGCGCACGGTCGCGCTCGGCGGTGAGTTCCTCGACGGTGCGGCCGCCGAAGGCTTCCTCCGCCTGGTCGATGAGGGTGGCGACGGTGGCGTCGTCGAAGATGGGGTCACCCAGGGCCGGCCACATGTCGGCCTCCATGGCACGTCCGAGGTGCTCGATGAAGTGGGGCAGTCCACCCGGACCGCCACCGAGGTGGAAGGTGCGGAAGGGCCCTCCGACCGCCCAGCGCATGCCGATGGAGGAGGTGACGATGTCGTCGAGCTCCTGCTCGGTCACCACGCCCTGGGCCACGAGGTACACGCACTCGCGGAAGATCGCGGACTGTAGGCGGTTGGCGACGAAGCCCGGGATCTCCTTGCGCAGGACCTGCGGCTTCTTGCCGAGCGCGGCGTAGAACGCCTTGGCCTGACGAACGGTTTCCTCGGACGTCTTCTCGCCGGGCACGATCTCCACCAGCGGCACGAGGTGCGGCGGGTTGAAGGGGTGGCCCACGATCAGGCGCTCGGGCTGCCCCATCGCCCTGGCGATGGCGGTCGCCGGGATGCCCGAGGTCGAGGTGGCCAGCAGCGCGTGGGCCGGGGCGTTCTGCTCGATGGTCCGCCAGATCCGCTGCTTGAGTTCGAGGCGCTCGGGACCGTTCTCCTGGACGACATCGACGCCGGAGACGGCGGTGGCCAGGTCGGCCTCGAAGGTGAGCCCGGCAGCGAGGTTCTCGGTGGGCAGGCCGAGCTCGGCCAGGGCGGGGGTGATCTCCTCCAGGCCCGCCAGGACGAGATCCTCGATGTCGCCGCGGGGGTCGTTGATGACGACCTTGATACCGCGGGCGAGGAAGAGACCGGCCCAGGAGACGCCGATCACGCCACCACCGATGATCGCGGCGTGCTGGTACGAGTCCGGAGCGGGCCCGGAAGCGGGGGTCATGGTTCGAGCCTTTCTCGAAGGGTGAGAACGAGCCGTCTCGGTCACTGGTGGTGGAAGATGACTCGGCGATCCGTTGCCGGATCAGGCGGCCAGGTAGTCGTAGACGGGCTGGACCGGGTTGAGGGTCAGATCGGTGACGATGTGGCCGGCGCTGACGATCTCGAGGACGGGCAGGTCCGAGAGCGGAGCCATCACATGGGCGAAGAGCTCCAGGCGGGCGGGGCCGGTGAAGGCGCTCTTGATGGTGACGTCGGTGACCTGGGTGCGGACGAGATCGCACACGCGCGGGCTTCCGTCGTAGTTCGGGATCGTCTTGATCATGAAGTTGGGCGAGCAGATCTCCGCGCGGGCCTCGTCGAGGTCCATGGCGTGGTGCTTGTAGCCCATGGTGGCGGTGGCCACCCGCAGAGTGCCGTAGTCGAGCGTGCCGACCAGCGTGTCCGAGTCCACGTAGAGGGAGGGGGCGCCGCCCTTCTTCGGGTACGCGCTGTACTCCCTGCCGCTGGAGATCGCCGGGACGCTGTCGACGTACATCGCGAGGTTGAACTCGCCCGCCTCGCCCTCGTGCTCGACGGCGACGAGCTGGCCCGCCTCGGTGTAGTCGCCCAGGCCGGTGACGTCGGGCATCCGCATGATCTCGAACCGGACGATCGGGTCGGTCACCGTCAGCGGCTCGGGGACCAGCCGGCGCAGCGCCTCGGGGTCGGTGCGGTAGTAGACGTTGAGGTACTCGCGGTTGGTGAACCGGTACCTGGTGGGCGCGTAGGCGGGGGAATCCACGGGAGTGGTGAAGAGCCGGGCGACGTCCTGCTTCTGCATCAAAGCCTCCGGGGAGAGGAGCGCGCTACTCAGCCGATGGCATGGGTGGCTGGTGTCGTCCGCGGATGTGCGGACCTCTCGCGCATCAGTTTTTCTGGGGGAAGGGCGCTGCGAGCGGACCCATGACCCAGTGGACACCTCTCAAGCCAGGTCTGTCCAATATATGATTACGTCATGATCGATATGATCGACGATATCAACCTGACCAGGCGCCTGCTGGAACAGTTTCTGGCGGTAGCGGACGAGAAGCACTTCGGCCGCGCCGCGGAACGCCTGTCCATGAGCCAACCGCCGCTGAGCCAGTCGATCCAGCGCCTGGAGCGGGGACTGGGGGTGCGGCTGTTCGAGCGGGGGCCGGGCGGGGTGTCGCTGACCGCGGCCGGCGAGACGTTCGCCGCGGACGCGCGGCGCCTGCTCGACGCACAGTCCGCGGCCATCGAGCGAGCGCGCCGAGTCGCCAGCGGCCTGGCCGGTGACGTCCGGGTGGGGTATGTGAGCATCCTCAGCCACCACTACCTGCCTCACCTCCTGAGGGCGGCCGCCGAGGAACTGCCGGGCCTGCGCGTACACCTGCACCAGGACTCGCCGGCCACCCTCGCCGAGATGATCCGCTCCGGCACACTGGACCTGGGGTTCCTGCGTGACCCTTCGCCTCTGTCGGCGGACCTCGTCAGCCGTGACTTCGCCGTCGAGCGCATCGGCGCGGCCGTGCCGCACGACCACCCGCTGGCCGACGCCGACGAGATCGCTCTGGGCGACCTCAGTGAAGAGGACTTCGTCCTGCCCGATGCCGCGGCACTCCCGGCCCTGGCCCACCAGGTGCAACTGGCCTGCCACGAAGCCGGCTTCACCCCTCGCTGCCGTGCGGTGTCGGACGATCTCACCGGCTTGTTCAGCTACGTCGCCTCCGGACTGTGCGTGAGCCTGCTGCCCGAACAGCTGCGCGACTTCGGGGTGCCCGAGGTTTCCTTCGTCCCTCTGCGGGGGGCATCGCCTTATCTGGAGACTTCCTTGGTCGCGGTGCACCGACCGGAAGCGGACGCGGCCGTGCTACGCCTACTGGAACTGATCACCCGCCACATGACAGCGTGACGGCCTGTCCACCTTTCCTTTCGCCCTGACCTCCGGCGACGCCGGACATGCCGGTGAGCGGGCTGCCGGTCCGACGGCGAGGGCTTCGCGGCCGTCTGTTCGTCCGGACGGTCTGCTCTTCCGGACGGTGGTCATGGCGAACGTGATGCCTGTTCGCGGCGCCCCGCGCCTGGCATGGGCTCCGCAGTCTTTGCCGACCGCGTAGGGGCTCGCCGGCTCACGCGCAGTGTGCGACAGTGCCGGTTCGCCGTAACGGCGTTCCCACGCCGGCGGGTCCCGGAGGGACCAGCACGCGTCAGCACGGTCCCCGCCGTCGGCGTACCGTAGTGGTCGTTCAAGTGGTGCCGCTCTTTGAATGGGTTGGAGCATGGCGACGACACTCGGCGACCGGTTGCGGGAGTTGCGGACGAGGCGGGGACTGACTCAGGAGGCGCTCGCGGAGGCCGCGTCACTCAGCGCGGACACGGTGCGGAAACTGGAGCAGAACCAGCGGCTGACGGCTCGCATGACCACCCTCCACAAACTGACGCGGGCGCTGGACGTCGAGACCTCCGTCCTCCTGGGCGCACCGACCGTGCTGGAGCTCCCCAACGGTTCCGAGCCCGCCAGCCTTCTGGAACTCCGGCAGTCGGTGACGCCGCTGCATGAGTTCCCGGCGCTCGGCAGCGACTCCGAGGGAGAGGAAGCGGAACCGCCGACGGTGGCCCAGCTGCGGGACGGTATCCGAAGCACCGAACGGATCCGGCGCCTGGGCGAGCTCACGAAGATCACGGCACTGCTGCCGACGCTGCTGGCCGACGCGCGCGCCGCCGTTCGCTCGTACACCGGGGAGGACCGCGCGGCCTCCTACGCCGTACTCGCCGAGGCGTACCAGGTCGCCGCCACGACGCTGACGGCGTTCGGCAAGGAGGACGCCGCCTACACCGCGTTGGAGCGGTCCATGGCCGCCGCGCGGCAGTCCGACGACCCCCGACTGGAGATCATCGGAGTGTCCACGCTGTCCTGGATCTTCTCCAAACAAGGGCGCGTGGCGGACGCCGAACAGGTGGCCGTGCAGATGGCGGAACGCATCGAGCCAGGGTTCCGGTCGGAGCCCGTGGACCTCTCCGTGTGGGGAATTCTGCTGCTGCGCGGCGCCAGCGCCGCGATCCGGGGCGACCGTGCCGACACCGCCGAGGACCTGCTCTCCCTGGCCGCCGCCGCTGCCGCGCGGATCGGGAGCGACCGGCTCGACTACGCCACGCCCTTCGGACCGACGAACGCCGGGGTGGCGACGGTGAACGCCTACGTCGATTTGGGGAAACCGGACCAGGCCCTTCGGCACGCGCAACGCATCCCCAACCTCTCCAGCCTCCCGCCGACCTGGCTCGCCCGGCACTGCGTGGACCGCGCCCTTGCCCACGCCGAGATGCGCCAGAACGCTGCGGCGACGAGGGCCCTGCTCACCGCCGAGCGCGCGGCGCCCGAGTGGATGCGGTACCACGCCACGGCCCGCCACCTCGTCGCCGAACTGCGGGAACGCGAGCTCCGGCGCGGCTCCCCGATCAGAGACCTGGCCATCCGTTTGCAGGTCGAGGGATAGGCCCGAGACGAGGTAGGACATCGCGTCCCAGCGAGCCCACCGGCTCGCCCACGCCGTCCCTGGGCTTCAGCGGCGCGGTGCCGGACGGTGGTTGACGGCACAGCCGTCGACCGACAGGAGCGCCCATGCCCGACAGCGACGCACGGACCCCGCGCACGGCCGACCCCGGCGCGCCGACCCGCCGATGAAGGTCCCCTGCCGACACCAGGTGGACGGTTGGACGACCAGCGGGGGCGTGCTGACCTGCGGCGGCTGCGGGGTCCGTCGCATCGAGGACTACGCGGCACTCGGCCCGGCGGTCGAGCCCCCCCCGATTTCGGGCCGGTACCGCGCGGGCCGGTCATCACCGTTCAGGGCGTCATGCGCTTTCGTCACCGACTTCCCGTCTGATCGCCCGACTTGACGACCGAGACGGCCAACGCTGCTTTCCCTCACCCGAAACCACATTCTCACGCACATGAAGAGGAGCACCATGACCCGATCTGCGCAACCCGCGCCGCTTTCCGGACCGGATTCGGTAGCCGAGGCAGCGGACGTCCGGACACTTCTCGGTGACGCCTTCCACAGCGTTCGCGCCACTGTCGCGGACAACAACCCGGATATCTCGCACAAGACGTGCGGTCGCATCGTGGACGAGGCTTTGAAGTTCGTCGTCACGGCGGCACGGTTCCCCGGACAGTCCATCGTGCCGTCCAGGGTCGTGGACGAAGGCTGGCACGCGTTGATCCTCCACACCCGCGCCTACCGCGATCTGTGCGCGGAGTTGGGGACGTTCGTCCACCACACACCGGAACGCCCGGACGCCGGACGCTACGCTCCGGAGATCATCGGACGCACCACCGCCCTGATCGAGGCGGCGGGGTTTCTCGTGGACCCGGGGCTGTGGGGCAGCCCCGAGCACGGGCTGGCTCGGCACGTGGCGGCGAAATGTCAACACTCGGACGACGGAGGGCCGATCGTCATCATCCCCAAGCGCCCAGGCAGAAGCGCATACCCTGTCCGCAACGGAAGGAGCACGGAGCCATGGAGTGGACCGATCCCAAGTACGCGGAGCTCGTCGAAGTGATGAGGAGCGCCCGGCTCCTCGCCCGCGAGCGCGGTGCCGACCGCCCGGTCAGGGGATTCGTCGTGGCCCCGGAGACCACTGAGCGCCGCGACGATCAGGGCTGACCGAGGGGGCTGGCCCCCGGTCGGTCGCCGTCGCGCGGGGGCCGACCGGGGTGGCTATGCGCGGTGATGGGGCGGCGGCGTGCGCGGCGGGGGCCGCTCAGCGGACCCCCAGCGTCCGTACGATCCCCGTCACCGTCTCCCCCGCCGCCGCGTAGGACGTGCCGACCGGGTGCAGGGTGAGGACGGCGACGATCCAGCGGTCGTCCGGGCCCACCAACCCGGTGGTGTGCAGGGCGGGACGGCCGAGGTCCACCCCCTCGACCTCGCCTCGTCCCGGACTGGCCGGCGGGTAGCCGGACCAGCCCTGCTTCACGGCCCAGGGACGGGGGAAGGCGGTCGGTATGCCGAAGGACTGGTCGAATCCGTCGGCACCGAGCCGGGTCGCCCGCCGCAGCGGCCCCAGCACGGCCGTGCGGACGGGCGGCGGCGCCGCGTCCAACAGGTAGCGGTAGACGCGGACGGTGTCGGCCGCCGTGATGGCCGAATATCCCCAGTGGCCGGGGTAGCCGGCCGGTGGTCCGGCGGTGTGCGTGAGTCCGAGACGGGAGACCATGCGTGTGATCACGCCGGTTCCCCCGTTCCGCTCCCAGAAGTGGCCGGCCGCGTCGTCGTCGCTGCGCGCGAGCATCGCGTCCAGCCGGGAGCGGTCGTCCGGCGGCAGGGCGTCGGCCGGGCCGCGGTCCCACAGATGGTCGAGTGCGATCAGCAGTTTCACCACTGACGCCGACCGGAACCGCGCGTCCGGGTCGAGCCGTTCGGCGCAGGTGCCCGAGTCGCGGTCGTACACGACGACTCCCGCGCTCACCCCCGTCGGCACCCGCGGACCGGTGGTGCGTGTCCCACTCATCGTGCGCACGCCCCTCCGGTGCCGAACGGCTCACGTCCTGTCACGTCGGGCCCCCCGTCTCTCCCCCGCATCCCCCTGGTGACCAGTTTCCGGCAGGGCGGACGGATCGGCCATCACATTCGAAGGGGATCTAATCCGCCTGGTCAGGCGGCCGCCATGAGCACACCAACGTCAGGCACACCCATGTCAGTCGCGCCAATGTCACGCCATGCAGCGGCCGTTGAGGAGCTGGACGCCGAGCGGGGTCAGGGTGTGGTGGGCCGCGCCGCCCACCCGGCGGGTGATCAGCAGGCCCGCCTCGCGGAGGACGGAGACGTGGTGGCTGGCGGTGGCGGCGGCGATGTCGGCGGTGCGGGCCAGTTCGGTGGTGGTGCCGCCTTCGGCGACGGCCTCCAGCAGGGTCGCCCGGGTCCGGCCGAGCAGGGCGACGAGCGCCTGGCCGCGCCCGGACGCCTCGCGTCCGGTCAGGAGTTGGGACGGGTTGTGCTCGATCGGGTAGACGACGACGGGCGGCAGGTCGCGGCCGCGCAGCATGGTCGGTTTGCGCCAGCAGAAGAAGGACGGGAGCAGGAGCAGCCCGCGGCCGTCGAGGTGCAGGTCGCCCTCGACGTGCGGGCCGTGCATGATCAGTACCGGCGGGGACCACTCCAGGGTGGGGTGCAGGGTGCGCAACAGGTGGTCGAAGGCGCCGGACGGCAGGTCGGCGACGGTCCGCGTCATCCGACCGCGTGCGGCGATGTCGGCGGTGACCTCCGCGCGCACCCGTGACCAGTGGGGCGCGAGAGCCACCCTGTAGTACGAGCGGACTGCCTCTCCGAGGCCCTTGAGCGCGTCGAGGTCGCCGTCGGCGATCCCGCGCATCCAGGGCGCGGTGTGCCCCTGGGAGACGGCGAACTGGGTGAGGTCGTCGCGCAGCCGGCCGCGCGGGGTGGACATCAGGGCGCTGACGCCGAGGTCGAGGCCGCCGGCGCCGGCCGCCGGGGTGAGGAAGTCCGGCGAGTAGCCGCGCGGCGGGGCCAGCGCCAGCAGACGGCGGGCGCCGGGGTCGAGCCGGCCCCGGACCTCGCGGCGCCACCGGTCGAACACCAGCGGCCCGTCGGTGGTCTGGAGCATGTGCAGGCTCAGCAGCACCTCCCACATCGGGTCGGGCGTCTGCGCCAGCCGCGTGCGGGCGACGTCGTCGCTGCCGAAATGGATACGCAGTCCCACAGACCTTGCCTCCCGCCCGGCTCCCCGGGCTCCCCGGGCCTCCGACGCCCGTCCTCACCGTCCCCCTCCATGGTCCCGGCGGCCGGAGGGGCCTTCAATCACCCCGACGGTGGGTTCCGGCCATCCTGTCGTGGGCAGGGGGGCGCGGGCGGGGACGTCACGGCGAGGACGCGGGCGGCGGCGAGGCCCGCATCCGGGGGGCCGGCGAGACCCACCTCCAGGGGGCCGGCGAAGCCCGCCCGGGGAGCCAGGCGAAACCCGCCCCGGTAGGGGACCGCCGGGTGACGGCCGGGGTCGCGCGGTGCCGGGCCGGGCCGCCGTCGGCGCCGGAAGTGCATGACGTCGAGCCGACAGCGCCGCCGCGAGCCCGCTCCTCCCCCGCACCCCCGCCGACCACGGCCCCTCACCCACCCTCGATAAGGTCCGGCAGTGGAGATCTTTCACCTGCGCTACTTCGTGGCGGTCGCCGAGAACCTCAGTTTCTCCCGCGCCGCGCGGCAACTGCACATGGCCACGTCGCCGTTGAGCCAGCGCATACGGGACCTGGAACGGGAGCTCGGCCGGCAGCTCTTCGACCGGGATTCGCATCACGTGGCGCTGACCCCCGCCGGTGCGGCGCTGCTGCCGGCGGCGAAGGACGTCCTGGGCCGGTTCGACGACCTTCCCTGGCGGCTTCGCCAGGCCCTGGGAACGGAGCGGCGGGCGGCGTACGTGGGGGTGGTGCCGGCCCTGCACCCGCTGCTGCGGGAACGACTGGCGCGGCTCGAGGCGCGCTGCGCCGACGCGTACGACGTCAAGCGCTGGCCCGGCAACAGCGGGAACCTCGTGGCCGCCGTCCAGCGTGGCGACCTGGCCATGGCGCTGGTGCACCTGCCCGTGCACGCCGAGGGCATCGAGGTGCTGGAGCTGTTGCACGAGCCGTTGGGCGCGCTGCTGCCCGGCGCCGAGTTCGGCGGGCGGAGCTCGGTGTCGTTGAGCGAACTCACCGATCACACCTATGTGACGTCCGCGCCCGGCACACTCCCGACCTATTTCGACCAGATCAAGGTGCGGCTGAAAGCCGCGGGAATCCACCGGGAGATCAATCTCGATATCGGGGATTACGCCAGTGTGCGTGAAATCGTGGCGAACGGTTCGGTCTTCGGTATCACCCTGCTCAGCGCGGGCAGCCGCGGGGAGGGAAAGGACACGAGCGTCGTCCTGCCGTTCCGCGATTTCTCGCCCGCCCTGGCGACCGGTCTGGTCTGGCGCCGCGACCGTGCCCGGCCGGACGGTGACCTGCATGCCCTGACCAGCGCGGCGGGTGAGGAGTTCGCCGGCCCCTTCGATGTATCCCGGGGCGCTTCCGGGAGCGACTGTGCGGATTCCGCCGACTCCGCCGATTCCGCGGGCGCTTCCGACGCTCCGGCCGCTCCGGCCGCTGATCTTCAACCTCCCCGCCCTCCCCGCGAACTCCGCTGACCGGCCTCACCCGCCCGCCTCCCCTCCCCATCGCGCCCTCCCCTCCGACCTCGCCCCGGAAAACGGCGTGACCACCCCGGTCACGCCGTTTTTCGCGCATCGGTGTCACTGATCGCTTGGGTTCTCCCGTCCCGCGGATCTAGCGTTTTTCCTGTCACCGGGAAAACCCGTGAAGCTCTCGAATCCCCTTCCCTTTCCCTGTCCCTGTCCCGTCTTCCGTGCTGGAGTGGTGATGGAATCCGCTGGAAATACCGACGCACCGGGCGGCCCGCTCGCCGGGGTGCGCGTCGTCGACCTGTCCACGGTGGTCATGGGCCCTTACGCGGCCCAGATCCTCGGCGACCTCGGCGCCGACGTCGTCAAGATCGAGTCGCCGAACGACACCGTACGGATCGGCACCTTGCACCGCACGCCCGGCATGACCCCGCTGAACCTCAACGTGAACCGCAACAAGCGCAGCGTGCGGCTCGACCTCAAGGACGAGGGCGAACGCGCCAGGGCACTGGACCTGATCGGCACCGCCGACATCCTGATCACCAACATGCGGGTCGGCGCCCTGCGCCGCCTGGGCATGGACCACGACAGCCTCGCCGCGGTCAACCCCCGCCTCGTCCACGTCCACGCGCAGGGGTTCCGTTCCGGCTCCGACCGGGCCGGGCTGGCCGCGTACGACGAGACGGTGCAGGCCGCCTCGGGGCTCGTCGACCTCGCGCAGCGCGCGGGCGACGTGGGGGCGCCGGTGGTGCTGCCGAGCATCTTCGGCGACAAGGTGGCGGCGCTGACGATCGTGTACGCGGCCCTCGCCGCCCTCGTGCACCAGCGCGCGACCGGTCGCGGACAGCACGTCGAAGTGCCCATGGTGGACACGCTGCTGGCGTTCAACCTGGTAGAGCACCTGCAGGGCCGGACCTTCGAGCCGCCGGCGGGCCCGACCGGATTCCCGCTGTCCATGAACAAGGGGCACCGCGCGCGTCCGACCAAGGACGGCCTGGCGATGGTCATGCCGTACAGCCCGGAGAACTTCCGTGACCTGTTCGTCGCCGCGGGCCGCCCCGACCTCGCCGAGGACCCGCGCGTCAACGGGGAGTTCATCGACTCCACGCGGGACGGCGAGGACCTGGCCGAGCTGCTGGAGTCGGTGACGCCCCGGCTGACCACCGCGCAGTGGGCGGAGGTCTGCGCCCGGCGCAGCGTCCCCTTCGGCCCCGTGCTGCGCCTCGACGACGCCGCCGACGACCCGTACGTGCGGGAAGGCCACCTGCTCGACGTCGCCGAGCATCCCACCGAGGGCGCCTACCGCGTGATCGGCATACCGCTGGTGTTCTCGGCCACCCCGGCCTCGGTGCGCCGGCACGCCCCGCTGCCCGGCCAGCACACCGACGAGGTGCTCGACGAGCTCGCCCGCGGGGAGGCGGGACGGTGAGCGGCAGCACGCGTACCGGAGCACCGGAGTCCGTCCGTACCCGCACCGTCGGCGGCGCCCTCGTCGTCACCATCGACCGGCCGCGGGCCCGCAACGCCGTGGACGCCGAGGTCGCGCGGGGCATCGCCGCCGCCGTGGACCGTTTGGAGTCCGAACCCGGGCTGCGGGTGGGCGTCCTCACCGGCGCGGGCGGCACCTTCTGCGCGGGCATGGACCTCAAGGCCGCCGCTCGCGGGGAAGAGGTGACCGTGCCCGGCAAGGGGTTCGCCGGACTGGTCGAGGCGATCACGTCCAAGCCGCTGATCGCGGCCGTCGAGGGCCACGCGCTGGGCGGCGGCTTCGAACTCGCCCTCGCCTGCGACCTGGTGGTCGCCGCCGAAGGGGCCTCCTTCGCGCTCCCCGAGGTCAGGCGCGGGCTGATCCCCGGGGGCGGCGGGGCCGTCCGGCTCCCCAAGCGCGTCCCCCACCACCTGGCGATGGAACTCCTCCTCACCGGACGTACGGTGACCGCCGCGCGCGCCCGCGAACTCGGCGTCGTCAACCGTGTCACCCCCGACGGCGGGGCGCTGTCCGCCGCCCTGGAACTCGCCGAGGAGATCGCCGCCAACGCGCCGCTGGCCCTGGCCGCGGTGAAGCGGACCGTCCGGCGGGCGGACGGGGTCCCGGAGCGGGAGGCGTTCGCCGCGCAGGCCGCCGAGACCGGTGCGCTGCTGCGCTCGGCCGACTTCGCCGAAGGGGTGCGCGCCTTCACCGAGAAGCGCGCGCCGGAGTGGAGCGGACGGTGAACCGCGCACAGGTCCTGCGCACCCTCGACACGCCCGTCACAGCGCCCGCGTACGCCCCCGCCGCCGTCCGCTTCACCGACCGCGAGTACCTGAGCGTCGTCTACCGCACCGACCCGGACGCGCTGCGGGCGGTGGTGCCCGAGCCGCTGAGCGTCGACCCCGGCGAACCGCTGGTGCGGTTCGAGGTGATGAAAATGGGCGACGTCACGTCCTACGGCCCGTACGTCGAGGCGGGGCAGGCGATCGCGGTGCGTTTCGGGGCGGAGCGCGGCGAGTATCTGCACGCCATGTACCTGGACAGTTTCGCGGCCACGGCCGCGGGCCGCGAAGTGGGCGCCTATCCCAAGGCGATGGGCAGACCCGCGCTGTTCACCGAACAGGCCGCGCTGGTCGGCACGCTGGACTACGGCAGCGTACGGGTGGCCACCGCCACGATGGGCTACAAGCACCGCCCGCTCGACCCGGAGGCCGCCCGCGAGCGGATCGCCGTGCCCACGTACATGCTCAAGGTCGTCCCGGGCTACGACGGGACCCCGCGCGTCTGCGAGCTGGTCCGCACCCGGATCTCCGACCTGACGGTCAAGGAGGCGTACACCGGGCCCGCGCGGCTCCAGTTGTTCGCGCACGTCCTGGCGCCGCTGGCGGACCTGCCCGTGCTCGGGATCGTCTCGGCGAGCCACGTCGTCACGGATCTCACCCTGGCCCCGGCCGTTCCCGTCCACGACTACCTCACCGAGGAGGCCCCCTCATGACACCCGCTCATGGCACCCGCCCGCCGGGCACCGCCGCCGTCGTCGGCGCCGGCACCATCGGCCTCTCCTGGGCGGCGCTGTTCGCCGCGTACGGCTGGGAGGTGACCGTCACCGACCCGCGCGAGGACCTGGACGCGGCCGTGGACGAGGCGCTGCCGATGCTCGCCGCCGGGCTCCCCGGCAGCGACGCGGCCGGCCTGCGCGGCCGCATCCGCACCACGCACGACCCGGCCGAGGCCGTGGCCGGCGCGCGGCTGGTGCAGGAGAACGGGCCGGAGGACGTGGAATTCAAGCGGCGGCTGTTCGCCGACGTCGCCCGCCACGCCCCGGCCGACGCGCTGCTGGCCACCTCCAGCTCCGGCATCGTCGCCACCCGCATCGCCGAGCGGCTGCCGGACACCGCCGCCGCGCGGCTGCTCGTCGCCCACCCCTTCAACCCGCCGCACGTCGTGCCGCTCGTGGAGATCGTGCCGGGCGAGCGCACCGCGGAGGAGACCGTGGCGGAGGCCCTCGCCCTCTACCGGTCGCTGGGCAGGACGCCGGTGCGGCTGCGCGGGGAACTGCCCGGATTCGCGGCCAACCGGCTGCAGAGCGCCGTGCTCCAGGAGGCGTTCCACCTCGTCCTGAGCGGTGTCCTCGACGCCGCCGACCTCGACACCGTCATGAAGACCTCGCTGGGCGGCCGCTACGCCGCCGTCGGCCCGTTCGAGAGCTTCCACCTCGGGGGCGGCCCCGGCGGCATCCGGCACATGATGCGGCACCTGGGCCCGGGCCTGGCCGAGGGCTGGCGGCGGCTCGGCCACCCGGAGCTGGACGCCGACGCCGTCGCCGTGCTCGTCGCCCAGACGGAGGCCGCGTACGGGAGCGGCCCCGAGGCGTACCGGCGGCGCGCCGCGCTGCGCGACCGCAAGCAGCTCGCGCTGAACGAGGCGTTGCGCCGGGCCGAACAGAGCTGAAGCACCCGTCCGACGGTGCCGAAGCGCCTGGCCGGCGGTGCCGAAGCGCCCGTCCGGCGCCGTTGAAGCGCCCGTCCGATACCGCTCGACACCCGCGGGGCCGGCGGGGCCGCACCCCACCGTCCCCCTCTGAAGGAGAAGGAGTCACCTCATGCCCAAGCCCGCCGACCCCACCCCGGACTTCTTCGGCTATGCCGACCTGCTCGGCGCCGCCGACCGGGCGGAACTGGCCGCCATCCGCGACCACCTGGAAAAAGAGATCAAACCGCTGGCCGACGCCGCCTGGGCACGGGCGGAGTTCCCCTTCGAGGCGGTCGAGAAGATCGCCGCGATCAACCCGGCCGGCTACACCTACCCGGAGTTCGGCGACGGCCGCGAGCGCGGAGCGCTGTTCTCCGGCTTCCTCACCCTGGAACTCAACCGGGTCGACCCCTCGCTCGGGGTGTTCTGCGGGGTCCACACCGGACTGGCGATGGGCAGCATCCACGGAGGCGGCAGCGACGAGCAGCGCGAGCGCTGGCTGCCGGACATGGCCGCGATGCGGAAGATCGGCGCCTTCGCCCTGACCGAGCCCGAGGGCGGCTCGGACGTCGCGGGCGGCATGCGCACCACGGCCCGGCGCGAGGGCGACACCTGGGTCCTCGACGGCGCCAAACGGTGGATCGGCAACGGCACGTTCGCCGACCTCGTGGTGGTCTGGGCACGCGACACGGCCGACGGCGACGTCAAGGGGTTCGTGGTGCCGAAGGGCACCCCCGGCTTCACCGCCACCAAGATCGAGGGCAAGATCGCGCTCCGCACCGTGCAGAACGCCGACATCGCCCTCGACGGTGTGCGGGTCCCGGAGGCCGATCGCCTCCAGCGGGTCGACGGCTTCCGCGACACCGCCGCCATCCTGGCCCGCACCCGGGGCGGGGTGGCCTGGCAGGCGCTGGCGGTCGCGGTGCGCGCCTACGAACTCGCCCGCGCCTACGCCGTGGAGCGTACGCAGTTCGGCCGGCCCATCGGCGCCTTCCAGCTGGTCCAGGACCTGCTGGTGAAGATGCTCGGCAACGTGACCGCCATGTTCGGCATGACCGTCCGCCTCGCCCAGCTGACCGAGGCCGGCCGGAGCACCGCCGAACAGGCCGCCCTCGCCAAGGCGTTCACCACCGCCAGGATGCGCGAGTGCGTCGCCTGGGCCCGCGAGCTCTTCGGCGGCAACGGCATCGTCCTCGAGTACGAGATCGCGAAGTTCTTCGCCGACGCCGAAGCCCTGTACTCGTTCGAGGGGACCCGCGAGATGAATACCCTCATCGTCGGCAAGGCCGTCACCGGGCACAGCGCCTTCGTGTGACACCCGCCTCCGGAAGGCCACCTGCCTCCGGAGGCCCCGGACGACCGCGCGGGGCCGGTGACTCGCCGTCGCCGGTCCCTCGCCGTGTCCGGGCGGGGCGGCATCCCGGCCGTCGAGACCGGACCGCGTGCCGCGCCACCGGCGACGGCGGCGCGGGCTCACGCCACCGCGGGAGACCTCGCCTCCCGCCGGGTCCCCCGGCACCCGCACCCGCCCCGGCACCCTCCCTCGCCGGGGCGGCCGGGCGGCCCGTTCCCCCGCCCCGACGCCGGGTTCCGGCCATCCTGCAGCGGGCCGGCGGCGGTTGGCGTCCGACCGGGGTCGGGAAGGGGGAGGCGCCCTTATGCTCCTGCGCCACACGACGTGTTACCGACGGTAGGGGGTTGTGATTCCCATGGTCGAGCTGGGCACGAAGAGTGTGGAAGCAGGCATGGAGCACCAGGGCACCGCTCGCAGGACGTTCGTGGGAGGGCTCACGGCCGCCGCCGCGGCCTCCGTGCTCGGCGGGACGGCGGGGGCGGCGAACGCGTCGTCCCCCTCGCCCCGGACCGTCGGACGCCGAGGGGGCGCCGGACGGACGGTCGCCGTGCTCGGCGGCGGCGTCGCCGGCCTCACCGCCGCCCACGAACTCGCCGAACGCGGCTACCGGGTGACGGTGTACGAGCGCAAGGACGCGCTCGGCGGCAAGGCCCGCAGCATGGACGTACCGGGCAGCGCGCGCGGCGGACGGAGACCCCTGCCCGGGGAGCACGGCTTCCGCTTCATCCCCGGGATCTACCACAACCTGCCCGACACGCTGCGCCGCATCCCGTTCCCCGGCAACCGGAACGGCTGCCACGACAACCTCGTCTCGCCCGGGGAGATGCTGATCGCCCGGACGGGGAAGGAGGACATCCGGCTTCCGTTCGCCCACCCCGGCACCCCGCCGCCCGTCCTCACCCCGGACGAGCTCCGGCGCGCGCTGACGGCCCTGCTGGACACCTTCACCGGCATCCCGCCCCGCGAGATCGCCTATTTCGCGGGGCGGTTGCTGGTCTGGTTCACCAGTTGCGAGCGTCGGCGGCGCACGGAGTGGGAGCGCACGCCGTGGTGGGAGTTCACGCGCGCGGCGCGCATGTCGCCGGACTACCAGCGGCTGCTCTGCATCGGCCTGACCCGGAACATCGTCGCGACCAAGGCCGAGGTGGCGAGCGCCAAGACGGTGGCGACCTGCGCCGAGGCGTTCGTCTTCAACCTGCTCGGCCGGGGCGCGGACGGCCCGCCCGACCGGCTGCTCAACGCCCCGACCAACGAGGCGTGGATCGACCCATGGGTGACGTACTTGAGCTCCCTGGGCGTGGAGTTCCACACGGGGTGGGAGGTACGGGACCTGCGGCTCGCCGGGGGACGGATCGCGGAGGCGGTGATCGCGGACGGGGGAGGCGAACGCCGTTCCGTCACGGCCGACCACTTCGTCTCCGCCCTCCCCGTCGAGCACGCCCGTACCACCTGGAACGCGGAGGTCCGGGCGGCCGACCCCCGGCTGGCGCGGTGCGACGCGCTGCGGACGGACTGGATGACGGGCATCCAGTTCTACCTCACCGAGCCGACGCCGGTGGTCCAGGGCCACGTCAACCACATCGACTCCCCCTGGTCGATCACCTCCGTGGCGCAGGCGCAGTTCTGGGCCGGGCGGGACGTCCGCCGGGACTACGGGGACGGCACGGTCGCCGACTGTCTGTCCTGCGACGTCTCGGAGTGGGACAAGCCCGGCATCCTCTACGGGCGTTCGGCCAAGCAGTGCACCCGGGAGGAGGTGGCGCGCGAGGTGTGGGCGCAGCTGAAGGCGAGCCTGAACGACACCGGGCGGACGGTGCTCAGGGACTCGGCGCTGCACTCCTGGTTCCTGGACCCGGCGGTCCGCCTCGGCGGCCCGGACGCGGAGGCCACGAACGACGAGCAGCTCCTCATCCACCCCGTGGGCACCTGGGGCAACCGCCCGGAGGCCCGTACGGCGATCCCCAACTTCTTCCTCGCGGGCGACTACGTGGCCACGGACATCGACCTGGCGACGATGGAGGGCGCCAACGCGTCGGCGCGGGCGGCGGTCAACGCGCTGCTGGAGCAGGACGGTTCGGCGGCGGAGCGCTGCGTGATCACGCCGCTGTACCGGGCGCCGGAGCTGGAGGCGGTCAAGCGGCGGGACGAGGTGCGGCTGCGGTTGGGGTTGCCGAACGCGTTCGATGTGGGGTGAGCGGCGTTCGATCCGGGCTGAGCGGGTTCGACCCCGGACCGGCGGGTTCGATCCCGGACCGGGCGGATCCGCCTCCAGGCCGGGCGGATCCGGTCCGAAACCGGGCGAATCCCGCCCGAGGCCGGGCGGATTCGCCCTGGGGCGGGCGGATTCACGTCACGGCCGGACGCGGCTCGGGGCCGAACGGACCGACCTGAGCTGTCTTGACGCGACCCTGTCAATTCCGGCGTGCTCGTGACACGCTGTCGACACGCATCTCCTCCGAGCTCCTCCGGACTCCTCCGGACGCAACGTCGAAACCGGCACGACGAGTCGGAAACGTACGAAACCGAAACGTCGAAACGACTCGCCGGGACAGCACCTCCGCACAGCACGTCGCACCGCTCGTCTGCCCGGACCGTACTTGGCACGGTCCGGCCCCCACACGGCCGCCCCGCGCACCGCGCGCCGGCCACGGCAGAGGGAGTACGCGTGAGACGACACCCCCGCACGACCGCCATCGCCACGGGCGCCCTGCTGGCCGCCTGTTCCCTGGCCGTACCCGGCCTCGGGACCGGCGCCGCCGGTGCCGCGCCCCCGCCTGTCACCGGGCACACGGCCACCGAGCACACGGCCGCCGCCACGGCGGAGGCGCGGCAGCGGGCCGCCGCCTTCTGGACGCCCGAGCGGATGCGCTCGGCCACCCCGCTCGACATCACCACCGACCGCCCCGCGCCCCCGCCCGTCCCGGCCACGGACGGCGCCCGCCACACCACCGTCGCCCCCACAACCGCTCACTCCCCGACCGCCGTCCGCTCCTTCCCGCAGGCCGGCGGCCCCTGGACGGGCGGCGGCGCGGTGGTCAAGACGTCGGGCCGGGTGTTCTTCACCATGCAGGGCCGCACGGCGTCCTGCTCCGGCGACGCGGTCACCAGCGGCAACGGCAGCACGGTCCTCACCGCCGGGCACTGTGTGAAGTACCAGGGCAACTGGCACACCAACTGGACGTTCGTCCCCGGCTATCACGACGGCCAGGCCCCCTACGGCACCTGGGCGGCGACGAAGACGCTGTCCACTCCGCAGTGGACGGCGAGCGAGGACATGAACAACGACATCGGCGCCGCCGTCGTCGGCCCGCTCGACGGCAAGCGGCTGACGGACGTCGTCGGCGGCCAGGGCCTGGACTTCAACGGCGGCTACAACAAGCGCATGTACTCCTTCGGCTTCCCGGCCGCCTCGCCGTACGACGGCACAAAGCTCATCCACTGCAGCGGGAACACCACCAAGGACTTCCTCCTCACCCAGGACCACGGCCTCTCCTGCAACATGACCGGCGGTTCGAGCGGCGGCCCCTGGTTCACCTCGTTCGACGAGTCCACCGGCACCGGGCTGCAGGCGTCGGTGAACAGCTTCGGCTACAACTTCCTGCCGAACACGATGTTCGGGCCGTACTTCGGCGACGTCGCGAAGACGCTGTACGACCAGGCCCAGACGAGCTGAGACGGCTCCCCCTGTAAGGCGGCGGCGCGGCCGCCCGGCGGCAGGCGAGCCGCCGCGCGACGCGCCGCCGGTCCGACGACGGCCCGTCCGCTCCTTCCGGGCCGAATCTCCGTCCCGGGACGTCATCCCGCACCTGGCCAACGAGCTTGGGAGCAATTGGGATTCGGGCAGGGTGACCGGCGGTATGCGGGGCCATGAGTTCCCGCCGACAAGAAGGAGAACCGGTCCGATGCTCGTTGCCGTCGACCACGTACAGCTCGCCGCCCCGCCCGGCAGCGAGGACCGTTTGCGGGGGTATTACGAGCAGGTGCTCGGCATGACCGAGATACCCAAACCCCCGATCCTCGCGGCCCGAGGCGGTTGCTGGTTCCAGGCCGGCCCGGTCCAGCTCCACCTGGGCATCGAGGACGACTTCCGGCCGGCGAAAAGGGCTCACCCGGGGCTGCGGGTCACCGGGATCGAGGCGTATGCCGCCCGCCTGGAGGAGCGTGGCGCCCCAGTCGTCTGGGACGACAACTTGCCGGGCCACAAGCGTTTCCACTCCGAGGACCCTGTGGGTAACCGGCTCGAATTCCTGGAGCCTGTGCAGTAGTTGAGGGCACCAGAGGCAGGGCCCGACAGGCTCCGCCGGACACCCTCGGCTCTCACTGAGCGGACTTGTTGAAGTCTGGTGCGGGCCAGCACTCAATTTCACCCAAGGTCGTGAGCTCTCGATCATGTGGAGCCAAGCGGTACTCGACGACTTTCCCGAGGCGGGATTCCGGGAGCCTGCTCACGAGGCCGATACCGTCGCAGCCGAAAAACGCCTTGGGCGAGGGACACCCGCGGAACTCAGGCAGCTGTTCCTCGAGAGCGACGGGGTGCTCGGGCACTCCCGCGTCGACACCGTCCGGCCCTTGGAGCAGGTCGTCGAGCAGAATCTGTCCTTCTGGTCCGACGAGTCCCTCGCTCAGCTGTACATGCCCTTCGGCGCCCTCCTGTTTTTCGGCGACAACGGAGGTGGTGACCGGTTCGCCTTCGTACGGAAACCCGAGCGACCCGATGTCTTCGTCTGGGATCACGAGAACGACAGCCGCATTTGGGTGGCCGGTGCAACATGCGGGACTACCGCGGCCGTTCGCTGCGCGCCGGCGGAGACGACTGGTACCAGCCGTAAGCCGCCACCGGTCGGCTGACGCGATCGGTCCGCGGCACGTTTCCGGGCCAGGGACGTGTCGGAGGCGTGCGCGATGATCCCGGCATGCTGGTGATGAGTGACGGCGCCCGTGTGGTGGCCCGGCGGCCGACGGAGCCGAGGATCGGTGCCGCGATAGCCGACCTGCAACGCGGCGACGTGGTGATCGTGGAACGCGTCGACGATGGCGAGTCCGGCGATTGGTACGTGCAGGTGTTGATGCGCGAGGACAACACCTTCCAACTGGAGTACCGGGAAGGAGTTCCGGCCGAGCACTACCAGACCCGCACCGTCTCGCGCGAGAAGACGGTCGCGGCCGTGCTCGGCTGGGTGAAGGGGGAGCCCGGTTGGAAGGCCGCCTTCATGTGGAACAACGTCGCCTCCTGCTTCGACGGCGACGGGATCGTCGCGCCGCCGTCCCCATGAGCAGGCGACAGGCCGCACTCCCACGAGGGCGGCCCCTACAGCAGCGGCCTGACGGCGACGGCCGCCCCCATGACCGGCATGTGGCGATCTTGTGTCGGAAGCCGGCGAAGGCTCCCGCCGTCCAACCGGCGCTCTCTAAAGTCCGTACCAGTCCCCGCACCCGTCCCCGAGAAAGGACCAGACCCCGTGCGTCTCCCCCGTCGCCCCCGTGGCCGCAAAGCACTGGCCGCCCTCATATCCACCGCCGTCGCGGCCCCCGTGCTCCTCACCGCCGCCCCGGCCGACGCCCGGACCGCCGACGGGCCGGCCCGGCAGCACCAGAAGGCCGAACGGCTCGCGAGACAGCTGGAGCGGGACGCGTCGGCGAAGGGCGCGTACCGGCATCTCAAGGCGCTGCAGCGGATCGCGGACGCCAACGGCGGCAACCGGGCCGCTGGGACGCCCGGCCACGAGGCGTCGGCCGCGTACGTCCACCGGCTGCTGCGGCAGGCCGGTTACCGGGTCTCGTACCAGTGGTTCGACGTCTGGCAGGCGAAGACGCTGACCGAGAAGCTGTCGGTCGTCTCCCCCGACGCCCGTGATCTCAAGGTCGCGGCGGCGGAGTTCTCGCCCTCGACGCCGCAGTCGGGGCTGCGGGCGCCGCTGGCGCTCGCCCGGGTGGACAAGGACCCCGGATGCTCGGCCGACGACTACGCCGGGACGGCCTTCACCGGCCGGATCGCCCTCGTGAAGCGCGGCGGCTGCACGTTCGCCGAGAAGCAGAAGGCCGCCGCGCAGGCGGGCGCGGTCGGCACGATCATCTACAACAACGTCGCGGGCGGCGTGGCGAAGCCGTCGTTCGGGAGCCCGGCCGACGGCAAGGTGCCCACCGCCGGCATCTCCCTGGCCGACGGCGAGGCGCTGGCCGCGGCGGTGGCCAAGGGCGAGGTCCAGGTCGCCCTGAACATCCAGCAGCAGCACACCAAGCGGCGCACGCCCAACGTGATCGCCGAGACGCGGGGCGGCGACCCGCGCCACGTCGTCGCCCTCGGCAGCCACCTCGACTCCGTCCCCGAGGGCCCGGGCATCAACGACAACGGTTCCGGCTCCGCCGGCCTGCTGGAGGTCGCCCTCAAGCTCGCCGACCGCACCCGCCGCGGCGGCCAGCAGCCCACCAACAAGGTCCGCTTCGCCTGGTGGTCGGGCGAGGAGCTGGGCCTGCTGGGCTCCGAGCACTACGTGGCGCAGCTCTCCAAGGCCGAGCGCGAGAAGATCGCGCTCTACCTCAACTTCGACATGATCGCCTCGCCCAACCCGGCCCAGCTCGTCTACGACGGCGACGACTCCGACCACAAGGGCTCCGGCCCCGGCCCCAAGGGCTCGGCGGAGATCGAGAAGCTGATCAACGGCTACCTCGACCGCAAGGGCAAGCCCCACGAGGGCACCGACTTCGACGGCCGCTCCGACTACGGCCCGTTCATCGCCACCGGCATCCCCGCCGGCGGCACCTTCACCGGCGCCGAGGGCATCAAGACGAAGGAACAGGCCGCCAAGTTCGGCGGCAAGGCCGGCGCCCCGTACGACCCCAACTACCACGCCAAGGGCGACAACCTGTCGAACCTCGACCTCAAGGCGTTCGACACCAACATCGATGTCATCGCCCACGCGGTCGGCATCTACGCCCATGACCTGAGCTCCTTGGGCGGGGGCGGCACGCGCGGCTGACGCGGGCGGGGTGTGGGCAGGGCGGGCCGGCCCCGATAGCGGCCGGCCCGCCTCCGCCCCCGGCGCCGAGCGGAGACGGAGCGGAAATGACGCGGAATCCGCAGCCGCCCGCCGTTACCTTGCCCCCATGAACCCGATCACCGTCACCGGCTCCCGGCTCCACCTCCGCGAGATCCGCGGCACCGACCTCGACGCGCTCCACGCCGTCCAGGGGCACGCCGACGTCGCGCACCACATGAAGGGCCGGGCGCAGACCCGGGACGAGGTCGCGGACTCGATCGCGCGCGCGGCGGTCCACGCGGGCGCCGTGCCGCGCACCGTCTACATGCTCGGCGTGGTCCGCTCGGCCGACGACCGGCTGATCGGGCGGGCCGACCTCGACCTGGACCCGTTCTCGGAGAAGGCCGGCACCATCGGCTTCATGCTCCACCCCGACACGTGGGGCGCCGGCTTCGGCACCGAAACGGTTCACCTGCTCTGCGCGCTCGGCTTCCGGCACCTGGGGCTGCACCGGATCTGGGCCACCCGCTCCCCGTCCAACACCGCGTCGGGCAGGACGCTGTCGAAGGCGGGGCTGGTCGAAGAGGGCCGGATACGGGAGCAGTTCTTCGTGGACGGCGCGTGGCGCGACTCCGTCGTCCACGCGGTCCTGGAACACGAGTGGCGGGCCCCGGAGGGGTTCCCCGCGCCGTGACCGGCGTACGGCACCGCTGCCGTCCGGCGGACCGCGGCAGCTCGCGCATCGCGCGCGGCTCACCCCATGCGCCGGATCCTCTCGAACGGGTACCGGCACACCACCACGACGACGAAGCCGTAGCCGGCCAGCGCCAGCAGCGCGCCGACGGGCAGGGACGGGTCCTCCTCCCGGAGGAGCATGCCGGCCAGCGGGACCAGAGGGGGGACGCTGAGGACGGCGGCTCCGGTGCACCAGAACGCGATGAGCCCGTTCGCCTTCGCCGACAGTTCCCGGTCCTCCAGGACGGCGCGCGGGACTTCGTACCCCTGGTGCCGGTCACAGGCCCGTCCCCGGTAGCCGGTGACGGCGGCGAGGAGGGACACCAGCCCCAGTACGAGGAAGCCGGCGAGCGCGAGGTAGATCATGATCGGGATCCTGGTCCTCGTCCGGGCCCGGTCGGTGGCGCGGCGGTGCGGCGGCCGCCGACCGGGCTGTCGGCTAGCGGATGTACTTGATGATGAAGGCGGCGACGAGGGAGACGGCCTTGTTCTTCACCCAGCCGGGCAGCACCTTCCACGCCCAGCCGCCGATTTCGCCGCCGAGGCAGCCGATGATGGCGTTCTTGGCGTAGGTGCCCTTTCCGGAGAACTTCCCGTCGGCGACATCGCTGAGGACCGACGTGGGGACGCTGGCGACGGCTCCCCTGGCGCACCACGCCGCTGCGGCGATCGCGGCCGCGGCGATCGGGATGGCCCGCTTGACCCGGCCCGTCTCCCCGCCGGACGCCATGGCGTCCTCGATCTCCGCCCGGGCTTCGGGGCCCAGGCCGTCGTTGATGAATGCGTACTGCTCGGCGGTCGACTGCGCCGCTCTCGCCTCCTGTTGCACGGCTGCGGTGGCGGCCCGGTCCGCCGCGGTCGCGTCCGCCGCGTATGCCGCTCCGGCGCCGAACAGCAGGCTCGCGGCCGTCAGTCCGGCCACGGAGAGAGTGGCGCGACGGAGCGCGGTGCGTGACGATATGCCCGTGAACACGTAGGTCCCCCTTGGGTGGTGGCATGCGTGATCCGCCGCCGGTCGGGGCTGTACGGGTCGAAAACGAACGGCCCCGATCAGCGGCTTGACCATTTCTATGCATGATCTTGACGCGGGTAAAGGACCCGACGGCCCTGCCGCTCACCCCTTCCCCGTGATATCGGGCCCGGCCCGAGGCCGGCCCGAAAGCCACCGCAGGGCGATCACGCGTCGCGCGCCATGGTCACTGCCGGTCGAGGGCGGCGGCGATCCGGTCCTTGACGCGCCGCCAGTGCGCCCGCCGCCGTTCGGACCCCTCGGCGCTCGCCAGGTGCTCCTGACGGAACGACGCCTTGACCGGACTCGCACACCTTTCGCCCCAACTGTCGGGCCGCACCACGCGAGTTCGCGTCAACTAGTACTTGACGGCAGGCGGGCGTCAACTCAAACTTGACGCATGAGCCCACTCGACATCAGCCTCGCCGACCTGATCGCCCGGCTCGACGAGGAACTTCCCGACGCCAACGTGCTGGCCCGCATCAGCGAGGCGCGGCTTCGCGCCCAGACGCTGACCGACCTCGGCGACCAGCTCATCGACCACTACGTCAGCAAGGCCAAGCGGAACGGCGCCTCCTGGACCGAGATCGGCGACGCCATCGGCGTGTCCAAACAGGCCGCCCAGCAACGCCACACACCCGCCCCCTTCGAGCGGTTCACCAAGCTGAACCGGCACGGCATCGTGCTGGCGCAGGAAGCCGCCCGCACGCACAAGCACGACTTCATCGGCACGGAACACCTGCTCCTCGGCCTGCTCGGCGAACCGCGCGGCCTGGCATACGAGGTGCTGGTGGCGAAGGGCGGGTCGGAGCGGCGCGTCCGCGACGCGATCGAGGAAGCGCTGCCGCCGGCCGGGGAGAAAGCACCGCGAGGTCACATCGCGTTCAGGACGGAGAGCAAGGAGGCCATCGACCAGGCGCGCCTCGCGGCGGCGGAGCTCGGCCACGACTGGATCGGCACGGAACACACCCTGCTGGGCCTGATGCGCGTCGAGGAGAGCCCGGCCGCGCGGATCCTGCGCGGCCTCGGATTCACGCTTGACGAGCTGCACGAGACGGTCACGCACGAGACGGCCAAGGCCGGGACCGCCGAACGGCTCGCCGCGCGCGACGAGCAGTAGGGAACCGTCAGTTCGCCACTCCGGTCACGGGGCGCTCCCTTGCCCCGGGCCGGAGTCGGACACGGAAGCGAAAGCGGGCGCGGAATCGGAAGCAGGCGCGGCATGCGGCACGAACCGGCTCAGTCTGAAGACGGTCGGCTGCGTCAGGCGCCCGCAGAGCATGTCCATCCGCATCGCCGACCAGTCGATCCCGGGGTCAGCCTCCCGAAGACCCCGCAGGTGCGCGTGCCACTCCCCCTCGTCGCAGGTCTCGAACAACGGCTGCCACCACCCCTCCTCGGGCCCGAACGGAACGGTGGTCCGCTCCCTCTCACGCTGCTGCTGACGTTTCCTCTTACGCTGCCCTGGCATCGGGCCAGCATCGTCGTTTTCTCCCGGCACGGCAACGAAGAGGGGGGCTCCGGTTCGGACCTCGCCGTCGGGCATGAGACGGTCGCCTCATGCCGGAGATGACAGCTGGACTGGAGGCGGCGCTGGCCGGCGCCTCGTCCCGTTCGTGGGCGGAACGGGCCCGCGCCGGGTGCGCGCTCGCCCCAGCCGCCGATGTTCCCGAGGCCGCGGAGGCGCTGCTGGGGCTGCTGCTGGACGCCGAGGACACGGCAGTGACCCGGCGGGTGGCCGAGGCCCTGACCCGGGTGGGGACGGCGGCCGCCGTACGGCTCGTCGCCCTCGCTCTCGCGGAGGCCGGTGGCAGCCGGGCCGACTGGCTGCTGACCGGGGTGGACGACGCGCTCGCGGAGACGGACGGCGCGGCCGGCGTCTTGGCGGTCTGCGCGCGGCTCGCCCGGGACCCGGAAGCCGCCGTCCGGCGTGGTGCCGCGGGCATCTCGGCGTGGGCGGACGACGCCGGGCACCGGTGAGCGCCGATGTTCTCGGGTCGTTCACTGATGTAGAACACTCGACGATCACGATCGGACATGATCACGCCAATTTACGCTTGGCATTTCCCCGCACACGGGGGATCCACATGCGCTCCGCTCGACGGATCACGGGCACGCTGCTGCTCGTGACCGCGCTCACCGGCGGGCTCGCCGCCTGCGGTCCGGAGGACGACAAGGCGTCCGACGGATCCGGCGGTCCGGCCGCCTCGGTGAAGCCGTCCGCCCGGCCGGCGAATGCCGGCGACGCCGGCCCGGGTACCGACGACTGCGGCGGCAAGCCGCCCGTCATGCCTGCCGGGCACACCATGATCGAGGTGAAGCTGGAGCGGGACGCGAGCGGCTTCGAGGCGCAGACGGCGAAGCCGAAGTGCACGCCCAACGACTGGATCCACCACGGCGAGGGCGAGGCCAAGCACTACGCGCTCGCCCCCGACGTCAAGCCGCGGCTGGCGCTGAGCGCGGGCCCGGGGCAGTACAGCCGGTCGGCAAGGACCAGTCGGCCCTGCACATCGACCGCTGCCCGGCCGATGACCACAGCCGCGTGAAGCCGCCGTTCAGCTGCTGCGGCAACGTTTACGAGATCACACTGAACGGCAAGGCCAGGTGGCGACGATCAAGGAGCGCTGGTCCGTCCGACCGGCTGGGCCTGATCCGGCGCGACGGCCTCCCCCGTCAACCCCCGTAGATCGACGACCTCGTACCCCCGCGCCCGCACCAAGTCGATGATCTGCGGCAGCGCTTCCGCGTCCAGGACCTCGCCCGAGCCGTCGGCGGAGCCGATGTGCATCTGGATGATGGCACCGGGGCGGAGGACGTCGGCGACCCGCTTCACCGCCTGCTGGACGGTCATTCCGCCGGGAGTGCCGAGGTAGCCCTTGGTGTCCGTGGTCCACTCGATGTCGGCGAGGCCCAGGGAGTTGACGTGGGCGATCGTCTGCGGGGTCGTCTCGCCGTAGGGGAAGCGGAAGAAGGGCAGGGGGACGGCGCCCGCGGCGCGCAGGGCGCGGTCGGCGGCCGTCACCTCCTCCTCCACCTCCGTGCGGGTGAGGCGGGAGAAGTGCGGGTGGGTGTGCGAGTGGCTGCCGACGCCGTGCCGGCGGGCCATCGCCCGCACGGCGTCGGGGTGGCGCTCGGCGAACCGGCCGGTGGGGAAGAAGGTGGCGGGTGCTCCGTTCCGGTCGAGCGTGCGCAGGACATCCGCCAGACCGGCCTCGTCCCAGGCCGCGTTGAAGGTGAGGGCCACCTCGCGGCGCGTCGTCGGGAAGGTGCGGTTCTCCGATCCGTACAGCCGCTCCACCGGGCCGGGGCCCCGGGCCGTCACGGGCGCCCCGGCGTCCGCGACTCCCGTGGGACCGGCCACTGCTCCCGTGGGACCGGCCGCGGCTCGCGACAGACCGGCCGCGTGCGCGGCGGGCGCGCTCAGTGCCGGCCCCGGCGCCAAGGCCACCACGGCGCCCAGAGCGACCGGGACGAGCAGCGCGGCGAGCGTCGGTACGCGGTGGTTTCGCATACGCCGAAGCATGCCGGAACCGGTCGCCCCGCGCCCCGCCCCCGTTTGCCGCCCGCCCCGCCGGGTACCCGGCGGCGGTGAACATCCGCAGGAGGCCGAAAGTCGTCGTGGTGACCGGAGCGAGCGGCGGGGTCGGGCGGGCGACCGCCCGGGCGTTCGCCGCTCGCGGGGACAGCGTCGCCCTGTTGGCACGCGGGCGGAAGGGGCTCGGCGCCGCCGTCCGGGAAGTCGAGAAGGCCGGGGGCCGGGCCCTCGCCATCCCCGTGGACATGGCCGACGCGCACGCCGTGCGGGAGGCGGCGAACCGGGTGGAGGAGGAGTTCGGCCCGGTCGACATCTGGGTCAACAACGCCTTCGCCACCGTCTTCGCGCCCTTCGTCGAGATCGAACCGGACGAGTTCCGGCGTACGACGGAAGTCACCTATCTGGGGTACGTGTACGGGACCCAGGCCGCCCTGTCCCGCATGCTGCCCCGCGACCACGGCACGATCGTGCAGGTCGGCTCGGCCCTCGCCTACCGCGGCATCCCCCTCCAGTCCGCCTACTGCGGGGCCAAGCACGCCATCCAGGGCATGAACGAGTCGCTGCGCTGCGAGCTGCTGCACGAGGGCAGCAGGGTGCGGACGACGATGGTCCAGCTGCCGGCCGTCAACACCCCGCAGTTCCGCTGGGCGCTGACCCGGATGCCGCGCCGCCCCCAGCCCGTACCGCCGATCTACCAGCCGGAGGTGGCCGCCCAGGCCATCGTGTACGCGGCCGACCACCCGCGCCGGCGCGAGTACTGGGTCGGCGGCAGCACCGTCGGCACCCTGATCGCGAACGCGGTGGCGCCGGGGCTGCTGGACCGCTACCTCGCCCGGACCGGCTTCTCCGCCCAGCAGACGTCCATGCCGGCGGAGGAGGGTCTGCCCGTCAACCTCTGGCACCCGGAGGACGACGAGGGCGGCCACGACTTCGGGGCCCACGGCCTCTTCGACGACCAGACGGTCGTCCGGGCCGCCCAGCCGTGGGCGTCCCGCCACCGTGGCGCCCTGGCGCTGGCCGCGCTGGCGGCCGGGGTGGGCGTGGCCGGTGGGCTGCGGCGCGCCCGGCGCTGAGCGCGCGGGGGCGCCCGGCGCGCGGCGGGGTCGTACCCGGCGCCCCGCCGCGCCCCTCCCGCCCCACTCCGCTTCATCCGTTCGGGGGTATTGCGCGGGTGTCCGTGCGCCCTCACCATGACCAGTGGCGGCGCCGGGCAACCGTCCGACGGCACCGCCGGGGCGTGAGCGGTGCGCGGGCCGGGTGCGGGCCGTGCGACGCGGCCGGCCCCGCCCTCCGTTCTCCCGCTCGTGGACCGCCTGCTCAGTCCGCCCCGCCCTCCGCCCGTCCGCCCGCGGCCGGGCCCGCGCCTTCCCGAAGGCCCGCCCCTCCCGAAGGACCATCCTTCCCGAAGGGCCGACGAGTCTCCGTCCCGGCCTCCGCTCCGGTCGCCGTCCCGGGTCTCCGTCCCTTCCCGAGGGCATCCGCATCGTCGGCGCGCCCGGACCCCGGCCGTCCGGTGCCCCGGGAAGCGCCCCGGAGAACGCCCCGGCACGCGCCCGGACACCGCCCCGGCAACCCTGAGAGCTCTGGAAATGGGGATGGACGACCGTGACATCCGAACAGCACACCGGCTCCGGACCGGCCGGCCCGGCCGCCGTCCGGCTGATCTTCGAGTACGAGGGGCCGGACATCCGGCTCGTCTCCCGGCAGCGGGTGGACGCCGTCCCGCCGCCCACCGACGACCTGACCGGCCCGGCCGCCCTCGCCGCACAGCCTGATGTCAAGGGCTTCTGGGTGGAGGTCCGCGACGGCCGTCAACGCCCGCTCTACCGGCGCGTCATGCACCCCCCGGTGCGCCACGACGCCGAGGTGTTCTCCGACGACGCGGAGCGCTCGCTCGCCCGGGTGCCGGTGGACGAGCCGAAGGGCACGTTCGCGGTACTGGTC
This sequence comes from Streptomyces sp. NPDC021100, assembly GCF_044333095.1. Taxonomy (NCBI): domain Bacteria; kingdom Bacillati; phylum Actinomycetota; class Actinomycetes; order Kitasatosporales; family Streptomycetaceae; genus Streptomyces; species Streptomyces sp. NPDC021100. Next base: position 98,178 of record NZ_JBIRQH010000006.1, read on the forward strand.
CCCGAGATCGAGGGGGCCGACCACGTCGCGCTGGTGAGCAGCCCGCTCGCCCCGGGGCCGACCGTGGCCCCCGCGTCCGAGGTGGCGCGCTTCTCTCTCACACCGGACACGGACGAGACGGACGAGACACCCGAGGGACCCGAGGGGGGCCGTTGAGATGGGTACGGGGGACGGTGCCGTCATCGGCACCACCAAAATCGTCGACAACGGTCCGGCGAACGCCCGCTGGAACCTGGTCATCATGGGCGACGGCTACCGGAGCACCGAGCTGGGCCAGTTCGCCGCGAACGCGCAGAGCTTCGTCACCACCCTCTTCGCCACCGCGCCGTTCACCGGGCTGCGGCCCGCGATCAACGTCTACCGGGTGGACGTCCGCTCGTCGGACAGCGGCGCCGACGACCCCACGGCCTGCGGCGGTACGGGCGCGGCACCGGCCACGTACTTCGACGCGGCGTTCTGCAACAACGGCACCCGCCGGCTGCTGACGGTCAACGCGGGCACCGCCCTGGCGGTGGCGGGTCAGCAGGTGCCGCAGTGGAACATGGTGATGGTGATCGTCAACTCCACCGTGTACGGCGGCTCCGGCGGATCGGTCGCGGTGTTCTCCCTGGCGCCCAACGCCAACGAGATCGGCCTGCACGAGATGGGCCACACGGCGTTCGGCCTCGCGGACGAGTACGAGTACTACCTGGGCTGCGGCGTCGACACCAACCGCAACACCCACCCGGCGGTCGAGCCGGCGCAGCCCAACGTCACCATCGACCCCAACCGGGCGACGAACAAGTGGCGCGACCTCGTCGCCCCCGCCACGGCGATGCCGACGACGCGGAACCCCGACTGCGCGCTGTGCGACACCCAGCCCAACCCCGTCGGCGCCGCCACGGTGGGCGCGTTCGAGGGGGCCGACTACTACCACTGCGCCGCGTTCCGGCCGCAGTACAACTGCCGGATGCGGGTGCTGGGGCAGCCGTTCTGCGCGGTGTGCCAGCGCCGGATCCGGCAGACGCTGCTGCCCCGGCTGCCCGCGAACCGGGTCACCTCGGTGGCGCGCACCTCGGGCCACCTGGACGTCTTCTGGGTGAACGCCGACGGGAAGGTGTGGAGCAACTGGTGGGACCAGCAGGCCGGGAACAGTTGGGGCGACCACGGCGCGTTCCCCATCGCCCGCGACTGGCCGGTGCCGGCGGCCCACGACACCGGGGTCACGTCCGTCGCCCGCACCTCCGGGCACCTGGACGTCTTCTGGGCGGGCACGGACGGCAAGATCTGGAGCAACTGGTGGGACCAGAACGCCGGGAACAGCTGGTACGACCACGGGGCGTTCCCCATCGCGCGCGAGTTCCCCGTCCCCGCGGCCCCCGGGACGGGCATCGCCTCGGTCGCCCGGACGTCCGGGCACCTCGACGTCTTCTGGGCGGGCACCGACGGGAAGATCTGGAGCAACTGGTGGGACCAGAACGCGGGCGCGGGCTGGTACGACCACGGGGCGTTCCCCATCGCCCGTGACTTCCCGGTCCAGGCCGCCCCCGGCACCGCGGTGACCTCCGTCGCCCGCACCTCAGGACATCTCGACGTCTTCTGGGCCGGCACGGACGGCAAGATCTGGAGCAACTGGTGGGACCAGAACGCCGGAGCGGGCTGGTACGACCACGGCGCGTTCCCCATCGCCCGTGACTTCCCGGTCCCCGTGGCCCCCGGCTCGGGCGTCGCGGCCGTCGCCCGCACCAGCGGCCACCTGGACGTCTTCTGGGTCGGCACCGACGGCAAGATCTGGAGCAACTGGTGGGACCAGAACGCCGGGAACGGCTGGTACGACCACGGAGCCTTCCCCATCGCCGCCTCCTTCCCCGTCCCCGCCGCCCCCGGCACCGGCGTGGCCGCCGTCGCCCGCACCAGCGGCCACCTGGACGTCTTCTGGGTCGGCACCGACGGCAAGATCTGGAGTGCCTGGTGGGACCAGATCGCCGGTATGGGCTGGTACGACCACGGGGTCTTCCCCGTCGCCGCCCAGTGGCCCGTCCCGGCCGTCCCGGGCAGCGGTGTCAGCGCCGTCGCCCGCACGTCCGGGCACCTCGACGTCTTCTGGGCAGGGTCCAACGGGCGGGTGTGGAGCGCCTGGTGGGACCAGCAGGCCGGGAACGGCTGGTACGACCACGGCGTGTTCTCCATCTGAGACCTGAGACTCCATCCGAGGCCCTTGGAGCACCCCCTCAGTCGCCGCGGCCCCGGGCCTTCCCCCGGGCCGCGGCCGCCACCGCCCCCACCACGCCCGCGCCGGCCACCGCCGCCACCGCCCACGCGTCCGCCCGCCGCCGGTCCGGCCGCAGGGCGCCCAGCTTCTCGGGGTGTTCGGCCGGGGCCGGGCCGTCGAGGCCGAGGGCGAGCGCCTCGGCCAGGTGCATGGCCCGGCGGCCGGTGCCGCCCTGCTCGATCTGGGTGCGGCAGCTGAAGCCGTCGGCGAGGACGTACGTCGCGGGTCCGGCGGCGCGGACGGCGGGGAGGACGCCCTGTTCGCCGACGGTCATCGAGAGGTCGTGGTGGCCGCGCTCGAAGCCGAAGTTGCCGGCGAGGCCGCAGCAGCCCTCGTCGAGGACGTCGGCGTGCAGCCCGGCGCGCTTCATCAGTTCCGTGTCCGCGTCGAACTTCATGACGGCGTGCTGGTGGCAGTGCGTCTGCACCAGCGCGGTGCGGGCCGCGCGCGGCGGCCGCCAGCCGTGCGGCGCCCGGTTGACCAGGAGCTCGGAGAAGGTGAGGAACTGCTCCGAGAGCCGCTGGACGTCCTGGTCCTCCGGCGTCAGCTCCGGCGCGTCGGCGCGGAACACGGCGGTGCAGGAGGGTTCCAGACCGACGACGGGCGTCCCGGCCGCGATCCACGGGCCGAGCGTGTCGAGGGTGCGCCGCAGCACGCGCTGCGCCATGTCCAGTTGACCGGTGGAGATCCAGGTGAGGCCGCAGCAGACGGGCCGTTCGGGGACGGCGACCCGGAATCCGGCGTCCTCCAGCACCCGGACGGCGGACCGGGCGACGTTGGGGTGGAAGTGGGTGCTGAACGTGTCGGGCCAGAGCAGGACCGTGCGCGGGTCGGCGGGGTCGGGCGCGGGCGCGCCCCGCGCGCGCCACCAGTCGAGGAACGACTCCTCGGCGAAAACCGGCAGTGCCCGCTCCCCCGCCACTCCGGCGAGCCGCTTGCCGACGGCGCCCAGGCCGGGCGCCTGGAGCAGCGCGTTGACGGCGCGGGGCGCGACGCGGGCGAGCCGGGCCCACACCGGGAGCCAGCCCAGCGAGTAGTGGGCGGCGGGCCGCAGCCGCCCGGCGTAGTGGTGGGCGAGGAACTCGGCCTTGTAGGTGGCCATGTCCACCCCGACCGGGCAGTCGGACTTGCAGCCCTTGCAGGCCAGGCAGAGGTCGAGGGCGTCGCGGACGGCGGTGGAGCGCCAGCCGTCGGTGACGGTCGAGTCCTCGTGGCCGTTCAGCATCTCGAAGAGGAGCCGGGAGCGGCCGCGGGTGGAGTGCTCCTCCTCGCGGGTGGCGCGGTAGGAGGGGCACATGACGCCGCCGGTGCTGGTGCGGCACTTGCCGACGCCGACGCAGCGGAGCACCGCGCGGCCGAACTCGTGGTCGTCCTCCGGGTAGCGGAAGTGGGTGTCCTCGACGGAGGGCCGCCAGAGCGGGCCGAGGCGCAGGTTCTCGTCGACGCGGTGGGGGTGGACGACCTTGCCGGGGTTCATCTTGTCGTCGGGATCGCAGAGCTGCTTGAGCTCGGCGAACGCGCCCACCAGCCGCTCGCCGAACATGCGGACGAGCAGTTCGCCGCGGGCCTGTCCGTCGCCGTGCTCGCCGGAGAGGGAGCCGCCGTAGTCGTGGACGAGGTCGGCGGCCCGGTGCAGGAAGCGGCGGAAGTCGGCGACGCCCTCGGCGGTGCGCAGGCCGAAGGGGACGCGGGTGTGGACGCAGCCCTGCCCGAAGTGCCCGTAGAGGGACGCACTCTCGTACCCGAACTCGGCGAACAGCTTCTTGAGGTCGCGCAGGTAGTCGCCCAGGCGGTCCGGCGGGACGGCGGAGTCCTCCCAGCCCTCCCAGGTCTCGCGGTCGTCGGGCGGCCGGGCGGTGACACCGAGGCCGGCCTCGCGGGCTTTGAGCATCTCCTGTTCGCGTTCGGGGTCGTCGGACAGGGCGATGTCCGGGGCGTCCTCGGCGCGGCCGATGGCCCGCAGCAGGGCGCGGGCCTTGTCGTCGGTCTCCTCGGTGCTGTCGCCGGTGAACTGGAGGAGCAGCCAGCTGTTGCCCGCCGGGAGGCGTTCGAGGGAGTCGAGGTAGGCGCCCTCCTCGCGCATCAGCTGGGCCATGCGGTGGTCGATGGCCTCCAGCTGGTCGGGGTGGCAGTTCTCCAGGAGGCGGGGTACGTCGTCGGCGGCGGCGCAGATGTCGTCGTAGCCGAGGACGAGGACAGTGGCGGCGGCCGGTACGGGGACCAGGTCGATCTCGGCGTGCAGCACGGTGACGAGGGTGCCCTCGCTGCCGGTCAGGGCGCGGGCGACGTGGAAGCCGTTCTCGGGGAGGAGGGAGTCGAGGTTGTAGCCGGAGACGCGGCGGGGGATGCGGGGGTAGCCGCGGCGGATCTCGGCGAGGTGGCGGTCGGCCAGGCCGCGCAGCCCCCGGTAGAGGTGGGCGCGGCGGCCGCCGGCGGCCTGGATCCGCTCGTACGCGTCGTCGTCGGTGGGGCCGGTCCAGCAGCGGAGTCCGTCGTAGGTGAGGATCTCCAGGCGGCGGAGGTTGTCGACGGTCTTGCCGTAGGACTGGGCGGTGGCGCCGCACGAGTTGTTGCCGATCATGCCGCCGATGGTGCACTGGCCGTGCGTGGACGGTTTCGGCCCGAACTTCAGCTTGTGCGGGGCGAGTTCCCGGTTGAGGTCGTCCAGGACGATGCCGGGTTCGACGACGCAGGTGCGGGCCTCGGTGTCGACCGAGACGAGCCGGTGGCAGTACTTGGACCAGTCGATGACGACGGCCCGGTTGGTGGTCTGGCCGGCGAGGCTGGTGCCGCCGCCGCGGGAGAGGACGGGGAGCCCGTACTCGGCGCACACGGCGACCGCCTCCGCGCCGGCGTCCACCGTGCGCGGCAGGACGACGCCGAGGGGCGGCTGCCGGTAGTTGGACCCGTCGGTGGAGTACGCGCCGCGGCTGCCGGCGTCGAAGCGCACCTCGCCGTCGACGCGCCGCTCCAGCGCCCGGCGCGCCGCCCTCAGGGCCTTCTCCTCCGCCTCCCCCGTCTCCCCTGTCCCCCGCGTCGCCCGTCCGTCCGTCATCGGGTCTCCCTCCGTTCGGCGGGCCGGGCGCGCCACCGGTCGTCCACGACCACCGTGGCACCCGGGGCGGGGCACCGCAGGGCCTGAGCGCCCGATCGGGGGCGCCGCGCCCGGCGGGCCCGGTCAGCCGCCCGGCCACAGGATCAGCGCCGACAGCAGCCCGATGCCGGCCGCCGCGCACGCCACGTAGTCGCCGACGTGCCCGGAGTGCAGCCGGCGCAGCGGGGCCGCCCACCGCCGGGCCGGGATGGCGCCGCGTACGCCGAGCGCCGCCAGCCCGGTGGCGAGCAGGGCCGAGAGCAGGCCGAGGCCCACACCGGCCGGACTCCACCAGGCGTACGGGTGCCCCGCGCCGGGCGCGGTATGCGTGCCGTCCAGCACGGTGGCCGCGTACCCGGCGTGGTCGGTGAAGGCGTGCGCGGCGCCGGCCGCCTCGCGGGCGAGGGCGGGCACGGTGCCGACGGCGAGGGCGCCGGCGAGCAGCAGGGCGGCGACCGCGGCCATCAGCGACGGCAGCCGGCGCACCCGGCGGTCGGTCTCGGGTTCCTCCTGGTCGCCGGTGGTCTCGGGGGCGCCGCACGCGTCCTCCTCGCGGGGCCCGGCGCCGAGGAACACCCGGGCGGCGGCGCGCAGCACCGCGCCGCCGGTCACGGCCGAGACCACGACGTACAAGGCGGTCAGCCAGACGGCCTGCTTTTCGGCCAGCGCCTTGCCGAGCGCGGTCCCGAAGGGCGGCAGCCCGGCGAGGGCGAGTCCGCCGACGGCGTAGAGGACGCCGACGCCGCGCATCTCGCGGGCCCGGCCGTGCAGCCGGTGCTCGTCGACGCCGCCGTAGCGGTCGAGGAGGGCGCCGGTGCAGGCGAAGAGGGCGGCCTTGACGCCCGCGTGCCCGAGGACGTACAGGAACACGCCGGTGACGCCGTCGGGTTCGAGCGCGGCGAGCCCGGCGAGGAAGAGGCCGGTGTGGGCGACGGTGGAGAAGGCGAGCAGCCGTTTGAGGTGGCGTTGCTGCCAGCACAGGGTGGCGCCGGTGAGGGCGGTGAGCAGGCCGAGGACGGTCAGGGCGCGCCGGAAGTCCTCGGCCGGGACGCCGCCGGGCCCGGCGAAGACCGTGACGTACACGCGGGCGGCGCCGTAGACGCCCATCTCCACCATGACGCCGGAGAGCAGCATGCAGACGGGTGTCGGGGCCACGGCGTGGGCGTCCGGCAGCCAGAAGTGGAAGGGCACGGCGGCGGCCTTGATCAGCAGTCCGGTGAGGATGAGGACAAGCGAGGCGAGGACCAGGGCGTCGTGCCGGCCGAGCGCGTCGAGTTGGCGCCCGGCCTGGGCCATGCCGAGTTCGCCGGTGCGGGCGTAGAGCAGGGCGATGCCGAGGAGGCTGGCGTAGCCGCCGAGGGAGTTGACGAAGCCGAAGGCGAGCGCGCCCTGGACGGGACGGGCCTCCTCGACGCGGTAGCCGGTGAGGGCGTAGCCGACGACGCCCATGAGTTCGAAGAAGACGAAGGCGTTGAAGAGGTCGCCGGTGAGGGCGAAGCCGCACATGCCCGCCTGGAAGAGGAGGATGAGGGCGGGGAAGGATCCGGTGTGGCCGCGCGGGGGTTCGTCGAAGTAGCGCCAGGCGTAGGCGAGGACGGTGACGACGAGGAGCGAGGTGAGGGCGGCGAGGCCGGTGCCGGTGCGGTCGCCGGTGAGGACGATGCCGACCCCGTGCCCGCGCACGGGCCGCCAGTCGCCGGCCCAGACGACGTGGGGGCCGCCGGCGAGGGCGGCCACGGCGAGGCCGGCGGAGGCGGCGGAGCAGAGGCAGCCGACGGTCTCCGCGACCGGCCGGGGCATCCGCCGGCCCGCGCCGGCCAGCAGGGCCGCGCCGAGCAGCGGTACCACGACGATCAGCGGGAGCAGCCGGTCCACCGGGTCAGCCCTTCAGTTCGGACAGGGCGTCGGGGTCGGTGGTGCCCTGCCGTTTGGCGATCTGCACGACGAGGGCCAGCAGCAGCGCCGTGACCGTCGCGCCGACGACGACGTCGGTGAGGGCGAGGGCCTGGACGACGGGGTCGACGACGGGCCGGGAGCCGGGGGCGATGTCGGAGAAGACCGGCGCGGTGCCGCCCTTGCGGTAGCCGATGGCCAGGAGCAGCACATAGGTGGAGGACTGGGTGACGGACAGGCAGCCGACGGCGTGCACGAGGTCGCGGCTGGTGGCCATGCCGTACACGCCGACCAGGAAGATCCAGCCGGCGACCAGGTAGGGCAGGACGCTCATCCCGTCCCCTCCGCCCGCTCCTCGCCGCCCTCGATCTCCAGCGCCTGGCCGAGGAACCGGGCCAGCAGGACGACCACGGCGGCGGCCACCTCCACGCCGACGGCGGCGTTCAGCAGGGGGACGATGCCGCCGGAGGAGAGGGTGTTGAAGGTGCCGTACGGCAGGACGTTGGTCAGGTAGGCGGCGCCGGCGAGCAGCCCGCCCGCGCCGGTGAGGGCGTACGCGGCCTCCCCGGCGGCGTCGGCGATCTCGTACGGGCCGAGCGGACGGACGCGTTCCAGGGCGCGGTAGTCGACGGCGATGTACAGCAGGTGCACGGCGGTCGCCACGACGACGCCGCCCTGGAAACCGCCGCCGGGGCTGAGCTGGCCGTGGGCGACGACGTACAGGCCGATGAGGAGAGTGACGGGCAGCGCGAGCAGCCCGTAGCGGCGGGTCCGGGCCGCTACGGGCTGCGGCTTGGGGACGGTCCGGTGCTCGTCGCCGGTCTGCCGCAGAAGGACGACGGTGCCGAGGACGGAGGCGAACAGGATGCTCTCCTCGCCGAGGGTGTCGAGGGCGCGCTGGTCGAAGTTGACGGAGGAGATGGTGTTGGCGGTGTGCCGGAGCAGGGCGGCGTGCACGGCACGGTCACCGTAGGGGTGCCGGTCGCCGCCGAACGGCGGCAGTTCGGCGCAGGCGGCGGCGAACAGGGCGGCGGTGGCGAGCAGCCCCAGGGCCAGCACCCACAGCCGGACGCGGCGGCTCACCGGGACCGCCCTTCCTCGTCGTCCTCTCCCTGCCGGCTCCGGCCGATCCGCCGCACCTTGCGGACCGCCAGCAGGATCATCAGCGGGGTGATCGCCGATCCGACGGCGAGCTGCGAGAGGCCGACGTCCGGCGCCTGGTCCACGGTGAACAGGACGGCGAGCGCCAGGCCCAGGAGCGACAGGACGACGGCCTGCCGGGCCGGGTCCCGGTTGAGGACGGCGGCGGTCGCGGCCGCCGCGACGAGGAGCAGCGCGAGGCCGCCGAGGACGTCATCCACCGCGCACCGCCCGGGTGGTGACCGCTCCCCCGGCGAGCAGCAGCACACCGATCACGATCAGCTTGGCCATGGCCCGGCCGGGGCCGGTGACGACGCAGAGCGGGACGACGGTGGCGACGGTGGCCGCCGTGACGAGGCGGCCGAGCAGACGGGAGCCGTTGCCCCCCGCGTCCGGCGACGTCTCGAAGAGCCGGACGAAGACGAGGGTGCCCGCCGGGCCGAGCACGGAGACGACGAGGGCGAGGTCCGTGTAGGCGGGCCGCTGGTATCCCTGGGCGAGCAGCAGGAACACCAGGCACAGGAGGAGTGTCGCGGTGTTCTGGGCGGTCATGCGGCGGCCGGTGCCGCCGGTCGCGGCGCCCCACAGACAGGGGCCGAGCCCGCCGACGACGAGGAGGGCGGCGCCCGCCAGCCACCCGTTCACCGTTCCGCCGCCGCCCGGCGCGCCGCCCTGGCCGCCCACGCCCCGGCCGCCGCGGCACCCGCCCCGACCCCGGCCTCCAGAACGTCCACGGAGGAGATCAGCGCCACCCACAGCAGGGTGAGCCCGGCCCACCACCCCAGCGTCTCGGCGACGGCGACGGCACGGCCCTTGTCCGGCACGCGCATGCCCGCTCCTCCCTGCTCGTTCCCCGGCCGCCCTCGGATACCCGGCTCCCGGCCGGCCATGCGGGCGGCGCGGGGAAGCGGCGGTGAGGGCACGAATACCAGACGCCGGGGACGGGGGCGCGGACCCGGAACGCCCGCGTGTCCGCCGACGCCGGGCGGCACGCACGACGAGGCCGGCCCGCGTACCCCGTACGACCGGTCCGCCGTGCGGCGGCGATGCCGGCGTGCCCCGTGGCCACGACGGCCTGCCGGACCGCCCGCGCACGGCCACCGCGGCCGGTCAGCGCCCGCGCGCCCGTGCCCGGCCTCGGTATCCCGGCCGCGGACGTCTCGACGGCCGCCTCCGGACGCCTCGTCCGTCCCGCCCCGGGCGTCTGGTCGGCCCGCCCCCCGCAAAAAGAATGGGCGTACCCGCCGCCCAGAGCGGAGACTGCCCCCATGCTGACCGTCGACATCGTCTTGGAGACCGCGGACACCACCGGCTTCACCGCCTGGCGGGTGGCGGCCCTCCCCCCGTACCGGCCGCTGGCCCTGACCGGCCGTATGACGCCGGACGAGGTCGGCAGCGCCCTGGCGGCCCTGACCCGCCACACGCTCGGAACGTCCGACAACGACAACCTGCCCGCGCCGGACGCCACCGCCCTCGTCCGCCGCCTGCTCGCGGAGGAGGAGATCACCGCCGACGGCGGCCTCCGCTTCCACCACACCGGCCTCGGCGTCACCGTGCGCCCCGGCTGCTGCTGCGGGCTGGCGGACTGGCGTGACTGGCTCACCCTCGCGGAGGGCGAGACGCCCTGGCTGGGCCACGACCCGACGCCACGCGTGGAACTCACCGGCACGACCGTCCTCCTCTGGCCCGACGGCGGCTTCGCGCCCGAGCCCCCTCCCACCCGGCCGGTCGCGGTACCGCTCGCGCACCTGCCCGGCCTCCTCCGTTCCGCGCGCGACGACCTCCGGGGCTTCCTCGACCTCGTCGCACGATGGGCGTCCCGCCATATACCCGACCAGGCCGCCGAGTTGACGTCCCGACTGGACACGGACCTGGCCTCCGGCACACCACTGCCCGGGGAGCCCGACGGACCCCGGTGGCCGTGACGGCCCGGCGTACGGACCACGGCCGGGTGACGGAGGGCGCGGAGGCCGCCGTCGAGACCGGCGGGCTGTTCGAACCGTCAGCAGATCGTGCACTCGCCGCGCACCGTCAGCGGGCGGGAGGAGGTCGCCGGCGAAGGCGTTCCGCCTGGCTGACGGCCCACGCTCCTCTTCGGCCGCAGCCGGTAGGGTGCGCTCCGTGATGAGCGCACACCGCCCGGCCGACGCCTTCCGTTTGATCGTGGCAGGAGGAGGGACCGGCGGCCACACGTATCCGGCACTCACTGCGATTCGCGCTCTGCAGCGGCGGTTGTGGGCCGAGGCCAGACCTCTCGACGTCCTGTGGATCGGCACGGCCGACGGCCTGGAGGCACGCGTCGCACCGGCCGCGGGAATCGCCTTCGCGACCGTGGCGACGGGGAAGATCCGCCGGTCGGGCAATCCGCTCAAGATGATGTCGGCGGCGAACATGAAGGACATGGCCAAGGTTCCGCTGGGGGTGGCTCAGGCACGGAAACTCATCGCGGACTTCCAGCCGGACGTGGTGCTCGCCACGGGCGGCTACGTCGCCGTACCGGCCGGGCTCGCCGCGAGGTTGTGCCGGCGTCCGCTCGTTCTCCACGAGCAGACCGTGCGCCTGGGCCTCGCGAACCGGAAGCTGGCGGGCTCGGCGACGCGGATCGCCGTGTCCTCGGAGTCGACGGTGCCGCTCCTCCCGGAATCGGTACGCGGCCTGGCGGTCGTGACGGGGAACCCCGTGCGGCCGGAGGTGCTGGCCGGCCACGCGGACAAGGCGGCCGAGACGCTGGGCCTCGCCGGGTTCGACCGGCGGTTGCCGACGGTGTACGTGACCGGCGGCGCTCAGGGTTCGCAGCAGATCAACGGCGTGGTGCAGGATGCGCTGCCGTGGCTGCTGGAGCGGGCGAACGTGATCCACCAGTGCGGTCCGGCGAACGTGGAGGAACTGCGGCGCCGCACCACGGCCCTGCCCGCCTCCGTGGCCGGCCGTTACCACCTGGCCGGGTTCGTCGGGCCGGAGCTGCCCGACGTCCTGGCGCTCGCCGACGTCGTCGTCTCCAGGAGCGGAGCCGGGACGCTGGCCGAGCTGACGGCGCTGGGCAAGCCCGCGGTGTTCATCCCTCTCGCGACGTCGGCCGGGAACGAGCAGGCGCACAACGCGCGGCATTTGGAGGAGTCCGGCGCGGCCGTCGCGCTCCTGGGCGAGGTGACCGGTGACCGGTTGCGGGACGCGCTCGGCCCGCTGCTCGTCGACCCCGCGCGGCGAGAGGCGATGGCGCACCGGGCTCGGGCGCACGGAAGGCCGGACGCGGCGGAAAGGGTCGTGGACGTACTCCTGTCCGCCGCCTCCGGTTGACCGGGCAGGGGTCACGGGCGGCGCCGGCCTATGTGCAGCGCCGTGGCCGCCTCGATCAGGACGGCACAGTCGTGGAACGTGTCGTCACCTCGGCCCATGGGGTCGGGTACGTCCTGGTCACCGAGGTAGAGGCGCAGTTTCCGGACGTTCGGCTCTCCGCTGATCGCCCGGAGCATGTCGAGGACGGCGCTGTCCATCACGAGGACGTCGTCGGCCCAGTCGAGCATCTCCACGGTGATCTGCTGCCCGCGGTGGCCGGTGAGGTCGTGTCCCAGCCGACGGGCGGCTTTGATCATGGATGTGTTGGCGGGCCGGCCCTGCCACTTGCCGATCAGGCCGGCGGAGCGGACCGTGACGGCTTCGCCGCCCCGGCGGGACAGGGCGAGCTGGGCGAAGGGGCTGCGGCAGTGGTTTCCCAGGCACACGGCCAGCATCCTGCGCATCATGGGCCGCCGGTGGCCTTGAGGGCACGGCCGAGAGCGGTCACGACGTGGTCGATGTCCGCGCCGGTGAGGTGCTGATGGAACGGGAGACTGAGGATCTCCTGCCCGGCCTGTTCGGTGGCCGGTAGTGGGCGCCGCCAGTCCTCGAACGCGGGCTGGAGATGGTTGGGCGGGTAGTGGACGCCCACGCCGATGCTCTGGGCACGTAGATCGGCGAACACCCGATCACGGTGCGGGACGCGAACCTGGCACAGGTGAGGCACCGACTGGTCGGGGTCGACGTCGACGAGCGTGACGCCGTCCAGCGGGGCGAGGGCGTCCCGGTAGGTGTGCCAGAGGCGGCGGCGGGTGCGTTCGGTCGTGTCGAAGTGGTCGAGCTGGGCGAGGCCGATGGCGGCGTTGATGCCTGAGAGCTGGTAGCGCAGGCCGAAGCCGTTGACGCTGTAGGTCGTGGTGTTCGCGCGCCGGCTCTGGGCCTGGACGACGCCGAGAAGCCGTAGTCGACGGGCTGTACCGGCGTCGTCGGGGGTCCGCGGGATGAGCATGCCGCCCTGACCGCAGGTGAGGTTCTTGATGGGTCCGAAGGAGAAGCACGTCACGGCGGCACCCGCCGCGCCGACGCGACGGCCGGCAAGACGGGAGCCGAACGCGTGCGCGGCGTCCTCGATGACGGCGATGTCCCGTCCGGTCAGTTCCCGGTGGACGGCCGTGAGGTCGACCGGCCGGCCCCCGAAGAGAACCGGGATGACAGCGGCTGTGCGGCTGGTGACCGCCTCCATGACGATCCGGTCGTCCACGCACAGCGTGGCAGGGTCGATGTCGACGAACCGCGGTACGGCGCCCACGGCAAGGATCGCCTGCACGGTCGCGCAGAAGGTCATCGAGGGCACGATGACTTCCCGGCCGGGGCGGACGTCGGCGGCAAGCAGGGCGGTGTGCAGGGCTGCGGTGCCGGAGGAAACGGCAACGGCGTCGGACACGCCGATGAACGCTGCGATGCGGCGCTCGAACTCCTCGGTGACGTCGGTGTGGCCGTACTGCCCGGCCGCCAGAACACGGGCGACAGCTGCGGCCTCCTGGCCGTACAGGTACGGGCCGGCGTTGCGCCGGGCGTCCGGCCGCGGAAATGACGTCATGACGGTCCCCCACTCGTTGCGGTCTTGAGCCGGGCGAGCTGGGCGATGTCGCCGTGCGCCAGGGTCTCGACGTAGGTCGTCAGGAAGACCCCGGAGCGGTAGGCGAGACGGTCGTGGTCGACGGGGAGCCCCGCGAGTCCGTTCACCATCTGGCCGACGAGGTCCGCGCCGGCTACCTCGGTCAGGGGGAAGCCGCCGGCGATGCGAAGGCTCAGTTCGGTGACCGTTACCGTGCCGTCGCCGGTGACGAACCCTTGCACGCAGCAGACGCCGCGGGCCCGGACCGCGTGCAAGGTCTCGACGACGCGTCGCCGAACGACAGGGTCCTCGAAGGTCGTGCTGACCGCGGCGAGGCCGCCTTTGACGAGGTCCCGGCGGCGGAGGATCGCCGAGGCACGGCCGTCGCGGTCGACGAGGCAGTCCGCCGTGAACTCGGTCCCGTACACCCGTTCCTGGACGAGGGCATCAGGGATCAGCTCGCACAGAAGTCGGGCGTGGTCCTGCCGGTCGACGAAGTGGACGTTCTGCGCGCCGTGCCCTCGACGGGGCTTGACGACGAGTGCCGTTCCGTCAGGGACATGGTCGATCGCTTCGGAGTGCCAGGTACGCGGTGTCGGGATACCGTGCTCGGTCAGCACGTCGTGGAACAGGATCTTGTCGATGCAGGCTTGAATCGAGTCGGCGTCGGGGAGCCACAGGTGCACGTTGGCGGCGCCCAACTCGGGCGCCATGCCGAGCAGAGGCGGGAGGTCTTTCTCGATGCCGGCCACGACCGCGTCGACGGCGAGGCCGCGGCACAGCCTGGCCATGGCGGCCGGATAGCCGGGGTCGGTGACGAGCGGGATGACGCGCGGGGTGACGTCCGGCAGGAGGAGGCCGGGGGCGAGCGGGTGCGCGTCGGTGGCGATGACGTGGTGACCGAGGCGGGAGAGGCTGCGGGTCAGCCCGAAGCCCGGGTTGGCACCGACCCCGGTGACGAGGATGCGCAGCGGCTCAGCGGACACCGGTGCCCTCCTCCGCGGGCGCGGTGACCTCGACCGTGGCGGCGGGCGCATAGGGGTTGCGCATGAGCGGCGCCCACCGGTCGGGGTTGCGCCGGTACCACTCCGCGGTGTCGGCGATGCCCTGCATGATGTCGTGGGTGGGGCTGTAGCCAAGACCGTTTGCGATCTTGTCCCAGACCATGGAGTACCGCAGGTCGTTCGAACGCCGGTCGGGAATGTAGCTGACCCGGTCCCAGCCGGCACCGCAGACTCCGAGGAGTACATCGGTGAGCTCCCTGGTGGTGAAGTCGGTGCCGCCGCCGATGTTGTAGACCTCGCCGGGAATCCCGTCGCGAAGAACGAGTTCGATGCCGGCGCAGTTGTCTTCGACGTGCAGCCAGTTGCGGACGTGCCGGCCCTGACCGTGGATGGTCACGGGCAGGCCCTGGAGGAGCCGGGTGACGAACAGGGGGATGATCTTCTCGGGGTGCTGGTACGGGCCGTAGTTGTTCGAGCTGCGGGTGACGCACACCGGTACGTCGTAGGTGTGGAAGTAGCTCAGCGCTACGAAGTCGCCGGCGGCCTTCGACGCCGCGTAGGGGACTGTGGGACGGACCGGAGCGTCTTCGTCGGCGTAGCCTTCCGGCAATGGGCCGTAGACCTCGTCCGTGGAGACGTGGACGAACTTGGTGACGCCGTGCCGTGCGGCAGCGTCCGCGAGGGTCTGGGTGCCGAGCACGTTCGTGGAGAGGAATGCGCCGGCCTCGAAGAACGAGCGGTCGACGTGGGATTCCGCGGCGAGGTGGACGACGGCCGTGTGCCGGCTCAGCAGGTCGTCCACGAGGTCGGCATCCAGGATGTTGCCGTGGACGAACCGCAGCTTCGGGCTGAGGAATGCCTCGCCCAGGTTTTCGATGTGGCCGGCGTAGGTGAGGGCGTCGAGGACGGTTACCTCGGCGATGTCGTCCGCATGCAGCAGACGCTTGACGAAGTGCGAGCCGATGAATCCGGCGCCACCGGTGACGAGCACTTTCTCCATGGTTGCCTCCGGGGAACGAACAGCGGAGCGGCTGGACACGCCGCCCGCCTTTCAGCAACACCATGGAGGCTGTCCTCTGGGACCGGGGATGGGGGCGGCGAGCCTCGGCACACGGTGTGCGGGATCGGCACAAGTCGTGCGTCCGCGCGCCCCTGTTCGCCTCCCGGCGGCGGCGCTACCGTCGGGCGTCCCGTCGGTGCACACAGGAGGTACCCATGGGCGAAAACCTCGGTGCGTTGATCCGTAGCGTCCGGTGCTACCTCAGGCTCTCGCAGACTCAGTTAGGGCAGGCGTGCGGATACTCGGCGTCGGCCATCTCCCGGATCGAGCGGAACAAGATGTGCCCGAACCCGGGCGCGCTGCGGCTCATGGCCGACAGGCTCGGCATCCCACATGAGCGACTACGCGGTGGTTCTGTGCCAGACGTGATGCAGGTCGCTACGGTGGCGGTGAGTCGGCCGTCGGACGAGGAGGATGCGGTGCGCCGCAGGAAACTACTGACCGGGGCGCTCGCCGCAGGGGCGACGGCCGTCGTCGGCGCCGAGACGGCACCGGCCGCCGCCTCACCGGGCGGCGGCCTCGACGACGCGCTCTTTCGACTGCCGCCCGCCGAGCCGATGCCGCTACCACGGCTCGCGGAGGGGGCAGCCAAAGCGCTGGCGGCTTTTCGAGCGGCCCGGTACAGCGATCTGGAACGCACGTTGCCGGGGCTGCTCGCCGCAGCGGAAGCCAGCCGTGACGCGGCGAGCGGCCGGGCCCGGGAGCAGGTGTGCGGGGTGCTGGCCCGCTCGTACGTCGTCGCCGCCGAACTGGCCGCGAAACAGCACTCCGACGTGGGCTGGGTGGCCGCCGACCGAGCGCTGTCCGCGGCCCGCGCAGGCGGGGCCCCGGTGCCGATCGGTGAGGCGACGCGGGTCCTTGCCATCACGATGCGCCGGTCCGGCCGATGGTCGTCCGCGGTGCGGCTGCTGTCCCGGGAGGCCTCGGAACTGGACATCGAACAGGACCGCACAGGTGCCGTCCGCACGACGCTGCTCCTGACCGCCGCGTACTCGGCTGCCACAGGCGGGGACCGTGGCACGGCGCTCGCGCTGCTGGAGGAGGCGGAGGAGCACGCCAGTCGGCTGCCAGGGGTGCCGGGCCTGTTCACCGTGGAGGCGAGCCAGGCACAGGTGGGCGTCTACCGGATCGGCGTGTTCAACGCGCTGGGAACGCCCGACGAGGGCGTCAAGGTCGTCACCGGGCTCGACTTCACCAGCCTGCCGACGGCTGAGCGACGGGCGCGGGCCTGGACCGACACCGCCCGCATGTGGCACGCCCTCGGTGATGGCCGGCAGACCTTCGCCGCCTTGCGACGCGTCGAACAGGAAGCGCCGCAGGAAGTACGGCGCCCGGCACTACGGGCCCTTACCTCCGATCTGATGTACGGACCTGTTCGGCTCCAGGGCTTGAGGGAATTCGCCGCTCGTACGGGGGCGCTGGCTTAGAATCCGTCGCCTGGCGGATCGCCGGCCGCACCGGCCGCCCGGTGCGCGCGTCCACCACGCCCACGGTCAGTGCCCAGGACTCCTCAGTGCTCGGTTCGCGCATCGTGCCTCCTCGCCCTGGGCCTCGCCCTGGGCCTCGCCCGTGACCGGTCACCCGTCCGGGAACGTGTTCCGGCGGTCGCGGGTGTGGAAGTGGAAGGCGAGGGCCGCCACGAGGAGCGCGCCCGCGAACCACAGGGGGCCGAGGAGAAGGTAGGGCAGCGGGATCGCGTCGCGGAAGCCGGCGGTCGTGGCGACCTGCATGGCGCCGAACGAGGGGAGGTAGCGGATGACGTCGTCATCGGCGACCGGGTTGGCGAGCGGGCTCTGCAGGCCGGCGTCGATGATGCTGGTCATGATGATCAGGAGCATGCCGGCCAGTTCGCTGCGGAGCAGGGCGCCGAGCATCACGCCCAGCCCGCCGTAGGTCAGCGCTCCACAGGCCAGGGCCAGCGCGAGCAGCCAGGGCCGCCGGGGCGCCCAGTAGAGGCAGACCGAGAACGTCGCGTACGCGCAGGTCACGGCCGCGACGACGACGAGGGCGGCGAACTTGGCGGCGATGAGGTGGCGGCGCGGGTAGCCGGCCATCGCCAGCCGCCGGTCGAAGCCGGCCGCCCTGAACGTCACCGAGAACATCATGAAGCCGACGATCAGCGTGACCGCGTTGAGGGCGCCCGTGATGTTGCCGAGGTCGTTGCCGTGCGCGGTGACCGTCCCGTGCGTGGCACGCAGCATGAAGCGCACCACGTGGCTGTCGACGACCGCGTGCCCCAGGGAGATCCACAGCGGGACGAACACGACGACGAGGACGAGGGCGAGCCGGTTGCGGACGTGTTCGAGCAGGGCGAACCGGGCCGCGGTGGAGAAGTACGTCCAGGCGGTGGGCCGCATCGTCACCCCTCCGCCGCCGGGCCGGCTCCCGGCCCGGGCCGTCTGCCGTCGGCCAGCCGGCCGTCCTCCAGCCGCCAGAGCCGGTCGAAGCGGGCGGTGTCGTAGGCGATGTGCGAGACGACGAGGAACGACCGCCCGGCGGCGCGGAGTTCACCGGCCAGCTCCCAGAAGCGCTGGTACGACTCCCAGTCGAAGCCCTGGTACGGCTCGTCGAGGAGGAGCAGCGGCGGGTCGTGCATCAGGGCGAGGACGAGGTTGAGCTTCTGCCGGGTGCCGCCGCTGAGGGCGCCGACGCGGTGGTGGCGGTAGGCGGTGAACCGCAGCGCGTCCAGCAGTTCGTGCGCGCGGCGCAGGTCGGGGAGGCGGTACGCGACGTGGAACAGCTCCAGGTGCTGGTCCACGGTGAACGCCGGGTTGAGGACCGTCTCCTGCGGGCAGTAGCCGACGGGCCCGGGGCACTCGACCGTCCCCCGGTCCGGCCGGCCCTGCCCGGCGAGGACGCGGAGCAGCGTGGTCTTCCCCGAGCCGTTCTCGCCGACGACCCCGGCCATGCATCCGGCCGGCAGGTCGAGGTCGATCCCGCGCAGTACGGGGTGGCGGCCGTACGCCTTGCGCACGCCGCGGACGCGCAGTACGGGAGCGTCAGCCACGGCCGTCCCGGGGGGCGCGCGTCGGGGGCGGGTCCGGCTGGGGCACGCGGTCTCCTCGCCCGGGCGGCGGAGCGACGACAGGGGGCCCGCCCATCCTTACCGGCGACCGCTCCCCGGCGGCGTCGCCTGCGGCGGATTCCGCCGGGAATCGCCCGATGGGCGGTGCGTCGGCCCCTCCGCGTCAGCCCATCCGGCGGGCCGCTTCCACCGCCCAGTAGGTGAGGACGACGTCGGCACCGGCCCGGCGGACGGCCGTCAGGGTTTCGGCGACGGCCCGCTCCCGGTCGATCCAGCCGCGCGCCGCCGCGGCCTCCACCATCGCGTACTCGCCGGACACCTGGTACGCGGCCACCGGGACGCGCGCGTGGTCGGCGACCGTCCGCAAGATGTCCAGGTAGCACAGGGCGGGCTTCACCATGACCAGGTCGGCGCCCTCCGCCTCGTCCAGCGCGAGCTCGCGCAGCGCCTCGGTGCGGTTGCGCGGGTCCATTTGATAGGTGGCGCGGTCGCCGCGCAGGTCGCATTCGACGGCGTCGCGGAAGGGGCCGTAGAAGGCGGAGGTGTACTTGGCGGTGTAGGCGAGGATCGCCGTCTCCTGCCGTTCCGCCGCGTCCAACGCGGCGCGGACGGCTGCGACCTGGCCGTCCATCATCCCGCTCAGCCCGACGCAGTGGGCGCCCGCCTCGGCGTGCAGCACGGCCATGGCGGCGTAGCGCTCCACGGTGGCGTCGTTGTCCACCCGGCCGTCGGGGGTCAGGACGCCGCAGTGGCCGTGGTCGGTGAACTCGTCGAGGCACACGTCGCTCATCACCACGGCCGCGTCCCCGACCTCGTCGGCCACCTCGCGCAGCGCCCGCTGCAGGATCCCGTCCGGATCGAGCGCCGCCGACCCCACGGCGTCCTTGCGCTCGGGCACGGCGAACACCATCAGCCCGCCCACCCCGGCGGCCACCGCCTCCCGCGCCGCCTTGCGGAGCGACGGCAGGGTGTGCTGCACGACGCCGGGCATGGCGGCGATCGGGGCGGGCTCGGCTATCCCCTCCTTGACGAAGAGGGGGAGGACCAACTGGGCGGGGTGCCAGCCGGTGCCGGCGACGAGGTTGCGCAGGGCGGGGGTGCGGCGGAGGCGGTGGGGACGGTGGAGGGGGGTGGGGTGGTCGGGCATGGGTCCTCCTGGTGGTCGCTGCTGTGGCGCGTTCGCGTGTGGGTCGTGGGTCGGGGGGTGTGCCCCGGTCCCACCCCTTCGCCGTTTCTCGCAGGGGCTGCGCCCCGCACCCCCCAAACCGCGCTCCGCGCGGTTGTCCTCAAGCGCCGGAGCCGCGACAAGGGGGTCCGGGGCGCAGCCCCAGGAAACGGCGAAGGGGTGGGACCGGGGCTTCCCTACCGCGCCCCGCGCTCGTACTCCTTCCGCAACCCCCGAGCCAGCTCCCGCCCCGCCGCCGCGGCGGCGACCGGATCGAGCGGAACCTCGGCCCGGCGGAAGGTCCGCCGACCGCCATCCGTCGCGGTGATGACGGCGCACAGATCGAGGACACGCCCCACCCGCCGGGCGTGCGCGCCGAT
The DNA here is from genome assembly GCF_044333095.1 of Streptomyces sp. NPDC021100. Taxonomy (NCBI): domain Bacteria; kingdom Bacillati; phylum Actinomycetota; class Actinomycetes; order Kitasatosporales; family Streptomycetaceae; genus Streptomyces; species Streptomyces sp. NPDC021100. The sequence continues at coordinate 118,084 of NZ_JBIRQH010000006.1, forward strand.
CGGGGCACTGCACCCGGCCTCCAGTTCGACCAGGACGGCCCGTTCGGCGTCGACCGCCGCCCGCGTCACCGCGTCATCCAGCGAGGCGAGCAACAAGGCGACCGCCGCGTCGTCGGCCCGGCACTCGACGGCGAGAGCCCCCTGCGCGGGGGCGGGCACGATCCGGTCGGGAGCGAACAGCTCCGCCGCCTCCCCGAGTCGCCCGAGCCGCGCCAGCCCCGCCGCGGCGAGGATCACCGCGTCCAGCCGGCCGTCCCGCACCCGCCCCAGCCGGGTGTCGACGTTGCCGCGCAGCGGCACCACCGCGAGCCCGGGGCGCAGTGCGGCGAGCTGCCCGGCCCGGCGGGGCGAGCCGGTGCCGACGCGGGCTCCGGCCGGCAGCCGGGACAGCGGGCGTCCGTCGGCGGTGACGAGGGCGTCGCGCGGGTCCTCGCGGACGGGGACGGCGGCGACCGTGACGTCCGACGGCCCGGCGGTGGGCAGGTCCTTGTAGGAGTGGACGGCGAAGTCGATGTCGCCGGAGCGCAGGGCGGCGCGTACCGCCTGCACGAAGACGCCGGTGCCGCCCATGGCGGTGAGGGGCGCGCTGTTGGTGTCGCCCTCGGTGGTGATGCCGACGGTCTCCACCCGGACACCGGTGGCCCGTTCGAGGTCGCGGGCGAACGCGGACGACTGGGCCAGGGCGAGGGCGCTGCGCCGGGTGCCCATGCGGAGCGTGGCGCGCCCGACGGCGCCGCCGCGGCCCGCCGCCGCGGGGCGGTACGTGGCCGGGGTCCCCGGTGTCATGGCGTCTCCCTTCCGGCCGGTCCGGCCGCGGGGCCGGGCGGCGCGGGCTGGTCCGGCCCGCCGAACAGGTCGTGCACGACGGCCACGTAGGCGTGTCCGTCCGGCTGCGCGGCCATCTCCCGGACGCGGACGGTCGGCCGGTGGACGATCTTCTCGGCGATGCGGCGGGCGGTGCGCGCGACCTCGCCGCGTACGTGGTCGGCGAGGGCCGGGGTGCGCCCGAGCAGCCGGTCGACCTCTGCCTCGGCGATGGACAGCACGTTGTTGCGCATGGCGACGATGAGCGGGGCCACGGTGGCCAGGTGGCGGCCGGCGAGGAACGCGGCCGTCTCCTCGGCGACGATGCGCTGCGCCTCGTCCACCGGCACCCGCGCCGACGCCTCCTTCAGCCGGGCCTCCAGGCCGGCCAGGTCGACCAGCCGGACGCCGGGCTGCCGGGCGGCGGCCGGGTCCACGTTGCGCGGCAGCGAGAGGTCCACGAGGACGAGCGGATGCCCGGGCCCGCCGGCGCGGGCCGCGGCGACGAGCTCCGCGGTGATCACCGGCGTGCCGGCGCCGGTCGCGGCGACGACGAGCCCGGCGCGCCCGAGCAGCGCGGGCAGCTCGTCCAGCCCGGCGGCCCGGACCCCGTACCGCCCGGCGAGCCGCTCGGCGGCCTCCCGGCCGCGGTTGACGACGACGATCCCGCCGGTGGCGGAGGCCGCGCGTGCGGGTCCGGCCGCCCGGGTGCTCCCGGCGGAACGGGCGCTGCGCGGGGCCTCGTCGGACCCGGCGGCGGCCTCCGCCCGCCCGGCCGCCCCGGCGCTTCCGGTGAACGCGTCGGCGGCGTCGGGCTCGGCGCTTCCGGCGGTCCGGAGGGTCCCGGACGCCTCGTCGGCCCCGACCGGCCCGACGGCCCTGGTACGACCGGCGGCCCGAGCGGACCCGGCGTCACGGCCGGAGCCGGCCGCCGTGGTGGTGGTCTCCGGCCGGCCGGCGGACCCGGCGGGCACGCCGCCCGTGCCGGACCCGTCGGCGACGGCCGCACGGGACGTCCCCGGGCCCTCGGCCGTACCAAGTGGCCCAGGCGGCAGTGCGTTTCCGGCGATCCCGGCCGCGTCGGTCCGCCCGACGAACGCGTCGGCCGTGACCGGCTCGGTTCTTCCGGCGCCTCCGACCGTCCCGGACGCCACCGCTTCGGCCGCTCCGACGGGCACGTCGGGGCTCGTTCCGGCCGCGGCCGCGCCGGAGCCGTCGGCGACGGCGGCGGCACGGGACGCCTTCGTGTCCGCGACCGCCCCGAGTGGCGTGCCGGGCAGGGCACTTCCGGCGTCGGCGGGCGGCCCGGCGGCCGCCGTGCCCGGGAGCTCCCCCGCCGCCCCGGACCCGCCCCGCCGCAGCGCGGCCACCGTCAGGGAGCCGAGGGCTCCGGCGCCGACGACCACCGTCGGGTGGGCGGGGAGCGGGCCGAGGAGGTCCGTCGCCGCGTCGAGGGCCACGCCGACCAGGTCGGCGGCCGCGTGGGCGACGCCCGTGGTGGTCTCGACGCGTTTGCCGGTGCGCAGGGCGTGTTGGAAGAGGTCGTGGAGGACCGGGCCCGCCGTGCCGTGGTCGGTGGCGAGGCGGTAGGCGGCGCGGACCTGGCCGCGGATCTGGGGTTCGCCGAGTGCCATCGAGTCCAGGCCGCTGACGACGCGGAAGAGGTGCGCGACGGCGTCGGGGCCCCGGTGGGTGTAGAGCAGGGGGCGGACGTCGGCGGCGGGGGCGCCGGTGGTCTCGGCGAGGGCGCGGACGGCCTCGTCGGCGGCGCGGTCGGGCCGGTCGGATTCGAGGTAGACCTCGACGCGGTTGCAGGTGGCGAGGACGACGGTCTCGGCGGGGGCCGGCGAGCGGGCCAGCAGGCCCAGCAGCGCGGCCGCCTGGGAGTGCGTCAGCGCGAAACGTTCCAGCACCGGGTGGGCGGCGGTGTGGTGGCTCAGGCCGGTGACGAGGACGGTCATCGCGCCGCCCCGACCGTGCCGGCGGCCAGCCAGTCGCGGGGCCGCAGGAACTCGGCGAGCCGCTCCTCCTCGCTGCCGGGTTCCGGCGTGAGGTCGAAGCCCCAGGAGGCCGTGGGCGGCAGGGACATGAGGATGGCCTCGGTGTTGCCGCGGCTCTCCAGGCCGAACCGGGTGCCGCGGTCGTGGAGGAGGTTGAACTCCACGTACCGGCCCCGGCGCAGGAGCTGCCAGCGCCGTTCCCGTTCGCCGTACGGGGTGCCCATGCGGCGGCGGACTATCGGTACGTAGGCGGGGGCCAGGGCGTCCAGCCCGCGGGCGACGAAGCGGAAGGCGCGGTCCCAGCCGTCCGGCCCGCCGGGGCTCAGGTGGTCGAAGAAGATGCCGCCGACGCCGCGCGTCTCCTGCCGGTGGGGCAGGTAGAAGTAGGCGTCGCAGCTCTCCTTGGCCCGGGGGTAGAAGTCCGGGTCGTAGGCGTCGCAGCAGTCCTTCAGGGTGCGGTGCAGGTGTCGGGCGTCCTCCTCGAAGCCGTAGGAGGGCGTCATGTCGGCGCCGCCGCCGAACCACCAGACGTCCTGTCCGGCTCCGGCCGACGTCACCTCGAAGTAGCGGAAGTTGGCGTGGAAGGCGGGCACCCACGGGTTGCGCGGGTGCAGGACGGTGGACAGGCCGGTGGCGAAGAAGCCGGCGTCGGGGTCGATGTCGTGGCGGTCGGTGATGGCGCCGGGGACCCGGTCGCCGTGGACGGCCGACACGTTGACGCCGGCCCGTTCGAACACGGCGCCGCCCTCCAGGACGCGGGCCCAGCCGCCCCCGCCGCCGGGCCGCTCCCAGTCGTGGGCGGTGAACCGGGAGCGGCCGTCGCCCTCGCCCTCGCCGTCGCACTCCTCCAGGGCCCGTATCAGCGCGGCCTGCGCGTCGAGCATCAGCGCCAGCGCCTGGTCCCGTCGGGTCGTCATGCGGGCACCCCCTTTCCGTCGTCGCCGGCTGTTCCGTCCTCGGCGGCCTCCGCGTGCACGCCGACCTCCGCGCCCTCGCCCGACTCCGTGTGCCGGTCGAACCCGTGCACGACCTCGATGAGGCGCTGGACGTGCCCGACAGGCGTGTCCGGGCGGATGCCGTGACCGAGGTTGAAGATGTGCGGGCCGCCCAGGCCCTCCCGGAGCACGGCCCGTGCCCGGGCAGCCAGGGCCGCGGGGCGGTGGACGAGGACGGCCGGGTCGAGGTTGCCCTGGAGGGTCCGGCCGGGCAGCGCCCGGCGGGCGGCGGACAGCGGGGTCCGCCAGTCGACGCCGACGACCTCGGCGGGCAGCTCCGCGAACCGTTCCAGCAGGTGGTGGGCGCCGACCGCGAAGTGGATGCGCGGGACCGCGAGGTCGTCCAGGGCGGCCAGCACCCGCCGGGTGTACGGCAGCCCGAACTCCGCGTAGACGGCGGGTTCGTGGGAGCCGGCCCAGCTGTCGAAGAGCTGTACGGCCTGGACGCCTGCGGCGATCTGTGTGCGCAGGTAGTCGATGGTGACGTCGGTGAGCCGGTCCAGCAGCAGCCGGGCGGCCTCGGGTTCGGCGTGCAGCCAGACCCGGAAGCCGGCGTGGCCGTCGCCGGCGCCGCCCGCGTCCACCAGATAGGTGGCCAGGGTGAGCGGCGCCCCGGCGAAGCCGATCAGCGGCACGTGGCAGCGCTCGCGCACGGCGCGGACGGCGTCGGCGACGAAGGGCGCCGTCTCCCCGGGCTCCGGCACCCGCAGCCGGCGGACGTCGGCGAGGGTTCGCACCGGCCGGGTGATCACCGGGCCCGGGGCGAATTCGATCTCCACTCCCATGTCGGCGAGCGGCGTCATGATGTCGCTGAAAAGGATCGCCGCGTCGAGGGAAAACCGCCGCAGGGGCAGCACGGTGATCTCGGCCGCGACCTCGGGATTACGGCACATCTCCCAGAAGCCGTAGCGCTCTTTGAGTGCGTTGTATTCGGGCAGGTATCGGCCTGCCTGCCGCATGATCCATATGGGCGCCCGCCGGGTGTCCTTACCCGAGGCGGCGTCGAGGAAAATACTCATCCCGGAAGCTCAGCCCCCGTTATTCAGAGTTCCCAATTCATGCCTCGGCCAGTCTGTTAGGGGCCTTGTTTGAGTGTCAAGGGCGAGTCTAGGATCGCCCCTTGATTGGGGGTGGACGATATATGGAACATGAGAATCCGAGCCCTACCGGCGTCGTCCTGATGAACCTGGGCGGACCCCGTACGCTGCGCGAGGTCGGCCCTTTTCTGCACTCCCTGTTCAGCGACCGGGAGATCATCCAGCTCCCCGCGCAGTCCGCTCTGGGCCCGCTGATCGCCCGGTTGCGCACCCCTCGGCTGGAGAAGGTCTACGCCGGCATCGGCGGCGGCTCCCCGCTGTACGACTGGACGGTCCGTCAGGGTGAGGGGCTGGTCAAGCGGCTCGACGTACTCAGTCCGCAGACCGCGCCGCACCGCTTCTACCTGGCCTTCCGCTACACCGAGCCGAGCAGTGCGCAGGCGCTCCGCCGGATGGCGGCGGACGGGGTGCGGCGCGTCGTGGCGTTCCCGCAGTACCCGCAGTACTCGTGCTCGACCACCGGTTCCAGCCTGCACGAGCTGTGGGCGTCCGCCCGGCGGCTGCGGCTGGACGCCGCCTTCCGGTGGAGCGTCGTCGACCGGTGGTCGACGCATCCGGCGTATGTGCAGGCCATGGCGGCGAAGGTGCGCGAAGGGCTGGCCGAATTCCCGGGATCGGAGCGGGACGACGTCGTGGTGCTGTTCAGCGCGCACTCGCTTCCGCAACGCGTGATCAACAAAGGGGACCCTTATCTTCAGGAAGTGGCGGGAACCGTTCGCGATGTGATGCGGGAGCTCGGCGACCGCCAGGAGCATGTGCTGTGCTTTCAGGCCGATGTCGGCCCGGTGACATGGCAGGGACCCAACACGGAATCCGTCATTCGATCCCTCGGAAAACAGGGACGGCGCAATATCCTGATAGTGGGAATCATTTTCACCACCGACCATCTGGATACGCTGTCGGAAATAGACGTCGAGTTCGCGGAGGCCGCGGAGGAGGCCGGTGTCACGCGATTCCGGCGGGCGCCGGCGCCCAATGACGACCCGCTCTTCCTGGACGCCATGGCCCAGGTGGTCGCCGACCACCTGGCCGCCGGGGCCCCCTGCGGACCGCAGTTCGGGCTGCGCTGCGCGGGGTGCGCGGATCCGGCGTGCCGGGAGATCCTCAATCCGGTCGAGCGCGATCCGGTCGAGCGCGATCCGGACAGGAACGGGCGGGCTTCCGCCCCCGGCGCGGCGCCGTGACCGGGGGACGCCCGCGCGTCGCCGTCGTCGGCGCCGGGGTCACCGGGCTGACCGTCGCCTTCGAGCTGCTTTCCGCGCTCCCCGGCGCGGAGGTGACGGTCCTGGAGGCGGAGCCCGTCGCCGGCGGGAAGATCGCCCGCCACCGCGCGGACGGCTACACCGTCGACCTGGGCCCCAATGGCTTCCTCGACAACGGCGCCGACACCCGCACCCTGGCCGACTCGCTGGGGCTCGGCGCCCGGCTGCGGCCGGCCGCGGACGCCGCCCGCGAGCGGTTCCTGCTGCGCGGCGGCCGGCTGCTGCCGCTGCCGCTCGGCGCCGCCTCCTTCGCCGCCAGCCCGCTGCTCAGTCCCGCGGCGAAGGCCCGCGTCCTGGCCGAGCCGCTGGTCCGCCGGGCGGACGGCGAGGAGACCGTGCACGCCTTCCTCACCCGGCGGTTCGGGCCCCGGGCCGCCGCCCTGCTGGCGGCGCCGCTGGTACACGGCGTCACCTCCGGCGACCCCTGGACGACCAGCCTGGACGCGGCCTTCCCGCGGATCAGGGCGCTCGAACGCGACCGCGGCAGCCTGCTGCTGGCCGCCCTGCGCGGCCGGCTGCTCCGCGCCGCCGGCCGCGCGGGCCCGCCCCCGCGGCTGACCGGCTTCGCCGACGGCGGCATGCGGGTGCTGGTGGACGCCCTGACGCGACGGCTCGGCGAACGGCTGCGGACGGGCCGGGCGGTGACCGCCCTGCGGCCCGCACCCGGGCCGGACGGCGGCTGGCTGGCGGAGACGGCGGCCCACGAGCCGGTCCGTGCCGACCATGTCGTCGTCACCGTGCCCGCCCCCGCCGCCGCGCGGCTGCTGGCGCCGCATCTGCCGCGCGCCGCCGGGACGTTGGCGGGGCTGCGGTACGCGCCGGTGCGCGTGGTGTCCGTCGGCTACCGGCGGCGCGACCTGGCCGTCCTGCCGCGCGGCTTCGGTTACCTGACGGTGCCGCCGGAGCCCACGCGGATCCTCGGCGTCGTCCACGCGTCCGTCGTCTTCCCCGACTGCGCCCCGCCGGACGGCGTCCTGCTGCGCGCCTTCGCGGGCGGCGCCGAGGACCCCGGCTTCGCGGACCTGGACCCGGACGAGGCGGTGGCCGCGGTGCACCGCGACGTCACCGCGCTGTTCGGCCCGGCGGCGGGGCCGGAGTTCCGGCACGACCACGTCTGGCCCGAGGCGATCCCGCAGTACGCGCCGGGCCACGGCGCGCGGGTGCGCGCGCTGCTGGACGCCGTCGCCGGCGTGTCCGGCCTGCATCTGGCCGGCAGCGCGTACCACGGCGTCGCGGTCAACGAGTGCGTCCGCGACGCGCGGCGGGCGGCGTCGGAGGTACTGACCGCGCTGCGCGCGGCGCCGACGGCGGTCCCGCCCGCACCACGCCCCCACCCACCCCTCCCCCGACACGAGGAGAAGCAGCGTGACCGACACGACCCAGGCCCCCTCGGCACCGGCCGGCCCGGCCGCCGGGGGCGGTGACGGTACCGACAAGCGGGCGCAGACGCGCCGGATGCTCGGCGACCGCCTGCGCCGCTACCTCGAACTGGAGGCGGAGCGCGGGCCGGAGGAGGCGCGGGAGGTACTGCTCGACGGGTATCCCGAGCGCCAGGCGGCCCGGATGGGGCCGCTGATCGCGGGGTGTTCGCTGGCCGAGGGGTTCGGCAAGGCCCTCCCCCGGTTCGCGGCCATGGGCTTCCTGGAGGAGGCGATCGACGTCTCGACGGACGACGAGGACGTGGTCATGGAGGTGTGCCGCACCTGCATGTGCCTGACCGCGGCCGAGGACCTCGGGCTGAGCGAGCCGCGGCCCGTCCTCTGCGAGCTGGACTTCGAGGCGACCCGGCGGGCCTTCCCCGAGATGTCCGCCGGGAGCCTGCGCCGGCAGACGGACGGGCACCACGTCTGCGTCTTCCGCTACGCGCGCCCCCGCCCGGCGGCCCCGGAGGAGCCGTCCTGACACAGCCCGGACTCGACGAGCAGCAGCAGGTCGGCTGCGAGCGTCGTGACCGGCACGTCGCCCCTGAGCACCTGGCCGCGGGCGGCCGACAGGAGGTGCATCAGGAGTTCGGCGTGCCGGCCGGGGCTGACGCGCTCGTCGAAGACGCCCTCGGCCCGGCCGTTCTCCAGCACCTCGGAGAGGAGGGCGCGGAGCCGGTCGGTGTGGGCGGCCATCCGCTCCCGTATGGTGGGGCTGATGCCGAGCGCCTGCAACTGCAGGGCTCCGGACCGGCGTTCGGGCTGCGCGAAGTACTCCAGGTGCGCGGTCAGGAACGCCTCCAGCCGGGCCCGGGGGCCGTGGACGCCGTCCAGGCGCTCACGCAGCCGCCCGTAGAACCGGTCGACCTCGTCGCTCACCACCGACAGCAGGACGTGCTCGACGTCCTTGAAGTAGTTGTAGGCGGTGGCCCGGGAGACGCCGGCCCGTTCCGCGATCTTCGACATGGTGGTGCCGGCCAGGCCCTGCTCGGCCGCGATCTCCACCGCGGCCTCCCCGATGGCGGCGCGCAGTTGTTCTTTGTGCAGGGCGACCATCCGGTTCCATCCGGAACCGGAACGGCCGGCCGCCGCATCGGGTCGTTCGGTGTCCACTCACACTCCTTGGACAAGGTGTCTAAGCCTTGGCGCTTGGTCTACTATCTGGCGGGACTGTTGAGGCCCCGGAGCCGAGGGCCAGATTAGACCCCGAATGCGGTGATGCAGTGCGTAGCGAAGCGAAGGCCGGGCGTCGGAGGAGCAAGCCCAACCGGAACACCGCGCCACCGGCACCCCCCTCCTCCGTCGCCCGGCCGCGCCTGCTCCTCTGGCTGGTGGTGGCCGGCTGGCTGCTGCTGGCCGGCCTGCTCAGCCCGTTCCAGGGCAAGCTGCAGAGCGTAACGAGCAACAACGCCGCCGCCTTCCTGCCCGACTCGGCGCCGTCCGCCGAGGTGTCGCGGTTCCTCAAGGACCGCTTTCCCGACGGCGACACCCGCCCGGCCCTGGTGGTCCAGCGCCGCCCCGGCGGGCTGACCGCCGCCGACCGCGGCGCGGTGGTCGCCGAGGCCGCGCGGCTGCGTACCGTCCCCGGCACCCAGCCGCCCGTCGCCCCCTTCACCGCCGACGGCCGGCCCGTGCCCGGGCTGGTCTCGGCGGACGGCTCGGTGGCCGTGACGGTCGTCCCGGTCACCGCGACCGGCGGCAAGAAAGTCCGCGAGACCGTGGACGCGCTGCGCGACGCCCTCCACCCGCCGTCGGGCGTGACGACGGACGTCACCGGACCGGCCGGGATCAGCGCGGACGCCATCGCCATCTTCAGCGACGTCGACTTCCGGCTTCTGGCGGCGACGGCGGTCCTGGTGCTCGTCCTCCTGCTGATCGTCTACCGCTCCCCGCTGCTGGCGTTCATCCCGCTCGTCGTGGTGAGCTTCGCCTACGTCCTGGCCGCCGGCGTCGTCTACGCGCTGGCCGCGCACGCCGGGCTGCTCATCAACAGCCAGGCGACGTCGCTGATGCTGATCCTGATGTTCGGCGCCGGCACCGACTACTGCCTGCTGATGACGGCCCGTTACCAGGAGGAGCTCGCGGCGGACCCGTCCGCCGCCTGGCCCGCCCTGCGCCGCGCCGTGCGACGGGTGTGGCCCACGGTCTTCTTCAGCGGCCTGACGGTGATGGCCTCGCTGTCCGCCCTCTTCGCCGCCGACCTCGGCTCCACCCGGGTGCTCGGCCCGGTCGGCATCATCGGCACGGCGAGCGTGCTGCTCTCCACGTTCACGCTGATGCCCGCGCTGCTGGCGCTGATCGGCCCGCGCGCCCTGCTGCGCCGCGCCCGGGCCGCCGGCGATCGCCCGCGGAACGCCGGGGCGGTGGGCCGCACCTGGGAGCGCACGGCGCGGGCGGTGTTCCGCCGGCCGTGGTGGGCGACGGCCGCGACGCTGCTGTTCTTCGCCGCCGGCGCGACCGGACTGACCCGGTCCGTCGACGACATGAGCCTGCTGCACGCCTTCCGCGAGCCGACCTCGTCCGCCGACGGCTACCGGACCCTCTCCGACGCCTTCCCCGCCGGAACCGCCGCGCCCCTGACGGTCGTCGTGGAGCGCGCCGACGGCCCGCTGTCCGGCGCCGACCTCGCCGGAACCGCCGCCCGGGTGCGCTCGGTGCCGGACATCGCGTCCGTCGCGCCCCAGCCCGTCCGGTCGGAGGACGGCCGGGCGGGCCGGCTCCAGGTCGTCCTCGACACCGACCCGTACGACGCGAAGGGGCTCGACCGCGTCGCCGACGTCCGGCACGCGCTGTCCTCCGGACTCCCTTCCGGGGTACGGGCGGTGGTGGGCGGCGACCCGGCCGTACAGCTCGACACCAAGCACGCCGCCGACCGCGACCTGCGGATCCTGGTGCCGCTGATCCTGGCCATCATCATGCTGGTGCTGGTGGTGCTGCTGCGGGCGGTGGTGGCGCCGCTGTACCTGATCGCCACGGTGGTGGTGTCGTTCTTCGGGGCGCTCGGGATCTCGATGTACGTCTTCCGCGACCTGCTGGGGCAGCACGGGGTCAACCCCGTGATGCCGACGTTCGCGTTCCTCTTCCTGGTCGCGCTGGGCGTCGACTACAACATCTTCCTCATGGCGCGGGTCCGGGAGGACGCCCGCGCCCACGACACCCGCACCGCCGTGCGCACCGCCCTGCTCAGCACCGGATCGGTGATCACCAGCGCGGGTCTGGTGCTGGCGGGCACCTTCTCGATCCTGATGATCCTGCCGCTGGTGATGCTCTTCCAGCTCGGCTTCACGGTGGCGCTGGGCGTGCTGCTCGACACCGTCCTGGTGCGGGTGGTGCTGGTGCCGGCGGTCACCTGGCTGCTGGGCGAGAAGGCGTGGTGGCCCGCGCGGCGCACGGCGACGACGGTGGTTCCGGATCCGGCCGACTGACAAGGGAGTTGACCCGGCATGACCGATACCGCAGGCGCGGCGGGCGCCGGTGTGCGACGCCCCGCCGTGCCGCGCACCGCCTGGACCCGGCTCGCCGTCTACACCGCCATCGCCGCGCTGCTCCAGGCCGACGGGACGATCGTCGCCGTCGCGCTGCCGTCCGTCGGCTCGGCGTTCGACGTCTCCGCGGGCACCGCCGCGTGGCTGATGACCACGTACTTCGCGGTGTACGCCGTGGGGTTGTTCCCGGGCGGACGGCTGGTGGACCGGTTCGGTCCCGGGACGGTGGCCCTGGCCGGGCTGGCGGTGTTCTGCGCGGGCACCCTGACGGGCGCCCTCGCGGGATCGTTCGGGGTGCTCGTCGGCTCGCGGGTGCTCCAGGGCGCGGGCGCCGGGCTGGCGAGCCCGGCGGCGCTGGCCGGGGCGGTGTCGGGCTTCCCGGCGGAGCGGCGGGGCACCGCGCTGGGGATCTGGGGCGCGGCCTCGGGGCTGTCCAACCTGGTGGGTCCGCTGCTGGGCGGGGTGCTCACGGAGGTGTGGGGGTGGCGCGCCAACTGGTGGGCGCTGCTTCCGCTGGGCCTCGCGCCCGCGGTGTGCGTCCTGCGCTGGGCGCGGCTCCCGGCGGAGGCCCGCCGACCGGCGGCGGGGGCGGCGGAGTCGGGGCAGCCGCCGGTGCCGGGGGCGGTGGTACCGGGCTCCGGGGCGCCGGAGCCGGGGCCGGCGCTCCCGGGCGGGCGGCCGTCGATGGGCGCGGTACGCGGCGCGTCCGCCGTGGCCGCCCTCACCTTCGCGGTGATGATCGGCTCGTTCTACCTCGTCGAACAGTACCTCCAGCACGCGGCGGGCTACGGCGTCCTGCGGGCGGCGCTCGCCCCGATGGTGGTCGCCGTGTGCATCGGCGCGGCGGGGCCGGTGGCCGGCCGGCTCACCGACCGGTACGGCGAACGGCTCCCGGCCGCCGCCGGCTTCCTCGCCTGCGCGGCGGCCTGCGCCGCGTACGCCGTGCCCGGCACCGCGCCGCACGGCCTCTGGCTGCTCCCCGGCGGCGTCCTCCTCGGCGCGGGCCTCGGGCTGCTGTTCCCCTCGACGTCCCGGGCGGCCCTCAACTCCGTCCCCCGGGGCCTGCACGGCCGCGCCTCCTCCCACCTCTCCTTCGGCCGCCTCACCGGCGCGGCCTGCGGCACGGCGCTGGCGGGCCTGGCCTTCCACGACGGCGTCACCACCGGCCACCTCCGCACCGCCCTCACCGGCGGCGCGGCCCTGGCGGCGACGGGGGCGGTGGCGGTCCTGCGCTGGTTCCGACAAGCGCCGGCGGGCGGCGGGGCGGAGGGCTGACCGCGGCGCGGGACGGACCCCGGCGAGCCCGGAGGGCTTCCCCGCCGACCCTCGCCCCCGTCACCTCTCCGGGTGCCACGGCGCCCGCCCGGCCGGACCTGACGGCTCACCGCCGGGCACGAGCGTCGGCCGGGTCAAGGCCGCCTACCAGGGCAGGGGTTCACCGTGCCGGAAGAAGCCGCCGGTGGGACCGGAATCGGGCAGGGTGGCGGCCCAGACGACACTGGCGGCGCCCCGCTCGACGGGCGCGCCGCCCGGGCCGCCCATGTCGGTGGCGATCCAGCCCGGACAGACGGCGTTGACCAGGACCCGCTCGGCCCGCAGTTCGTCGGCGAGCTTGCGGGTGAGGGCGTTGAGAGCCGCCTTCGAGATTCCGTAGGCCGGTGTTCCCCCGGACATGTGCTCCAGGGATCCGGATTCGCTGGAGACGTTCACCAGGCGGGGGTGGGCCGAGCGGCGCAGCAGCGGCAGGAACGCCTGCGCGGTGTGCCAGGCGCCGAAGAGGTTGGTCTCCAGGGTGCGCCGGACCTCGTCGAGGTCGACGGAGGCGGCGTGCCGGGCGGTGTCGTAGTTGACGGCGGCGTTGTTGACGAGGACGTCGAGGTGCCCGAACTCCTCCTCCACGCCGCGGGCGAGGCCACGGACGCCGTCGGCGTCGTTCACGTCGAGCCGGCGGGGCAGCAGCGTGCCGGGTACTCCGGGGGCCAGGTCGGCGACGGCCCGCTCGGCGTCCTCCCGGCGGCGGGCGCACAGCAGGACGGTGTGCCCGAGCGCGGCGAGCTGACGCGCCGTCTCCCGGCCGATTCCCCGATTGGCCCCCGTGACCAGCGATACCGGTGCGGCGGTGTTCATGTTCTCTCCCTGCTCTCCCTGCGCGGACGGTCGGGCCCCGGGCAGCACGCTATGCCGTCGTCCCGCGTCCGCGGATGAGGCCCGGCGCCCGGGCGGGCTGCGGCCTTGGACGTAGTCCTCACGGACCACGGCGGCCGGCGGCCATCGGTCCGACCCCGCCACGCGACCCGGTTCGGCCGGCTGCGGGTCGAGGGGGTCCCGCGCCGGCACGCCCGTGCCGGACGTGCCGCGACCCGCCTCACCGGACTCGCCTGCTGACGCTCCATGGGCACCTCGGACGACCGCGACGCCCCTGAGCCGTGGACCCGGCCCGTGACACGTCCCGCCCCTGGGCACGGCACACCCGACGGCCCGCCACCGGCGCCGGCCGCGCACCATGGCGCCGAGCTCGGAGCAGGCCGGATGCCGCCCGCTTGGCCCACCATCCGCCCCGCCCCCGGCGGTCCGCCTCACGACAGCAGGGCCTGCCACGTCGTCGGCCCCACCACGCCGTCGGCGTCCAGGTGCCATGCCGTCTGGTAGGCGGCGACCGCGTCGCGGGTGCCCGTTCCGAAGACGCCGTCGACGTCGAGGGCCGAGCCGTGCGCGACGAGGAGGTGCTGGGCCGCCTCGACGGCGGGGCCGGTGGAGCCGGTGCGGACGGTCTGGATGAGGGCCTGCCAGGTGTCCGGGCCGATGATGCCGTCGGCGGCCAGGCCGGCCGAGCGCTGGAAGGCGCTGACGGCGTCCCGGGTGGCGGGGCCGAACGCGCCGTCCGGGTCCAGGGTGGCGCCCCGGGGCGTTGAGCAGGTACTGGGCCGCGGTGACCTGCGGGCCGCGCTGTCCCTGGGCGAGCAGCGGCCAGCCGGCCGTCGGGGGCGGGGTGTAGGTGCCGTCGGCGAAGGAACGGAGGTCCTGGAGCGACCCGTTGAAGACGTCCTGGTCGCCGGGGAACGGGCCGCGGTCCGAGGTCTGCCAGATCGCGTACGTGGACCAGCCGGCGGGCAGCGGGTGGGCGGTGCCGTTGTGGTTGGCGACCCACAGCGGGAGCGTGGTGCCGAACTCCCGGGAACCTCCGGTGCACCGGGACCACCAGGAGACGTTGGTGTAGAGGGCCGGGTAGCGGCCGGTCCGCTCCCGGTACCGGTCGGCGAAGGCGTGGATCCAGGCGGTCACGGCGGCCGGTTTCAGCCCGTAGCAGGCGGGGACGCCGGCGTCGGGGTAGCCCTCGATGTCGAGTGCACCGGGCAGCGTCCGCCCGTCGGCCTGCCAGCCCCCGCCGGCGGCGAGGAAGGCGTCGGCCTGGGCGGCGCCGTCCGAGGAGTCGGGCCGGGCGAAGTGGTAGGCGCCGCGCACCAGTCCGGCGTCGGCGGCGCCGTCGTACTGCCGGGTGAAGAACGCGTTGCGGTAGGTCAGTCCCTCGGTCGCCTTCACATAGGCGAAGGAGGCGCCCGCCGCGACGGCGGCGGGCCAGTCCACGTCCCCCTGGTACGCGCTCACGTCGAGCCCCCGCACCGCGGTCCGCGCCTGGGGCGCCGGTCTCAGCGCCGGCTCCGGCAGGCTCGATCCGGCGTGGTGGCGCTCCTCCCCGCCGGCGACCGGCGGAACGGGGTCCTTTGCCCGCGCCGCGGCCGGTGGGGCCAGGAGGGAGAGGAGGACGGGGGCGAGGAGGGCGGCGGCAGGCAGCGGCCGGAGCGGTGACGTCATCGCGGGGCTCCCGTGGGTGCGGGCCGAGGCCGCGGCGGCCGGGGCGTGGGCGGGGTGTCCGGGATGCTAGCGAGGCGCGCGGGCCGGGGGAATGCCGCGTCCCGCCGCTCCACGACCCGTCGCGCCGCAGCTCACCCGTCCAGCAGCGCCCGCTCCCACTCCGCCGCGCGCCGCTCCGTGTACTCCGCGTCGGTGCGCCAGACGTCACCGTGCCCCTCGGCCCACATCCGGGTCCAGGGCTGTTCGCCGAGGGCGGCGCGGTCGCGCAGGAAGGCGTGCATCGCCCGGGCGCGCAGGGCCAGAAGGGGGACCAGGCGGCGGCGGTCCGGCTCGTCGAGGCCGTAGGCGTCCACGAGGACGCGCAGCCGGCGGGCCGCGTCGGCGTCGGCGCGCCGGACCCCGGGCCGGGCCGAGAGCGGGACGAAGCCGTGCGCGGCGTAGGCGAGGTCCCCGAGGCGGGTGCCGGGCGCGGCGGTGTCCGCGTCGATGAAGGCCCAGCCGGCGTCGCCGTCGGTCACCAGGTTCCAGGGGGCCAGGTCGTGGTGGGCGATGATCTCGGCGCCGTCGGCGGGGACGAGGGCCCGCCGGCGGGCGTCCGGCGGCGGGGTGAAGTCCCGGACGGCGTCGTGGAACGCGCGGACGGTCCGTCCCACCCGGGCCGGCCGCGCCTCGGGGTCGAGGAGGGCGAACCGGTCGGGCCAGACGACGTTGCCCGGCATGTACGTGAGGACCTCGCGGCCCTGGTCGTCGATGCCGAGCGGGCGCGGCGCGGCGGTGAAGCCGGCCGCGTGCAGATGGGTGAGGAGGGCGTGGACGGCGGGGGTCCAGGGGCCGGCGGGGCGGCGGACGGTGTCGCCGACGCGGACGACGCCCCCGCTGACGTTCCCGCCGGCCGGAGGCAGCTCGTCGTGATGGGTCATGGGGGGCGATTCTTCGCCACCGGGTGGCCGCACCCGCCACCGGTGGCGAGGTTTCGGCACGGCACCGCCGGGTTACCCGTCCGGTCTGAGCATGCCGGTCCCGGACGAGGAGGGAGTGTCCGCTCCGATGGCCCCCACGTACGGCTACTTCCTGTCCTGCGAGGAGCACTCCCCCGCGGACCTCGTCGAACAGGCCCGGATGGCCGAGGACGCCGGGTTCACCTCGTTGTGGATCTCCGACCACTTCCATCCGTGGACCGGCGAGCAGGGGCACAGCCCGTTCGTCTGGTCGGTGATCGGTGCGCTGGCGAAGGCGGTCTCCCTGCCCGTCGAAACCGCCGTCACCTGCCCGACCGTACGGATGCACCCGGTCGTCACCGCGCACGCGGCGGCGACCAGCGCCGTCCTGCTGGGACCCGGCCGGTTCCGGCTCGGGGTGGGCAGCGGCGAGGCGCTGAACGAGCACATCCTGGGCGGCCCGTGGCCGCGGGCGGCGGTCCGGCTGGAGATACTGGAGGAGGCCGTCCGGGTGATGCGGCTGCTGTTCGAGGGCGGTCAGGTCAGCCACGCCGGACGGCACTACACCGTGGAGAACGCCCGGCTGTACACCCTTCCGGACGAGCCGGTGCCCATCGATGTCTCGGCGTTCGGCCCGGCGGCCACGGAGGTGGCGGGCCGGTGCGGCGACGGGCTGATCACCATGAGCCCGGACGCGGCGGCGGTCGACCGCTTCCGGCGGGCCGGCGGCGCGGGCAAGCCGGTGTCCGGCGGAGTCAAGGTGTGCTGGGGTCCCGACCGGGACGAGGCGCTGCGCACCGCGCACCGGCTGTGGGCGGCGGAGCAGCTACCGGGCGAGCTGAACCAGGTGCTGCCGACGCCGGCCCACTTCGAGCAGGCGGCGGAGCTCGTCACTCCCGACCGGGTGGCCGCGGCGGTGACCTGCGGGAACGACCCCGAGGAGCACGCGGCGGCGCTGCGGGCGTACGCGGACGCCGGCTTCGACCGGGTCCACGTCAACCAGATCGGCCCCGACCAGCGGGGCTTCTTCGACTTCTACCGGACCGAGGTACTGCCCCTGCTCGCCGACGAGGCGGGCTGAGCGGACACTGAGCGGAGAGGTACACAGTGGCTGAGAAGGTCTCCGACCACATCCTGGCCCGGCTGCGCGAATGGGGCGTGGAGCGGGTCTTCGGCTATCCGGGCGACGGGATCAACGGGCTGCTGGCCGCCTGGGAACGGGCGGGCGACCAGCCGCGCTTCATCCAGGCGCGGCACGAGGAGATGGCGGCGTTCGAGGCCGTCGGGTACGCGAAGTTCAGCGGCCGGCTGGGGGTCTGCGTCGCCACCTCCGGCCCGGGCGCCATCCATCTGCTCAACGGCCTCTACGACGCCAAGCTCGACCACGTCCCGGTGCTGGCGATCGTGGGCCAGACGGCGCGCACGGCGATGGGCGGCGCGTACCAGCAGGAGGTGGACCTGCACGCGCTGTTCAAGGACGTGGCCTCGGACTTCGTGGAGACCGTCACCGTCCCGGAGCAGCTGCCGAACGTCCTGGACCGGGCGGCACGCACGGCGCTCGGCCGGCGGGCGCCGACGGCGGTGATCGTGCACGCCGACGTCCAGGAACTGCCGTACAGCGCGCCGGGGCACGCGTTCAAGATGGTGCCGTCCAGTCTCGACCACAGCGACTGGCAGGCGGCGCCGTCGGACGAGGCCCTGGAGCGGGCCGCGGAGCTGCTCAACTCCGGGCACCGGACGGCGATGCTGGTCGGGCAGGGCGCGGCCGGGGCCCGGGCCGAGGTGGAGCAGGTCGCGGACCTACTGGGGGCCGGCGTCGCCAAGGCCCTGCTGGGCCTGGACGTACTCAGTGACGACCTGCCGTACGTGACGGGCTCGATCGGCCTGCTGGGCACCCGTCCGTCGTACGAGCTGATGCGCGACTGCGACACCCTGCTGACCATCGGCTCCAACTTCCCCTACTCGCAGTTCCTCCCGGAGTTCGGCTCCGCGCGGGCCGTGCAGATCGAGCTGGACCCGCACATGGCCGGACTGCGCTACCCGTACGAGGTCAACCTCATCGGCGACGCGCGCGCCACCCTCCAGCGCCTGATCCCCCTGCTGCGGCGCTCCACCGACCGCGACTGGCAGCGGAAGGTGGAGGGGGGCGTGGCGCGCTGGAAGAAGGTGATGGAGGGCCGGGCGGCGGTGAGCGCCGATCCCGTCAACCCGGAGTACGTGGCCCGGGCGCTGTCCCCGCTGCTGCCCTCCGACGTGATCGTCACCTGTGACTCGGGTTCGGTGGCCAACTGGTACGCGCGGCACGTGAGCCTGCGCCCGCCGATGCGCGGTTCGCTCTCCGGCACCCTGGCCACCATGGGCAGCGGCGTGCCGTACGCGATCGGCGCCAAGTTCGCCCACCCGGACCGGCCGGTGGTGGCGCTGGTGGGAGACGGGGCGATGCAGATGAACGGGCTGGCCGAGCTGGCCACGATCGCCAAGTACCGGGCGGAGTGGGAGGATCCGCGGCTGGTGGTGGGGGTGTGGAACAACCACGACCTCAACCAGGTGACGTGGGAGATGCGGGCGATGAGCGGATCGCCGCAGTTCCTGCCGTCGCAGCAGCTTCCGGACGTGCCGTACGCGGACTTCGCCCGGTCGATCGGGCTGACCGGCATCAAGGTGGAGAAGCCGGAGGACGTCGAGCCGGCGTGGCGCGAGGCGCTGGCCGCGCCGGGGCCCGCGGTGGTGGAGTTCGTGACGGACCCGGCGGTGCCGCCGATCCCGCCGCACGCGGACTGGGACCAGATCGAGGCGACGGCCAAGGCCATCCTCAAGGGCGACACGGACCGGGCCGGGATGGTGCGGCAGGGCATCAAGGCGAAGGTCCAGGAGTTCCTGCCGCACCGGCACAAGAAGGAGTCCTGACGGGCCATGGGCGGTGACGGCAAGCCCGGTGGGCGGATCGACGGCCTGGACGTGGCGGCGTTCACCGTCCCGGCCGACGCCCCCGAGGCCGACGGCACGCTCGCCTGGGACGCCACCACGGTCGTGGTCGTGGAGGCGCACTGCGACGGGGTGACCGGCACCGGCTGGACGTACGCCCCCGCTGAGGCGGGCGCGGCCGTCACCGGCCTGCTGGCCGACCTGGTCGTGGGGCACGCGGCCATGGACGTCGCGGGGGCCAACGAGGCGATGGTCCGGGCCGTGCGCAACGCGGGACGGCAGGGGCTGCTGGGGTGCGCGGTGTCGGCGGTGGACATCGCGCTGTGGGACCTCAAGGCCCGGCTGCTCGACCTGCCCCTGGTCCGGCTGATCGGCGCGGTCGTGGAGGACGTGCCGGTGTACGGCTCGGGCGGCTTCACCACGTACCACGACACGCACATGGCGATGCAGCTCGACACCTGGGTGCGGGGGCACGGGATCGGCCGCGTCAAGATCAAGATCGGGGAGTCGTGGGGCCGGGAGGTCCACCGCGACCTCGAACGGGTGCGGCACGCGCGGGAGACCATCGGCCCGGAGACCGCCCTGTACGTGGACGCCAACGGCGCCTACAGCCGCAAGCAGGCGGTACGCGTCGGCGGGGCGCTGGCCGAGCTGGGCGTGGCCTGGTTCGAGGAGCCGGTGTCCTCCGACGACCTGGAGGGCCTGGCGGTCGTCCGCGACCAGTGCCGGTGCGACGTCGCCGCCGGTGAGTACGGGTACGACCCGGCCTACTTCGGCCGGCTGGCCCGGGTGGTCGACTGCCTCCAGGCGGACGCCACCCGCTGCGGCGGGCTGACCGGCTGGCTGCGGGCGGCGGCGGTCGCCCAGGCGCACGGCCTGGAGATCTCGGGGCACTGCGCGCCCCACGCGCACGCCCATGCGGCGGCGTGCGTGCCCAACCTGCGGCACCTGGAGTGGTTCCACGACCACGTGCGGATCGAGTCGACGCTGTTCTCGGGGGCCCTGGACCCGACCGGCGGAACGATCCGGCCCGGGGCCGACGGCGCCCCCGGGCACGGGATGGCCTTCCGCCGGGCGGAGGCGAGCCCGTACCGCGTCCTGTGAGGGCCGCCCCCTCTTCTTTGTTTGTCTTTGTCGCTCCCCTTTCACAAGGAAGGACCCTTTGCGCATGTTCCGTCAGCGCGGCGTCGCCGCTTCCCTGAGCTCGAAGACGTCCCTGGTGGCCAAGTCGCCGTTGATTCCCCGGCGTTCCCCGGTCTCCGCGTCTTCCTTGGCCGCCAAGACGTCCCTCGCCTCGGACCTGGCGTCCGAGGTCGCGGTGGAGAACGCCACCACCCGCTATCTGATGTACGGCCTGCTGCCCTCCTGGTTCATCCCGGGCGTGGCCGACTGGGTGATGCACCGGCGGACCCGCATCGAGGACACCTCGGGCACCAAGGAGTCGCTGATCCACGCGCTGATGATGACCGAGGTCGGCATCCCGGTCGCCCTCACGCTCCTCTTCGAGGTCAACCCGCTGCTGCTCTCGGTGCAGCTGGGCGCGACGGCCTGCCACGAGGCGACGGCGCTGTGGGACGTCCGGACGGCGGTGGACAGCGAACGGGACGTCAAGCCCGTCGAGCAGCACATCCACAGCTTCCTGGAGTCGCTGCCGTTCGCCGCCTGGCCTCCCTGATGTGCCTCCACTCCGACCAGGTGCGGTCCCTGCTGCGCGGCGGCGCCGGCGACCCGACGGCCTGGAAGCTCGTCCCACGCCGCCGCCCCCTGCCGGGCAAGTACCTGGCCGGGATCGCCCTGGCGGTGGGCACGTTCGTCGCGCTGCCCTACGGGGAGGAGCTCGTGCGGTGCGTCCGCCGGGGCGTGCGGCGGCGCGGGCGGAGGCGGGCGGAGGCGAAGGCCGAGCGGTACGACCGGGCGCTCGCGGGCTGAGACGTACCGGGACTCCGTGCCGGGCGGCGTTGTCGTACCCCGCTGCTACGGTCGCTTTCATGACGCACAGTGACCGCGCCTTGCGCATCCTCCACGCGCGCCCGGACCTGGCCGCCCTCGCGGCGTGGCCGTTCTCCTTCGACATCGGCCGGGCCGAGCACGTCGAGGAGGTACGGCTGGCCTCCGGCGCGCCGCTGCGGCCGATAGCCGGCGAGGACTCGGGCGGTACGTACTTCCTCTGAGCGGGCGGCGAGGTCCTGCACGCCGACTCGGAGGGCTCGGCCGGGCTGCTGGCCGAAAGTCTCGACGAAGCCCTGGAGATCCTCATCGGCCTGCCCGGGGAGGCCGGCTGTCTGTCGTCCGAGGACGATGACGCGACGCTGGCCCGGGGACTGGCCGAGAGCGAGGAGGAGTTCCGGGAGCACTACGGCCCGGAGTTCGACGCGGACCGCGAGCGGCTGCTGTCCGGGCTCGGCCTGCGACCGCGCCCGGCACGGGAGTTGCTCGCCGCCACGGAGCGCGCGGAGCGGCGCACGGAGCCCGACTTCGTCCTGCTCAACGCCGCCGAGGGCTGCGCGTACCAGGTGGATGAGACCCTGCGGGCGCCGGTCCGGGAGACGGTCCTCACCCCGGGCCGCGCCGACTTGGCGCTGATGCGCGCCGACACCGCCTGCCATGAGGCCGTCGCAGCAGACCCGGGGCGCCGGGCCGGCGTCCTGGCCGCCGTCCGCCACGACCACCGGCCGGAGGACGTGCCGTCGCTGCGCGCCCTGCTCCGGCACGGAGTCCGCGCGGGGGACCCGGCGGACCTGCTGTCGGGGGCGGCCGCCCCGCTGGCCCGGTACGGCGACGCCGCGGACCACGCCCTACTGCTGACGCTGCGCGGCGCCCTGCCCGGACTGCCCTCCTCTGCCAAGGACTTGGTGCGGTGGGCGACGGACGCCTTCCGCGCCGGCGCCCCCGCCCCGGAGGACGAACCCCCGCTCTTCTGGGCCCGCCTGGCCCGCCTCCAGGGCCAGACCGAGCTCGCCCGCGTCACCCTGATACGCCTGCTCGACGACGCCGGGCCGCGCGACGACGCTCTGGTGGCCGGACTCGTGGGCGAGTTCGAGGCGTTGGGAGACGCTTGGCAGGCGGAACGGGCGCGGCGGCTGCTGCCGCGGGGGTAGGCGGCGGGGGCAAGCGGCGGGGCCGAACCGGACCGGTCGCGGTGCGCCGCCGGCCCCGGACGGCGGACAGTGGCACTCCGGACTCACGCGCGGTCCACCGCGCGCCGTCCGGTGGCCCGTGCGCCCGGTGGCCGGGTCGTGGCGCCCCCTCCGCCCCGGTCGCCGGGACGCGCCGCGCATCCTGTCGGCCGCCGGGCTCCCCAGCCGGTGCCGGTGGACCCGGTACCGGCCCTTTCATGCCGCACCGCCTCCGGAACCCCGCCACCCCGCCTCCCCCTCGCCGGCTCGTCGCCGCCCGCCCGCGCGGGGGAGGTGACGACGCCGTTCCGCGCCGGAAAGCCGCCCTCGGCGCCCCGCCGGTACCGTCACGCGGCGCCGGTCCGGCGCCGGCTCGGAGCGGCGCGCGCCGGGGCGGCGCGGACGTGGGCGGAGCCAGGCCGCGTGCGGGGCGGGGGAAGGGGCCGGGGGACGGGCAGGGGGGGGCGAGAACCGGCCGGCGGGGGGGCCGGCAGCGCCGAGGGCGGCGCCCGAGCCATCGTCGGACACATAAGCCCTTCATCACACTGTCGCGGACGTGCCACCCTCCCCCCGCCGCACGGATGTGCACCCGGTTTTCGCCAATTGCCCTCCGGAAAGCCTCCCTTGCCCGGCACAGCGACAGGAGGGCAAGAGCCTTCGACAAGGGAGATGCCCGTGCCCCAGCACGCCCAGCACGCCCGGCGTGGCCGCCGCCACCGGACCGGCCCCTTGGACGACACCATCGCCGTCGTGGGGATGGCCTGCCGCTTTCCCGGTGGCATCGACTCCCCCGAGGGATTGTGGGAGGCGCTCGCGGCCGGCCGCGACCTGGTGGGCGAGGTGCCGCCGGACCGGTTCGACGCCCGTTTCTTCACGGACCCCCGGCGTCGACGGCCGGGCAAGAGCCGCACGGCGGCCGGGGGGTTCCTGGACTCGGTCGCGGAGTTCGACGCCGGCTACTTCGGCATCGCCCCGCGCGAGGCGGCACGGATCGACCCCCAGCAGCGGCTGCTGCTGGAGACGGCCGTCGAGGCCGTGGACGACGCGGGCCTGTGCCGCGAGGAGTGGGAGGGCACGGCCACGGGGGTGTTCGTGGGCATCTCCTCCCGGGACTACGGCGACCTCCAGACGAACCGCCCCGGGACGATCGACACGCACACCATGACCGGCATGGCGACCGCCATCGCCGCCAACCGGATCTCCCACCACTTCGACTGGCACGGCGAGAGCGTCGCCCTGGACACGGCGTGCTCGTCCGCGCTGACCGCCGTCCACCGCGCCTGCGCCCACCTGCGGGCGGGCATCGGCCCGGCGGCCCTGGCCGGCGGGGTGAACGTCCTCCTCAACCCCTTCGGGTTCGCCGGTTTCTCGGCCGCGTCGATGCTCTCGCCCACCGGCCGCTGCCGGCCGTTCTCCGCCGCGGCGGACGGTTACGTCCGCGCCGAGGGCGCGGCGGTGGTCGTACTCAAACGACTCTCCGACGCCCTCGCGGCCGGCGACCGCGTCCACGGGCTGATCGTGGCCACGGGCACGAACTGCGACGGCCGGACGCGCGGCCTGGCCCTGCCCGACCGCGCGAGCCAACAGGCCCTGCTGGAGGAGGTGTACGGCGGCGCGGGCATCGCCCCGGACGATTTGGTGTACCTGGAGGTGCACGGCACCGGCACCCCGGCGGGCGACCCGGTGGAGTGCGAGGCCGTCGGCCGCGCCCTGGGCTCGCGGCGCGCGGACGGCGCGCTGCCCGTCGGATCGGTGAAGTCGAACCTCGGGCATCTGGAGGCGGCGGCGGGCATGGCCGGGCTGGTCAAGGCCCTGCTGGTGCTCCGGCACGGCACGGTACCGCCGACGCTCCACGCCGAACCGCTCAGTCCCGCCATCGACTTCGCCGGCCTCGGCCTGCGCCCCGCGCTGCGTTCGGAACCCCTGGCCGAGCGTCCGCGCCCGGTCGTCGGCGTCAACAGCTTCGGTTTCGGCGGCGCCAACGCGCACGCCGTCGTGGCACCGGCGCCGGACGCCCGGGCCGGCGCCGTGGCCCTGCCCGCCCCTCGGGGCAACGGCCGCCCGAACCCGTTGCCGGTCGTGGTGACCGCGCACACCGCCCCCGCGCTGACGGTCGCGGCGCGCCGCATGGCCGACCGGCTGCGGGCGGTCCCGGACGCCGCGTTCCCCGACCTGGCGTACACCGCCTGCCGCCGCCGGACGCACCACGCCCACCGGGCGGTCGTGCTGGCCACCGGTCCGGCGGAGGCCGCCGAGGGCCTGGCCGGCGTCGCGGACGGCCGCCGGGTGGGGACGGCCGCGGCGGGGCGTGCGCAGCCGTGCGGCGGGATCGCCTTCGCCTTCTCCGGCAACGGCTCGCAGTGGTCCGGGATGGGCGCCGATCTGCTCAAGCGCGACCCGGTGTTCCGCGCGGAGCTGGAGCGCGTCGACGCCGCCCTCCGCCCCCACCTGGGCTGGTCGGTCCTGGACGCGCTCGCCGAGCCCGTCGGGCCGGACCGGCTGCGGCGGACCGAGGTCGCCCAACCGCTGCTGTACGCGGTGCAGTCGGGGCTGGTGGCCGTGCTCGACGCGCTGGGCGTCCGGCCGGCCGGCGTGCTGGGCCACAGCGTCGGGGAGGTCGCGGCCGCGCGGACCGCCGGGCTGCTGGACGCGGAGACGGCCGCCCGGGTCGTGGCCGCGCGCAGCCTGGCCCAGGCGCCCACCGCCGGACGGGGCCGGATGGCCGCCGTCGGGCTGCCGGAGGACGAGGCCCGGGCGGCCGTCGGGCCGTACGGCGGGCGGCTGGTGGTGGCCGCCGTCAACAGCCCGCGGGACGTGACCCTGGCCGGGGACGCCGCCGACCTCGCCGACCTGGGGGAACGGCTGGCGGCCCGCGGCGTCTTCCACCGCCCGCTGGATCTCGACTACGCCTTCCACACCCCGGCGATGGACCCGGTGGAGGAGCCGCTACGCGAGCTGCTGGGCGACGTTGGCGCCGCCGCCGGGTCCGTTCCCTTCGCCTCGTCCGTGACCGGCGGCCTGCTGCCCGGGGCCGCCCTCGACACCACGTACTGGTGGCACAACGTACGCCGCCCGGTGCTGTTCGGCGCCGCCGCGCGGACTTTGCTGGGCGAAGGCTGCGACGTGTTCGTGGAGATCGGCCCGCACCCGGTGACCGCCGGCTACCTCACCCGGCTCACCGGCCCAGACGGCGGCCGTCCCGCGGTCGTCCGGACGTGCACCCGCGACGGCGACGGCGTCGAGGAGACGCGCCGGGCCGTCTCCCAGGTCCTCGCGTACGGCGGACGGGTCGACTGGGGGGCGCACTTCCCCCGGCCGGGCCGAGTCGTCGACCTGCCCCCCGTCCCCTGGCAGCGCGAACGGCACTGGAACGGCGACCCCGGGTGGTGGCTCTCCCCCACCGACGGGGACGCGCCCCCGGCGCACCCCCTGCTCGGCACCCGCCTGCCCGGTCTCGAACCGTCCTGGTCGGGCCCGCTGGACCCCGCCCTGCTGCCCTGGCTGGACGACCACCGGGTGGGCGACAGCGTCGTCCTGCCCGGCGCCGCCTATCTGGAGGCGGCGTTCGCGGCCGCCGGGGAGACCTTCGACGGGCCCGTGGAGGTGCTCGGCCTGCGTTTCGCGCGGGCCCTGCCCCTGCCGGAGGAGGACGACGCGGCGACAGTGCGGTTCCAGGTCGCGCTCTCCGACGAGGACCACCTCTTCCGATTCTCCGCCAGGCCGGACGGCGCGGGTGACTGGCGGCTGCACGCCCGGGCCCGGGTCCGGCCGCTGCTGGACCCCGAACCGGAACCCGCCGGCCCGCCGGAACCCGCCGGGCGGGACGTCCGGGTGTGGGGCGCGGCGGAGCACTACGCCCGGGCCGTCCACTGCGGGGTGTCCTACGGGCCCGCCTTCCGGGTCCTCGACCGGCTCCGGTTCGACGACCGCGAGGTCCACGCCGACTACACGGCGGGAGTGGCCCTCGACGGGCTCCGGGCCCACCCGGTGATCCTGGACGCCGTCCTCCAGGCCGTCAATCCGCTGCTGCTCCCGGTCGGCGGGACCGATACACCGTTCCTGCCCGCCTCGATCGACCGGGTGCGGATGTGGCGGAGCCCGTCGGCGCGCGGCCGGATCCGGCTGCGGCTGCGCGAGCGCGGGCCCGCCGAGACGGTCTTCGACGCCGTCCTCCTCGACGCACAGGGCCGGACGGCCGTGGAGTTCACCGGGGCACGGGTCCGCCGCTTCGCGGCAGGCGGCGCCGCGCCGGTGCTCCGCTGCGCCGAGACCCTGCGGGCCAGGCACCATCCCCGCCTCCCCCACCCGGCCGCCGACGCCCCGCTGCCCCCGGCCCGGGAGCTCGCCGCCGCGGTCGGCCGGTGGCACGCGACGGCCGACGCTCTCGCCAGGGAGACCCGGGACCGGGCCTGTCGCCTGCGGGTCCTGGAGACCATCGCCCATTTCACGGCCGCCGCGGTGCTGCGGCTGCCGGCGGAGGCGGGGGCCGACAGCGCGGCGGCCTTCTCGCTTGACGACCTGGTCGCGGCGGGGATGGCGGACCGGCACCGCCGCTTCGTGGCCGCACTGCTGCCCGTCGCGGCGGAGCACGGGCTGCTGACCCGGCTGTCGGAGGCACCGGGCCGACCGCCGCGCTGGCGGGCCGCCGCCGCGCCGCGTCCCGGCCCCGTCCTGGACGCCGCCCTCCGCGCGTTCCCAGGAGCGGCGCCCCTCTTCACGCTGTACGCCCGGTGCGGAACGCACCTCGCGGACGTCCTGCGCGGCCGCCTGGACCCCCGGGAGATCCTCTTCGCCGATCCCGACCGGCATCTCATCGACCGGTTCTACAGCCACTTGCCGTTCATGGAGAACCGGCTGGGCGCCGCCCGGGAACTGCTTCGGGCGGTGGTCGCCGGCTGGCCCGCCGACCGGCCGCTGCGCGTCCTGGAGGTCGGCGGCGGCACCGGCGGGATGACCGACCGGCTGGTCGACGTGCTGCCCGCCGACCGGACGGAGTACGTCTTCACCGACGTCTCGCCCGCCTTCTTCCCGACGGCCCGGCGCCGCTTCTCCGGCCACGACGTCATCCGCTACGAGCTCCTCGACCTCAACCGCCCGGCCGGCGGGCAGGGATTCGCCGAGGCGTCGTTCGACGTGGTGGTCGCCCACCACTCGCTGCACGTCGCCCGGGACGTGCGGCAGGCGGTGGACGGGCTGGCCCGGTTGCTGGCGCCGGGCGGACTCCTGGTGGCCGTCGAGATGCACGACACCGCCTCGACCGCCGCCTTCTTCGGTCCCCTGGAGGAGTTCTGGTCCTTCACCGACACCGGCCTGCGGCCCGACTCGCCTCTTCTGCCGCCCGAGCGGTGGGAGGAACTGCTGACGGTCTGCGGCTTCGAGGACGTCATGGCCCTGGGCGCCGATCCGGCGGATCCCACCCCCACCACCACCGTGCTGACCGGGCGGCGCCCCCGGGGCGGCGCCGTCGCCCGTCCCGCTCCCCCGCCGCCCGCCAAGGGACGCTGGGTGATCGCCGCAGAACAGCCCGACGGGGCGCCCGCCCGCGAACTCGCCGCCCTGCTGGCCGACGCCGGCGCCGCCGTGCACCGCACCGCACCGCCCCGGGACGCCGCCGGCTGGGCCCGGGCCTGGGCGGCACCGGCGGGAGAGGAGCCGTGCCGGGTGGTCCTGCTGACGGACGGGGAGCCGCTGCCGGCGGACCCCGCCGCCCGCACCGCGCACGCCGTGCGCAGGACCGCCGTCCTGGCCGCCCTCGCCCGCGCCTACGCCGTCCCCGGAGCCGCGCCCGTCTCCGCGCTGTGGCTGGTCACCCCGGCCGGCGCCGTGCTGCCCGGCCCGGCGGAGGCCGTCCGCCCCGACGACGCCGTGCCCTGGGCCGCCGCCCGCTGCCTGGCCACCGAGCACCCGGCCCTCACGGTCCGCCGGATCGCCGTCGCCCCCGGCACCGGCGTGGAACGCCTGGCCCTGGACCTGCTCGACCCCGACGACGAGGACGAGGTCCTGCTCACCCCGGGCGGCCGGTTCGCGGCCCGGGTCCGGCCCCTGCCCCCGCCCCGGCGGGAGTCCCGGCCCGCACCCTACCGGCTCGAAGTACACGATCCCGGCCTCTCCCACCGCCTGGCCTGGGCCCCGGCCGCACCGCCCGCCACGGGCCCGCACGGCGTACGCATCGAGGTACGCGCGGCGGGGCTCAACTACCGGGACGTGATGGAGAGCGTGGGGCTGCTGCGTCCGGGCTCGGCGTCGGTCACCGAACAGGGGCAGTGCCTGGGGCTGGAGTGCGCGGGCGTGGTCACGGCCGTCGGCCCCGAGGTCACCGGCCTGGCCCCGGGCGACCGGGTGTGCGCCATGGCACCCCGCTCCCTGGCCTCCCACGTCGTCGCCGACCGGCGGCTGACCGGCCGGATCCCCGACGGCATGGGCTTCGCCGCCGCGGCCACCCTGCCCGTCGTCTGGCTGACCGTCCACCACGCGCTGGAGCACCTCGCCCGGCTCGCCCCCGGTGAGACGCTCCTGCTGCACGGCGCGGCCGGCGGCGTCGGCCTCGCCGCGCTGCGCTTCGCCCGCGCCCGCGGCGCCCGGGTGATCGCCACGGCCGGTACCCCGGCCAAACGGGACCTGTTGCGGCTGCTGGGCGCCGAGCACGTCCTGGACTCCCGCGACCTGGCCTTCCCCCGGCAGGTCCGGGAGCTGACGGACGGCCGCGGCGTGGACGTGGTGCTCAACTCCCTCGCCGGGGAGGCCCTGGTGCGCAGTGCCGAACTGCTGCGGGCCGGCGGCCGGTTCGTCGAGCTCGGCAAGCGGGACATCGAGGGGGACGGCCGACTGCCGATGGCGCTGTTCCACCGGAGCCTCTCGTTCTTCGCGATGGACCTCAACCAGCTGCTCCAGGCCGACGCCCTGCCGCCGCAGGTGCCCTGCGAGGTGTTCGACCGGGTGCGGGAGGGCGCCTACGCGCCACTGCCCCGGGAGGAGTATCCAGCCGACCGGGTCTACGAGGCGTTCCGGGCCCTGCGCCACTCCCGGCACGTGGGCAAGGTGGTGGTGACCTTCGACGAACCGCCGCCGGTCGGGACGGACCGGACGCCCCCAGGGCCGGACCCCGACGCGTCCTACCTCGTCGTCGGCGGGCTGAGCGGGCTCGGAGCGGCGTTCGCCCGGCATCTCGCCGACAGCGGCGCGCGTCATCTCGTCCTGGCCGGGCGGCGGGGCGAGGCCACACCGGGCGCCCGGGAGCTCGTCGACGAGCTGGCCGGCCGCGGGGCGCGGGCGACGGTCCGCGCCGCGGACGTGTGCGACCCGGCGGACGTGGCCGCGCTGGTGCGGGACGCCCGGGTGGCGGGCCGGCCGCTCAAGGGGGTCGTGCACGCCGCGATCGCCCTGGACGACGCCCCGCTGGCCGAGCTCACCGAGGACCGCATCCGCACCGCGCTGGCCCCCAAGATGCTGGGCGGCCTGCTGCTGGACGCCGCCACCGCCGGCGACCCGCTCGACTTCTTCGTCTGCTGCACCTCCCTGGCCGCCGTCGTCGGCAACAACCACCAGGCCGGCTACGCGGCCGGGAACCTCTTCCTGGACGCCCTGGCCCGGTCCCGCAGGGCGGCCGGACGCCACGGCCTCTCCGTCGCCTGGGGGGTCATCGGCGACACCGGGTACGTGTCCAGGACCGGGCTGGACACCGTCCTGGTCCGTTCCGGTCTGGGGGCCCTGACCGCGGCGGAGGCGTGCTCCGAGCTCGACACGCTGCTCGCGGCGGACGCCACGGCGGTCTCCGCCGCCCGGCCGGACTGGGCGCGGCTGGCCACGCGTTTCCCGGTGGTCTCGACACCCCGTTTCGCGGGGTTGTTCACCCTGGCGCGGACCGAACGGGAGGACTCCGCACGGCGGTTGCGGCGGCGGTTGGCCGAGGCCGGCCCCGACGAGGCGCGCGAGCTGGTGGCCGAGACCGTGAGCCGGGCGATCGCCGACGTCCTGCAGACGGACCCCGGCCGGCTCGACCGGCAGCGGCCACTGGACCGGCTGGGCCTGGACTCGTTGATGGCGGCCGAGCTCGTGGGCGTCCTCGCGCGCCGGCTGGGATGCGAGATCCCGGCGGTGGAGCTCATGGACGCGAGGAGCATCACCAGCCTCGCGGAGCGGGCCCTGACCCGGCTCGGTCGCGGCACGCCCACGGACGCCGGAGTCCCGGCCGGGAATCCGTGACACCGCGCTCCCGCCCCCGACGACGACCGAAGGGAATCCATGATCCGTCTCCGCCTCCCCCGCTCCCTGTCCCCCGCCCGGCGCCGGGCGGGCCGAAGACTCCGGCGCGCGGCCGGCGCGCTGGCCGTCGCCGCCGCCACCGCGCTCTCCTGGCCCGTACCGGCCGTGCGGGCGGACGGGCCGGAACGGGTGACCGTCCGTCCGGTCGTCATCCCGGGGCAGGGCGGCGTTCCGCTGCGCGGCAGCGCCGCCGAGCCCGGCACTCCCGGCAGCCACCCCCTGGTCGTCTTCGTCCGGTCCTGGCTGGTCGACGAGTCCTTCTTCCGCAGGAGCCAGCTCGCCCTGGCCCGCCGCGGCTACACCGTCGTCCTGTACGCGGCCCGGGGACACGGGGGTTCGGGCGGCCGGTCGGACCTGACCGGCCCGCTGGACCAGGCGGACGTGTCCCGTGTCATCGACTGGTCGCTGGCCCACACCACGGCCGACGCCCGCCGCATCGGCACGCTGGGCCTCTCGTACGGCGGGGCGCTGAGCCTGCTCGGCGCGGCGGCCGACGCGCGCGTCTCGGCCGCCGCCGCGCTGAGCGGCTGGACGGACACGAGAGAGGTGCTGTGGTCCAACGGCACCCCGTTGCCGCCCGGACTCGGGTACGCGCTGACGGGCGCCGTCCGCGGCGCGTCCGACGACCGCGGCGGCCCGCTCCGCGACGTGATGGCCCAGGACGCCCGCCGGCTGGAGGCCTGGGCCGCGCCCCGCTCGGCGGTCACCTACCTCGACCGGTACAACCGGCGGGGCACGGCCCTGTTCATCGCCCAGGCATGGGGTGACAGCTACACGCCCCTGGGGTCGAAGGGCGAGTTCTTCGACCGGCTCCGGGGCCCGAAGCGCATGGAGATCCGGCCCGGGGACCACGTCGGAGCCGAGCTGGGCGGAGCCGTGCTGCCGAACGAGGTGTGGGAATCCGCCTTCCGCTGGCTCGACCACGCGCTCCGGGGCGTGCCCAACGGGGTGGACGCCGAGCCGCCCCTGCTGGTGAAGCCGGTGAACAGCGGTCCCCTCTTCGGCGCGGCCCGGCCCTTCGAGGGGTACCCGAGCTGGGCGGCGATGACCCGGACGACCCGCCGGCTGCACCTGGGGGCGGGCGGCGCTCTGACGGACGTCCCGGGAGCGGCGGCGCGAACGCGGCTGACGGCCGGATTCGGCACGGTGGCGGACAGCGGGGTCATCGCCGTCCAGCGGTTCCTGGAGTCCGTCGCCGGGGCCCAGGTGCCCCGGCCGCTGGCCCTGGTCCCGCGCGGTACCGGGGCGGTGTGGGCCTCCGAGCGGCCGGACGCGCCGTGGCCCGTGCGCGGCACGCCCCGCGTACGCCTCACGGTCACCCCCTCCGCCGCCCGGGGGACGCTCGTGGTCTACCTCCTCGACGTGGACCGGTTGGGCATGGGACGGCTGATGACCTGGGCGCCGTACACCTTCGACGGGCAGGTCCCGGGCCGGGCGTTCACCGCCGGATTCCCGCTCAGGCCGACGGCCTACGACCTGCCCGCGGGCCACCGCGTGGGGCTGGTGATCGGGACGACGGATTCCCAGGTGCTGTCCCGCAACCGGCCGTTGGCCCCGGTGGAGGTCTCGTCGTCCGCGGACTCGCCGTCCTGGGTCGACGTGCCGCTGCGCTGACCGTCCGGCCGTCGCGGAACGGACCGTCCGCGGCGGCCAGATCGCGGGCGACGAGCCCGCTCTGGTGGACGAGGCTGGGCATGCCGAAGTGGAAGAGGACCCCGCCGCGGGTGGCGTGGCCGAGCGCGTGGAGGGCCGCCGGCCCGAGGCCGGCCCCGGGGACGCGGTGGGTGCGCCGCTCGGTGCGCAGGCCGCCGAGCGGGTGGGCGGCCCCGGGGAGCACGGCGACGGAGGCCTCCGCCGCGCTGGGCGAACCGGAGCCGGGGGCACCCGGGTTGAGCGCGTTGAAGAGGACGTCCACGTGGTGTGCGGTGCCGTGGGCCACAAGGTCGAATCCGCCGCCCGGGGCCGGCGTCACCCGCGTCAGGCCGTCCGCGCCCCGCAGCCGGCCCGCGTCGTGCAGGCGCAACAGCAGCTCCGCCCGGTGCCGGGGCATGGGGCAGCACAGGCTGGTGACGGCGCGGCCGAAGCGGTTCCACAGGGCGGCCTGTTCGTCCTCCGGCAGCAGGGCCCACGCCTGTCCGGCGAACCGCGGGAGGGCCTGGCGGAGGACGGCGAGGGCGGCCCCGCCGGCCCCGGGGTCGGCCAGTCGGCGGCGCAGCCGCTCGAAGGGCGGCTCTCCGGCGGCCAGTTCGCTCCACAACGTGGTCTCCGGGCAGCCGGCGTCGCGCAGTTCGGCGGTGAGCAGCGCCCGGAGCTCCCGGGAGACCGGCCGGCCTTCGGCGGCCGCCAGTGCCTCCAGGCGCGGCAGGGTCAGGTGGCGGAGGGGCGGCGGCGGTCCGGCCGGGGCCACGGACGGCAGCAGGCCGCTCCGCGACGCCAGGAGCACGGGCCCCCGGTGGCCGCGGGCCGCCAGGGCAGCGACGATGTCCACGGCCGTCAGTCCGGAGCCGAGGACGCCCACGCGGTCGTCAGGTCCGACGTCGCGCAGGGTGCGGGCGAGGGGGAAGGGCACGGCGACGTAGCGGGGGGCGGCGGCGAGCTCGTACGGATCCGCCGGGGCGGCCGGGCCGGCGCAGAGGACGACGTGGTCGAAGTGCCCGTCCCGCCCGTCGGCCGTCGTCACCCGCGTCCCGTCCCCCTCCGGGACCAGTCGGCGGACGTGGGCGGGGACGGCGTGCAGCCGCCAGCCCCGGCCGGCGAGCCGGCGCCAGGTCCGGGAGAGCGTCTCGGCCAGGTAGTCGCCGTAGAGGGCGCGGGCGGTGAGGCCGTGGGCGTCGACGGATCCGGGGGCGCGGGCGGCGAGCCGGCGCAGGGCGTGGGTGGGGTCCGCGGCCCGCAGGGACATGTGGGACAGGGGAATGTTGGTGATGACGTCGGGGCCGTCGGGCTGGTAGGCCCGGCCGCGCCAGGGGAAGGGAGCGCCGTCCAGTACGGTCAGCTCGCAGGGTCCGGTCAGCGTCGCGGCGAGACTTTCGACCACGCACGCACCGGCCGCTCCCGCCCCTATGACTGCGATACGCCGCATTCGCGGAACATACCCGGGGAATCACGTGGGAATTCACGGGCGTGCTTGTCCGACCATCACTTCATTTTCTTCGCGGAAGGCGGGGAATTTTTCTTTCTCCCCGGGGTCGGACCGTCCGCGAAAAGAGGGAAGGGACAGAGGGGCGGCGGCCGTTCGGCGCCGGAGGGGACCGGGGGATGCGTATGACACGCTCGGCTCGTGTGGTGCTCGCCGTCGCGGCGGTCGCCGTAGCGTTCCTGGGCTGGGCCGGCCTGACGGGTCTCGGCCGGCTCGCCAACAGCGGTTTCCTGCCCGACGGCACCGCCCTCCGCGCGGACGACGCCGTGCTCGGCGCCCGCTACGGGGCCGCGGACCCGGACCTGGTCCTGCTCGTCAGCCCGGTGTCGCGGACGGCGGACGTGGACTCCGCGCCCGTGGCCGAGGCGGGGCGCGCCCTGGAGCGGCGGGTGGCCGCCGCCCCGGGGGTCGTCTCCGCGGCCTCCTACTGGACGGTGAAGGACCCCGCCCTGCGCGCCCGGGACGGCCGTACCGCCCTGGTCACCGTGGACCTCGCGGCGGACGAGGGCACGGCCACCCGGACGGCCCGTACGCTCGTTCCCCGGCTGACCGGCGAGCGCGGCCCGGTCGCGGTCGCGGCCGCCGGGCCCGCCTGGGTGAGCGCCGAAGGGCTGCGGGAGAGCCGCCGCGACCTGCTGACCGGCGAGCTCATCGCTCTCCCGCTGACCGCCCTCGTCCTGCTGTTCGTCTTCCGTTCGGCGGTGGCCGCCCTGATCCCGCTGATCACCGGGGTGCTCGCGGTGGTGGGGGCGCTGGCCTGCCTGGGCGCGCTGGCCGCCGCCATGGAGATCTCCGTCTACGCGGCGAACATCTCCTGCGCGCTGGGGCTCGGACTGGCCGTGGACTACGGCCTGTTCGTGGTGACGCGCTTCCGCGAGGAGCGCGCGGCGGGCGTCCCGCTCCCGGAGGCCGTGGCACGCGCCCGGCGCACGGCGGGACGGACGGTGGTGGTGTCCGCCGGGATCGTCGCCCTGTCCTCGTGCGCCCTGTTCGCCGTCCCCTTCGGCTTCCTGCGCGCCGTCACCGTGGCCGTCCTCCTGGTCGCCGCGCTGTCCGCGGCGGTGGCCGTGCTGCTGGTGCCCGTGCTGCTGCGCGCCTGGGACGGCCACCTGGAGCGGTGGGACCTGTTCGCGCGGCTCCGGCGGGCCGGCCCGGCCGGTCCGGAGCGGTCCGGCGCCTGGCGGCGGATCGCGACGACCGTGTGCCGGCGGCCCGTGCTGTGCTCGGCCGGCGCCCTGGCCGTCCTCGCCCTGCTCGCCCTGCCGTCGGGGCACGTCCGCTTCGCCCCGGGCGACGCCCGCTCCCTGTCGGCGGAGAGCGGCCCGTACCGCGCCGCCCAGCGGCTGGAACGGGACTTCTCGCCGGCGCCCGACCGCGTCCTGACCGTCGGACTGCCGCCCGGCACGGAGCGCGCCGAACTCGACACTCACGCGCGGCGGTTGGCGGTCCTCCCCGGCGCGGCCGAGGTCCGTACCGCGACGGGCCGCTACATCGGCGCCACCCGCCGGCCCCTGCCCGAGGGGGCGTCCGCGCGGTACGCCACCCCGGGCGGCCCGCTGCTCACCGTCGTCTCACGCGCCGGCCCGGCCGCGCCGGAGGCCCAGCGGCTGGCCCGGGACGTCCGGGCGCTGTCCGCGCCGGGCGGCCGGAGCCGGGTGAGCGGCGAGGCGGTGCGGGCCGCCGACACCCGGGACGCGCTCGTCGGCGCCCTGCCCCTCGCCTGCGGGGCGGCGGCGGCCGTGACCGCGCTGCTGCTCGGCCTGTTCACCCGCAGTCTGCTGATCCCGCTTAAGGCTGTGGCCGTGGCGGCCGTGAGCCTGGGCGCCTGCCTCGGCTGCCTGGTCCACGTCTTCCAGGACGGCCATCTTGGTTTCCTGTTCGGCGGCATCCCGGCCGCCGGCTTCCTCGACGGCACCCTGGTCCTGCTGGCGCTGATCGTGGCCTACGCCCTGTCCGTGGACTACGAGGTGTTCCTCCTCGCCCGCGTCCGCGAGTCCTATCTGGCGTCCGGTGACAACACCGCCTCCGTGGTCCACGGCGTGGAGCGCACCGGCCGGCTGGTGACGGCGGCCTCACTGATCGTGGTGTGCGCGATGGTGGCGCTGACGAGTTCCGACATCACCACGCTGAAAATGGTCGGCACCGGTCTGTCGGTGGGCGTCGTGGTCGACGCCACCCTGGTCCGCGGCGTCCTCGTTCCCGGTCTGATGACGCTGGCGGGCCGCTGGAACTGGTGGCTGCCGGGCCGCCGCCGCGCCCCCGTCGTCCGTGAGCCCTGAACTCCCCCGCCACAGAAGGAGCAGCATGCGTATCGCGTCCGCCGTCGGAGTCCTGTCCAGCGCCCTGTGGCTGCCCGCCGGCCGGAGCTCGGTGGAGGACGCGGTGATCGACGGGGTGCTCGACGACGTCCGGGACGCGCCGCCCGATGTCACCGAGGTGCCCCGGACCCGGGGCGAGACGCCGGAGTTCATGGCCGCCGAGGCGGTCCGCCGGGCCCTGGCCGAGGCCGGCCGTGCACCGGAGGACCTCGACGCCCTGGCGTACGCCTGGGTGCTCCGCGCGGGAAACGCCCCGTACTCGCCGCCGTTCCGGCTGGCCAAGGAGCTGTCCGTCGGGGACTGTTCGACCGTCGGCGTCGTCCAGGCGTGCAACGGCGGGGCCGCCGCCGTGGAGACGGTGGTGACGCGGATGCTCACCGACGACCGGATCGGCCTCGCGGCGGCCGTGTCGTCCGACACCTTCGAGGAGTACGGCAGCCAGCGCTGGACCGCGCCCACGATGATGGTCGGCGGGGACGGGGCGGCGGCCGTCGTGCTGTGCCGGGGGCCCGGGCGGCTGGCCCTGCGCTCCCTGGTGAGCCGCGCCCACACCTGCGCGGACATCATGGAGGCCGGTCAGGACCTGCGGCACCGGCTGCCGGGCGCCGACGGCCCCCAGGACGAACGCCGGCTGAAGGAGGCCGCGCACAGCGTGGAGCGGTTCGGCGCCTGTCTGACCTCGGTGGTGGAGGAGGCCCTGGCCGACGCGAACCTGGACGCGGCCGACCCGGGCATCACGGCCGTCCTGCTGCCGCGGCTGGCCACGCCGTTCACCGAGACGTTCGTCCGGCCCGTCCTCCCCGCGCCCCTGCGGGAGAAGGCGTCCGTCCCCGACCCGCACACCGGCCACCTCGGGGCGGGCGACGCGCTCGCCAACCTGGAGTTCGCCCGGCGCCGAGCCGTCGTGGCGCCGGGCGAGCACCTGCTCGTCGTCAACGGCGGGCAGGGGGTGGCGGCTTCCTGCATGGTGCTCACGCCAGGGAACGGCTGAGGCCGGGGCTCATCCCCCGAGGCCGGGCGGCACCGGTCCGTACAGCCCGGCCGCCCGGCGCAGGAGGCCGTCGGTCAGCGCGGACGGTACGCAGCGGGCCGCCCGGACGAACAGCGTCTCGCGCCCGACGCGGTAGCGCGCGGCCGGGCGCCGCTCGCCGACGGCCCGGCGGATCGCGTCCGCCGCCTCCTCCGCCGGCGGGAAGGGCCGCCGCCGGGCCAGCCCGCCCAGGGCCACGACGTAGGCGTTCTGGTGGGACGAGTCGCCCTCGGTGGCCAGCCGCATGAGCCGGCCGGCTCCCAGCGGGATCATCCGCGTCTCGTAGTAGCCCGGTTCGACGAGGCTGACCCGCACTCCGAAACGGGCGTTCTCCATGCGCAGGGAGTCGCTCAACGCCTCCAGCCCGTGCTTGCTCGCGGCGTACCAGCCGTTGAACGGCGCGGCCATCAGCCCGGCCAGGGACGTGACGTTGACGATGCGCCCGGCGCCCCGACGGCGCATCGCGGGCAGCGCCCACCGGCAGACGCGGGCCGCGCCGAGCAGGTTGACCTCCAGAATGTGCCGCGCCTCGTCGTCCGTGACGTCCTCGACCGCGCCCATGAGCTGGACGCCCGCGTTGTTGACGACGGCCCAGGGGCCGCCGGCGGTCAGCTCGTCGATCTCGGCGAAGGCCGCCTCACAGCTCTTGGGGTCGGCGACGTCCAGCAGGACGGTCCGCGCGGAGACATCGGCGTCCCGGAGGGACGCCGTGAACTCCCCCGCCTTCTCCTCGGTCCGTACCGTGCCGATCACGTCGAGGCCGCTGCGGGCCAACGCGATGACGGCCGCCCTGCCGATCCCGCTGTTCGCTCCGGTGACGACCACACTGCGCATACGAACTCCCCGGGTCGCGGACGGTGTTCATGGGGAAACCGCCTCCATGAATACCCGTGACGCGCGGCCGGGATTCCCCTCCGCGAGAAGGCATCCATCGACCGGGAATCCGTCGGATTTTCATACCGACCGTTCTCCGGTTTCCGTCTCTCCGACGGGGTATAGATGGTGGGGCCCCTACTGGTCGACTCGACGGAAGAGAAGGGGATTTGACACCGCATCCCTATTCCCGCATCGCCGCCGTGGCTTCCTTTCTGCCGGAACGGCGGATGCCCACGGAGGAACTCGAGGATCTCATCGAAAAGAGCAGTCCGGATTTCCGCGTGCCCCGTGGAATGATCCGCCGGATCACCGGCGTCGCCCACCGGTACGTGGGTCCGGACGGCGCACCGCCGTCCGGGCTGGCGGTCCCCGCCGCCGAGAGGGCGTTGGCGGAGTCGGGCGTCCGGGCCGCCGACCTGGATCTGATCATCTTCGCGGCGATCTCCTCCGACCTGCTGGAACCGGCCACCGCCCATGTGGTGAGCGCCCGGCTGGGCGCCACCTGCCCGGCGTTCGACGTCAAGAACGCCTGCAACGGCTTCCTGAGCGGACTGGAGACCGGTGACGCGCTGATCAGGACGGGAGCGTACCGGCGTGTCCTCGTCTGCTGCGGGGAGCGGCTGACCCCTTTCGCCTCGGTCCCGGTGACCGGGCCCGGTGACTTCATGGACTCCATGGCCCGGTACACCATCTCGGACACCGGGGCGGCCGTCCTGCTGGAGGCGGCGGACGAACCGGGCCTGCTCGGTTTCGACATGCGCGCGGTCTCCTCGGCGTGGACCGCCGGCGCGGTACCGCTGCCCGGTGCCCCGTGGCGGACTCCGCCGCGCCGCTTCGACCTGCCCGCCATGACCCGGACGGCATTCGGACTCGCCACGCGGCCGCCGACACCCTCCGGCGGGCACCCGGCGGCCGTCGGTGCCGACGTCTCCCTGTGCTGCGCCCACATCGCGAACGAGGCGACCGCCGAGGACGTGTGCGCCGCCGTCGGGATCCCCCGGGCACGGCTGACGACCACCATCACGACCCACGGCAACACCGGATCGGCCACCCTGCCACTCCAGTTGGACCTCGCACTCCGCGAAGGGCGGGTGAGCCGGGGCGACACCGTTCTGCTCGTCGGCGTCGCCAGCGGTGTGAGCCTGGGTTTCCTGCGGCTGCGGCTGTGACCGCCGGGCCGTCCCGAGCACCCGAGCGGAGGAGAGGGTTCGCCATGTCCGATCTCTATGTCGTCCTGACCGGCATCCTGGAGGACAGTTTCGGCATTCCGCGCACGGAGGTCGGTCCGACGACGCGGCTGAGCGACCTGGACATGGAGTCGCTCGCGCGCGCCGAGTTGTCACTGATCCTGCAGGACCGCCTCGGCTTCCCGATGGCCGACGTCGATGTGCCCGGTGAGGCCACTCTCGCCGACGTGGTAGGGCTCCTGCGCTCCCTGCGGGCGGAGGCCTCCCCCGCTCCGGCCGAGGAGGCGAGGTGATGCGCGTAACGGAGGCGGCCGTCACCGGCGTCGGCATGCTCACCGCGGGAGGCATCGGCCGTGACGCGACGTGGGACGCCGTCTGCGCCGGCACCGGTACCGCGACACGTGCACCCGAACTCAAGGGACACACGGTGGACTTCTGCGCCTCGTTCCCACCCGGCCTGGCCCAGGCCCTCGCCCCGCTGCGGCGCAAGGCCTGGCGCCTCGACCGCTTCGTCCAAGTGGCTCTGCTGGCGGCCGGCGAGGCCCTGTCCGACGCCGGTCTCGATCCCGCCCTGTGGGACGCGTCCCGTGTCGGCGTCGTCATGACGAGCAGCAGCGGCGGGGACGTGAGCGCCGGTCTCCAGCAGGCGCGGCTGCGAGAACGGGGCGCGAACAGCGTCTCCTCCCTGGCCCATCCCATGCGTCTGATCAATATGGCCGCCGCCGAAGTCGCCCTGGAGTACGGCGCCCTCGGTCCCAGCATGGCCACGGTGACCGCCTGCGCGTCCGGGGCGGACGCGCTGGCGCTGGCCCGGCTCTGGCTGTCCGCCGGCCTCTGCGACATCGTCCTGGCAGGCGGCGCCGAAGCGTCCCTCACCCCGTTC
The DNA here is from genome assembly GCF_044333095.1 of Streptomyces sp. NPDC021100. NCBI lineage: Bacteria > Bacillati > Actinomycetota > Actinomycetes > Kitasatosporales > Streptomycetaceae > Streptomyces > Streptomyces sp. NPDC021100. The sequence goes on from NZ_JBIRQH010000006.1 coordinate 157,635, forward strand.
AACGTCGTCGCCTTCGACCGCCTGGGCGTCCTCTCCCGCCGCCGCGACGACCCGGCCGCCGCCTGCCGCCCCTTCGACGCCGACCGCGACGGCCTGGTGATGGGCGAGGGGGCCGCCGTCCTGGTGCTGGAGCGCCCGGAGCACGCGCGAGCGCGAGGAGTGGTGCCGCGCGCCCTGCTCACGGGCTGCGGCTCGACCACGGACGCCCACCACCCCACCACCCCGCACCCCGAAGGCGCGGGTGTCCGGCGGGCGCTGCGGCTGGCCCTGGCCGACGCGCGGCTGGCGGCGGCCGACGTGGATCACGTCAACGCGCACGGCACCGGGACGCCGCTCAACGACCTGATCGAGGGGCGGGTGATTCAGGACCTGCTCCCCCACGGCCCCAGCGTCACCGCCACCAAGGGCGTGACCGGTCATACGTTCGGCGCCGCCGGTGCCGTGGAGGCCGCCGTGACCGTGCTCACCGTCCAGCACGGCCTCGTCCCCCCGACAGGCAACCACGGCCGGCTCGACCCGGCGCTCTCCATCGACGTCGTGCACGGCGAGCCCCGGAAGCAGCGGGTCGAGGTGGCGGTGAGCCACTCCTTCGGCTTCGGAGGGCACAACACCGTGCTCGTCTTCCGGGCCGCGGGATAGCCGCGAGGCCGAGGCGTCGGCGGAAGTCTCCCGTGGCAGCCGGGAAACCGGTGTGGAAACGTGGAATCCGGTAAGGAGCCCCATCGGAAACCGCACCGCACCGAACGACCGAGGAGGTCCCATGTCCTCGAAGCGCCGCCGCAAGAAGCGCGCCCGCCGCAACCACGCGGCCAACCACGGACGCCGTCCGCAGAGCTGACCTGATCCGGCACGGTGTGGCCCGCCACCCCTTCCCACGGGCGCGTTCTTCGCGATATCACCCGTTCGAGGGGCGGCGGGCTGCGCCGTGCCCCGTCCGCGTGTGGGATGGGGAGCGCGTGCGGCGCGCCGCCGCGGACCTCTCCCCAGCCTTCCTCCGAGCCGACAGAGGAGCCGGCCGATGACCCTCTCCGAACGCGACGTGGCGGACGAGATCGAGCAGATGAAGGAGGACGCCCTGCAGCAGGTGGTCAGCGACGAGGACCGGGACGCCGGTCTGGCGGACGAGGAGTGGTGACCCCGGCCCCGGCCCCGGCTCGGCCCCCGGCCCCGGACGCCCCTCGCGCGGCGGCCATCATTCGCGCCGCGCGAGGCGGCGGGGTAGACATGGAACATGGCCCGAATCCGGGGCCGCTCCTGGAGGCCGTCGGGCCGCCGGCCCGCCGGCTCGCCCGTGGGTGAACGACGATCGCCCGTGGGTGAACGGCGAGAGCGGCGGCAGTGGCGCCAGCGGCCGCGCGGGGCGTCGGCGGGGCGCTGGCGGGTGGCGAGCACCCGTAGCGTCGCCGGCCAGATGTTCGTGCTGCAGGTGCTCATCGTGCTGCTGCTCGTCGTGGCCGCGGTCGGCACCCTGCTCTTCCAGGCGCGGACCGACAGGTTCCAGGCGGCCCGCGACCGTTCGCTGGCCGCCGCCGAGGCGTTCGCGCACGCCCCCGGGCTGCCGGCCGTCATGGCGGGCCCCGACCCGTCGTCCGTCCTCCAGCCGCTGACCGAGGACGCCCGGCACCGCGGCGGCGTCGACTTCGTCGTGGTCACCGACCGCAACGGCATCCGCTACACCCACCCGGACCCCTCCCGCATCGGCAAGCACTTCGTCGGCACCGTCGACCCGTCGCTGAAGGACGGCAAGGTCACCATCGAGAGCGTGCACGGCCCGCTCGGCGAGGAGGTGCAGGCGGTGGTGCCGGTCCGCGACGACCGGGGCCGGATCGTCGGCGCGGTGTCCTCGGGCATCAAGGTCGCCGCGGTGAGCAGCGCCTTCGACCGGCAGCTCCCGTTCGTCCTCGGCGCGGGCGCGGTGGCGCTGGCCCTGGCGACCGCCGGGACGGCCCTGGTGAGCCGCCGGCTGCGGCGCCAGACGCACGGCCTGGGCCCGGCCGAGATGGCCCGGATGTACGAGCACCACGACGCGGTGCTGCACGCGGTCCGCGAGGGTGTGGTCATCGTCGGCGGGGACGGCCGGCTGCTGCTGGTCAACGACGAGGCGCGGCGGCTGCTCGGGCTGCCCCCGGACGTCGAAGGGCGGCATGTCCACGACTTGGGCCTGGACGACCGGACGGCCGAGCTGCTGGCCTCGCGCAAGGTCGTCTCGGACGAGGTGCTGCCCGTCGGGGAACGGCTGCTGGCGGTCAACAACCGGCCGACGGACCGCGGCGGCGGACCGCCCGGCAGCGTCGCCACGCTCCGGGACTCCACCGAGCTGCGGGCGCTGGCCGGCCGCGCCGAGACGGCCCGCGGCCGGCTGCGGCTGCTGTACGACGCGAGCGTGGCCATCGGCACCACCCTGGACGTCCGGCGGACGGCCGAGGAGCTGACCCAGGTGGCGTCGCCCCGGTTCTCCGACTACGCGACCGTCGACCTCGCCGAGGCCGTGCTGCACGGCGAGGAGCCCCGGATGGCGATGGGCGGCGACGCCGCCGAGCTGCGCCGGGTGGCGCTCACCGGGCCCCGGGACGACCATCCGCTGTACCCGGCGGGCGACCTGGTCACCTTCGCCGGGCCCACCCCGCAGGCCACCGGCTTCGTCAGCGGGCGTCCCGTGCTCGTATCGGACCTGGCGGCCTCCGACGGCTGGCGGACGCAGGACTACGAGCGCACCCAGGCGGTCCTGGAGTACGGCTTCCGGTCCATGATCACCGTGCCGTTGAAGGCGCGCGGTGTGCTGCTCGGCATCGCCAACTTCTGGCGGACGAGCGACAGCGGGCCCTTCGAGGAGGACGATCTGTCGCTGGCCGAGGAACTGGCGGCGCGCGCGGCCGTCTGCATCGACAACGCCCGCCGCTACACGCGTGAGCACGACATGGCCGTCGCCCTCCAGCACAGCCTGCTGCCGCGCGGGCTGCCCGAGCAGACGGCGCTGGACGTCTCCTTCCGCTACCTGCCGGCGCAGGCCGGGGTGGGCGGCGACTGGTTCGACGTCATCCCGCTGCCCGGCGCCCGGGTGGCGCTGGTCGTCGGGGACGTGGTCGGGCACGGGCTGCACGCGGCCGCCACCATGGGCCGGCTGCGTACGGCCGTCCTCAACTTCTCCGCCCTCGACCCGCCCCCGGACGAACTGCTCGGCCACCTCGACGAACTCGTCGCCCGGATCGACCAGGAGGCGGCCGGCGACGCCGACGAACCGGCCATCGCGGGCGCCACCTGCCTGTACGCGGTCTACGACCCGGTGACGGGCGTCTGCTCGCTGGCCCGCGCCGGGCACCCGCTGCCCGCCCTGGTCGCCCCGGACGGCACGGTGGAGTTCCCGGAGCTGCCGGCCGGTCCGCCGCTGGGGCTGGGCGGGCTGCCGTTCGAGGCGGTGGAACTGCGGCTGCCGGAGGGCAGCAGCCTGGTGCTGTACACGGACGGCCTGGTCGAGGACCGCAAGCGGGACATCGACGCCGGCCTCGCCGTCCTCCGCGACACCCTGGCCGAGCAGCCCGGCAGGACCCCGCAGGAGACCTGCGAGGCGCTGCTGGACGCGCTGCTGCCGGCCCGGCAGAGCGACGACATCGCCCTGCTGGTGGCCCGCACCCGGATCCTGGAACGGGAGCGGATCGCCGAGTGGGAGCTGCCCTCCGACCCGGCGGTGGTGGGCCGCGCCCGCGCCGACGTGACCCGGCAGCTGACCCTGTGGGGCCTGGAGGAGGCGGTGTTCACCACCGAGCTGATCCTCAGCGAGCTGATCACCAACGCGATCCGGCACGCCTCCGGGCCGATCCGGGTGCGGCTGCTCCGCGACCGCACGCTGATCTGCGAGGTCTCCGACACCAGCAGCACCTCGCCGCACCTGCGGTACGCGGCGGCCGAGGACGAGGGCGGCCGGGGCCTGTTCCTGGTCGCCCAGCTCGCCGACCGCTGGGGCACCCGGTACACGCCGGACGGCAAGGTCATCTGGGCGGAGCAGCCGCTCGGGTGAGGGGTGCCGGGGCCGGTGGGGGCCGGTGTGCCGGGGCCCGTACCGGCCCGCCGGGAGGCGGCCCACCGGACGACGGAAGGACCGAGGACCATGCCGGAGAGCCCGGAGAGCACAGCGCCGCCGCCCCCGGCCCCGGACTGGCGGATGTTCGACCCCGCACCGGTCGCCATGGCCGTCACCCGGGGGCCGCGGCACCGCCTGGTGTACATGAACGCCGTCTACCGCGAACTGTTCGGCGACCGGCCGCTCGGCGTCCCCGTCACCGAGGCCTTCGCCGACCTGCGGCAGCGCGGCTACCTCGCCCTCTTCGACGACGTGCGGAACACCGGGGCGCCGGTGTCGCTGGCCGCCGCGCCGACCGAGGGCGCCTCGCGGGAGGACGGCGGGACGCGGTACTACACCTTCAGCCTGTCGGCCGTCGGCTCGTCGGAGGAGGAGCGCGGTGTGCTGGTCGTGGCGATGGACGTCACCGAGCAGATCCGGGCGACCGAGCGGATCCGCCGGGTGTCGGAGGAACGGCTGCGTGCCCTGCGCCGGTTCGAGAACCTGGTGACCGCCAACACGCAGATGATGTGGGTGACCGCGGCCAAGGGCGGCACGATCGAGCCCAGCCCGGGCTGGGAGCGGGTGACCGGCCAGACCTGGGAGCAGTTCCGCGGGGACGGCTGGCTCGACGCGCTGCACCCGGAGGACCGGGAGCCGATGGAGGCGGCCTGGCAGCGGGTGCTGGAGGAGGTGCCGGACGAGTTCCGGTACGTGTACCGGCTGCGGACGGTCGACGGCACATACCGCCACTTCGACGTGCGGGCGGTGCCGGTCCGGGAGGACGGCCGGGTCGTGGAGTGGGTGGGCACCTGTACGGACATCGAGGACCGGTGGCGGGAGGAGCGCCGCAAGGACGTGCTGGCGCGCGGCGCCGCCGTGCTGGCCGAGTCCACCAAGCCGCGGTCGGCCTTCGCCGCGCTCGGCGACGTCATCGTCCCGTCCCTCGCCGACAAGTGCGGCATCTACCTCATGCGGGAGCCCACCTACCAGTTGACGGGCGACACCCCGCTGGTCGTGGAGCGGATCGCGGCCCGCTCGCGGGAAGCCCTCCCCCCGCACCCGGCCCGGCTCGGCGAGGAACACATCGCGCCGGACAGCGCGTTCGCCCGCGCGGTCCGCGAACGGCGGGTGGTGCGCGAGTCGTTCGACCCCGACCGCATCCCGCCCGGCACCGCCCCGCCGGACAGCATGGCGTGGCTGCGGGAGGTGCGCGCGCACAGCATGGTGGTCGTGCCCGTCGTCATCGACGGCACGCTCGCCGCGATCGTCGACGCCTTCGCCTGCGGCGGCCGCGAGCCCATCGACGCGACCGACGAGGCGCTGCTCCGCGAACTCCTGGAGCAGGCCCACGATCCGCTGCGCAACGTCATCGAGTTCCAGCGCACCCAGCGGGTGGCCCTGGCCCTCCAGCACAGCCTGCTGACCGAGCCGCCGCGCTACGACGACCTGGTGATCACGGCCCGGTATCTGCCGAGCCCGGCGGCGGCGGACGTCGGCGGCGACTGGTACGACTCGTTCGTGCTCGGGGACGGCGCGCCGGTGCTCGTCATCGGGGACGTGGCGGGGCACGACATCGAGGCCGCCGTGACGATGAGCCGGATGCGGAACATGCTGCGCAGCCTCGCCGCCGACCGGGAGGAGCCGCCGGGTGACATCATCCGGCGGCTGGACCGCGCCACCCAGGTCCTCGACCCGGAGGAGGGCACGGCCACCTGCGCCCTCGTCCGCATCGAGCACGCGCCGGGCGGCGGCCGGCAGGCGCACTACTGCGTGGCGGGGCACCCGCCGCCCCTGGTCGTGGACCGCGACGGCGGCACCCGCTTCCTGGACGGCGCCACCTCGCCCCTGCTGGGGATGCCCGTCCCCGACGAGTGGCGGATCAGCGGCTTCGCACCGCTGCCGCCCGGCGGCACGCTGCTGCTCTACACGGACGGGCTGGTGGAACGGCCGGACGAGGACATCGACGAGGGGCTGGCGCGGCTGGCCCGGACGGCGTCGGGGCTGGCGGGGGCTGATCTGAACGCGTTCTGCGACACGTTGCTGGCGGAGCCTTCGGTGACGGGGCAGGACGACATCTGCCTGATCGCGGTGCGGCTGCCGGAGGAGGGGTGAGCCGGGGGGCGCCTGCGGCGGGCTGGTGCCCCCCGGCCCCGCCCCTTCGCCGATTCCTGGGGGCAAGCCCCCAGACCCCCTTGTCCTCAAGCGCCGGACGGGTTGAATTCAGCCCGTCCGGCGCTTGAGGACAACCGCGCGGAGCGCGGTTTCGGGGGGGGCGGGGGCCGGCCCCCGCAAGAAACGGTGAAGGGGCGGGGCCGGGGTACCAGCCCGCGGCAGGCGGTACCCTTGCCGCCGCCCCCAACCGAACAGAGGCGCCCCTCCCGAACAGAGGCGAAAGCAGATGCTGCCCGAGATCACCGAGCACGAGTGCACCGGCTGCGGCAAAGCCGTGAAAGGCATCTTCGGCCGGTGGGCGTGCCCCGACTGCAAGACCAGCTCCCCGTACCGGGAGCCGCCCGGTGCGTACGCGGCCGAGCTGCGCAACGGCGTGGCCCCGCGCCGCGACCCGCTGCGGCACCACGTGTGCGGCGAGGTGGCCTGCGTGTGCCCCCGGCTGAGCCGGCGGGAGTGCTGAGGGGCCGCGCGTCACTCCCGTCCCAGCAGGTACCGCGTGTACGCGTCCGTCGTGAAGGAGGCGGGCAGTTCGTCCTGGAGGGCCGCGCGGACGAGGACGTCGCGGGCGTCGGCCCAGCGGGAGCCGGGGTCGCCGGCGGCTAGGGCGGAGCTCTCCTCGTCGAGCAGCCGGAGCACGCGGGCGCGCGGGACCGTTCCGTGGTGGAGCCACTGCCAGAGCTGGCAGCGGGCGAGTTCGGCGGAGCCCGCGTCCTCCAGCCGGCCCTGGTGGACGACGCGGCCGTCGCCGCGCAGCCAGCCGTCCAGGCAGCGGAGGGCGGTGCCGAGGGCGGCGCGGACGCCCTGTTCGGTGGGACGGCCGCTGGTGCGGTGGACGGCGAGCAGGTCGGCGGCGGTGACGTGGACGTCCTCGCGGGTGCGTTCGAGCTGGTGGGGGCGGTCGCCGAGGACCGCGTCGAAGGCCGTGCGGCAGACGGGGACCAGTCCGGGGCAGGCGACCCGGGTGCCGTCGAAGCCGGCCTCGGCCTCCCGTTCCGCGTCGAGCCGGATCCGGGCCAGGGCCGCCTCGTCGGCCTGCCGGTCGTGTCCGAGCACGGGGACGGCGCGGACGGCCGCGCCGCCGATGGCGTGGGCACCCCTGCGGTGGCAGGTGCGGACGAGGAGTTCGGCGCGGGCGCGGAGGAAGGGCGCCGTCGCGGTGATCTTGGCGCGGTCGGGGAGGAGGAGGTCGCGCCGGTGCGGGAAGGTCCGGACGACGCTGCTCAGATAACCGGCGTGGTCGACGGCCAGCCCGGCCGCGTGCTCGCGGAGTTCGTAGAGGATCTCCTCCATCTCGAAGGCGGCGGTGACCGTTTCGACGGTGACGGTGGCGCGGATCGTGCCGCGCTCCAGGCCGAGCAGGTCCTGGGCGAGGACGAAGACGTCGTTCCAGAGCCGCGCCTCCAGGTGGTTCTCCACCTGCGGCAGCGAGAAGTACGGGCCGCGGCCCGCGGCCGTCTGGAGCCGGGCGCAGTGGAAGAGGTGGAGGCCGAGGTCGACGAGGGAGGCGGGGACCGGGCGGCCGTCGACGACCAGGTGCCGCTCGGTGAGGTGCCAGCCCCGGGGGCGGACGACGAGGGTGGGCCCGGCGGCCGGTCCCGGCCCGACCCGGCCCTCGCTCACCGCGCGCAGCGTCCGGTGGCCCTCCATGACGTTGTGCCAGGTGGGCGCGGTGGCGTCGGTGAAGTCCGCGGTCCACACCCGGGTGCCGGAGGCGGCGGCCTCGGCCGCGGTGGCGCGGTCCGGCGGGCCGGTGAGCTCGGTGCGGCGGTCGGTGAGCCCGGGGGCGGGCGGGGCGACGCGCCAGGAGCGGTCGGCGCGGACGGCCGAGGTGGCCGGGACGAAGTCGAGGGCACCGCCGCGGGCCAGGAGCGCCGCCCTATGGCGGCGTTCAGCGAGGAGCGCGGAGCGGCGGTCGGCGAAGGCCGCGTCGAGGCGGGCGACGAAGGCGAGGGCGGCGGGGGTCAGGACGTCGTCGTACGGGGTGGTCCGGCCGCCGAGGACGCTCGGGGTGCGGGGGGCGTCAACACGGCCGGAGAGGGCGGGAGTTGCCATGGCGGTCTCCTGGGGGTGATGTGAGCGGCCCGGGGCTGCCGGGGTGGCGCGGGTCGGACAGGGGGGCGGGACGGGCAGGGGGCGGGCCGCGTCCGGTCCCGTCCGCCGCGCGTGCCGCCGGGATCGTCCGGCCGGGTCGGGCGGAGGGAGGAGGCTGGGGGTTCTGGAGGAACTGCCCTGGAGGCGCTACGGGGAAACCGCTCCGGCGGGAGCCGTTCCGTTCGGAACGGGTCCCGCCGGAGCGGCTGTCCGGCCGCCGGCTAGTGGAACTGCTCCTCTTCGGTGGAGCCGGTCAGGGCGGTGGTGGAGGAGGCGGGGTTGACGGCCGTGGAGACCAGGTCGAAGTAGCCGGTGCCGACCTCGCGCTGGTGGCGGACGGCGGTGAAGCCGTCGGCCTGCGCGGCGAACTCCCGCTCCTGCAACTCCACGTACGCCGTCATGCCGTGCTCCGCGTAGCCGCGGGCCAGGTCGAACATCGCGTGGTTGAGGGAGTGGAACCCCGCCAGGGTGATGAACTGGAACCGGTAGCCCATCGCCCCCAGTTCACGCTGGAACTCGGCTATCTCCTCGTCGTTGAGCGCGGCCTTCCAGTTGAAGGACGGCGAGCAGTTGTAGGCCAGCATCTTGTCCGGGTACTCGGCGTGGATCGCCTCCGCGAACTCCTTGGCCTGCGCCAGGTCCGGGGTGCCGGTCTCGACCCAGAGCAGGTCGGCGTAGGGGGCGTAGGCGAGGCCGCGGGCGATGACGGGGGCCATGCCCGCCTCGACGCGGTAGAAGCCCTCGGCGGTGCGTTCGCCGGTGCAGAAGCGGGCGTCGCGCTCGTCGACGTCGCTGGTGAGGAGGTTGGCGGCGAGGGCGTCGGTGCGCGCGACGATCAGGGTGGGCACATCGGCGATGTCGGCGGCCAGGCGGGCGGCGTTGAGGGTGCGGATGTGCTGGGCGGTGGGCACGAGGACCTTGCCGCCCAGGTGCCCGCACTTCTTCTCCGACGCCAGCTGGTCCTCGTAGTGGATGCCCGCCGCGCCGGCCGCGATCATCGCCTTGGTCAGCTCGAACGCGTTCAGCGGCCCGCCGAACCCGGCCTCCGCGTCCGCCACGATCGGCGCCAGCCAGTCCACCGAGGAATCCCCCTCGGCCGTGGCGATCTGATCGGCGCGCAGCAGCGCGTTGTTGATCCGCCGCACCACCTGCGGCACCGAGTTCGCCGGGTACAGACTCTGGTCCGGGTACGTCTGCCCCGCCAGGTTGGCGTCCGCCGCCACCTGCCAGCCCGACAGGTAGATCGCCCGCAGCCCCGCCCGCACCTGCTGCACCGCCTGACCACCGGTCAACGCACCCAGCGCATGCACGTAATCCCGCTCGTGCAGCTCCCGCCACAACCGCTCCGCTCCGCGCCGGGCCAGGGTGTGCTCCTCACGGACACTGCCCGACAGCCGCACGACGTCCTCCGCCGAGTACGTCCGCTCCACCCCCTTCCAGCGCGGCTCCTCCGCCCACCGCCGCGCCAGCTCCCCGGCCGTTCCGACCCCCGCCGTACCCGCCTCGACCATGACCGTCTCCCGGTGTCGCCTCGTAGGTGCGTCCGATCCACCGGCGGATCACGGGCATTGGCCCGCTTGACCCGCCGTCGTGCTTCCGAGCGATCGTGCGCGGCCCGTGTCCCGCTCCACCGCATGCCGAAGGGCACGCCGGAAGGGCGCGCTCGCCGGGTCGCCGGAGCGTCGGGCCGCACCATGACTGTGGCAGTGGCACTGAGTGCCATCAACCACGGCTTTCTGCCAATTTCCGATGAACCCTTCGGAACCCCCCGCCGACGGGACGGGCCCGGGAACGGCCTCCCGTCCGGCGTCAAAACGGCGTGGCGCAGCGCCAGTTCCACCGTCCGCCCCGCCCGGTGAGGTCCGTGCGCGACAGCGGCGGTACGTCCAGCCGCCAGAAGGCGGCCGGCGGCAGTTCCAGCGCGCCGACCACGGCGGCGCGGACCACGGCCGGTCCTGCGACGACGAGCACCCGGCCGCCCTCTCCCGCCTGTGACGCCAGCCAGCCGGCGGTGCGGCTGAGCAGGGAGCGCAATGGTTCTCCGCCGGGCGGGGCCGCGTCCGGGTCCGTCAGCCAGGCGGTGAGCCCGGCGGGGTCCGTGGCCGCGACCTCCGCCAGCGTCCGCCCCCGCCACTCCCCCGGGTCCGGATCACCCAACTCGCTTGCTGGCACGGAGTGCACGCCAAGGGCGTCGGCCGTCGCCCGGCAGCGCCGCTCCGGGCCGGTGTACACCCGCCGGAAGCCGCTCGATCCGGACAGACCGGTGAGATCGCCCGCCCGGGTACGAACCTCCCGCAACACGGCCTCCTCCGGCGCGTCATCGTCGAATCGCGCCTCCCGCAGGGCCGCCGTCCCCACCGGCGCGACCAGCGTCACCCGAACCGTCACCCCATCCGCCCTTCCCGTTCCTCCGTCCCCACGCACCCGGCACGGCCTGGCATTTCGCGCCCGGCGGCGCGCGGGTGCGCCTCCCCTCGTCCATGGCGCGGGGATGGCTCAAACGGTACGGTCACGACGACACGACGACGGGGTGACGGAAGCCGGTGGGAATCCGGCACGGTCGCGCCACTGTGTTCCGGGGCGTTCCGCTCGGCGCCCGGGGAGTCAGACCCGCCCCTCGTCGTCCGGCACCCGAGGAACGGGACGCGAAACTCCCCAGGAGGTTCTGCCATGGCATCGTCCGCTCTCACCCCGTCGTCCGCTCCCACCACGTCCCCCATCACCCCCATATCCCTGAAGGAGATCGCCCCTTGGGCGGTCCTCGTCGGCCTGCTCCTGCTGGCTCTCCTCTACTTCGTCGGCGCGGAACAGGGCGCCACCTCGCTGATCTCCGGCGAGAACGTGCACGAGTGGGTCCACGACGGACGTCACCTGCTCGGCTTCCCGTGCCACTGACCGGCGGGAGGACGCACACCGTGACGCACGTCCCCGTCCGGGCGCTGCTCGTCCGCGGGCTGCTCGCCGGGCTCGGCGCGGGGCTGCTCGCCCTGGTCGTGGCCTACCTGCTGGGCGAGCCCCACGTGGACGCGGCCATCGCCTTCGAGGAAGCCCACGAGCACGGGCACGGCGGCGCCGAACCCGTCAGCCGTACCCTGCAGTCGACGGCCGGCCTGGCCACCGCGGTCCTGGTCTACGGCGTGGCGCTGGGCGGCATCGCCGCGCTGGCGTTCTGCGTGGCCCTGGGCCGTGTCGGCCGGTTCGGCCCGCGCGCCACGGCCGCGCTGGTCGCCGGCGGCGCCCTGCTGGCCCTCTACGTCGTCCCGTTCCTCAAGTACCCCGCCAATCCGCCCTCGGTGGGCGATCCGGACACCATCGACCGGCGGACGGCGCTGTACTTCCTGATGATCGTGCTCAGTGTGCTGCTGAGCGTCGGCGCGGTCGTCCTCGGCCGGGCGCTGCTGCCGCGGCTGGGCGGCTGGAACGCCGCGGTGGCCGCGGGTGCCGCGCTGCTCGTCGCCGTCGGGCTGGCGTACGCGTTCTTGCCGGCGGTCGACGAGGTGCCGGACGACTTCCCGGCCGATGTGCTGTGGCGGTTCCGGCTGGCGGCCCTCGCCGTCCAGGGCACGCTCTGGGCCGGGTTCGGGCTGCTCTTCGGGCGGTTCGCCGAGCGGCTGCTGGTCCCCGGGGCCGTCCGGTCCCGTCCGCTCACCGCTCCCTGATCGCGGGGCGCCGCCGCGTGGCCGCCACCACGCGGCGGCGCCCCGTTCGCGCTTTCCCCTGTTACGGATGGTTCTTCGGTGATCGGCGGGGCAGGATGTGCCGGAAGGTACGCGCCGAAGTGTGCCGGAAGGTACGCGCCAAAGGGGGACCGCGCGGGCGCACGGGGGGTACCGGAGCCACCGGGCCGCCGTTCGCCGTCCCGCCCGGACTCCGGAGCCCGGAAGGAACGAGCGAGACATGCACCCGACCCCGACCCCGCCCGGCACGAGAGCCCACGGGCTGCCCGGAGCCGCCCGATGACCACCGACGACCACGTCCTCCTGCGGACCGAGGGCCACGCCGGCCGCATCACCCTCGACCGGCCCCGAGCCCTCAACGCCCTCACCCACCCGATGGTCCGCCGGATCGACGCCGCCCTGGCCGCCTGGGAGCGTGACCCGGCCGTCCGGACGGTCGTCCTCGACGGCGCCGGCGACCGCGGCCTCTGCGCCGGCGGCGACATCCGCGCCATCCATGACGACGTGCGCGCGGGCGGCGGCACCGCGTCGGCGGCGTTCTGGCGGGACGAGTACCGGCTCAACGCCCGCATCGCCCGCTGCCCCAAGCCGTACGTCGCCCTCATGGACGGCATCGTCATGGGCGGCGGCGTCGGGGTGTCCGCGCACGGGAGCGTGCGGATCGTCACCGAGCGCTCCCGGGTGGCCATGCCGGAGACCGGCATCGGCTTCGTCCCGGACGTCGGCGGCACGTTCCTGCTGTCGCGCGCGCCCGGGGAGCTCGGCACCCACCTCGGACTCACCGGCACCGCGATCGGCGCCTCCGACGCCCTGCTGTGCGGGCTCGCCGACCACTTCGTCCCGGCGGAGTCGCTGCCCGCCCTGGTGGCGGACCTCGCGACGCGTCCCGTCGACGAGGCGCTGTCCCGCCACGTCCGCCCGGCGCCGCCCGGCCGGCTCGCCGCGGACCGGGAGTGGATCGACGCCTGCTACGCCGCGCCGACCGTCGAGGAGATCGTCGAACGGCTGCTGGGCCACGGCGCCCCGGCCGCCAAGGAGGCCGCCGACCTCCTCCTCGGCCGCTCCCCCACCTCCCTCAAGGTCACCCTGTCCGCCCTGCGTTCGGCCCGCCGCCTCGGCTCGCTGGAGGACGTCCTGGAACAGGAGTTCCGGGTCTCGTACGCGGCGCTGTCCTCGCCCGACCTCGTCGAGGGCATCCGCGCCCAGGTCGTCGACAAGGACCGGACGCCGCGCTGGAACCCCGCGCGGCTCACCGACGTGACGGAGGAGGACGTGGCCCGGTTCTTCGCCCCCGACGCCGCGTTCGGCGCGGACCGGCCCCTCTTCGGATCCGGCACCCCGGCTCTTCCGGACGGGCATCCCCCGATCGAGTGACAGCACGTCACACCCCTTACGCTCCCCCGGACGAGCGGCGACCCTGACGGCGAGGTACCTGCCGAGCGCCGACGCGCCCGGCGGGGCCGCGAGGGAGGGAGGCCCCTCATGACCGCGATCGGGACCCTGGGGAACGCGGCCCGGGCGGCGGCGGCCGCCTGCGCCGCGCTCGCCCTGGTGGGAGCGGTGCCGACGGAGGCGAGTGCGGCGACCGGCAGATTCGAGTACGCCGGTACGGACGGGGTGAACAGCGTCATCGTCAACCCGCCGGACGGCCCGTGCATCACCCTCGCCAAGCCTGCGGTCAGCGCCGGCAACGACACGGACACCGACGCCAACCTCTACGAGGGGCAGGCGTGCGGCGGGACCCCGGAGCCGCTGCCCGCGGGCACGGGCAAGAGCTGGGGCGTGTTCCGGCCCGGCAGCGTGCGGTTCGGCTGACCCGGCGGGCGTCCCTCCGGAACCCGCCCTTCCGCCGGTCGCGGAACGCTACCGTGGACGGCACGGGGGAGCGAGCCGAGGGCACCGCGAGGAAGGCGAAGACGACCATTGGACGACCCCAGCACCGCCGGCCGGGTGGCCGGCCCCACGACCTCCGTCACGATGTGCGCCGCCGAACAACTGGGCCAGGTCGGCGAGTTGGTGAGCATACTCACCCCCGACCAGTACCTGCACCGCCCGCGCGGCGCGAGCCCCATCGCCGGGCATGTCCGGCACTGCGTGGACCACTACACGGCCATCCTCGCGGGCGCCGGCAGCGGCACCGTCGACTACGACCGGCGCACGCGCGGCGGGCCGGTCGAGACGGACCGGGACGCGGCGCTGGCCCGGCTGGCGCACGTCCGGAGGCTGGTCGGGACCGTCGCGCCGGGTGATCTGAAGCGTCCGGTCGAGGTGGTGAGCGTGGTGGCGCCGGACGGCTCGGTGGCCCGGACCCCGTCCACGGTGGGCCGGGAGCTGGTGTTCGTCGCCCATCACGCCGTCCACCACCTCGCGGTGATGGTGCCGCTGGCCCGGGCGCTGGGCGTGGACGTCCCCGCCGAGTTCGGCTACGCGCCGGCGACGCTCGCCGCCGGGCGGCGGCCAGGGGCGGACGCCTGAGCGGTTACGGTCGTCGTGGGAAGCGCGCGGGTCCGCGCGCTCCCGCCCGTCCCGCCGTCCGGCCCGAGGAAAGCCCACCCATGCTCGTCGCCCGCTCCGCCGCCCTGTTCGTCGTCGCCGCCCTGTTCGAGATCGGGGGTGCCTGGCTGGTGTGGCAGGGGGTGCGCGAGCACCGCGGCTGGCTCTGGGCGGGCGCCGGAGCCGTCGCCCTGGGCGTCTACGGCTTCGTCGCCACCCTCCAGCCCGACGCGCACTTCGGCCGGATCCTCGCCGCGTACGGCGGGGTCTTCGTGGCCGGTTCGCTCGTCTGGGGCGCGGTGGCGGACGGCTACCGGCCCGACCGCTACGACGTCGTCGGCGCGCTGGTGTGCCTCGTCGGCATGGCCGTCATCATGTACGCGCCGCGCGGCCGGTGAACGGCCGCGGCTGGTGGACGGCCGCCCCCGCCGGGCGGCCGGTGCGTGCGGCGCCCGCCCTTGGGGGCCGAGAGCGAACCGGGCGATCCCGCCGTGCGAACGTGTTCGTTACGATCGGGTGATGAGTGCGAGAAAAGAGCCGATCAGCCGCCGGGAGCGTCCGGCGAAACCCGCCCTGTCCCGGCGCTGGATCGTGGACACCGCCGTGCGGATCATGCGGGCGGAGGGGCTGGGGAAGGTCACGATGCGCCGCCTGGCGCAGGAGCTGGACACCGGCCCGGCGTCGCTGTACGTCTACCTCGCCAACACCGCCGAGCTGCACGCGGCCGTTCTGGATTCCCTGCTCGGCGAGGTCGACCTGACCGGGCGGGACGGAGGTGAGGGCTGGCGCGAGCGGCTGCGTGCCGTCATGGCTTCGTACACCCAGGTGCTGTTCGAGCACCCGCAGCTGGCGCGGGCCGCCCTCGTCGCCCGCCCGAGCGGCGAGAACTACCTGCGCCTGGTGGAGCGCATCCTCGAACTCCTGTCACAGAGCGGCGCTTGCCGCGAGCAGGTCGCCTGGGGGGTGGACAAACTGCTCCAGGACGCGACGGCCGCCGCCGCCGAGCACTCGACGCGTGAGCGCGATCCCGCCTCCGAGGACGACTGGAACGCCACCGTGCGCGCACTGCGCACCGTGGACGCCGCCACGCATCCGGCGATCACGGCGCACATGCCCGCCCTGATCGGCGGCTCGGTGCCGGACAGGATGCGCTGGAGCTTCGACGTCCTCGTCAACGGCATCACGCACACGCCCGTTCCCGGCGCAGGAGGCTGAGTTCCGGGCGGTCTCGCCCGCCTGCCTGCGGCTGCTGCTGCTTGGTTGAACGCGGTCCTCTCGACGCCTACCGCTGACGCATGCCCCGTAGCGAACTTGTTCGCGACGAACATGTTCGGTACGGTCGTGTGAGTGACCTCGCCGAAACCTGCCGATCACGCGGACGCCGGCCTCCCTCACGAGCTCGGCGGCACCGGCGGGACCGGCTCGGCGGACAGAGGCGTTCCCCTACTGCTTTCGGAGACCCCATGAGCACCAGCCATTCGCCGATCGCGATCATCGGCGCGGGTCTTGGCGGCCTGACCGCCGCCCGTGTCCTGCACGTCAACGGCATCGAGTCGGCGGTCTTCGAGCTGGAGGCGTCGGCGGCGGTCCGTACGCAGGGCGGGATGCTCGACATCCACGAGAACGACGGGCAGAAGGCCCTGCACGCCGCCGGCCTCCACGACGACTTCCTGAAGATCGTCCATGAGGGTGGCCAGGCCATGCGCCTGCTCGGCCCGGACGGCACCCTGCACCTGGCCGAGGAGGACGACGGCACCGGCGGCCGGCCGGAGGTGGACCGTGGCGACCTGCGGGACCTGCTGTTGGGCTCCCTGCCCGACGGCACGGTCCACTGGGGACGGAAGGTCACCGGGGCCCGGGCGCTGGGCGACGGGCGCCACGAGGTGACGTTCGCCGACGGCTCGGCCATCACCACCGATCTCCTGATCGGCGCGGACGGCGCCTGGTCCCGGATCCGGCCGCTGGTCTCGGACGCCCGGCCCGCCTACACCGGCATCTCCTTCGTCGAGACCGACCTGTTCGACGCCGACGCCCGCCACCCGCGCAGCGCCGCGGTCGTCGGCGGTGGGTTCTTCATCGCCCTGGGGGACGAACGCGGTGTCCTCGCGCACCGGGAGAGCGATGGCAGTCTCCACGTCTACACGGCGCTCAAGGTCGACGAGGGCTGGCTGGACACGGTCGACTTCACCGACCACGCCGCCGCCAAGGCCGCGGTCCTCGCCCACTTCGAGGGCTGGGACGAGGGCCTGCGCGGCCTGGTCGCCGACGCGGAGACGATCGTCCCGCGCCGTATCCACGCCCTGCCCGTGGGGCACCGCTGGGACCGCGTCCCGGGCGTGACGCTGCTCGGCGACGCCGCTCACGTGATGTCCCCCTTCGCCGGGGAGGGCGCCAACCTCGCCATGGCCGACGGCGCCGAACTCGCCCTGGCCATCGCCGCACACCGAGGCGACACCGAAGCCGCCCTGGCCGCGTACGAGGACGCCCTCTTCCCGCGCAGCGAGACGTCCGCCGCCGAGTCGGCCGCCAACCTGGACTCGATGTTCGACGCGCGGGGCCTGGAGCGGATGGTCGCGTTCTTCGCCTCCGGCCCGGCAGCCCGGTAAGGCCCGCCCCGACGGCCGCCGCTCCCCCGAGTCACCGAACCCACCCGCTCAGCCCGTCCGGGAGAACCCATGACGATGTCCCATCGGCGCACCATCCCGCTACGGCCCGGCCTGGACCTCGAAGTGCGCGAAGCCGGCACGGGCGGCAGCCCGGTCCTCGTCCTGCACGGCGGCCCCGGCCCGTCCGGCATCGCCCCCCTGATCGACCACCTCGCACCGGAACACACGGTGCTGGCGCCCACCCACCCGGGCTGGGACGCCACCCCGCGGCCCGGCGACCTGGACTCCGTGCCCGCACTCGCCGCCGCCTACCTGGACCTGCTCGGCCACCTCGGGCTGAACGACGTGACGGTGATCGGCACGTCCTTCGGCGGCTGGGTCGCCACGCAGACCGTCCTGGACGACCGTGAGGGCCGGATCTCCCGGCTCGTCCTCATGGACGCCGTGGGCCCCGTCATACCCGGCCGGCAGATCACCATGCCCGCCGGCCCACCGGCTCCGGTGCCGCAGGGCGGGCCGCCCGCACCGGCGATGGCCGCCATGCGCGCCTACGCCGGGCCGGCCATGGCAGACCCCGGCATGCTGCCCCGCCTTTCCACCGTCACCTGCCCGGTACTGGTGCTCTGGGGCGCCGACGACGCGGTCGTCACCCCCGACTTCGGCCGCGCCTACGCCGCGGCGTTCCCCCACGCGCGATTCGAACTCATCCCCGGCGCAGGACACCTCCCCATCCGCGAGGAGCCCGAGGCGGTCTTCACCCGTCTCGACTCCTTCCTCACCCCCCGAGCCCGGGCCACCGGCCGGTGAACCCCTGCCATCCGGTTCCCCGTCCGCGGGACGGCGTCGGCCCTGTCCTCGGCGAGCGGCCGATCACGCACGGCCGCAGGACCGAACCGCGCCCCGGGCGCGGAGCCGACCACTCCTTCCACCCACCGGAGGCACGATGACGAAGATCGCGGTCATCCTCGGCAGCACCCGCACCGGACGGGCCGGCGAACGCGTCGCACAGTGGGTCCTGGAACAGGCCCGGAAGCGCGGCAACGCCGACTACGACCTGATCGACCTCGCCGAGGTCGACCTGCCGCAGATCGACGAACCCCTCCCGCCCGCCATGGGCCGCTACGCCCACCCCCACACCCGGCGGTGGGCCGCGACCGTCGCCGCCTACGACGGCTACGTGCTCGTCACTCCCGAGTACAACCACTCCTTCCCCGGCGTGCTGAAGAACGCCCTCGACCGCGTCCACGCCGAGTGGAACGACAAGGCCGTCGGCCTCGTCTCCTACGGCGTCGACGGCGGCGTGCGCGCCGTCGAAGCCCTGCGCCCGGTCCTGGGCGCCCTGCGGCTCGCCGACGTCTCCGCGACCGTCACCTTGAACCTGCGCACCGACTTCGCCGACTTCGGCGCCTCGTTCACCCCCGCGGACCACCAGGGCCCCGCTCTCACAGCGATGCTCGACCGGCTCCTGTCATGGAGCAACGCCCTCGCCCGGACCCGCGACAGCGCAGGCCCGTCAGCTTCCTGAAGAACCTCCGCACGGCCTCGCCCCTCGCGCCGGCCCGGGCGCCCGGGCTCCAGCCCGCGTCACGCACCCGCGAAGAGCCGCGCTTCGTCGGCGAGCGGGGCCGCGATCCCGCCACGCGGCTCACGACACGTGTACTCCGTCCCCGGAGAGCCGCAGCACGGATGAAAGGTCGACCATGACCGACTATCGGATGGACCGGACACTCACCCTCGGGCCGGTCACGCTGACCGTGGCCGATCTGGAACGCAGCGTGCGCTACTACACACAGGTCGCGGGCTTCCGCCTCCTCGACCGCCGAACACGGCGAGCGCGACTGGGCGTGCGGGGACGGGCGCTGGTCGACCTGCGCGAGGTCGCCGGAGCTGTCGCGCCGCCGTCCTCCGGCCCCGGGCTCAGCCACTTCGCACCGCTCGTGCCCACCAGGGCGGACGTGGCCCGCTTCGCCCGGCGGCACCTGGACGCGGGACTCGACGTCGACCCGCGCGACCACGTCGTGAGCCAGTCGTGCTACGTGACCGATCCCGACGGCCACACGATCGAGGTGACCTGGGCGTGTCCGCAGGAGCGATGGCAGTGGACCGACGAGGGCCTGCCCGTCGTGGTCTCCACACCGATCGCGGTGCAGGACCTGCTCGACGAGCCCGGCGCGAGCACGCCCGCACACCTGCCGACGGGGACGCGGATGGGGCACGTCCAACTCAAGGCGACCGACGCCGCCCTCACCCGCACCAAGCCGTTCTACCGCGACCTGCTGGGCCTGGAGATCTTCGCCCGCTTGGGAGACGGGTTCATCGGCGTCGGCGTGAGCGACCACCGCAGTCTCCTCGTCCTCACCAACCGGTTCAGCCCGCGAGGAGGCACGCCTGCGGGATCCGACACGACCCGCCTCGCCCACGTCGATTTACTGCTCACCGCTACGGGGGCGATCGAGGCACTGGCCGAACGCCTTACTGCCGCCGGCCACCCGCACCAGCACACGGCAACCGGCCTGACCACCCGCGACCCCTCCGGGAACCCGTTGCGCTTCTCCGCACACGGCGCCGCGTAACCGGCACCGAGAACGGACGCGCAGCCCACACCTGCCGGTGCCTGCTGCAACGTCGCGGCCGGCGCATGGACGGCCGCGCCGCGCACCACCGCCGGCCGGGCTCGGACTCCGGCACCGGCTGAACATCCCCGCGGCAGCCTTCGCCGACCTGATATCCGCTGTCAAGGGCGGGGAATTCAACGCCTAGACGTTGCGACGACACCGCGGCCCGGCAAGCGGCACGAAGCCGCCCACCGGGCCGCGGTACAACCGACAGCGATCAGCCAAGCAGCGAAAGCGCCTGGTTGAACGTCGCGGACGGCCGCATCACGGCGGCGGCCTTCTCGACGTCGGGCTGGTAGTAGCCACCGATGTCGACGGACTTGCCCTGCACGGCGACGAGCTCCTCGACGATCGTCGACTCGGCCTCGGTCAGCGCCTTGGCGAGCCCGGCGAACGCGCCGGCCAGCTCCGCGTCGTCCGTCTGGGCGGCCAGCTCGCGCGCCCAGTACATGGCGAGGTAGAAGTGGCTGCCGCGGTTGTCGATGCCACCGAGGCGGCGGCTCGGCGACTTGTCCTCCTCCAGGAAGGTCGCGGTGGCACGGTCGAGCGTGTCGGCGAGGATCTGCGCGCGGGCGTTGCCGGTGGTCTTCGCGTAGTGCTCGAAGGACGGCACGAGGGCGAAGAACTCGCCGAGCGAGTCCCAGCGCAGGTAGTTCTCCTTGACGAGCTGCTGCACGTGCTTGGGCGCCGAGCCGCCGGCGCCGGTCTCGAAGAGGCCACCGCCGTTCATCAGCGGGACGACCGACAGCATCTTGGCGCTGGTGCCCAGCTCCAGGATCGGGAAGAGGTCGGTCAGGTAGTCGCGCAGCACGTTGCCGGTGACGGAGATGGTGTTCTCGCCACGGCGGATGCGCTCCAGGGAGAGCTTGGTGGCCTCGACGGGGGCGAGGATCCGGATGTCCAGGCCCTCGGTGTCGTGCTCGGGCAGGTACGCCTTGACCTTCTCGATGAGCTGCGCGTCGTGGGCGCGGTTCTCGTCGAGCCAGAAGACGGCCGGGTCGCCGGTCGCGCGGGCGCGAGTGACGGCCAGCTTGACCCAGTCCTTGATGGGGGCGTCCTTGGTCTGGCACATGCGGAAGATGTCGCCGGCGCCGACGGCCTGCTCCAGGACGACGTTCCCGGCGGCGTCGAGGACGCGCACGGTGCCGGTGACGGGGACCTCGAAGGTCTTGTCGTGGCTGCCGTACTCCTCGGCCTTCTGCGCCATCAGGCCGACGTTGGGGACGGAGCCCATGGTCGACGGGTCGAAGGCGCCGTGGGCGCGGCAGTCGTCGAGGACGGCCTGGTAGACGCCGGAGTAGCTGCTGTCCGGGAGGACGGCGAGGGTGTCGGCCTCCTGGCCGTCCGGGCCCCACATGTGGCCGGAGGTGCGGATCATGGCCGGCATGGAGGCGTCGACGATGACGTCGCTGGGGACGTGCAGGTTGGTGATGCCGCGGTCGGAGTCGACCATCGCGAGGGCCGGGCCCTCGGCGAGCTCGGCGTCGAAGGACTCCTTGATCTTGGCGCCCTCGGGCAGCGCCTCCAGGCCCTTGAAGATGCCGCCGAGGCCGTCGTTGGGGGACAGGCCGGCGGCGGCCAGCGCCTCGCCGTGCTCGGCGAAGGTCTTCGGGAAGAAGGCGCGGACGACATGGCCGAAGACGATGGGGTCGGAGACCTTCATCATGGTGGCCTTGAGGTGCACGGAGAACAGCACGCCCTCGGCCTTGGCGCGGGCGACCTGCGCCGTGAGGAACTCGCGGAGCGCGGCGACGCGCATCACGGACGCGTCGACGACCTCGCCCGCGAGCACCGGCACCGACTCGCGGAGGACGGTGGTGGTGCCGTCGTCGCCGGAGAGCTCGATGCGGAGGGTGCCGTCCTCGGCGATGACGGCGGACTTCTCGGTGGACCGGAAATCGTCGACGCCCATGGTGGCGACGTTCGTCTTGGAGTCGGAGCTCCAGGCGCCCATGCGGTGCGGGTGGGCCTTGGCGTAGTTCTTGACCGACGCGGGGGCACGACGGTCGGAGTTGCCCTCGCGCAGGACCGGGTTGACGGCGCTGCCCTTGACCTTGTCGTAGCGGGCGCGGATCTCGCGCTCCTCGTCGGTCTTCGGGTCGTCCGGGTAGTCCGGGAGGGTGTAGCCCTGCTCCTGGAGCTCGGCGACGGCGGCCTTGAGCTGCGGGATGGAGGCCGAGATGTTCGGCAGCTTGATGATGTTGGCGCCGGGGGTCTTGGCCAGCGCGCCGAGCTCGGCGAGGGCGTCGGGGATGCGCCGGCTCTCGTCCAGGTACTCGGGGAAGCTGGCGATGATGCGGCCGGCCAGGGAGATGTCGCGGCTCTCCACGGTGACGCCGGCCGTCGAGGCGTACGCCTTGACCACGGGCAGGAACGAGTGCGTCGCCAGCGCCGGCGCCTCGTCGGTGTGCGTATAGATGATGGTCGAGTCAGTCACCGGGTGCTCCGCTCCACGTTTGCAACATTGCTCGACATCAAGATATCCCGAACGGGCCGCCTCGCTCACAGGGCCCTGCCCCTCCGTTTACGTCACAGACCCCGCCGCTCCTTGCCCAGAGCGGCGGGGTCTGTGACGTGCGTGGAGGGGCGGGCGTCAGGAGACGGCCGCCGCCGACGGCTCGGCCGCGCGCGGCCCGGGAACGGGCGTGGCCTCGGGAGCGTCGTGTCCGTCGAGGACGGGGTCGGGGCCGGGCAGCCCGTCCTGGTGGGCGCGGACGCCGGCGCGGACGGCCCAGAAGTAGAAGCCGAGGGCGGAGACGCCGACCAGCGCGGTGTCGAGGCCGCCGGGGATCACCCCGTGGCCGCCGAACTCGGGGCTGCCGAGCGCGGAGATCAGGCCGGTCCAGAGCAGGAAGGCGGCCATCCACCAGGCGGGGGCGAACTGCTTGGCCAGGTTCCGCTCGCCCTTGCGGCGCAGCACGATCGCGGCGATGGGCAGCGAGACCAGGGTGAGCAGGGCGACCTTGCCGGTGTTGGGCCACTTGGACCAGTACAGGGCGCAGGCGGCGAACGCGAAGGTCAGCGGGCACAGCACGGCGGCGGCGGGCAGCCGGAACGGGCGCGGCAGCCCGGGCTTGGTCTTCCGGAAGACGCCGACGGCGATCGGGCCCATCAGGTACGAGACGACCATCGCGGCGGAGACGACGCTGGCCAGGGCCTCCCAGCTGTGCCCGATGGTGAGCAGCAGGAGGACGGAGAAGGCCAGGTTGAGCCACATGGCGGGGCGGGCGACGCCGTAACGCGGGTGCACCTCGGCGATCTTCTTGGGGAAGAAGCCGGTCTCGGCGAGGTTCTGCGCCAGGTACGCGGACGAGGCGACGTTGCCGATGTTGGCGCCGGACGGCGAGATGAACGCGCCGAACTGGAGCAGGGTGACGACCCAGTGCAGCATCAGCAGCTTGGCGAGGTCGGCGAAGGGCGAGGCGAAGTTCACGCCGTGCCAGCCGCCGGCCTCCGCGAGCCGCTCCGGCGGGACCGAGCCGAGGAAGGCGACCTGGAGGGCCAGGTAGATGACCAGGCCGAGGGAGAGCGCGCCGACGAGGGCGAGCGGGATGGCCCGGCCCGGGTTCTTGGCGTTGCCGCCGAGGTTGACGACGGCCTGGAAGCCGTTGAAGGCGAAGACGACGCCGGAGGCGGAGACGGCGGTGAGCACCGCGGACCAGCCGTTGGGGGCGAAGCCGCCGTGGGAGGTGAAGTTGCCGGTGTGGAAGCCGGAGGCGATGAGCGCGGCGATGGCGATGATCGGGATGGCGAACTTCACCAGCGTCAGCAGGTTGTTCGCGCGGGCCAGCAGGGCGACGGACCAGTAGCAGGCCAGCCACAGGGCGACCGTCAGGAGCAGGGCCATGCCGATGCCGGTGGCCGTCAGGTGGCCGTCCGCGACCAGGCCGCGGGCCCAGCCGAAGTTCCAGGACGCCATGTACTGGGTGCCGGCGATGGACTCGATCGGGATCAGCGAGGCCGTGGCGATCCACACCGCCCAGCCGGTGACGAAGCCGAGCACCGGTCCGTGCGAGATGGAACCGAACCGGGCCATCGCGCCGGGCAGCGGGTAGGCCGCGCCGACCTCGGCGTACGACATGGCGATCATGCCGATGAAGATCGCGCCGATGACCCAGGCGACCAGCGCGGCGGGTCCGGCGACCTGGGCCGCCTGGCCGGCCCCGAAGAGCCAGCCGGAGCCGAAGATGGACCCCAGGCCGATCATGATCAGGGCGAAGAGGCTGAGGCCCTTCCGATTGGCCGCGCTCACATCCACGTGATGTTCTTCCGTTCTGCCGGTGCCGCCAGGGGTGGCCTGGGACGGCCGGGACTTTCCGCGCTTTCCCCGCTTCTCAGGCTTTTCGCGGGGTCTTCGAAGCCGCGACGGCCCCCGGGAGCGGACACACGGATGTGGCGGCGAGACGGCCGAGGACGTACAGAGCGACGTCGGACATAGTACGACAACCTGTTGAAACGACTGTCACAGGCGCCTCTCGCCCCCCAGAACTCGGCCCCCAGAGAGAACGGTCAGTGCCGCTCCCCCGCCGGCTCCCCGCCCTCCGGATCGGCGCCGGGCAGCAGCAGGATCCCCCAGGTGACGAGCGCCACCCCGACGCCCTCCGGGACGAGCCACCACCCCGTCCGCAGCCGCTCCCCGTAGACGAGGCTCCCCAGCGCCAGGCTGACCAGCGCCTCGCCCAGGGTGAGCGCGGGCTGGGAGGCCACCAGCGGTCCCGACTCCATGGCGTTGGCGAGGAGGAAGAGGGCGCAGCCGCCGGCGGCCACGAAGGCGTACGTCTGCCAGGCCGTGAAGAAGGCCCCGGCGCCGTGGTCGTCGAAGGCGCCGGTGGCCGCCTTCATCAGGGTGGCGGTCAGGGCGTACGCGATCGCCGAGGCGGAGGCGAACAGCGCGGCGCGCGCCCGGCCGCGCGGCCGGGTCAGGGCGGTCGCCGCGCAGAGCGCCACGGCCGCGCCGGCGCCGGCGAGGGTGACGGCCCACCGGGCGCCTGGGGCGGTGTCGGCGCCCCCGCCCGGGGCCGCCGCCGCCAGGCCCAGCCCGAGCCCGGCCGCGACCATCAGCGACGCCGCCCACCCGGCGGCCGGCAGCCGCCGCCGGGCGAAGGCGCAGGCGACGAGCAGGGTGAAGGGGAGTTCGGTGACCAGGATGGGCTGGACCAGCGACAGCGAGCCCAGGGTCAGCGCCAGCGCCTGGCAGGCCGCGGCGCCGACGATCACGGCGATGCCGCCCAGCCACGCCGGGCTGCGCACCAGGTGCTGCACCAGCCGCACGCTGAACGCGTCCCCCTCGGGTACGGTCCGCGCGGCGATCCGCTGGAGCACCGTCCCGAGGGCGTTCCCCCCGGCCGCGAGCAACGCGACCAGCGCGGGCACGAGTCCACCCACGTCGCCGCACCTCCCGTTCGGCCGCCCGCCTCTCACGGCCCCCTTACGGTCCCAGTGGCGCCGCCCCGACCGCGACAGCGGCGCCGCGCACGAGCGTCCGTCACCCGCCTGCCACCCGTCCGGCAGCGGACGGGTGACGGCACTGGCCGGTGACGGCGGCGCCCGTGCGACGGCTTCTGCCCCACGGCGGGTCCTCTACCCATGGGCAGCTCGGGAAGGCCCACGTCGGCGGCGCCCGCCGGTCACCGGGGCGGTCGCCCGGGCGACTGCTTCCGCTCGCAGCGGGGCCCGTGCACGGGAGCCGCACGGGACGACCACGGCAGCAGGGGCCTCCGGACACCCGCGCGCCGGCTGCCGTCCCGACCAATGGCGTCCGCCCCACGGCGAGGCCCCTGCACAGAGGCCCGCACCGGGCGCCCGCGTCAGCGGCGCGCGGCGGCCGGCCCGGGACGGGCGGTCGCCCCACCCGCCGCCGCGGTCTCCGCGGCCGCCGCGTTCGCCGCCCAGAGGGAGCGGACGTGGCCGAGGTGCCGGGCCATGCACGCCTCGGCGGCCTCCGCGTCCCCGGTGAGCATCAGGTCGAGGAGTTCGACGTGCTCCTCGGCCGACGGGATGAGCTCGTCGCGCTCGTCGAGGGCGGTGAGGCCGTAGAGGCGGGAGCGCTTGCGGAGGTCGCCGACGGTCTCGACCAGGCGCTCGTTGCCGGAGAGGCCGAGCAGCGTGAGGTGGAATCGCCGGTCGGCCTCCAGGTAGCCGATGAGGTCGTGCTCGCGGGCGGCGCGCACGATCTCCTCGGCGACCGGGCGGAGTGCCTCCAGGTCCGCGCGGGAGGCGGTCCGGGTGATCCGGCCGACCATGGGCACCTCGATCAGCGTGCGGATCTCGGTGTACTGGTCGAGGTCGCGCTCGTCGACCTCGGTGACCCGGAAGCCCTTGTTGCGGACGGGCTCGACCAGCCCCTCCCGGGCCAGGTCGAGCATGGCCTCGCGGACGGGCGTCGCGGAGACGCCGAAGTCCTCGGCGAGGCCGGGCGCGGAGTAGACCTCGCCGGGGCGCAGCTCACCGGAGATCAGCGCGGCGCGCAGGGCGTGGGCGACCTGGTCGCGCAGGCGCTCCCGGGCGGTGATGAGATTGCGCTGCTTGAGGTGGCCCATGGTGTCCCTTTCGCGCCCCGATGGACTGGACCACCAGCGTACAATGTCACATTGCCGTTGTGGGTCACCCCGCACTGTGGGGCAGCAGCGTGTACGTGCGCTCGGCCGTGTAGAACTCCAGGGCGGCGCGGCCCTGTTCACGCGGTCCGTGGCCGGAGGCGCCGGTGCCGCCGAAGGGAAGGTGGAAGTCGACGCCGGTGGTGGGGGCGTTGACGCGGACCATACCGGTGCGGAGCGCGTCGAGTCCGTATAGGGCGGCGTCCAGGTCCGCCGTGTGCACCGAGGTGACCAGCCCGTACGGGACGGAGTCGGTGATGCGTACGGCCTCCGCGAGGTCGGCCGCGGGCAGCAGGGCGGCGATCGGGCCGAACACCTCCTCGGTGAGCAGCCGGTGCCCCGCCGGCACCTTCTCGACGAGCGTCGGGGCCGCGTACCAGCCGGGCCCCTCGGGCGCGGGTCCCGCGGCGAGGACGGACACGCCGTCCGCCGCCTCGGCGACCCGGTCGCGGGCCCGCGCGGAGATGACGGGCCCGCAGACCGTCGCGGGATCGGCCGGATCGCCGGCCGGGAGGGCGCGCACCGCCTCGGCCAGGGCCTCGCGGAGGGGGTCGAGGGCGGCGCCCACGGCGATGATCCGGCTGGTGGCGGTGCACTTCTGGCCCGCGTACCCGGCGACGGCGGCGGCGATGTGCGCGGCGGCCCGTCCGATGTCGGCGTCGGGGAGGACGATCGCGGCGTTCAGCCCGCCCGTCTCGGCCTGGACGGGCACGCCGCGGGCGGTCGCCGCGGCGACGACGCGGGCGCCGACGGCCGTCGAGCCGGTGAAGGAGACCGCGTCGGCCGCGTCGAGCACGGCGGAACCCTCCTCCGCGCCGCCCGGAACGACCGCGAACACCCGCTCGGGAAGCGCCTGTTGCGCGAGCTCGGCGAGGCGCAGGGCGCAGACGGTGGCCTCGGGCGCGGGTTTGAGGACGACGGTGTTGCCGGCCGCGAGGGCGGGCGCGGCCTTCCAGCTCGGGATGGCGAACGGAAAGTTCCACGGCGTGACGAGGCCCGCGACGCCGTGCGGGCGGCGGCGGGTCAGCAAGAGGCCGGGCCCGCCCGCCGGTTCGTGGACGACGCCGGTGGGCTCGTAGGGGGCCTGGGCGTAGTACCGCCAGATCGCGACCGTACGGGCCACCTCCGCGCGGGCCTCGGCGACGGGCTTGCCCACCTCCCGTACGGCGAGGAAGGCCAGTTCGGCGGTGGCGTCCTCGATCGCCGACGCGACCGCCGAGAGGGCCGCCGAGCGGGCGGCGGCTCCGGCGGTCCGCCAGGCCGGCTGCGCGGCGCGGGCGCGTTCCACGGCGTCGGCGGCGGCGCGCGGGCCGACGGCGGTGAACTCGGTGAGGATGTCGGCCGGATCGGCCGGGTTGACGGAGGTGTGGGCAGAGGCCGGGGCGGGGGTCACAGGAGGAAGCCTCCGGGGAAGGGGTCGTCCGGGTCGAGGAAGTACTGGGCGGTACCGGTGATCCAGGCGCGTCCGGTGATGGCGGGGACCACGGCCGGCACCCCGCCGACCTCGGTCTCCCCGACCAGCCGGCCGGTGAACCGGGTGCCGATGAAGGACTCGTTGACGAAGTCGCGGCCGAGCGGAAGGGCGCCGCGGGCGTGCAGCTGGGCCATGCGGGCGGAGGTGCCGGTGCCGCAGGGCGAGCGGTCGAACCAGCCGGGGTGGATGGCCATCGCGTGCCGCGAGTGGCGGGCGTCCGAGCCCGGTGCGGCCAGGTAGACGTGTTTGAGCCCGTCGATCTCCGGGTGTTCGGGGTGGACGGGCCGGTCCGCCGAGGCGTTCACGGCGTCCATGACGGCGAGCCCGGCCGCCAGCAGCTCGTCCCCGCGGGCGCGGTCGAACGGCAGCCCGAGGGCGTCGAGTTCGACGAAGGCGTAGAAGTTGCCCCCGAAGGCGAGGTCGTACCTCACCGTGCCGTACCCCGGGACGTCCGCCTTCCGGTCCAGCGCGACGCAGAACGACGGCACGTTGGTGAGCGTGACCGCCTTCGCCGCGCCGTCCTCCACCCGTACGTCGACGGTGACGAGGCCGGCCGGGGTGTCGAGGCGGACGGTGGTGACGGGTTCGGTGACCGGGACCATGCCCGTCTCGACTAGGACGGTGGCGACGCCGATGGTGCCGTGGCCGCACATCGGCAGCACCCCGGAGACCTCGATGTAGAGGACGCCGTAGTCGGCGTCGGGGCGGGTCGGGGGCTGGAGGATCGCGCCGCTCATCGAGGCGTGACCGCGCGGCTCGTACATCAGGAGGGTGCGAAGGTGGTCCAGGTGCTCCATGAAGTGCCGCCGCCGCTCGGCCATGGTGGCGCCGGGGATCACCCCGACGCCGCCGGTGACGACGCGGGTGGGCATGCCCTCGGTGTGCGAGTCGACGGCGTGGAAGACGTGGCGGGTGCGCACGGACGTCCTTTCGTGGCCGCAGGGGGTCAGTGGTGGCCGTCGGCGACGGCCTTCTCGGTGGCGGCGCGCACCAGGGCCTCGGTCTCCGGGGCGAGCGGCAGCCGCGGCGGCCGGCTGGGGCCGCCGCGGAACCCGACGACGTCCATGGACACCTTGATGGCCTGCACGAACTCCGTCCGGGAGTCCCAGCGCAGCAGCGGGTGGAGGGAGCGGTAGAGCGGCAGGGCGGCACCGAGGTCGCCGTCGGCGGCGGCCCGGTACAGGGCGGCGCAGGAGGCCGGGAGCGCGTTGGGGTACCCGGCGACCCAGCCGACGGCGCCGGCGGTCGCCAGCTCCAGCAGGACGTCGTCGGCGCCGACGAGCAGGTCGAGCCCGGGAGCGAGTTCGGCGATCTCGTAGGCCCGCCGGACGTCGCCGGAGAACTCCTTGACGGCGACGATCGACCCGTCGCGGTACAGGGCGGCCAGCAGCTCCGGGGTCAGGTCGACCTTGGTGTCGACGGGGTTGTTGTACGCGACGACCGGCAGCCCGGCCCGGGCGACCTCCGCGTAGTGGGCGCGGACGGCGCGCTCGTCGGCGCGGTAGCCGTTCGGCGGCAGCAGCAGCACGGAACCGCAGCCGGCCTCGGCGGCCTGCTCCGCCCACCGCCGCGCCTCGCCCGCGCCGTACGCCGACACCCCGGGCATCACCCGGGCTCCGTCCCCCGCCGCCTCGACGGCGGACCGCACGACGCGCGCCCGCTCGTCGTCGGTGAGCGTCTGGTACTCCCCGAGCGAGCCGTTGGGGACGACGCCGTCGCACCCGCCGTCGAGCAGGCGGCGGACGTGGGCGGAGTACGTGTCGTGATCGATCGTCAGGTCGTCGTGGAGCGGGAGCGCGGTGGCGACCATGACGCCGCGCCAGGGGTGGGTGGTGTTCCAGGAGGTGGCGCTCATGCCGATGCCCTTCTGTGGTGTGTGACATTTTACTAAGGGGTGGGGGTGCCCACAAGGGGGCGGTGTCCGGCGCCGGTTGGCGGATCAGTCCTCGGCGGGTGGGCGCGGGGCGGGGATGTCCCGTTTGGCGGGCGCGGCGGGCGCGGACGGCCCCCGTCCTTCGCACGCCTCCGGAGTGCCGGGGACCCGCCGCACGAACTCCCCTGGCGCACAGGGGGCCTCGCCGCCGGACCCGGCGGGCCCACCGGTCGCGTCAGGGGCCACCGGGGCCTCCCGGCCCTC
Source organism: Streptomyces sp. NPDC021100 (assembly GCF_044333095.1). NCBI lineage: Bacteria > Bacillati > Actinomycetota > Actinomycetes > Kitasatosporales > Streptomycetaceae > Streptomyces > Streptomyces sp. NPDC021100. Next base: position 187,556 of record NZ_JBIRQH010000006.1, read on the forward strand.
GGCAGACCCGCACGGCACGGAGGACTCCGTACCGCCGGACGCGCCTGCCCGGGTGGCCTCCCGCCCGTCACGGCCGCCGGCACCGTGCGGCAGGCCCTGCCCGCCGGGCGCGGCGGGGTCACGGCGCTCCGGTTCGTCGAGCGCGGCCGGCGCGCCCAGCGGTACGCGCTCCGGTTCGTCGAGCGCCGCCAGCGCCCCCAGCGGGACGGGGACGGAGAACGGCCGGCGGGCGGGGGCCGGCGGCGGTACGGCCCCCTCCGCCGTACCGCCGCCGGCAGCGGAGGCGAGGCAGGTCACGGCGGTGCCGCAGACGCGGCCCTGGCACCAGCCCATGCCCGCCCGGGTGAGCAGTTTGACGGTCCGCGCGTCGTGGGCGCCGAGGCCGGTGACCGCCTCGCGGACGCGGCCCGCGGTCACCTCCTCGCAGCGGCACACGTCCGTGTCGTCGGTGAGCCAGTCCGTCCAGCCCTCCCCCGGCGCGTGGGCGGCGGCCATCGCGTCGGCGAAGGACCGCAGCCGGTCGCGGCGGCGGCGCAGGCCGCGCAGGCGCTCGCCCGCGACGGGACCGGCCCGGCCGGAGAACCGGAAGGCCGCGGCGGCGCCCGCCAATTCTCCCTCCAGCCAGGCAAGTTGCCAGCCGCCGACGCCCACGGTCTCCCCAGCGGCCCAGAGTCCGGGCACGGTGGTCTCCTGGAGGCCGTCCACGACGAGGGCGTGGGTGCCGTCCGGGGTGGTCCGGGTGGCGCAGCCGAGGCCGGTGGCCAGTTCGACGCGCGGCTCCAGGCCGTGGCCGACGGCGAGCGCGTCGCAGGCGATCCGGCGGCCGGTGCCGGGGACGGGCCGCCAGTCGCGGTCGAGGCGGGTGACGGTGACGGCCTCCACCCGGTCGGTGCCGTGCACCCGGGTGACCGCGCTCCGGGTGCGCACCGGCACCCGGTGGCGGAGCAGCGCCGAGCCGTGGAGCGCCGCTTCGAGCGCCTTGTGCGGGTTGACGGCGAGGGCGCGCGGGTGGCGGGCGTAACCGAGGTAGCCGGACGCCTCGACGACGGCCGGGACCCGCGCCCCGGCGGCGGCCAGCGAGGAGGCGACGGCGAGCAGCAACGGCCCACTGCCCGCGACGACGACCCGCTTCCCGGGCAGGACGAGCCCGGACTTCAGCATCGCCTGCGCACCGCCCGCGCCCACGACGCCGGGCAGGGTCCAGCCGGGGAAGGGGAGTTGGCGCTCCTGGGAGCCGGTCGCCAGGAGCACCGCGCGGGCCCGGACGCGGACCGGCTCACCGCCGTCGCCGTCCGGCCCGGTGAGGGCATGGACGCTCCACGCGTCCTCGTCGTCCCTGGTCACGGCCCAGACGTGGTGCGCGGCGAGGTGGTCGACGCGGCTCGCCGCCAGCCGGGCGCACAGGGCCGCGAAGGCGGACCGCCCCGGGAGCGCTCCCTGTCGCCGCCTTCCCGCCGCCAACTCCGGTGCGGTGTACCGGAAATACTGCCCGCCGGGCCGCTCGGCGGCGTCGAGGAGCGCGACGGACAGCCCCAGCCGGGACGCGGCGACGGCACCGGCCGTCCCGGCGGGTCCCGCGCCGATCACCGCGAGGTCGTAATCCTCGCGCGGAGCCCGGGGCTCAGACGGCGAGTCCGGCACGGCCGTGTCCTTCCTGCGTGGTGACGGCGTCCCCGGGCCGGGCCGGCACCAGGCAGGCCCGCCGGTTGGGCTCCCCGTTGACGGTGGCGAGGCAGTCGAAGCACTGCCCGATGCCGCAGAACGCGCCGCGCGGCCGGCCGCCCTCGCGCGTCGTCCGCCAGGCGAGCACGCCGGCGCCCCACAGCGCGGCGGCGATCGTCTGCCCGGGCAGGGCGCGGACGGGCCGCCCGTCGAAGCTGATCTCGAAGGTGACGGCGTCGGGAGGAAGACCGGGGGCGCGGCGGCGCGGCATGGCGGGGCTCCTTTCGGTGGGACGGCCGGCGGTGAGGTGGTTTACGGTGCGGTGACCTGGGGCGCGGCGGCTTGGGTGCGGTGACGCGGGCGCCTTCTCGGCTCGTCCACCCGACGGCGAGTCGGGCGACGACGCTTTCGCCGCCGCGAACCGATCGGGCGCACCCGGCCAGGCACTGAGGCGATACGGGCGGCCCGGCGCCAAGGCGGGACGCCCGGCCCGACGCTGAGACGACGTGAGCAACCCGGCGCTGACGCGGTGCCGGCGGGCCGGGCCCGTCGACGCGGCGGGCCCGTCGACGCGGCGGGGCCGACCACGAAGTCGCCGCGCTCGCGCACGGCTGCGTACCCGGCAACGCCGCGCCCCGGCAGGGCATGTACCCGCGGCGGGAAGAGACCGGGTCGTCGCCCCAACGCACGGAGCGGCCCCGGAACCACCACCCGGCACCCCCGCGCCGGCACGCACCGCACCCCGCGAAGCCGCCGACCCCGAACGCGCACACCGGCGGAGCGAGCGGCGCGGCACAGCCAACCGAGGCACACGCAGCGGAACCGCCCCCTCCACCGCCCTCACACCGCCACCCCCGCGAACCGGCCGGGCGCGAACGGCCCCGGGTCGACCGGCGGCCGGGCGCCCGTCAGCAGGGCGGCGGTCAGCGCGCCGGTGGCCGGGGCGAGTCCGATGCCCGCTCCCTCGTGGCCGCAGGCGTGCAGCAGGCCGGGGACCCGCGGGTCCGGACCGATGGCCGGGAGGTGGTCGGGGAGGTACGGGCGGAAGCCGGCGTACGTGCGCGTCGCGCGCACCGTGCGGAGGACCGGGAACAGGGCGGTGGCCCCGGCCGCGAGGCGGCGCAGCGCCTCCGTGGACAGGGTGCGGTCGAAGCCGACCCGCTCCCGGCTGGCGCCGATGAGCACCGGGCCCGCCGGGGTGCCCTCGACCACCGCCGAGGTCTGGAGCGCGGCCGAGCCGCTGGCGACGTCGGTGACGTAGTCCGCCGCGTACACCTTGTGCCGGACGACGCGCGGCAGCGGTTCGGTGACGAGGACGAAGCCGCGGCGCGGCAGGACGGGCAGGTGTGCCCCGGCCAGCCGCGCCACGTCGCCGCCCCAGGTGCCGGCGGCGTTGACGACGTACGGCGCGTGGACCGTACCGGAGGGCGTACGGACGCCGCGCACCTCGCCGCCCGGGCCGGTGAGGACGGCGGTGACCGGCTCGCCGGTCCGCACCCGGGCGCCCGAGGCGCGCAGCAGATGGGCGGCGGCGAGGGCGGGCTGGACCTGCGCGTCCTGCGGGTAGTGGACGCCGCCGGCGAGGCCGGGGGCGAGGTGGGGTTCGAGGTCGCGCAACGCGTCCGCCGGTACGTCGACGGCGGTCACGCCCGCCGCGGTCTGCCGGGCGGCGAACGCCCGCAGCGCGGCGGCCCCGGCGGACCGGGAGGCGACGACCAGGCCGCCCTTGGCCTCGTACTCGGCGCCGGCGGGGAGCTCGTCGGCGAGCTCCCGCCACAACCTCGTGGAGAGCAGGGCCAGTTCGAGCTCGGGACCCGGTTCCTTGTCGGAGACGAGGAGGTTGCCCTCGCCGGCGCCGGTCGTGCCGCCCGCGACGGGTCCGCGGTCGATCACGGTGACGGACAGGCCGGCGCGGGCGGCGTAGAGGGCGCAGGCGGCACCGACCGCGCCCGCGCCGACCACGACGACGTCCGAGGAGTCTCGGGAACGGGGACGGGGAGGCATGCGCAGTAATATTTCACATTGCACACCGCCTGCCAAGGGTCGTTCAAGAACGGCCGCGACGAGGCATGCCGCACGCTCCTGGGCGGCATAATCTGCGCGGACGAACCGAAGGGGGACATCAGTGACGGACACCCCGGCCCCGACCCTCCAGCCCGCCCCGGGCGTACGGCCGCGCCGCCGCCGGATCGGCTACGAGCTGCTGGAGTGCGCGCTGCACGGCCACCGCCTCGTCGGCACGGACGCGGCGCGCGTCCGCCCGGAGGACGCGCTCCTGGTGCGCGAGACGCCCGACGGCCACCGCTGGCACCGCTGCCTGCGCTGCGACGCGTGGCTCCCGCTCCCGCCGCCGGACAACCCGGGGCGAGAAACCACCGAGCACCGCGACGCCATCGAACTCCCGTTGCGTGGACGCCCGTTGCGCGACCGCTACGTCCTCCGCCTGATCGCCCTCGACCGCCTGGTGCACTTCGTCGTCCTCGCCGTCATGGCCGTCGCCGTGTTCGTCTTCGCCCACGAGCGCACCCGCCTCCGCGGCCCCTTCTACCGCGTCGTCGACGACCTCCAGAACGGCGTCGGCGGCCCCAGCGGCGTCCGCGGCCACGGCCTGCTCGGCGACCTCGACAAGGCGTTCGCCGCGCACGACCGCACCCTGTGGGTGATCGGCCTGATCCTCGCCGCGTACGCGGTCCTGGAGGGCGTGGAGGCGATCGGCCTCTGGCGCGCCAAGCGCTGGGCCGAGTACCTGACCTTCGTCGCGACGAGCGTGCTCCTCATCCCCGAGATCTACGAACTCCACGAGCGCGTCAGCCCGTTGAAGGTCTGCACCCTGGTCATCAACCTCGCCGTGGTGGCCTATCTCCTGTTCGCCAAGCGCCTCTTCGGCCTCCGCGGCGGCGGCCGCGCGGAAGAGGCCGTCCGGGAACGGGACAGCGGCTGGGAGGCGCTGGAACGGGTCTATCCGGGCCGGGGCCCCGCGGACTGAGCGGTCCAGGAGTGCGCCGGCCGGATGCCACGAGCCACCACCGTCGCTACGGTGCGCGGATGAGCGAGACACCGCACCGGCCGATGTGCAACCGCTGGGCCGACGCCGTCGGCCCCGGCGACCGCCGTTCGTCGGTCGACCGCTGCGACTGCGTCGCGGAGGACGAAGCCGGCTCCCCGCCACCGACCCGCTTCCACCCGGAACGCCAGGACACCACGGCCCCGGGCTTGATCCGCCTCCTCGAACTGGTCGAGGAGGCGCCTGCTCGGCCGCGTGCGTCGACGCCCTGCCCGCTCCGGCCGAGGGCTGTACCGGAACGCCCCACACCGGCGGGCCGGACGTCGAGCAGCCACCGGCCGGAACGGCACCCCTCATCCCCCGGCTATCCCGCTGACGCGGCCAGTTCGCCCATCCACGCCTCGATCGCGTCCGGCGTCCGCGGCAGCGCTCCCGACATCAGCCGGGCGCCGTCCGCGGTGATGACGAGGTCGTCCTCGATGCGCACGCCGATGCCGCGCAGGGCGGGCGGCAGGGTCTCGTCGTCGGGCTGGAGGTAGAGGCCGGGTTCGACGGTGAGGACCTGGCCCTCCTCCAGGACGCCGTCGAGGTAGGCGTCGGCGCGCGCCTGGGCGCAGTCGTGGACGTCCAGGCCGAGCATGTGGCCGCTGCTGCAGAGGGTGTAGCGGCGGTGGAGGTCGCCGTCGGGGGTCCGGAGGACGCCCCAGTCGGTGAGGCCCTCGGCGATGACGCGCATGCCGGCGCGGTGGAAGTCGCGGAAGCTCGCGCCGGGTTTGAGGGCGGCCATGCCCGCTTCCTGGGCGGCGAGGACGAGTTCGTAGACCTGCCGCTGGACGGGCGAGAAGCGGCCGGAGAGGGGGAGGGTGCGGGTGATGTCGGCGGTGTAGAGGGTGTCCGTCTCCACGCCGGCGTCGAGGAGGAGCAGGTCGTGCGGGTCCAGCCGGCCGTCGTTGCGGGTCCAGTGCAGGACGCAGGCGTGCGCGCCGGACGCGGCGATGGTCTCGTAGCCGGTGCCGTTGCCCTCGGCGCGGGCCCGCAGCCCGAAGACGCCCTCGATCCAGCGTTCGCCGCGCGGGTGCGCCAGGGCGCGCGGGAGGGCGCGGACGACGTCCTCGAAGCCGGCGGTGGTGTGGTCGACGGCCTGCTGCAGCTGCCCGACCTCCCAGGCGTCCTTGACGAGCCGCAACTCGCTCAGGGCCGCCGCGAGTTCGCCGTCGGTGGTGGCGTCGCGGCCGGGCGGGAGGCCAATGCCGGACTCCAGGGGTGCGCAGCGGATGCCCGTCGCGCGCTCGGTCTCGGCGGGGTCCGGCGACCGGCCGACCCAGAACTCGCCGTGCCGGCGGTCGCGGTAGAACGCGGACGAGCCGGCGGAGCGGGGCGGGCGCGGCCGGACGTACAGCACCGCCTGGTGCCGGTGCGGACCGTCGGGCTCCAGGACGAGGACGTGTCCGGCCTGGTCCTCGCCGGTCAGACCGGTCAGCCAGGCGTAGGCGCTGTGCGGGCGGAAGCGGAAGTCACAGTCGTTGGAGCGGACCTTCGACGTGCCGGCGGGCACGATCAGCCGCTCGCCCGGGAAGCGGGCGGAGAGCCGAGCCCGGCGCGCGGCGGTGGCGTCCGCGAGGGGCGACCGGGTGCCGGAGGGCGGCGTTACGGGCGTCCAGCCCGCCCCCATGAACGCCGCCAGTTCGTCGGACACCGGCAGGTCGTGGCTCATCGTGCGGATGGGGACGTCGGCGGATCCGGACACGGTCTTCCTCCTGAGCTGTCGGGCTGGGCTGTCGAGCGGCTGTACCATTTCACATTACGGTGTTACAGGTCACATGTCATGGGCAGAGGTACGGAAAGGCCGCTCCCCCGCCGCGGTGAACGGCGTTGCGGGAGCGGCCCCTACGGTCGGCGTCAGGCCCGGCGGCGCCAGGCCGGTGACGTCAGGCGAGCGGCGCCGGGTACGTCGGGTACTCCACCCCGGACACGTACTGGACGACGCGGACGACCTGGCAGGAGTAGCCGAACTCGTTGTCGTACCAGAGGTAGAGGATCGCGTTGTCGCCCTCGACCTTGGTGGCGCCGGCGTCGACGATCGACGCGTGGCGCGAGCCGATGAAGTCGCTGGAGACGGCGTCGGGCGCGCTGATGAAGTCGATCTGCCGCTTGAGCGGCGAGGTCAGCGACACGTTGCGGAGGTAGTCGAGGACGTCCTCGCGGGTCGTCTCACGGGCCAGCCGCAGGTTGAGGATGGCGATCGAGACGTCCGGCACCGGGACGCGGATGGAGCTGCCGGTGATCCGCGCCTTGAGGTCGGGCAGCGCCTTGGCGACGGCGGAGGCGGCGCCGGTCTCGGTGATGACCATGTTCAGCGGCGCGGAGCGGCCACGGCGGTCGGAGTTGTGGTAGTTGTCCAGCAGGTTCTGGTCGTTGGTGAACGAGTGGACGGTCTCCACGTGACCGTTCAGGACGCCGTACTCGTCCGCCATCGCCTTCAGCGGCGGGACGATCGCGTTGGTGGTGCAGGACGCGCAGGAGATGATCTGCTCGTCCGGCTTGATCATGTCGTGGTTGACGCCGTGGACGACGTTGGGGACGTCGCCCTTGCCCGGGGCGGTGAGCACGACCTTGGCGATGCCCGGCTGGAGGTGCTTCGACAGCCCCTCGCGGTCGCGCCACTTGCCGGTGTTGTCGATGAGGATGGCGTCCTTGATCCCGTACGCCGTGTAGTCCACGGTCGTCGGGTCGTCGGAGTAGATCACCTGGATCTCGGTGCCGTTGGCGATGATGCGGCTGTTCGCCTCGTCGACCGTGATCGTGCCCTGGAACTGCCCGTGGATGGAGTCGCGGCGCAGCAGCGAGGCGCGCTTCACGAGGTCCTGGCCCGCGCCCTTGCGGACCACGATGGCGCGCAGCCGCAGGCCGTTGCCCGAGCCGGCCTTCTCGATCAGCAGCCGGGCGAGCAGGCGGCCGATGCGGCCGAAGCCGTAGAGCACGACGTCGCGCGGCTCACGGCGCTCGATCTTGTCCTCACCCAGCGCCCCGGCGACGGCCTCGGCGGTGAACTCCTCCACCGACAGCCCGCGGTCGTCGGCCTGGTAGGTCGCGGCGAGCATGCCGATGTCGATCTGCGACGGCCCGAGGTCGAGCGTGGTGAGCGCCCGCAGGAACGGCATCGTCTCGGTGACCGCGAGCTCCTCCCCCGCGATCTGCCGGGCGAAGCGGTGGGTCTTGAGGATGCTGACCACCGACTTGTTCACCAGGGAGCGGCTGTGGACCAGGACGGTGACGTCCCGCTCCCGGTGCAGCTTCCCGATGATCGGGATCATCGATTCCGCGATCTCCTCGCGGTACTTCCAGTTGGCGAACGTGTCGTCATTGACAGTCACAGGCGTATCTTTCGAGCTAGGCGGCGCTCATATGCTAACCCCACGCGTGTTCGACGACTCAAGGGGTGGCGGTGGCTGGTTCCTCACACTCTTGGGCGACGGCGCCGCCCCGCTCAGCAGCATGGAGCGGTAGTCGCGGACGCCGCATACCACAAGGCGTGACACTCCGCGACTCGACTGCGACGAAGTGTTGCCGCGCCCTAACCTCTATGCGCCCGAAGAAGGGCCAAGCCGTGACCGCCATACACGACGTGCTGTCGCTCGCCTGGGCGCCATAGGGGCGAGGAGGCGATCACATGACCCCGATCCCCGCCGCACGTCCCCTGCTCGGCGTTGAAGAGTTCGAGGAACTGGCCCGTTCGGCGCCCGAGACCGTACGCCTGGAGTTCATCAACGGAAGGATCGAGGTCAAGCCCGTGCCGGACGGGGACCACCGCGAGATCGTGATGTGGCTGCAGGACGTATGCCGGGACCGGCGAGCGGACGTGCGCCTCTACGGCGAAGCGAGTCTGAAGGTGGAGAACTGCCGCAAGGGCCGGGCCATCGCCGACGCCGCCCTCACCCCTCGCAAGTACTTCGCCGGGCACGGGGACTGGTCGGATCCGAAGGGCGTGCTCATGGTGGTCGAGGTGACCTCCGACGACGCGGATACCAACCGGCGCGACCGCATGGAGAAGCCCGCGGGCTACGCGTCCGCGGGCATCCCCGTCTACTTGCTGGTCGACCGCGAGCGCCGCATGGTCACCGTGTACTCGGACCCCGAGGACGGAACGTACCTCAGCTCGGTCTCCCGCCCGTACGGCACGCCCGTAGCCCTCCCCGATCCCGTCGGCTTCACCCTGGAGACCGAGGAGTTGAAGGAGTTCACCGACTGACGACCCAAGCGAGACGCGCCGGACGACGATCACGCGGCTTGGCCGCGGCAGCGTCCCCGGGCAGGCGGCAGGCCCCCGGCAGGCGGGCCGGCCTTACGCCGGCAGGACCGCCTCGATGGCGGCCGTCACCTCGGGGGCGTCGGGCTCGGTGCGCGGGCTGAACCGGGCCGCGACCGTGCCGTCGGGGGCGATGACGAACTTCTCGGGTTTCTTCTCTAAAGAACGTCATGCCATGACGGCGTAGAGGTCCCGCTCGGGCAGCCTCGCTTGTTCCCACGCAGGGATGATCTTGACCTCGACCGGGCCCGGCCTCTCCGGCTGATGCAGGACGACGCTCCCGATCAACTTCCGAAGGATCAGGTTCCGCTCTGCGACGGTCAACGTCTCCCACTCGTCCAAGACGCCGACTACGAGCGGTAGATAGTCCTCCAGCTCCGGCGTCTCCTCAATCTCAACCAGCGCAGAAATCCGCTCGGCAAGCTGGTTCCGCTCGGCCACCAGTTCATCACGCGCCGACTCAAAGACCCCCGCCGGATACTTCTCAGGGTTCTTGGCTGCGTCCACGGCAAGCCGAGTCAGCGACTGCTCGACCTTGGCGTGCTCGGTCTGCAACCGGTCCCGCTCACGCGCCGCGCGCGTCCGGTCATCGGTCCCGCTCTGCTCGTCCAGGGGCGCCGCCGGCGCGTTGTCGATCTCGTCCGCGACCCCGCGAAGCCACTTCAAGACGTCGCCGATCACGTCGGCTCCCCGCGCCCAGACGCCTACGCATCCAGCATCACCGTATGCGACGCGCCGCGAACACCGGAATCCGGGCTTCTTCCGGCTGCGCGCGAGGGTTGCGGCACTTTCGCACTGACCGCATCGAGTCAGCCCGGTCACTTCGCTGTTGGGAAGGCGACTGCGCGGCGGAGTTGCAGCTACCGCGACCCGCCGGTCTTCGTACTTCTTCCATGTCTCTTCACTGATGATCGCCTCGTGGGCCCCCGGTGCGAGCCGGTAGTACTTGCACTGCCCCTGGTGCTTCCCGCGTGGGCAGTCTTCGCGATGGAGTCGGAGGAAGCCGGCCGCCCAACCGCTGTCCATGTAGTACCTGACGCCTTCCAGCCCCCACAGGCCACCGCGGGTGGTGGTACATCCCAGGCTGTTGAGCCACGCCGCCAAGGACTTGAATCCTGTGCCGTTGAGGTAACGGGCGTAGAGTTCGGCGACGATGTCTCGCAGTTCCGGATCGATCTCGTAGCGCTCTTGCTGGAGTACGCCGGTGTGGGGGTCGTACCGCTTGTGCCAGATGTAGCCGAACCGCGGCTTTCCCATGGCGGGGAGCTTGGCAGCCCGGCGGTAGTCGTGTGCCTCCTTCCACTGTTCGCCGATGCGGTCTGCCTCGAACGCGGCGACCTCGAACAGCACGCCCCGGGTGAACCGACCGGTTGCGGTGCGCGGATCGGCGTCTTCGGTGGCTGAGTAGAGCTGCCCCCCGACCCGCTCAACACGGGTGAGGTTGATGGCAATGCCGTGCCGGCTACGGCCGAAGCGTGAGAACTTCCATACGGCGATCTCCTTGGCGATCCCGGCCTCGATTGCCGTGATGGCCTTCATGATCTTGCGGTGGAAGTTGGTGCCGGTGGCGTCGAGGTCGACTACCCACTGAACGATGCGTCGGCGGGTGCGCTTTGCCCACTCTTCAATGCTGGATCGCTGGAGTTCGGGACTGATCTTCTCTTCTTTCCAGGTCGAAACCCGTATGTATCCGATGGCAGGTACGAGATCGCCGAAGGTGTCGGCGGATGCCTGCACTTGCATCTGATTCCCCCTCACTGACGTTGGGGCGGCTGGTGCGCTACCCCCCGCGGTAGCGCATGCGCGCCCGTGGCGCGAAGGCGGCGACTGCTACACCGTCGAGCCATCACCGCCGCCCGTGGTGGGCGGAGTGAGCAGCAGGCCACGCGAGGCGTGTTCCAGGCCGAGGCGGTACCCCTCCCGGCGGCCGGCCTCGACCGCGTCGCGGGTGATGCGCGTCTGACGCCTCGCGATGGAGAGGGCAGCGACGGCGAGGCCGCCGACGACTACGGCGGCGAGGGTGGCGGCTGCGAACTCACGAGTGCTCATCTGGGGGGCGATGCCTTTCTGTGCTATCCGCTCGCCCGCCCGTCCGGTTCGGTGACCCGTAGGCCAGCGACCATTCGCTCGAACGTGCGCACGCCCTCATCGCTGGTGATCCCTAGCTCTTGGGCGGCCTGCTGAGGCGTGATGGTGGCTGGACCAATGGGCCGCCGGGCGGCGGCGGCGAGTTCGTCCGGCGAGAGGACGCCGGCGCGTACGAGGATCTCGGCGAGGGGGACGTCCAGCGCCTCGGAGAGGGCGCCGAACGTTCGCAAGTCGGGCAGACCGTCACCGCGGAGAAGTCGCGAGACGGTCGGCTGGCTGAGGCCGGCATCGGCAGCGAAGCGCGTTTGGCCGCCGCGGTCAGCGTAACCGCGTCGGCGGAGCTGCTCCCGGAGCCATGCGGCGAAGGTCTCGGAGGTGTGGTCCGAGGGAGCGTCGAGTGTCATGCATGAAAGATATCGCGCATGAAAGAAAGATGGCACGGGAACACCGATTCATCACTCCCCCTTGACGCACGGTAGACCCTCCCCGCCCGGACATCGAACAAGGATTCGAGGCCACTGTAAGGGCCAATCATCCCACCTGTCACGTAGTAATCGCCCCGCCACACAAAGACAGGACGTCGCGCCCCAGCAGGCCGGTTCCGCCTGATCGGCGATTCACGGACGGATGACCAGGGGCGAATCCTTTCTTACGTGAAACGATCGTGTTATGTTTCATTCACGACAGAAACATGCATTAACGTTTCGCGAAAGGAACGCGCGTGTCTTACGTCCCCTCCGTCCTGCTCTCCGCCGCCTACGCCCGGGGTGACCGGACCCCGGCCGACATGGCTCGCCGCATGGGCATGCCGTACCTCGCCGTCTACCGATGGGCAACCGGCCGGCACACCCCGGGCCCCGCCGGTCTCGCCGCGATCGAACGCGCCTACGGCCTGACCGCGTCCGACCTGATGCGCGAGGACGTCGCCGCATGAGCGCGATCACCCCGCGCGAGCAGGCGTTCATCGAGGCTCGCGCCGTCCTCGACCGGGCTCGCGCGCGCCGCGACGCCCTGCCGATCCGGCAGGCCGCCGAGCAGGCCGCCGCCGGATCCTTCCGCAGCGCCGACGAGGTCGAGCTCATCCTGCGCCGCCTGCACCGCACGGCCCGCGCCGGCCACATGCCGGCGCCCGGGGCGCCCGCCGCCGCGGCCTAGAAAAGACGCCGCCCCGGGTGCGACCGGGGCGGCGGAGAGACCCCCGTATCAGCCACGAGAGGTCACCCATGAACCGTACCGTCCGCCGTACCGCCGCCGAGGCCGTTCGCGCCATCATGGTCGCCCGCGACGTGCGCCGCGTCGTCCCCGACGTCGAGACCGTCCTGACCACGCCCGTCTACACCGAGATGGGGCCGCGCGGGCCGCGCGTCGCCGTGCACGTCCACCTCGCCGACGTCCTCGACCTGCCTCTCGCCGCCGCCCCGGCCGAGTACCGCACCGCCTACGCCGTGCTGCGCCGCGCCTACCCGCACGCCGCGTGGACGGGCGAGGAACACCGATACGACGTCCGCGCCGGCCGCCTGCTGCGCCTCGCCCCGTGGGAGGCCGAGTGAGCGCCGCCCCGCTCGCCGCCGACATCCGCCCCCACCGCATGAACTGGAGCCCGCGCCCGTGACCGTCACCACCCTGCCCAGTGCTCATACCGACCTGCGCGCGCCCGCTCCCGCGGCGCCGACCTGCACGCCCGATGTGGTGTACGTGCCGGCGCCCGAGGGCGCTCCGGCCGACGCGCCGCGCGTGTTCACCGCGATCAACGCCGTGATGCGCGACGCGATGCCCGTCGGGAAGAACCAGCGGAACGAGCAGCAGAACTACCGGTTCCGTGGCATCGACGACGTCATGTCGGCCATGGCCGGGCCCCTGCGCACGCACGGCGTGTTCATCCTGCCGGCGATAGCTCAGCAGGCGCAGAGCCGCGACGGGAAGATGACCCGGACCCTGATCACGATGCGGTACCGCATCTACGGGCCCGCTGGTGACTGCCTGGTGGCGGAGGTGCCGGGCGAGGCGTTCGACTTCGCCGACAAGAGCATGAACAAGGCCCAGTCCGCCGCGCTCAAGTACCTGCTGTTCACGCTGTTCATGCTGCCGGTCGACGGCCGCAGCATCGACGACGGCGACCGTCACCACCCCGAGCCGGCGCCGGAGCAGCAGCGGCAGCCGGAGCGCCGCCAGCAGAGCCAGCAGCCGCGCCGCAGCAACCGCACCGAATCCGGTCCGCGGGAGCAGCCGGCTCCGCGCCGCGACTACCTCGCCGAGGCGCGGGCGGCGGCGACCCCCGAGGCGTTCGGAAAGGTGCGGGCCGCCGCCGTCGCCGCGGGCGCTCCGGCTGGCTACCTCGCTCAACTCGACCAAGTCGCCACGCAGAAACAGGCCGCTGCCCACCAGCCGCAGGCGGGAGCGGAGCAGCGCCGAGGGCCGATCGCCGACGCCCCACGCCGGGCGATGCAGTGGACCCGGGGCGTCCAACCCGAGCAGGACGCGCACCAGGAGCAGGCCGCCGCCCTCGGCGCGATGTACGACGCCGCCCGAACCGCGGGAGTCACGGACCGATCCGAGGTGGAGCAGTTGTTCACCTCGCGCCACGGCGTGAAGCCGGGCGAGGCCACCGTCGAGCAGCTCAACGACATGCGCGACGACCTGCTCGACGCCGCGAAGGGGGCGAGCGCATGAGCGCCGAGCAGCCGGTCGAGTCGCTGCGCGATCTCGCGCTCGAAGAGGCCGCCCTCGACCTGCTCGCCGCCCGGATCGCCGCCGCCAAGAAGGACGTGCGGGCCCGCACGCAGCGGGCCCTGGACGCCGCGGCGCAGCGCGACGGCGTGGAGCGGATCGCCGCCGTCCTCCCCAACGGCGCGCAGGTCGCCACCATCTCCCTGCGTCGGGGCGAGACGGGCCCAGTTGTCGTCGACGAGGAGGCTCTCGCCCGATGGGTGCGCCGGACGTGGCCCGACGAGGAGTGGACCGAGACTCGGATCGTGCGCACGGTCAAACCGTGGAAGCTCGCCGAGTTGGTCGCCGAGATGATGGCCGCTGGCGCCCCGAAGATCGCCGACAAGGCGACGGGTGAAGTGCACGACGTGCCGGGCGTCCTCATCCGGCCGACCCGCGCCCGTACGCACGCCCTGACGTGGCGGAAGACCGGGAAGGCCGCGGTCGCCGCGGCGTGGCGCGAGGGGCAGCTCACGGCCCAACTCGCCGCGCTCACTGCACCAGCGGACACCGACGCCGCGTGACCGAAGTCCGCCGGTGCCAGCACTGGTCGGGGGACGCCGGGCGCTACTGCAATGCGCCCGGCGCCCGCCGGTACCTCACCGGCTACCGCTGCCCGCTCCACACCCCGGCCGCCCTCGCCGGCCGCGCCGAACCCGACCCCGGAAGGACGCCCCGTTGAGCCTCGACGCGATGGACTGGGTGTGGACCCGCGCCAAGGCGAAAGGAACGGCCCGGCTTGTGCTGCTCGCCATCGCCGACAAGGCGCCGGGCCCGGACGCCACTGCCTACGCGGGTACGACCATGCTCGTCCAGCGCACGCAAGCGGCCCGCTCGTCGGTCGTGACCGCCGTCGACAAGCTGCTCGCTTCCGGCGAGTTGGAGATCGTCGAGGGTGCCCGCGGGCCGCGCGGGGAGACCGTCTACCGGCTCCCGCACGCCGTCGGGCACCGCCGCACCGAGCCCGAAAACGCCCATTTTGGTGGTCCGGGATCCGGACCGGTACAGAATCCGGACCGGTCCGAAATTAAGACCCCCGGGGGTCCGGAATCCGTACCCCCCCGGTCCGAAAACCGGACCCCCACCGGTCCGGAATCCGGACCCCAGAACGCAAGAGAACGCAACCACCAAGAGAACGAGCAGCAGCCGCGTGCGGGCGCGTCGCCGGTCGTCGAGCAACTGCGGCCCCTCGCCGCCGCCCTGAACGCCGCCGGCGTCGAGGTCCGATGGACGCTCGGACTCGGAGAGCAGCGCGACGCGTACCGGCTCGTCCAGACGCACGGCGTTGCCGCCCTCGTCGAGCTCGCCGCCCACCGGACCGTGCCGGGCGACCCGCCCAAGTCGGCCCGCTACTGGCTGCGGGTCTGGTCCGACCTCGACCACGCCCCCGCCCGGCCGGCACCCGGCTCGAACGTCGTGCCCTTCCGCGGCCCCGTTGCCGCACTCACCACCCCCACGACCACCCTCGCCGCAGGTCTCGCCCTGCTGGAGCAGGAAGGACTCGCCTGATGGACGCCCGCCAGATAGCCGCCCTGCTGTCCTACGCCGCCACCCTCGACAGCCGGGTGCGCCGGATCATGGCCACCGACGAGCAGGCCGCCGCCACCATCCGCACGTGGGCGCAGGCCCTCGCCGACGTCCCGGCCATGGCCGAGGCCGCCGGATGGGACGCCGGCCGCGCGGTGCGCCGCTACTACGAGCAGGCTAACGGCGACAGGTCGGCGCAGTTCCGGCCCATCGAGCCGGCCGACCTGCTCGCCGCGTGGGCGCCGCACCGCGCCGAGCTGATGAACCGTCACACCGACCCGCTTCCGGCCACGGACCCCGACGACGTCGCACAGTGGCGCGCCGAACTGCTCGGCACCCGGGCCGCCGTCGCCACCGGGCAGACCGCACCCTCGACGCACCGGGAACTCACCAGCGGCATCCACCCGGCCATCGCGGCGCGCCTCGCCTCGATCGGCTCGTACATTCCGGCAGACACCCGGCAGCAACTCGCCCCCTACCGGCCGATGCGGGCCGCCCGCGAGGCCGCCGTCGCCGCCGGCCACCCCGACCCCCTCAGCGTCCCCTGCCCCTGCCAGTGGTGCCGCGCCCCCGAGGGCGAGCCGTGCCGCTCCCGCCGCCTCGGCCGCCGCACTACGCCCCACCCCACCCGCGCCGACCTCGCCGCCGCCGAAGCCGCGTAGCCCACGGGGAGACAAAGCCGACCCGCACCCGCTATGTTTCATTCACGAATCGAATGATCCGTTCACGAAAGAGGCTGCATGGCCGGCGAGACCGTCATCACGCTGATAGGCAACCTGACCAGCGACCCCGAATTGCGCTTCACTCCCTCCGGCGCCGCCGTCGCCGGCTTCACGATCGCCTCGACGCCGCGCCAGTTCGACAAGGCCACGAACGAATGGCGCGACGGCGACACCCTGTTCATCCGTTGCGCCATCTGGCGTGCCGCCGCCGAGAACGTCGCCGCGTCCCTCACCCGCGGCACCCGCGTCATCGCCCACGGACGGCTCAAGCAAAGGCAGTTCGAGAAGGACGGGCAGCAGCGCACCGTCGTCGAGCTCGACGTCGACGACATCGGCCCCTCCCTGCTCCGCGCCACCGCCACCGTCACCAAGACCACCAGCACCACCACCGCGCCGCCGCAGGCCGTTGCCGACCCGTGGGCCATCCAACCCGCCAACCAACCGCCGCCCTTCTGACCCTCGCCCCCGCGACCGGTCGACACCGCCCCCGCGCGCGGGGGCATCCCATCCACCCGCACTCCTCAAGGACACCCGACATGACCGAGACCCAGATCGCCCACCCCGAACTCGCCGAGCACACCGAGGACGCCCCGCAGGCGCCGCGCCCGTCGACCCTCGCCGACATCATCAGCACCAACGTCCGGGCGCTGCGCCGCCGTCGCCGTTGGTCGGCGGAGCAGGCCGGGCAGGAGTGGGAGAACCTGACGGGTCGTTCGATGTCCGCGCAGGTCTGGTACAGCCTGGAGCGCTCCGGCGGCCGGGCGTGGACAGCCGCCGACATCGAGGCCGCCGCGGTGCTGTTCGGCATCGAGCCGGGCGCCCTGCTCGTCCCCCTGCCCGCGTGCGTCCAGTGCGACGGCCGTCCGCCTGTCGGCTTCATCTGCGCAGAGTGCGGCGCCGAGGGCCCCCGCAAGGCGTAGCCGCCCCCCGTCGGGCCGGCGCCCCGCAGCGCGCCGGCCCGCGCCCCACCGCCCGAGGAGACACACGCCCGTGACCGTCCCGACCCGCCGCACCGTGCACGTCACCCGCACCGAGCACGCCCTCGCCCTGCCCGCTCCCCTGCTTGACGTCGCCCACCTCGTCGAGATCGTGCGCGACGAGCTGCACCGCCTCGACCGCCCGGCCGACGACGCCGAGCTGCGCGTCGCCGACGGGCACTTGATCGCCGCGTACGAAACGCAGCGCGCCGCCGCCGTGGTCGGCCCGTGAGCCGCCGGCAGCGCGCCGCCGACCGCGCCCTCGCCCGCGACCGCCGCCGCGAAATCCTCGCCGTCCTGCTGTCCCGCGCCGAGCGCGCCGTGCTCCTGCCGGACGAGGCCCGGCTGCTGCGCGCCACCGTCGAGACCGAGATAGCCGACGGCGACCGGGCGCGGCGCAGCGCCGCCGGGCAGACGGCCGCGGTCCGCCGGCTGCACACCCGCGTCGTCGCGGCCGAGGCCGCCATCGTCGAGGCCGAGCAGCGCGCCGAGACCGCCGAGCAGGCCCTCGACGACCGCACGTACCGGAACGGCCTCGCCGAGGAACTGCTCAACCGGCCCGAATTGCTCACCGTCGAGCGGCCCGCCGCCCTCGACCGCCTGCTCGACCACCTCGCCGACCGGCTCGACACCGGGACGCAGCAGTGAGCGCCCGGCCGCACGTGCTGTGCGCCCACGGATACGTGCTGATGCAGGACTCATGCCCCGGCTGCGACGCCGAGGGGGAACACCGCCACCCGGCAGACCCGGTGCGCGTCGTTCCGCGGTGGGCCACCCGGCCGTACCGCCGGTGCCGACGCTGCGCCCTGCGCCCCTCGCATCCCATCCACCGACAAGCCGCCTAGGAGGCGTCATGGTCCCGCGTTTTCCCCGACCGTTCCTGCTGCGCCGCGCCATCGACCACACCGGCGTGTCCGGCGTCGGCATCGTCGCCGAGGGCGTCCTGTTCACCGACGGCACGGCCGCGCTCCGTTGGCGCGGTGCTCACGCCTCAACCGTCATATGGGCAAGCCTCGACGACGCCCTCGCCGTGCACGGCCACGACGGCGCGACCGTTGCCGTGTTCGCCGAAGAGCAGACCACCGCGTGACCCCCACCGGGGCGCGCCGAGCAGGCCGCGCCCCGGTCGCCCCACCACCGAGGAGACCCGCCGTGCAGCACCACGTCGCCCACGCCACCGCCGCCCGCCTGCGCACCATCCGAGACCAGTGGGGCGCCCTGCTTGCCGCGGTCGAGACCCCGCCGGCCCCCTCGACGTGGCCGCCGGCCGAGACCCGCGCGTTCCTCAACACGGGGGCCGCCGACGGGGAGCCCCTGATAGTTGAGGACCGCGCCCCGCTGACTCTCCGGCAGCACCCCGCGCCCGCCGACCTCGGCGCCCTCGACGTAGCCCTGTTCGTCGAGGGCGCCGTGTTCGACCTCGCCGACACCCTCGCCGCCGCGGCGCAGCGGGCCGCCTGTGATGACCCGCGCCGCTGGAGGTTTGCCGACCCGGGCGCGCCGGACGCCCGGACCGCCGCCGGCTCCCGGGTACACGGGCTGCACTGGGCCGCGGCCTACGCCGAGGGTCGAGTGCTCAACGAGGACACCGCCCCCGAGCTACGCCTCGACGGCAGCCTCACACCGGCCCCGTTCGACCCCCTACCCGAGAAGCTGCTGCACCAGGCCGCGCACGTCACCCGAGCCTGCGAACAGCGCATCGCGCGCATCCTCGCCGCTGACGCCATCACCGCGAGCCGCGCCCTGCCGACGCCGTGCCCTTCGTGCATGGGCGCTCTGGTCGTGCGCGCCGCGCCGGCGGACCCGCCGACCGTGACCTGCCAGACGGGCGAGGCATGCGGAGCAGGCACCGGCCGAGACACCCACGGCCGGTGTGTGTGGGAATGGCCAGCCTGCTTGCCGCTGTTGCTCGCCGCGGTGCCAGCTGAGGAAGGGCGGCCGTCACGCGTCGCATAACAGTCTTGCGGGCTCCGACAACGCGTCGGGGCCCGCAAGTTGGGCCTGAGTCGATCAAGCAGCGATGCGGCTGCCTTTCCGTCGGCCCTTGTCCCACTCGCCCACGATGAGCTGATAGCAGGTACTCACCCTCGAACCCGTGCCGCTATGACGACTTCCACCAGCAGACGCCACCGCGGTGACGTTCGCCCGCCATCGGAAGGCCGGGTCCTTCTTTCCGAGCCTCTCGGCGAGCACCTTGTCGTCGACCTCGTCGCCATGCCGCCCAAGGAACATGCCGATTCCGCCCAGCAACATCCCGTCCCAGGTTTCCTTGGTCCGCCCCCAAGCGCCCTCGGCGACCGCGAGAGTGCGTTCCAAAGTCTCTGGTCCGTAGAGCTCGGTAATCCGGAGCACCCCAGCAACGGCACCAACCACGTTCGTTCCCGTGGAGCCCATGGACAGGTTCCGGCGCCTCAGCGCCGAATCGGTGTCAACGAAGAGCGGTAGCCCTGCCGTGAGACCGATCTTGTACTCGTCGAGCGGCATGGGCTTGCTCGACTCCCTGTTCTTGATCAGAAACAAGATGGCCTCTTCCTGCTGATCGAGCCCGTGATGCACTTCGGCCACCAGAGCGGGGATGCCTCGGAGCTTGCACACGTGCCAGCGATGCATGCCGTCGACGATGTACTGATCACCGTTGTCACGCTGGGACACAACGATGGTCCCGAGCGCCTCGGGCACCAAGTTGTTGGCAATGCTCATGGCGCGCCGCTCGTTCAGAGTGCGCTGGGCTTTCTCATCGGTCTTCAGGTCGCCGACGGGGATCTCGACACCGTGCTCGACCCGATGCTCGGGGAGCTTGTAGGGGTACCGCTTGGGCATAGGTGTGCCCTCTCTGCGCCGCGCTCGGGATCATCGGCAGGTTGCCAGTTGTGGGATGCGACGCACAGACAGACAAACACTAGGTCGACGCCAACTCGCCCGAATGATCACAATTAATGACACCCTGACTAGCCGTGGCGTCATCTGCACATCCATAGCCTTGAGTTGACCGAGTTTGCCTGTAAAGGCCTTGCGGCGCAGGCGCGCTAGGCTTAGCTTTTAGGTATCGATTAGGCCCTAAAATCTGGGGGATAAGTGACCGGCTGGGACATCAGCATCGGGCAGCAGCTCAAGCGCGTCGACCTTCACGCCAAGTACGGAGGTCGTCGACAGGGAGGCATCGGGCCCTCACGCGTCACACCGAACGTGCTGCTCTTCACCGACCCAGCCAAGGGCCACAAGCACGGCTACTTCGATGGTTGGGGAGACGACGACTTTTACCACTACGCCGGCGAGGGGCAGCTCGGCGACCAGAAGATGACGCAGGGGAACCTCGCCATCCTCAACCACCAGCAGGATGGCCGCGCACTGCGCCTTTTCCGCGGAGTCTCGTCGGGAGTCTGCGAGTACCTCGGGGAGTTCACGCTCGCCGACCACCGCACCTGGTACCGCACGGATGCCCCCGAAACCAACGGCGGCCCCATCCGTAGCGTGATCATGTTTCGACTTCAGCCCATCACCGCGCAGGCCCCTGCCGGCGCACAGCTTCCGCACACGCCCACGGAAGAGCTCGACGTCGCCATCATCGACATCGAGCAGCAGCACACCGAACGAACCTTCGTCGATCCAGCCCGAGAGCCGTACGCGGCAGAACGGACTGAGGCCAAGCTCGTGCGCAACTACGTTGAGCACCTGCGCCTTCAGGGGCACAACGTGATGCGCCAGCGCATCTCAGTGCCGGGCCAATCCAAGCCGCTCATCACCGACGCCTGCGACCTCACGACGAACCGCCTGTACGAAGCCAAGGGGTCGGTCTCGCGCGAATCAATCCGCATGGCCATTGGCCAACTTTTCGACTACCAACGGTTCCTGAAAGACGAGCCCGCCCTGTCCCTGCTTGTGCCGTCCGCGCCCGAACAGGAGTTGATCGACCTGTGCACACGATTGCAGATCGACGTTGTTTGGCCGGACGGCGACAGCTACGTAACCGCGAGCGAGCGGTGACAGCCGCTCGATAGCGCAGCTCGAAACAGCCAGTCAGACAGGCCCGTCTCGGCGACTGCACCGCCGGACGGGCCCTAACCACCACGGGAGCTAACCCCGCAATGGCTACGCACCACCCTACCCACCCGCGCCCGGCCGCGAGCAGCCCCTCATGGAGCCACCTCGCGGCGGCCGGAGTCACAACCATCGGATTCGCGTTCCTCGCGTTCCGCCTCAGTTTCGAGTCCCTCACAGGGCTTGCCGCTGAACACGGCACCCCCGCCGACATCGGATGGATGTTCGCCGTTCTGGTCGACGGGGGCGCCGTTGTCGGAACGGTGGGCGTCGTCGCTGCTAAGCGCGCCGGCCGACCGGTGGCCGCCTACTGGGCAACCGTCGCCACGTTCACCGCCATCAGCCTCGCGTTCAACGTGGGGCACTCCGACGGGACCGGCGCCGGCGTTGCCATCGCCGTCGTGCCTCCTGTCGCGCAGCTTGTCGCCACCGAGCTACTCGTACGGATGCTGCCGAGCGCCGGTACCGTCACCGTCGCCGACGTCGCACCGTCGGTCGCGCAGGCCGACGCCGCCGCCCGCCGTGCGCAGGCCGCCGCCGACGCTGCCAGCACCGCCGCTGCCACGGCGCAGACCACCCTCGACACCATCGCCCGGGCCGTCGCCGACGCCACCCTCGCCGCCCGAGCCGACACCCGCGACGCCGTCGCCGACGCCGTCGAGCGCACCGTCGAGGCCGCGGGCGTCGCCACCGACGCCGCCGCCCGCGCCGAGCAGGCCGCCACCATGCTCATCACCGCCGCCGCCCCGCCGCTCGCCCTCGTCGACCTCGCCGCCGCCATCGCCACCGTCGAGGTACCGCCGATCCCCGTCGACGCCCTCGACGACGTACCGACGTCGCTCCCCTTGGCCGCGACGTTCACCGCGCCGCCGCTCCCAACGCCCACCCCGCTCGACGACACCCTCGACGACGCCCAGGCCGACGGCGCAGCGCCCCCCGTCGGCGCGCCGACCGACGCGGTCGCCGCGTACCGCCGCCTGCTGCGGGAGACCGGCGGCCGGCCGACGGCCGAGGCCCTCGGCAAGGCGTTGGGGGTGAAGCGGACCCGCGGCGGGGAGCTGCGCCGGATCGTCGAGCAGGCCCTCGGCACCCCCGTTGCACCCGTTATCGTTTCGTGATCTAATCGGGCCGTCTCCGGCGTGCCCGGAAGTGCGAGTCAATCGCCCCGCCATTCTCCCCCCTGTGGCGGGGCGTTCGCATGCCAGGATGAGGCGATCACGGTCACCGGCCAGGGGAGAGCCGCCATGCACCGCACCACCACCGCCATACTCGCTGCCGTCATCGCCGCCGCCGGACTCACCGCGTGCAGCAGCAGCGACAAGGACAGCAGCACCGAATCGAAGAAGACCCCACCGCCGCCCGCCGCCTCGCAGGCCCCGGCCACCGCCAAGCCGCACAAGGGCCTCGCCGAGGCAGAGGCGCGCGCCGGCATACCGCCCCGGCCGGACGCCGCGCATCAGGCCGCCTACATACGAGCCATGAGCACGATCCTGCCCACCGGCATCAGGGGCAAGGAGGACCGGGCCGTCAGCCGCGGACGCGACACCTGTGGCACCATCCACTCGTTTCCGAAGGATCACGGCAAGCAGGTGTCGCTCACACGGGCCCGGTTCTCCGGCGCTACGCAGATCACCAAGCGGCAGGCCGAGCAGATCCTCGTCGCCGTACAGACGCACCTCTGCCCGAAGAACTGACCCGCTTCGCCGCGGCCCCGGAGGAACGCCTCCCGGGTCGCGGTGCGTACAGGGGGTGAGCCGTGCCCGAGCCGATCACCCCCGCCGACCGCGACGCCGTCCGCCGCCTGCACGCCGAGGGCAAGAGCCGCAACGCCATCGCGAAGGTCATCGGGCGCAGCAGCTCGACAGTCTCGAAGATCGCCGCCCAGGAGGGTCTACGGTTCGAGGGTGGCGCCCGGGTAGCCCCGGCCACCGAGGCGCGCCGGCTCGACCTCACCGAGCAGCGCCGGCAGCTCGTCGCCCGCCTGTACGCCCGGGCCGCCGCCAACCTCGACCGCGTCGAGGCCGCCGAGTACGTGCGCGTCGAGCTGCTGCCCACCGGCCGGCCCGTGCGGCTGGTCTCCGACGAGCCGCCCGCTCAGGACGAGCGCCACCACTCGCAGGCCATCGGCTCGTACCTGACGAGCGCGGCCCGGCTCGCCGAGATCGACACCGGCACCGGTACCGGCGAGGTGCGATCGATGCTGACCGACCTTGCCCGCGGCCTGCGCGCCGCGTTCGCCGACGACGACCAGGGCGACGCGGACGAGGGGTGCGACGCTGGGGGGTGAGCCGTGCTCGACTCCCTACCCCTGTCCCGCAAGCAGATGCGCAGTATTGCGCAGGCCACAGCCCGTATCTGCATTTGGCACGGCGCCGTTCGCTCGGGCAAGACGGTGGCCTCGTTGCTTGCCTTCCTGCTCGCCGTCGTCGAGGCGCCACCGTCCGGCCTGATCGTCGTTGCCGGCCGCTCGCTGCAAACGATCGAGCGGAACATTTTCGAACCGCTCAGCGACCCGGCATTGTTCGGCCCGGTTGCCGCCCAGATCCGGCATACGCGCGGTGCGACCACAGCCAACGTGTTGGGTCGCACGGTCCACCTGATCGGCGCGGCAGACGCACGGGCGGAGGGACGTCTGCGCGGCCTTACCGCCTCCCTGGCGTACGTCGATGAAGCGACCCTGATTCCCGAGGCGTTTTGGACACAGCTCCTCGCGCGCCTCTCTATTCCCGGGGCGCGGCTGCTCGCCACCACGAACCCCGACTCGCCGCGGCACTGGCTCAAGCAGGGCTACCTCGACCGCTCCGCCGAACTCGACTTGAGGGCGTGGCACTTCCGTCTCGCCGACAACCCGTCGTTGTCGTCGGCCTACGTCGCCGCCCTGTCGGCCGAATATGTCGGTCTGTGGCGCCGTCGCATGATCGACGGGGCATGGGTCATCGCCGAGGGGGCCGTGTTCGACATGTGGGACGAGCAGCAGCACGTCGTCGACTCCCTGCCGGCGATGGTCCGGTACTGGGCGGCGGCCGACTACGGGACCACCAACCCGTTCGCTCTGCTCACCCTCGGGCTGGGCACCGACGGACGCCTGTACGTGACATCGGAATGGCGCCACGACAGCAAGGCCGCGCACCGGCAGATGACCGACGCCGAGTACAGCCAAGCCGTCCACGCCCATCTTGCGGCGCAGCAGATCGAGCCCGAGTGGACGTTCGTGGACCCCTCGGCCGCATCCATGATCACGCAGCTCTGGGCGGACGGGCACCCCGGCGTCGCCCGCGCCGACAACGACGTGCTTGCCGGCATCCGCAGCGTCTCCACCGCCCTCGGGGCCGGCCTGCTGCGCGTCCACCGGTCCTGTACCGGCCTACTCGACGAGATCCCCGGGTACTCCTGGGACCCGGCCGCGACCGCCAAGGGCGAGGACCGACCCATCAAGATCAGCGATCACTCCGTTGATGCCCTGCGCTATGCCGTGCACAGCACGGTGCACGAGTGGCGCCACCTGCTCACCGCACCGGCCGCCGCCGCGTAGCACCAACTCGACGAGCTGGGGGGGGGTGAACTCGCGTGCCCCTGCCCGACAACGGCGCCGTATGGCCGCCCCGAGAGATCGCTCCCCTGTACACCGACATCCGGCTCGACGACGCGTGGTACAGCGGCGACCCGCGGAAGCTCGCCAAGGTCTACCGGAACGGGACGCACCACCGCGCCGACGGTCGCCGCCGGTTGTGGAGCCGCCCCCGCCCGGCCGGTACCCGCGAGCACCGGCTGCACATCCCCCTCGCCGGGGAGATCGCCCAGACCTCCGCCGACCTGCTGTTCGCGGACGCTCCTGTGATCACCGTCTCGGACACCGCGACGCAGGACCGCCTCGACGAACTGCTCGACGCCTGCGCCGTGCCCGAGCTGCTGCTCACCGCGGCCGAGACTGCCGCGGCCCTGTCCGGTGTCTTCCTGCGGGTGACGTGGGACCGCGACGCTGCACCCGACCGGCCCCTACTCACCGCGGTACACCCCGATCAGGCCGTACCCGAGTGGCGATTCGGGATCATGACCGCCGTCACCTTCTGGCGGGCCCTGCCCTCGACGACACAGACCGTGTGGCGCCACCTCGAACGCCACGAGCGCGGCGTAATCCTTCACGGCCTGTACGAGGGGACCGATGACCAACTCGGCCGCCGTGTGCCGCTCACGGAGCACCCAGATACGGCCGGCCTCGCCGACTCCCTCGGCCCCGAGGGTGACGCTATCGAGACCGGCGTCGACCTGCTCACCGCTGTCTACGTCCCCAATATCGCCCCCAACAGGCGCCACCGCGGCGCACCGTGGGGCCGGTCGGACTTGCAGGGGTTGCACGACCTGCTCGATGCCCTCGATGAAGTGTGGTCGTCGTGGCTACGCGATATCCGGCTCGCACGGGCCCGGTTGATCGTGCCCGACGGGTATCTGCGCAGCCGCGGTCCCGGGCAAGGGGCCGACTTCGACGAGGAACGGGAAGTCTGGCAGACCCTTGCCATTCCGCCTACGGAGCAGGGCAGCGGCATCACTCTCAGCCAGTTCGATATCAGGGTCGAAGAGCACCGAGCGACCGCGGAAGCGATCGTGAGGCAGGCCACGGCCGCGGCCGGGTACTCCCCGGCCTCTGTTGGGCTCGACGGGGACGGAGCCGCCGTCACTGCTACGGAAATCGCTGCCCGGGATCACCGCTCGATGGTGACCCGCGGCAAGAAGGCCCGGTATTGGCGCCGCGCCGTCGCCGACATCCTGCGCATCCTGCTCTCCGTCGACCGCGTCCAGTTCGGCGCACGCACCGCCGATGAGCGGCCTACGGTCGACATCGGCGACGGCGTGGCGGAAGACCCGGGCAGCACCGCGCAGACGCTTTCGCTGCTCGCGCAGGCGCAGGCCGTGAGCACCGACACGAAGGTGCGCATCCTGCATCCGGACTGGGACGACTCGGCCATCTCCGATGAAGTTGCGCGCATACACGAAGAAACGGGGCAGGCTGTTGCCGACCCGGTCGGCAACTTCCCCCTCTTGCAACCTGGCTAGCCTCCACGCCGTCTACCGTTGCGGCATCATTGCCGGGAGAGGCCGACGGCCATCTGCGCTACGCATGGGGGGCATGTGCACTGGGTGGAATGGGTGGCAGGACTTACGGCGCCATCGCTTGTTGCCTCAACCCTGATCTTGCGGGCGTTGCCCCAACTGGTGAAGGTACTTAGGGAGATCCTGGGTCGAGATGTCGGGATCACCCGCAGTCACCGGGATGTCGGGGTCACCCGCAGCCGGACGAAGAGGCCCCGCCGGTGACTCAGCCACTCCCCGAGCCCGTCCCGGGCAACACCGAAACAGCAGCTGCTCCCGAGAGCACAGCAGCCAGCGCACCCGCGCGGGATCTCAACCGTACGATCGGCTCCCACTTCAAAATGATCTTCCTGGTCATTGTGGGGTTCACTGTGATGTTTTGGCTGGCGCACTTCGGGCTGCTGCTCTTTACCGTCGACCCGGAGAGGCCAGAGATCAAGGATGCCCTTGAAACCACGAAGATCGCTGGTTTCTCAGGGCTCGGGACAATCTTCGGGCTGCTTGGCGGCGCGGTCGGGGGCAAGCTCTAACCGAGGTTGGGGGGGCGCTGCATGCCGGTGTCCCCCGACCAGGTCGAGTACCTCGCCGCGACAACGGCCGACCTGTACGCAGACGTTGAGCGGCGCCTGCTCGCCCTGTGCGCCCGGCAGCTCGCCGCCGGCCTGGAAGCGCCCGGGTGGGCCGTCGCCAAGCTCGGTGCCGTCGCGCCTCTGCGGCGGGCGGCCGACATGCTGCTCGACTCCCTCGCTGGAACCGTCGACCAGGAGGTAAGGCGCGTCGTTGCTGAGGCGTACGAGTCCGGCCAGCACTCCGCCCTCGCCGAGCTCGGCGTACTCGGCGACGACGACCGGCGTACAGTCGCCGAGCGCACTCCGCAAGCTCACGCCGTCGACCGCCTCGCCACCGAGACGGTCGAGACGGTTACCGCCACGCACCGCGGGATTCTCCGCGGCGTCGAAGATGGATACCGACAGGTCGTCGCCGAGGCCACCGCGGCGCCCCTACTCGGCACCGAGTCGCGCCTACAGGCCACCCAACAGGCTATGCAGCGGTTCGCCGACCGGGGCGTGTCGTCCTTCCGTGACCGCGCCGGCCGTCGTTGGCAACTCACCTCGTACGCCGAAATGGCCGTGCGCACCAGCGTGGCCCGCGCGGCGACCGAGGCGCACATGACCACGCTCGCCGCGGCCGGCGTTGACCTCGTCGTCGTCTCCAACTCGCCGCGCGAGTGCCCGCTGTGCCGACCGTGGGAGCGCGCCGTACTGTCCATTGGTGGCCCGGACGGGGCCCGCACAGTCGACGTCGAGCACGCGACCGAGGACGGGCGCATGGTCCAGGTGCACATCGCGGGATCGCTCGACGAGGCGCGCCGCGCTGGCCTACAACATCCGAACTGCCGGCACAGCGTGTCGTCGTACACCCCGGGCATCACCCGCACCGAGGATGCCGAGCCCGACCCTGCCGGCTACGAAGCCGGGCAGCGGCAGCGCGCCATCGAGCGAAACATCCGGAAGTTCAAGGCCCGCGCCGCCGCGGCCGTCACCCCGGAGGGCAAGCGTGCGGCCGAGGCGAAGGTGCGGCAGTGGCAGGGCGCCATGCGTGACCACCTCACCGCGCATCCCGATCTTCGGCGCCTGCGGCACCGGGAGCAGCCCGACGCATCGAACCTCCCCAGGCCGCAGAGCAGGCCGGGCGAGGACATGATGCAGGCCGCGCGCGTGTGCTCCGACGACGAGCGGACTCTGTCCGAGATGGGCGACGAGCAGCTCGTCGCCGCGGTCCGGACCGGGGTCCTGGACGATCGCGATCACGTGCGGGTGGCGGCCGAGTTCGACCGCCGGTACCCCGTGACACCGCCGCCGGCCGCCACAGGCGGCACGGTGGCCGACTACGCTGCCAACCGCGCCGCACTCGACGATGCACTCGGCCCGGTGCGACTGGACGGCCCGCCGCCTGCCGACCCGGACGAGTGGGGCGCCTACGGCCGCGACATCGAGCGCGGCCCCGACGGCACCGCCCACATGTCCGCGGCCGAGAAGTGGGCGTACGAGAAGGAGATCGCCGACCGGATGGCGCAGACCGCCTACACCCGCAACGAAATACGGGAGATGTACCGGGAGCACATCCATTTGCAGTGGCTTGCCGCCGAGGACGCGACCCGGGGGCACATGCTTACCCGCGAGGCCGAGGCCGCAGGCGTCGACCCCCGCAGCCTCTTCTCCGGCCCTGCCCACGTGGCCTACGCCCGTGCGAGCGAGGACCTGCGCCGCTTCTGGGACGAGGTCTCTCCCCGTGTGACACTCGCCGAGTTCACCGAGCAGGTAACCGGCGTTGCCACCGACGCAGCCGAGACAGCTCGAAACGCCGCCCACGATCAACGCCGCAAGAGGTAAGGGGGCATCGTGGGGTTTCGCGAGGATGCCGTGCGCGCTTACCAGGACGGACGAACAGCAGCGCAGGCCGGACGTCCCGCTACGGACTGCCCGTACCCGGCCGAGTCCCTGCTGCGTCTGGCGTGGGTCCGCGGCTACCTCGCCGCCGGCGCGTAGATCCCTCTCCTTTCATATTGGGCTCGCCTTCCGGCGGGCCCGCTTTCATGCCCGCACACCGCCCCGGAGGTCGATTCCCCATGTCTGACGGCACCACCCCCACCGCTCCGGCGGCCGACCCGGGCACCTCGTCGGCCGCGGCACCGGCAATGCCGACGGTCCCGCCGGTCCCGGTCACGGCAGCGCCCGTCGTTGATCCGGCTGCCGAGCAGCGCGCTACCGCCGCCGAGCAGGCCGCCCAGCAGGCCGCGGCCGAGCGCGACGAGCTGCTCGCCGGCCTGCGCCGCGTCCTCGACCCCGAGGGCGCAGCCGACGATGCCGACCCCGCCCGGCTCGCCGAGCAGGCCGCCGCCGAGCGCGACGCCGCCCGCGCCGAGGCACGGCAGCTCCGCGTCGAACTCGCCGCGCACCAGGCGGCGCACGCCGCTGGCGCCGATCCGGCCCGCCTGCTGGACTCCCGCATGGTCGAGCAGCAGCTCGCCGCCCTCGACCCAGCCGCCGAGGGATTCGCCGAGCAGCTCGCATCCGCGATCCGGGACGCCATCGAGTCCGCCCCGCATCTGCGTGCCACGGAAGCGCCGACGCCGCCCAAGGGCGGCGCGGACTTCTCAGGCCGCGCCCCGGACCCTCGGCCCGCCAACCTGCACGACGCCATCGCCGCCCGGCTTGGCGCCTAACCGTCTGGAGTACCTATGGCAATCACCCTTGCCGACGCCAAGCTGAACACGCAGGACGACGTCGACCTGATGGTGATCGACGAGTTCCGCAAGTCCTCGTGGCTGTTGGACAACCTGTCCTTCGACCCCGTCGTGAACCCCGCCGGCGGCGGGTCGACACTGACCTACGGCTACACGCGGCTCGTCTCCGAGCGCGGCGCCACCTTCCGCCCGCTCAACACCGAGTACGGCACCGAGCAAGCCAAGCGCACCCGCGCGACCGTCGACCTGTCCGTACTCGGTGGCGCGTTCGAGATCGACCGCGTGCTGTCCAATCTCGGCCCCGCCGCCACCAACGAAGTCACGTTCCAGATGGGGCAGACGATCAAGAGTGCGCGGGCGTTCTTCTCCGATCAGGTCATCAACGGCACCCGCAACACCGCGACCGCGACAGGGTTTGAAGGACTGTCCAAGGTGCTCACCGGAACCGCGACCGAGTACAAGGCCGCGGCCGACTGGTCCACACCCGCCGACCAGGCCGCGGCGCATAACGCGCTCGACGCGCTCGACGAATTCCTCGGCCTGCTCGACGACACCCCCTCCGCCCTGCTCGGCAACAAAAAGACCATCGCCCGCATCCGATCGCTCGCCCGCCGGGCCGGCTACTACAGCCGCACCGAGAACGCGTTCGGGCAGACCGTCGAGGCGTACAACGGCATCCCCTTCGTCGACCTGGGCGCCAAGGCCGGCACCGCAGATCCCGTGATCAGCGTGGACGGCAAGGCAGGGACCACCGACCTGTACGCGGTCCGCCTCGGTCTCGACGGGTTCCACGGCGTCTCGACCACGAGCGGCGACCTCGTACGACAGTGGCTTCCCAACTTCACCACCGCTGGCGCTGTCAAGCGCGGCGAGGTCGAGCTCGGCCCGGTCGCCGTGGTCCTCAAGGCCACCAAGGCCGCCGCGGTGTGGCGCGGGATCAAGGTGCAGCCGGCGGCCCCCTGATGCCACCCCGCATCTACGCCACCCCCGAGCAGCTTGCCGCGTGGACGCACACGCCCGCCCCCGCGGGGGCCGAGCAGATGCTCGCCCGAGCGTCCGAGGACGTCGAGGCCGCCCTGCTCACCGCCGTGTATCCGGTCGGCGCCGACGGCGCCCCCACCGAGCAGCGCGTCGTCGAGGCACTGCGGGACGCCGTGTGCGCGCAGGTCGAGTGGCAGCTCGCCACCGGCGACGACGGCACGGGCGCCATGGGCACATGGGACAGCGTCAGCATCGGCCCCGTCTCCCTGTCCGGCCGACGCCCCGGCCCGCCCGCGGCATCCGGCGTCGACCTCGCCCCGCGCGCGCATCGCGTCCTGCGGCGGGCCGGTCTGCTGCCGGGGGTGATCTGGTGAGGGTTCCCGCTGCTCTGCTGCGGCACCGCGTCACCGTCGCCCCCTATATAGGGGACACCGCCTATGGTCCGGCATACGGGCCCGAGCAGACCGTGCGCGCCTTAGTCGCCGCCGCCGTCCGGCAGGTCCGCAGTTCCGACGGCCGAGAGACCGTCAGCACGGCGCAGGTGATCGCCGCCCCCGGCCTCACCTGCCCGCCCGGCTCCCGCGTCACCCTGCCCGACGGCCGGGTGACGACCGCCCTCTCGACCGCGGACCACAGCGCCCCGGGCCTGCCGGTACCGGCCTGCGTGGAGGTGATGTGCGAATGACCCAACGGACTCGGCTCACGTGGACCGGCGACGCCGTGCTGCACAGCTCCCGTGAGGGCGCGGTGCGCGGCCTGCGCCTGGCCGCCGAGCACGTCCTCGAACGCTCCCGTGCCCGGGTGCCGATCGAAGAGGGAACGCTCGAACGGTCCGGCGTCGCGTCCGTCGACGAGGCCAGTCTGACCGGCGGCGTGTCGTTTGATACCCCGTACGCACGGCGGGTGCACGAGGATCTCACCGCCCGGCACGACGCCGGCCGGACCGCAAAGTACCTCGAAGGCCCGACGGTCGAAGAGGCGCCGACGGTCGCTGAGATCATCGCCGCGCAGATCCGCCGTGCGCTGAGCGGCTGATGTCGTACACCGCGGATCTTCTCGACGGTCTCGCACGTCTGCTCGCCGCCGCCGGTGTCGGCACGTACCGCCCCGACGGCGTGTACGCCGCGGGCGAGACCGCGATCACGATCGCCTCGCTTCCGCCAGCGCCCAACCGCTGCATCTGTCTGTCGGCCTACCCCGTCGCCGACTCCCCCGTGCTCACCGACGTGACGACGGGCGTGCAGGTACGCACCCGCGGAGGGGCCGACCCGCGCGAGGCCGACGCCCTCGACGACTGGGTGCTCGACGTGCTGCACGGAGCGGGCCCGCTGCTCCTCGGCGCGGCCCGCGTGCAGCTCATCACCCGCACGTCCGGCGCCCCGATCGGGGCGGACTCCTCCGGCCGCATGGAGCGCGCCAGCACCTACTACGTCCGCGCGCACCGCGCGCACCCCCGACTCGAATAGGAGGGCCCGCCCTTGACTACACCGACACCACCGGCCGAGACCGTGACCGCACTGGCGCGGCGGTACAGGCTGGAGATCGACACCAGCGCCACGGGCACCCCCGTATGGTCGCTGCTTCCCGGGGTGACCGAGTTCGCTCCGAAGGTCGAGCCAACGCAGCAGGAAACGACGAGTTACGACGCCGAGGGGTGGGTCGAGCAGACGGTCACGATGCTCGCGTGGTCGGTCGAGGTCACGATCGCTCACCGAATGCACCCCACGACCGGCCAGTTCAACCCCACGCAGGAGCATCTCCGCAAGGCTTCGCTGTCCTTCGGTGCAGCGTCTTACGTCCGGTTGAGGTATTTCGATCGCGGAGGGGCCGACGAGGCGTACGAGGGGCAGGCTCTCGTCACGTGGGAGCCGGACGGCGGCGGCCCCGACGAGGTCGACTCGGTCAAGATCACGCTGACCGGTTCCGGGCCGCTGAAGGCCATCGCGAACCCGGTCGCGCCCGTACCGCCGAAGCCGGCGGCCGGGGGTGGTAGCTGATGGCGTTCGAGGCCCTCGGCGAGCTGCTCGACGAGTCGCTGCACCTGCCGCTCGCGGGCCGCACGTACACGATCCCGGCCCCGACCGCCGAGGTAGGGCTGCGCGTACAGGCGATCGTGCACGCCGCCGCGACTGCGGCCGACGGCGGGAAGGTCGACGACGAGGTACTCGCCACCGCCGCCGAGCACGACCTGTACCGCGACGTCCTCGGCTCCGCCTACGACGAGATGGTGTCCGGCGGAGTGTCATGGCCCGCCCTCAAACACGCCGCGATCACCGGCATGGTCTGGATCGCCCAGGACAAGGACGCTGCCGCGCGCTACTGGAGCACGGCCGGCGACCCTTCCCGTCTTGCCCCGAACCGGGAGACGCGCCGGGCCCTGTCGGGCGCGGCGAACTCGACCCCGTCTCGGGGCTCTACGAGTGGTACGAGTACCCGCCCGGCACACGGGAGCGGCAAGGGGCAGCGCCGGCGTTGACGTGGGCGCAGATCCTCGGCGAGTGGCCCCTCGTCGAGGCCGATCTGCACGAGCACTACGGCATCGACCTCGGCGACGACCGTCTGCTGCGCTCCCGCTCCTGGCGGTGGCTGCGCCTGCGCATCCTCGGCCTGCTGTCGACCGAGTCCCGCCTCGCCCGTGTCCTCCTCCCCCAGCCCGACGCGTCGGCCTCCGCCGGCCGCCCGACCGCCCGGAGGTGATCCGACGTGGCGCTGCGCGTGGGTGAGCTGCTGGCGACTCTGACCGTGGACCCTTCGGGGCTGGTGGCTGGTCTGCGCCGGGCCGAGGGCTCCATGCGGTCGAGCGGCACGCAGATGGCCGGGGACGCCGACCGCGCCGGGCAGCAGGCGGGGCAGCGGCTCGGCGACGGCGTCGCCGACGGCGCCCGAGCGGGCGGCGAGCGCGCCGCAGGTCTACTGCGGGCCGGCCTCGCCAAGTTGGGCGCCGCGGCGGCCGGTATCGGCATCGGTGCCGCGCTCATGGGCGGGATCGGCAAAGCCCTGGAACAGGGGAAAGTCGAGGGACGGCTGCGCGCGCAGATGGGCAGCTCGGGACCGGTGGCGGCCGAGTACGGCAAGGCCGCCGGCGCCCTGTACTCCCGGGCGATCGTCGACTCTGTCGAGGACGGCGCCGAGGTACTCAAGGGCATTGCCCAGCAAGGGCTGTTGCCGCCCGCCGCGACACAGTCCCAGATACAGGAGATGGGCCGGCGCGTCGCCGACACAGCGGCCGTCATGGGCGAGGACGTCGGAAAGGTCTCTCGCGCGGTCGGCACCATGCTGAAATCTGGGATTGCGAAAAACGCTGCTGAGGCCATGGACATTCTTGTTCGTGGCACGCAGGTGGGTGCGAACGCGGCCGAGGATTTGCTCGACACATACTCTGAGTACCCGACGATTTTCCGTCAGCTTGGGCTTGATGCTCAGACGTCCATGGGCCTTATGTCTCAGGGGCTCAAAGGGGGCGCCCGGGACGCCGATGTCGTCGCCGATGCACTGAAAGAGTTCACTCTGCAAGCGCAGGGGATGAGCGATCAAACCAAAACGGCATATGCAGACCTGGGCCTGTCCGGCGAGAAGATGCAGGGAATTTTCCAGAAAGGTGGACCGGCCGCCGCCGCCGCTTTCAGCGAGGTGATCACAAAGCTCCGCGCCGTGAAGGACCCCGCGAAAAAAAGCGAGATCGCCATCGGGTTGTTCGGCACGAAATTCGAGGATATGCAGCAAGCCATATTCTCACTCGATCCGGCTCACGCTGTCGACGCCCTCGGGCAGGTTAAGGGCTCCACCGACAAAGCCGGTGACGCCATGCGCGACAATGCTGCCACGAAAGTTGAAGCCTTCAAACGTGCGCTAGAACAGAAGGTCGTCGGATTCATCGGCACCCAAGTAATCCCGGCCGCGGAAGCACTCGCCAAATGGGTGGGAGAGGGCGGCATCGGGCGGGCTTTTCAGAGCGCAGGGCGTTTCATCTCCGAACATTCGACGTCGCTCACGATCGCGGCGAGCGTAATCACCTTGATCATGCTGCCGTCGCTGGTCAGCCTGGCTACACAGGCCGGCATTACGACCGTTGCCGTGGTGACGGGATGGGCGACGCAGAGTGCGGCCGGCGTGGTCGCTGCCGGGCGTTTCATCGCCACCAATCTCCTGATCCTGGGTGGGTGGCTCGCGCAGGGCGCCGCAGCCGGCGCCGCCGCGCTGCGCGTCGTCGCAGCGTGGGCGGTCATGGGTGCGCAGTCGCTCATACAGGCCGCCCGAATGGCTGCGGCGTGGGTGATCGCCATGGGGCCGGTCGGCTGGATCACGGCCGCCGTGCTGGGCCTAGTCGCGCTGGTGATCGCGAACTGGGACGCGATCAAATCGGGAACGGCTGCCGCCTGGGATTGGATATGGGGCAAGATCAAGTCCATCGGTCTTGCCATCTGGAACTTCTTTCTCAACTGGACAATCATTGGCAATGTAATTAAAAATTGGGAGGGCATCAAGTCCGGGACCGTTCAAATATGGAATTCCATAATCGAATGGGTGCGGGCGATACCCGGGCGGCTAGTCGGGTTCTTCCTGAACTGGGAGATCACGGCGACTATCGCCCGCCATTGGTCCAGCGCGAAGCAGGCAACCGTCAGCAAATCACTTGAAATAGTCGCGTGGGTCCGCAGCCTGCCCGGTCGAATACGCGACGGCCTAGGCTCCCTCAATACCCTCCTATCCGAAAAGGGCCGCGACGTAGTTCGCGGATTGTGGGACGGCATCAAGTCCATGGGGTCGTGGATCAAGGACAAGATCGTCGGATGGGTGCAGGATGTAATCCCCGGACCGATAGCGAAAGTCCTCAAAATCCACTCGCCCTCCCGCCTGCTTGCTGAGCTTGGCCGATTCGCTGCGCAGGGGCTGATCAGGGGCCTCACCGGTACGGCGTCTCTGGTGGAAAGCACATCCAAGAAGATCGCTGATCTCGTGGCCAAGTCTTTCAACCCGAGAACCCGTAAGGGCCGATCGCTGGCGCGCGAGATTGCGCAGGATAACGCGGCTCTCAAACAGGCAGTAAAGGCCCGCGACAGGATCTCCGGCCCTCTAAAAGAAGCCGAGGACAAGCTCAAGTCATTGCAGCAGAGCTGGAACCAGACCCGAGATCAGATTGCCGGGAACGTGACCCAGCCTTTCACCATAACCCGGGCAATGGGCGGCGGCCTCGACCTGACGGCCGGTACCATCCTCGACCGCCTCACTGGGGACGCGAAGAAAGCGCGCGCTTTTGCGCAGCAGCTCGCTTCCCTACGAAAGAAGGGCCTTTCCGGCGCGCTCATTGAACAGATCGCAAGTGCGGGCGTGCAAGGCGGCGGCGCGACGGCCGAGGCCCTGCTGCGGGCGACCCCCGCGCAGATCAAGGCCCTGAACAAGCAGCAGGACCAGCTCGCCGCCGCGGGCCGTGCCGCCGGCGGCACGGTGGCCGACACGCTGTACGGCGCGGGCCTCAACGCCGCGAAAGGCGTGGTGGCGGGCCTGCGGGCGCAGCGTGCGGCGATTGAGGCCGCCATGCTGGAGATCGCCAAGGGCATGCAGCGCGCGATCCAGAAGGCGTTGGGCATCCGCTCGCCCTCGCGGGCGGGGGCCATGGCGGCGATCGGCGAGCGTGTACCCGAGGGGCTCGTCGCCGGTATCCGTGCCGGGGCGCCCGCGGTTGACCGAACCATGCGCAACCTCGTGCCCACCCCGTCGGCCCCTCCCCCCGCGTTCGGCCGAAGCGCGGCCGTGTCCGCGCCGGCCGGTCCCACGGTTCACATCGAGCACTGGCACGCCGGTAGCGCGACCGCGTCCCAGACGGCCGCCGCCCTCGCGTGGCACGCCAAGGCGAGGGGGTGAGATGGCCGGAGAACGCGTCACTCGTCCAGGGCACATCCAGATCGGTGACGACCTGCTGCTCGGCCCCGGCACCCCGTACGGGTGGCGTTCCCTGACCGGGTGGGAGGAGTCGCCCGGTCTGGATTCGGGGACGGTCGCACGTGCCGATGCCCACGGCGGTTTTCCCGGCCGGCTGCTCGCGCAGCCGCGCACCATCACCGTCGAGGGGCTTGTCGTCCGGACGGAACCGGGTCTGATGGGGGCGGCGGTGCGCGACCTCGCCGCCGCCACCGCCCTACGGGACGACGAGCAGCCCCTCGTCGTCCAGCTCGACGCCGCGCCGCCGCTCATGTGCTACGCCCGGTGCATCCGCCGGGCGATCCCCGTCGAGGCCGGCGGGTACGCGGTCGGCGTTGTCGTAGGGGGCGCGCTTCAGTTCGAGGCCACCGACCCTCGGCGGTACTCGGTCGTCGAGCAGACCATCGAGACGCGCCTGCCGCAGCCCGAGCCGGGACTCGACTGGCACCTCGCCCCCGGCCCCGAACACCTCGCATGGCCGCTGGAGTTCGGCACACCCGGCTCGACGGGCACCATGACGGCCGTCAACA
This sequence comes from Streptomyces sp. NPDC021100, assembly GCF_044333095.1. Classification (NCBI taxonomy): domain Bacteria; kingdom Bacillati; phylum Actinomycetota; class Actinomycetes; order Kitasatosporales; family Streptomycetaceae; genus Streptomyces; species Streptomyces sp. NPDC021100. Next base: position 224,351 of record NZ_JBIRQH010000006.1, read on the forward strand.
GCGGCGACGCCCCCGCGCATCCGACAGTGAGTTTCCGCGGCCCCGTCGAGCTTCCCTCGCTTACCAACATCACGACGGGCGAGGCCATTGAGTACGACATCGCCCTTGGCGACGGCGACGTGCTCGTCGTCGACACCGCGGCCGGGACGGTCGTTTTGAACGGCAGCGCCTCACGTCTGCACACGGTGACGGCGCGGAGCACGCCCGAGCAGCACTTCGTCATCACCCCCGGTACCTCCATGTTCGCCTTCCGGGCCGCCCCCTGGTCTACGGACCCCCGCGCCGCCTGCGGGATCACGTGGCGCTCAGCCCACTGGTAGAAGGAGAAACGCCATGTCCGTGCGTTCCGCATGGCTGCTGCCCACAGGGCAGACCCGAGAAGACACCCGACTCGCGCCCCTCGGCGTCATGACGCCCACCGGCGAACTGACCACGCAAGCCGGCGTGATCGCGGGCGGGCAGCCGCTCGCCGCGACGGGGGCCGGGCCGATGCAGGTGCAGATCGGCATCGGGCGTGCCATCGTCCAGGGCACTGCGCCGCAGGGCGCATACCCGGTGGCTGTCACGGCCCCGGAGACGATCACCGTGCCGGACGGGCACGCGCAGTACCCCCGCATCGACTCGGTAGTGCTGCGTGTCCTCGACGGCCTGTACGACACCTCCGAGCAGACCACCGCCATCGTCGACTTGCTCGGCGGCGAGGCGTCCCCGACCCCAACGGCCCCCACCATCACGGGTGCCGTCCTGCGGCTGTGGGATATCGCCGTGCCGGCGGGTGCATCGGCTGGCCTGGGCGGACTCGATTGGTCGAAATGCCTCGCCGACCGACGCCGCTTCACGGCCGCCTACGGCGGCATCATCCCCCGCGGCGGGCCCTCGGCTGAGGGGGCGTACGACGGACAGTACCGTGACGGCCCGGGAGGGCTGGAACGCTGGTCCGCCGCTTCCCGGTCGTGGGTGGCTGTGGTGCCGTCCGTCCCCTGGACGCAGGTCACCCTCGCGTCCGGGTATCAGCACGACGGGAACGCGCACGGCCCGGTCCGCTACCGCCGCCTGATGATCGGAGGCGTGCCCCACATGCAGTGGCGCGGCGGTGTCGGCTGGACGACGAGCACCCTGCCCGGTGACGGGTACATCCTGTCGGCGGCCCTGCCTGCGGACCTCCGGCCTGTCCGGCACGTCTCGCTCGTCGCCGCAGCCGGAGGGCAGCCGGTCAATATCGACTTCCAGCGCGGCGGCCTCGTGCGCATCATCGCCGCCGGTTCTGTTCGCACCTGGCTGTCTCTAATTAACCTGTCCTATCCGCTCGACGCGTGAGGGGGGCGGATGGCTACGTACCGCGTGCTGCTGTGCGACCTCATGTCAGATCAGTTGCTCGACGTTCTGCCGGTCGAACAGCTCGCCCTCGATGATTGGATCGGCAAGACGGGCGGCATGTCGGCCACGGTGCCCCTGCCCAACGCTGCCATTGCCGCCCGAACCCGCGCTTGCGTCATCCCTGGGCGTACGGCGGTATGGGTCGAGCGCGACCGCGATATCTGGTGGGGCGGCATCCTGTGGACTGCCGAGATCGCCAGCACGGAGCGTGGTGTTCTTTCGATGCACGTGCAGGCTGGTGGATGGGATAGCTACCTCGATCATCGAATTCTGTGGGAAACCAAGACGTACAAGCAGACAGACCAATACGACATTGTGCGCGACTTAATCGACCATGCGCAGGGAGTTCCCGGGGGCAACCTTCGCATCAGCTACGGCGAGGAGAAATCGAAAGTCCTACGTGATCGAACGTACAGTAAGTTCGACCTACACAAATACCGGGACTTGATCACTCAGCTTGGAAGCGTTGAGGGTGGGTTCGAATGGCGCATAACTTCGTACCGAAAACCCGATTCAGGCGAACGCGTCAAGCGCTTGCAATTGGGTGCGCCTATTCGCACAGGGGCGTCGGAGATTGTGCTCGACCATCCCGGTCCCGTACTTTCTTACTCGTGGCCTATCGACGCTACGACGATGGCGAATGCGTGGCGATGCCGCGGCGCTACGGATAACAGTAATGCGGTCGCCGATTCTGTCCCCATTATGTCCGCGCTGCTGGAACCCCCCTCCGAGGAATCTCTAGCAGGCTGGCCTCGCCTTGATGGCTCGTCGGATTACACGACGGTCGAGCGGCTCGCCACCCTCGACGCGCATGCCCGCGCAGACCTCGCGCAGGCTCGCACGCCGCGCACGATCCCGCAGGTCACCATCTACATGGATGGTCGCATCACCCCGGCCCTGCTCGGAGCCACGATCCGCCTGCGCATCCGTGACCTGTGGTGGGCGGAGGGGCTTACGCAGCGATACCGAATCGTCGGTCTCGCAATCACACCACCCGAGCGCGGACACGCCGAAACGGCGAAACTCTTTCTGGAGGCGGATTAGTGGCCAACGTCCCCCGCGATCTACTCGACCGAATCCGAGACCTGGAACGTCAGGTACGCGAACTGGCGGGACGTTCGCAGACCCGACCCGCCATGAATCAAGTCGTTAAGGGCGATCTTCGGGTAGGCGAGGGTGGCGCTTTCGGCGTCTACCCGCCCGGCAATAGGACCGCCATTTTTGCCACGGGATTTTGGGGTGGCACCGAGTACGGGATGGCTATTCGCCGCCTCGACGGCTCCCTCGCCCTTTCCGTCCGCAACGGGACCGACGACAAATTGCCTCAGCCACTAAGGCTTCACGACTCTCGGGGCGTGGAAATCTGGTCCGATGACGTGAGGAGCGGTGGCCTCGCTCGCCCCTTTCTCGGCCTGCTGCCCCCACAGAACACCAACCCCGCTGTGTGGCCGAAAACCTCAGAAAGCGGGTGGACTGCCATAGCGCGCAGCTTCAATATCACCTATCACCCGAAAATGCGGCTCTATATGGACACCGATGCGTCCAGCGGTACGGCAGGGCAGGTGCGCGTACGGCTCGACGGTGCGGAGTGGGGCCCGACCGTCGCGGCCGGCACCGCCTATGACTTCACCGGACCGACGCGGGCCGGGGTCGAGGGGCTCGTCGAGCTGCGCGTCGAGGCGCGCCGTACCAGCGGATCCGGAACCGTCGCTGCGTGCCCGGTGATGCTGTACGGGTGCATGTCGTGAGGGGGGAGCATGCTGCCTGAGTCCATCCCCACGGTGACCGTGACCGGCCGCTTTCTCTCTCCGGACGGCCGGCCGCTTGCCGGAGCGATCACCTTCCGCGCGCCTGCTCAGCTCACCTTCTCCGCCGCCGACGTGATCCTCGGCGGGCCCGTCGTCGCCCCGCTCGACGCGCAGGGGCACGTCGAGGTGACCCTGCCCGCCACCGACGCCCCCGGCATGGACCCGACGGGATGGGCGTACACCGTGACCGAGCAGCTCGCCGGCGTGCCCGCGGGCCGGTCGTACGCTGTCCTCCTCCCCCGGAGCGTTCCGCGCGTCGACCTCGCCGACGTCGCGCCGGCGGATCCGGGCAAGCCCAACTACATACCGGTCACGGGCCCGGCCGGACCCAAGGGTGAGCAGGGACCGCCCGGCCCGTCCGGTCCACAGGGTCCGCCCGGCGCTCCGGGTGCACCGGGCCGCGAGGGCGCGGCCGGTCGGGACGGCTCCCCCGGTGCTCCGGGCGTCGTCCGGTCGGTCAACGGCGTCTCCGCCGCCGCGGTCGTCCTGTCCGCGGCCGATGTGCGCGCCGTGCCGGACACCGCACCGGGTGCCCCCGGCGGCGTCGCCACCCTCGACGCCGCCGGGAAGGTCCCGGCCTCTCAGCTCCCGCCGAGCAGCGGGGGCGCCGTCGTCTCCGTCAACCAGCGGACGGGCGTCGTCGTGCTCACGGCCACCGACGTGGGGGCCGTCCCCGCCACGGCCCGCGGTGCTGCGGGTGGCGTGGCGACCCTTGCCGCCGATGGCCGGGTGCCCGCCGAGCAGCTCCCGCCCCCTGCGCCGTTGCTCCCTGGCACGTGGATGCCGGACGACTACGGCCTGCGGGCGTGGGCGTACGACCTGTCGGCCGGCTCGCGCGTGCCCGGGGATCGGCCGTCCGAGGCCGGCAGGCTCTACCTCGCCGCCGTCCCCCTGCGTACGGCCGCCACCATCACCACCGTGGCTGTGCACGTCATGGGCTACGACAAGCCCAACTCGACGGTCACGACGTGCGCCCTCGGGATCTATGACCGGTCCCTGCGCCTCGTCGGACAGGCACCCGCCGCCGCGGCGACGCTCCCAGAAGTGCACACGGTCGGGGGGCAGCTCGCCGCGGTCCCCCTGGCCTCGCCCGTTGCACTCGCCGCCGGCAGCTACTACGTGGCGATCCTGATCAGGGGGTCAGGCACGACGGTGCCGTACCTCGCCGCTACCAACTGGGGTGCGACCGCAACGACTTCCGGCGCGCAGGCCGTCGACCGCGCCGGCGTCTCCCGGTGGCTCCAGACGAAATCCACGGCGCTCACCAGCCTGCCCGCATCGCTCGCCAGCAGCGATATCGGCGAGGGCCAGACGTGTTACTGGGCCGCCATCGGCTGATCCCCACGCCTCACATCCGCATCTGCCCCGGGCTCCGCCCGGGGCTTACTCATGCCCATAGGAGGTTCAATGTCCGTCGCGCAGCGCGTGATCGATGTCGCCCGCGCCGAGATCGGGTACCAGGAAGGCCGGTCCGGTGGTCACTGGAACAACAAGCAAAAGTACAGCGGCCAGGTCCCCGGGTTGGAGTGGTCCAACTTCCAGCCTTATTGCTCGACTTTCGTCTCGTGGTGCTTCCGCAAGGCAGGTGCTGCGGAACTCGCCCCGGTGACCGCTTCCTGCGCCGAGGGGGTCCGGTGGTTCCAGGACCGCGACCGGTTCACGGAGTACCCCGTGATCGGCGGTCCCGTGTACTTCGGCCCGGCCGGGAGCTCCCACGTGGGTATATGCGTCGCCTACACAGACAGCACGATCACGACCATCGAAGCCAACACCAACGTGAGCGGCTCGGCCGAGGGCGACGGGGTGTACCGCAAGTCGCGCCCCCGGCACAGCGATTACGTGTACGGGTACGGCATCCCTGCCTACCCCGAGGGCGTCGTGCTCGCCGCTCCGGAGTGGCGCCGCCGGCCAGGCGTCACGTTCTTCGCGCACGAGGCGTCGGCCGCAGACATCCCGCACGGCAGCAGCAAGCCCACGCCGGCGCCCGGCTACGAGCCGTTCCCCGGCGCCGAGTTCTTCCGAGACGAGCCGGACTCGCCGATCGTCACCGCGATGGGCCGCCGCCTCGTCGCCGAGGGCTGCTCGATGTACGAGGAGGGGCCCGGCCCGCAGTGGAGCGACGCGGACCGCCACTCGTACGCACGTTGGCAGCGCAAGCTCGGCTACTCCGGGGCGGACGCCGACGGGTGGCCGGGCCGCGCGTCCTGGGATGCGCTGCATGTCCCCCGGTCGTAACCCTGCCCGCCGGCCGCCGCCACACCGCGGCCGGCACCGTCCCCTGAGAGAGGAACTGCTGATGACCACCGCCAACGTACGCACCCTGCGCACCGTCCTCCAGACCGCCGTCGCCCTCGCCGTCGCGCTCCCCGCGATCGTCGACGCATCCGGCATCCCGTCCACCCTGCCGTGGGTCGCCGGAGCCCTCGCGGTCGCCGGCGGCCTCGCCCGCGTCATGGCCCTGCCCGCCGTCGAGGCCCTGCTCGACCGCGTCGGCCTCGGCCTGAACGACCGGGAGGGAGGCCCACCCGCGTGACCGACCCGACCCCCTCAGACGTCGCCCTGGAGCTGGAGCGGCTGCGGGGCGTCGTCGAGGTGGGGTTCGCCCGCGTCGACGGCGCCCTCGCACTGCTCGTCCAACGCAACGACCAGACCGACCGGCTGCTCGCCGACCACGAGCAGCGCCTCGACGACCTCGAACGCGCACGGTGGCCGCTGCCGAGCCTCGCCGCGCTCGTCGCCCTCGCCGCACTCCTTGTATCCGTCTGGCAGACCGTCGCCCACTGAACGCGCAGCGCCCCCGCACCGGCTACGGCCGGCGCGGGGGCGCCTTTTTCGTTGTCCGGCCGGCCCTCGACCGACTGCCGGTCGGGGGCCGGTCTCCGGGGGTTCACCGCACGGGTCACCTGTACGGCTACCGGTGCGGGAGGCCCCCCGGTCTGTTCCGCCCGCCCCCTCGTCGCCGGGCGGAACAGAGTCGCAGGCGCAGCGCCGCCCGGCGGGACGGGCGCGCGTGGCGAGCGGGCGGGATGACGACCTGGGCGTCGTCCGGCACGACAAGCACCGTGATCGGGTCGGCGTAGCAGTAGCAGCGGTACCGCAGGCCGGGCGCATGGAGGGGCGCCGGCGTGCACGCGCGGTGCGGGTCGGGCATGACCCGCCACATGATCAGAAGGGCGAGGCCAGAGAGGGACAGCGCGATGACCACTGCCCCGATGACCACCTGCCGCGTTTCAGCGCTGAGCACGTGACCACCCCCGCCGCGTCGCTCTCCAGAAACGTCGGATGGCGGCCCGCCGAGCGGCGGGGTACCCGTCCCGCGGGTACACGACGAGGTCGCACTCGTCGGCAAGCTGATAGGCGAGATCCTTGGCCAGCTTCGGCGGCAGCTCGACGACGAGCGTCGTGTCGAAGACGAGCCAGAAATCGCGTTCTGCCAACGGGTACCGGCGCCCGAAGACGCTTACGATCGCCGTTCGGGGTTTGATCACAGGATCACCGGCCCCGTGATCGCGGACGGCTTGGTGCGCAGGGTTGAGCTCATGGTTCCTCCCTCGCGGTCGGTCCGCGCTGCCGCCGTCGTCCGTGGCTCTGGCCACCTCCCGGGACGCCCAACGGGCGTGCACATGGCTGCACTTCGGTCGAACTGGACTGGCGCGGTGCTGCCAGGACCATAGGGGGCAACTATGCTCCGGGGCAAGGGTGCTCCCCCCTTCCGTCGTCCCTAGGTAGACCCATGACACTGTTGCGGGGCAGACTCAGGGGCGAACAAAAGGGGAAGGGACTCATGCCACCGAGGGACAACCCGACCGCCCGACAGGCGCGACTCGGGAAAGAGCTGCGGAAGCTGCGTGAACGCGCGGACAAGACGGCCCGTGAGTCCGCCGGCCTCCTGTCTGTCGATCAGGCGAAGATCAGCCATATCGAGGCAGGACGAGTTGGCGTCAGCCCGGAACGCATTCGACGCCTAGCCACGTTTTACCAATGCACCGATGAAGATTTGATCGAGGCTCTATGCGACATAGCACAGGAGCATCGCGGGAAACACTGGTTTGACGAGTACCGGGGCATCCTTGCCCCCGGCTTCTTGAATTTGGCGGAACTAGAGCTACACGCCCGCGCCATGCGATCTCTTACCAGCGTGACTCTGCCCGGCCTATTCCAGACGGAGAACTACGCCCGCACCCTTTTCTCGGGTGTAACGCCAAAGCTACCGTCAGACGAGGTCGAGGTGCGCGTCGAGCATCGACTCAAGCGGGCCGCGATCTTCGTTCAGAACCCGGTGCCCTTTACGGCGATCATTCACGAGGCGGCCCTACGCATGCGTTTCGGGGGACGCCAGGTGGCACGCGAGCAGCTTGACTACCTGATCGAGGCCTCAAAGCGGCAAAACGTGACAGTTCGCGTCATCCCGTTCACAAATGAAGAATTCATTGAGGTTACACAGCCCGTTCTCTATGCGAACGGTCCGGTGCCTCAGTTGGACACAGTGCAGATCGACAGCGCCTTTGGCGGCAGCTTCCTTGACGCCGAGGCGGATTTGCAAAAGTACCGGATGCTACTTGATATTGCCGAGCACGCATCGCTCGATCCGGAAGCGTCGCGACAGATCATCCATCACATCGCAAGGGAACTGTGACCGAGCAATGAGCGCGTCGGAAGTTATCGAATGGCAGAAGTCGTCTTTCTCCGGGGGCGGCGGGGAAAACTGCGTCGAGCTTGCGCAGTATGACGGCAGTATTTTGATGCGCGAGAGTGACGATCCGGGCGCCATCATCACAACAAGCCGCGAGAACCTTCGTGCCTTCCTGCTGGGAGTCAAGGCCGGCGAGTTCGATCACCTCATCGAGTAGGGCCATGGACCAACGATGCCCCCCGCCCGGTTCGGGCGGGGGGCTTTGTCATATGCCAGTCCGCAAGCTTGCCCCGGAGCAGACTTGCCACCCACTTAGGCGTAGCAGTACCGTCGCTCTGCGTCGCAGTCAAGGGCCGATCAGTAACAAGGGTGGGCCCCGACACGCGTAAGTCCGGCTGTTTGCTGCCTACTTGGAAGCGCGTCCCTCAAGAGAAACCCCTCGGCCACGCTGCCCCTCCGACGCACCGCCAAGGGGCAACCATGGCACTTCGGCAGGGGGGAACATGGTGCACGCAGCCGAAACTGCCACCGGCGTCAACGGAACAAGGTTGCCCGTCACATGCCCTAACCGTCAGGCGCGACGCTTCAGCCGTCTCGTGCAGGAAAGAGAGCCATGCCCGCCGCCTTCATCGCCGGACTCGCACACATCCCCGACACCACCGGGCGTCTCCTCATGCTGAAAACGGAAGATGGTGGCTGGCGACTCCCCGGCGGGCCGGCCCTTCCCGAGGAGACGGCCCGGCACGCGGTGGCCTACCACGTCCGACGTGCCTTGCAGATCCGCATCATGCCCCGGTTCCTGCTCGGGGTGGAACCGAGCGATGGGTTCACGACCTACCTCTTCGCCTGCGACCCCCTAAGCGCCGACGACATCGCCCGCATCAAGCTGCCGAGCGCGAGCTCGGACATCACGGCGTTCGCGTTCGTCGACTACCCGGGCATCGCCGAGGGCGGCGTCGCCGACCACGAGCACCGACTCATCGTCGAAGCGAACGACGCCTTCAAAGGAACTGACTAGGGCGAACCGGGCGTCCGCGGGGGACAGCCCGGAGCAGTCCCACCACCCGGCCGAGCCACCCGGGCCCGGCCACCAGCCGCAGGAGGACCCATGACAACCTCCGTACAGGCACAACCCATCACCGGCGTTGAATCGGTCGAGTGCGAAATCACCGCCAAATGCGACCTTGAGTGCGCCCACTGCTGCACCCTGTCCGGTCCCCGCCAGACCCACGGCACGATGTCCCTCACCGACTGGACATCGGCCGTCGACCAGATCGCCGAACTCCACATCCCCATGGTGCAGTTCATCGGCGGCGAGCCGACCCTCTACCCCCACCTGCCCACCCTCGTCGAGCACGCCCTCGACCGCCGCCTCGGCGTCGAGGTGTACTCGAACCTCACCCACGTCCGGCCGTCATTGTGGTCCCTGTTCGAACGTGAAGGCGTCCGGCTCGCCACCAGCTACTACAGCGACGACCCCGCCCAGCACGAGCAGATCACCGGCGGCCGAGGCAGCCACGCCCGCACCCGAGCCAACCTCGTCGAGGCCCTGCGGCGCGACATCCCCCTGCGCGTCGGCATCGTCGAGGTACTCGACGGGCAGCGCGTCAACGAGGCCGAGGCCGAACTGCGCACCCTCGGCGTCCTGAACATCCGCGTCGACCGAGTGCGCGCGGTAGGCCGCGCCGCCGGCTCCACCGCCGCGCCATCCGTAGACGAGCTGTGCGGGCGCTGCTACCACCAGCGGGCCGCGATCTCCCCCGACGGCGAGGTCTACGGCTGCATCCTCTCCCGCAACTTCCCAACCGGGAACGTGAAGCAGGACAGCCTCGCTACCGTACTCACGGGGCCCCGGTGGGCGGAGATCGCCGAGCGAGTCCCCGACGCCCGCAACGCCTGCACCCCGGACGACAGCAACGACTGCGACCCCGCCAACACCACCGCATGCGCCCCCGCCTTTCCCAAGTAGGAGCCGCCCCCGTGGACTGGAAGCCGCACGCCGTCGCGCTCGCCGAGCGCGTCACCCACACCGCATCCCGGTGGCGCACCGCCGTCGCCACCACCCCGCGGCACCTCGTCGTCCCCCGCTGGTGGGAGAACGGGCCCGCCGGCCGCACCCTCGTCGACGGGCCCGCCGACGAGCAGCGGTGGCTCGCCGCCGCCTACAGCGACACCTCCCTCATCACCAGCGTCGGCCCGCTCCACGCCGACCACGCCAAACCCAACGACCACCCCACCGGCCTGCCCACCTCGTCCGCGACCCTGCCCAGTCTCGTCGTCCAGATGTTCCAGCACGCCCGGATTGGCGACGACGACACCCTCGCCGACATCGGCACCGGATCCGGCTACGGCACCGCCCTCGCCGCCCGCCGACTCGGCGACGCCCGGGTCACCAGCTTCGACGTCGACCCCTACCTCGTCGACGCCGCCCGCGACCGCCTCGACGCCATCGGCCTACGACCGACCGTCCAGGCCCTGGACGCCACGGAGACGCTCCCCGGGGAGTTCACCCGCATCGTCGCCACGGTCGCGGTGCGTCCCGTACCCGCGGCGTGGCTCGCCGCGCTGCGGACCGGCGGACGCCTGGTGACCACGATCGCCGGCACGTCCCTGCTCGTCACCGCCGAGAAGACCGAGGACGGTGGCGCCCTCGGCCGCGTCGAGTGGGACCGCGCCGGCTTCATGCACACCCGCACCGGACCCGACTACCCCCCCGGCCTCGACGACCTGCTCGCGGTCGCCCACGACCACGACGGAGACGAGATCACGACCGGCCGATACCCCGTCGTCGACGTCGCTTCCGCATGGGACCTCGCGTCCATGCTCGACGTCACGACACCCGGCATCCAACACCGCTACGAAGAAGGAGCCGACAGCGGCCGGACGGCCCTGATGGCGCACGCAGACGGATCCTGGGCCCGCGCGGTGGCCAAGACCCCCGACGGCCCGCCCACGGTCCACCAGGGCGGCCCCCGTCGCCTCTGGGACGCGCTCGACGCGATCCGAACCGACTGGCTCATGACCGGCGAGCTTCCCGTGCGCGGCGCGAAGGTGATCATCAAGCCCACCGGTACGACCTACCTCGCCCGCGGCAAGTGGAGTGCGAAACTCTGATCAAGGATGAGGGCCCCGGTACCGTCCGGTACCGGGGCCCTCATTTGTCCTGCTCAGCCCTGTCGTGGCTCCTCAATGGCCAGCGGCGGTGTTCTTTGGAGAGGAAACCCTCGAAATTCCAGCGGATGTCCCCGGTGTGCCCCTCGGCGTCGGGCGTGTCCACGAGTCCGGCGTACAGCGGGTGCCGCTGTTCGCCGTTGACGTCGGTCTTCTCCGTCAGCGGGAACGTCACACCGTAGGTGGCCGAGCAGAAGGTGGCGATCTCGTCCGCGCTGCCGGGCTCCTGGCCCATGAACTGGTTGCAGGGAACGCCCAGCACGGTGAAACCGCGGTCGGCGTATCGCTGCTGGAGCTTCTCCAGCGCGGCGTACTGCGGGGTCAGCCCGCACCGGGAAGCGACGTTGACGACGAGGACGGCCTTGCCCCGGTACTGGGCGAGGTCGGCGGGGCCGCCGGCGAGGGCGTCGATCTCCACGTCGTGAAAGGCGGGGGAAGAGGGGGCGGGCATATGCGCTCCTTGTGTCGTCCTCGTCGGACCGGCCGCCGTCGGGTCGGCCCGATGCCTGCTGTCTACGGAAGCGATTCTTCCCGACGGACGTCCCACGGCGCGCCGGCCCCTCCCCTTCCCTCCTCCCCTCCGCCGCAGACGCTCGCCCGGTCGGCCTGCTGCCGGTTCGAGGCTGATGGAGCACCGACGGGCTTGGGGCACGGCGCGCACGGCTCCCCTCTGGTTGTCTCACGTGGCGACGGCACAGAGCTCCGGTACCGCGGCACTAGAGGGTGAGCACGATCTTTCCCCGGGCGTGGCCGGTCTCGCTCAACCGGTGGGCCGCGGCCGCGTTCTCGAGGGTGAAGGCGGCCGCGACCGGCACGGTGAAACGGCCCTGACCGGCGAGAGCGGCGGCCACGGCAAGTCCTTCGACCGCCTGCGGGTCCGCTCCCGGACCCGCCGAGCGTGTCAGGTGGACTCCGTGCTCGGCGGCGTTCGTGTCGGCGATGGTCACCACCCGGTCCGGGCTTCCGGCGAGGTCCACCAGGTCGGGCAGCGAGCCAGATCCGGCGCAGTCCAGGACGGCGTCGACTCCGTCCGGTGCCAGGGCGGTGACCCGCTCGCCCAGCCCGGGGCCGTAGGTGGTCGGCGTCGCCCCCAGCCCCGCGACGAACGCGTGGTTGTGCGCGCCGGCCGTACCGAGGACGGTCGCCCCGCGGGCCGCCGCGAGTTGGACGGCGACCGTGCCGACCCCGCCGGCCGCGCCCTCGACCAGCAAGGTCGTGCCGGTGCCGACCTTCAGCCGGTCGAGGGCCCGCGTGGCGGTCTCCACGTTCCCGGCCGCGCCGCCGGCCTGCTCCCAGCTCAGCGCGTCCGGCTTCGGCGCCCAGGCTGCCAGAACGGCGTACTCGGCGTTCGCGCCGCCGAGTTCCGCGGCCTCGACGACGCCGAAGACCTCGTCGCCCGGCCGGATACCGGTCACCCCTGTGCCGACCTCGTCGACCACACCCGCGGCATCCATGCCGAGCACGTGGGGCAGGCGCAGCGGCGCGATGTCGCGGAACCGGCCCGCGCGGAGGCGGCAGTCGGAGGGCGTGAGGCCCGACGCCCGCACGCGCACCCGGATGTGGCCTGGTCCCGCGTGGGGTTCCGGTACGTCGGCGACTTCCAGGACGTCAGCGGGGCCGTACTCGGAGAAGGTCAGTGCTCTCATGGCGCCGGACGCTAGCGGAACACCCCGTCCGTTTGACTAAAGTGAGAGCGGTGACGATCCCTTTGCCTCACTCCCTGCGCTCCGATGCCCGGGACAACCGGGAGCGCATCCTCGCCGTGGCGCGCACCACCTTCGCCGAAGAGGGGCTGGACGTGGCGATGCGCGAGATCGCACGGCGTGCCGAGGTCGGACCCGCGACCCTCTACCGGCACTTTCCGGCCAAGGAGGCGCTGGTCACCGAGGCATTCCGCGAGCAGATGACGGCCTGCACGGCCATCGTCGACGAGGGGCTGGCCGATCCCGACCCATGGCGCGGCTTCCGCATGGTGATCGAGGCGGTGTGTGAAATGCAGGCGCGGGACCGGGGCTTCACCGCGGCGTTCGTCTCGGCCTTCCCCCGCGCGATCGACTTCGCCGCGGACCGGGAACAGGCGCTGGGCAAGGTCGCCGAACTCGCCCGCCGTGCCAAGGCGGTGGGCGAGCTGCGCCCGGACTTCGTCCTGGACGACCTGATCATGGTGCTCATGGCCAACGGCGGTATCCGGACCACCTCGCCGGCCACCGCGGTGACCGCCTCACGGCGCTTCGCCGCGCTGCTGATCCAGGGCATGCGGTCCGGGCCGGGCGTCCCGCCGCTGCCCCCACCGGTCCGGCTGCCGCCGGCGGTGGTGTCCTAGCGCCGTTCAGGCAGCGGGCGCCCTGATGCCGGGCGCCCAGGCGCCGCCCTGGACAGGCCGAACGTCGCCTGAGGCGGCACCGGCGACGTACGGGCCGCGCCCGCCGGGCGGCGGCACGGAGTGGTGCGCGCCCGCCGACGGGGCCGCCCTCCGCGCGGGCGTCCTCCGCGCAGCCGCCCACCGGTGGAGGCGTTCACCCGGCCGGTTGCAAAGCGACGCTCGCCCCGCGCCCCGCGGAGGGCGGGGCGCGGCGGTGGGGGAACGTTCCCGAGCGCGTCGGCGGCGGCGTTTTCGTCCGCAACGCAAGGCCCGGATCGGGTGACGGGACACGCTCGGGTGAATCGCACACCGGGCGACGGGCCGCGCGGCCCGTCATTGCTGGCCCGTTGACGCCGAGTCGAATTCCCGCTCGACCAGGGTCACTTGGGAGCCCGTGACGTCCACGATCGGGGGTCGTTTTTCCGAGCACCCGTCCGATCCGGTTCGTCAATGAGGAGGCGCGGTGCATCACCGCAACGAACGTCACTCGCTCACCACGGAGGCGCCCTTGCCGTTCGAATCCCGATCTGTGAAGAGTCCGCCGAGGCGCCCCGCGCGGCGGGGCCGCCGGGCCGTCGGCACCGTGAGGAGGCCGGCATGAGCGGGACGGATACCTGTCCGGTCGACGTGACCGTGCTGCTGCAGCGGGAGGACGGGCGCGTGCTCCTGGTCCGTCAGGACGGCCCGCTCGCCCCGCCCACCGGCGTGCTGCGGCACGGCGAACCGGTCACCGCGCGCGCCCTGTGCGAGGTCCGGCGGCAGACCGGTGTCGGCGTCGACCCGGGTGACCTGGAGTTCTGCCACCTGGTGCACCGCCGTACCGCGGACGGCCAGGGCCGGCTCGCCGTCGTGTTCACGGCCCAGCGGTGGGCCGGGCGGCTACGGCCGGCGACGGTGTGGGCCGACCCGGCCCGGCCGCCCGCGGACCGCGCGCCCCACACGGCGGCGCTGCTCGCCGAGTTCAACGCCGGGGCGTTGCTGTCCCTCCACGGCTGGACCATGACGACGGGAGGCGCGGCGTGAGGACCATCCGAGGCGTGAAGAGCGCCCGAGGGAGCGTGAAGGGCACGCCAGAGGGGACGGAGGCCGGCGAGGGGTCCGCGTCCGAGCGGCTGCTCTTCGGCGGCCCGCTGCTGTACGACGCCCGCTGGGCCGACCACCACAACGCCTACTTCGAGATGTCGCTGTGGGCGATGGCGCTGCAACTGCCCCGCATGGTGGCGTTCACCGCGCGCCTGGCCCTGCGCGCCGACCGCCGCGCGCTGTGGACCGTGGGCCTCGGCGAACTGGTCCGGGGTGCCGGGCAGGCCGTGGGGCTGATCGCGGTCAACAGCGTGCTGGCCACCGTCCTCGCCGAGGGGACGATCGGCCAGCGGGTGCAGGCCGCGGTCCCCGCCATGATCGGCGTCGCGGTCACCGGTGTCGTCGGCGCGCTGGCCGACGCCGCGTCCACGGCCGGGACCGGCCGGCTGGAGCCCAAGGTGGAGCGGGTCGCCACCGAGATGTACCTGGCGCGGGTCGCGCGGGTGGAGCTGGCGGCGATCGAGGACGCCCGCTTCAACCGGTTGATGGATTCCGCCCAGTACGGGGCCGGTTCCGCCCGCCGCATGGTCAAGGTGTGCACGGGAGTGATCGGTTCGCTGGTGAGCTTCGCGGCCGCCGCCGGCGTCCTCACCGTCCTCCACCCGGTGCTGCTGCCGCTGCTGATCCTGATGACCGTCCCCCGCTCCTGGGCGTCACTGCGCAGCGCCCGCGCCCGGTACGCCAGTTACCTGCGCTGGATGCAGCACGCCCGGGCGGGCCGGCTGCTGACGCAGACGCTGATGCGCACCGGCCCGGCCGCGGAGATCCGCGTGCACGACGTCGGCCCGTTCCTGCTGCACCACTTCCGCGCGATGGCGGAGACGTCCGAGGCCGAGCAGTCCCGGCTGGCGACGGACCGGGCCCGGGTCCGGCTGTTCGCCTCCGCCCTGACCGGGCTGGCCGCCGCCCTGACGTACGCGTCGCTCGGCGGGCTGCTGGCGACGGGGGTGATGTCGCTGTCCATCGCGGGCACGGCCGTCCTGGCCATCCGCGGCGGCGGGCAGAGCCTGACCGCCCTCGTCCTCCAGGTCAACAACCTGTACGAGGAGTCGGCCTACGTCGGGGACCTGGAGCGCCTCTTCACGGAGGCGCGGAAGTACACGATCCCGGCCGGCGGCGAACCGGTGCCGGACAAGGTGTCGCTGATCCGCTTCGAGAACGTCACCTTCCACTACCCGGAGGACGACGACGGCGCGGAGGACCGCACGGGAGCGGAGAAACCCGCCGAGCGCAAACGGCCGGCTCTCAAGGACGTCACCCTCGACATCCCGGCCGGCCGGATCGTCGCCCTGGTCGGCGAGAACGGCTCGGGCAAGACGACCGTCTCGAAGCTGCTGGCCGGCCTCTATCACCCCGACGCGGGCACCGTCCGGTGGGACGGCGTCGACGCCCGAACCCTCGACCGCGACCGGCTCTGGTCGCGGATCGGCATGGTCGGACAGGACTTCCACCGCTGGCCGTTCACCTGCCGCATGAACGTCGCCGTCGGCCGCCCGGACCGGCCGGTGGACCAGGCGGCGGTGGAGGAGGCCGCCGCGTACACCGGTGCCGACACGGTGGTGGCGGAACTGCCGCACGGCTGGGACACCCTGCTGTCGAAGGGGTACCGGGGCGGCCACCAGATCTCCGGCGGCCAGTGGCAGCGGCTCGGCATCGCCCGCGCCCGCTACCGCGACGCGGACATCCTGATCGTCGACGAGCCGACCTCAGCCCTCGACGCCCGCGCCGAGCTGGAGGTCTTCGAGCGGATCCGCAAACTGGCGGACGGCGGCCAGACGGTCGTCCTGATCACCCACCGCCTCGCCTCCGTCCGGCACGCCGACCTCATCCACGTCCTCGACAAGGGCGAGTTGGTCGAGTCCGGCACCTTCGAGGACCTGCTGCGCCCGTCGGCCGCCGGGGTCTTCCGCGAGCTGTACGAGCTGCAGCGCGCGCAGTACCAGGACGTACGGGTGCCGGGGCGGCGGACGCCGGACGACGCGGAGGAGGGCAGCGCGCTGCGGTAAGCGGCGCGACGCGGTGAGCGGGCGGCGCGGCGCCGGGGGCTCGTGGACACGCGCCCCCGGCGCCGGTGCCGCCGCCGCTAGGAGGCGGGTTCCAGCGCGGCGTCGATCAGGGCCAGTTCCTCGTCCGTGAAGGTGAGGTTCCGGGTCGCGGCCAGGCTGTCGTCGAGCTGCGCCGTGCCGCTGGCGCCGACGATCACGGAGGTCACCGTGGACCGCAGCACCCACGCCAGCGCCAGCTGGGCCAGCGTCTGGCCGCGCTTGACCGCGACGTCGTTCAACGCCCGCAGCCGCACGACGAGTTCGGGCGTGACGTCGGCGGAGGTGAGGAACGGACTGGCGCCGGCCGCGCGGGAACCGGGCGGGATGCCGTCGAGGTAACGGTCGGTCAGCAGGCCCTGGGCGAGGGGAGAGTAGACGATCGGGCCGACCCCGAGTTCGTCCAGGGTGTCCAGCAGTTCGTCCTCGGGGGCGCGGTCGAGGAGGGAGTAGCGGGGCTGGTGGAGGAGGAGCGGCGTGCCGAGGTCGCGGAGGATGCGGGCGGCCTCGCGGGTCTGGTCCGGCGGGTAGTTGGAAACGCCGGCGTAGAGCGCCTTGCCCTGCCGGACGGCCGTGTCCAGGGCGCCCATGGTCTCCTCCAGCGGGGTGCCGGGGTCCGGGCGGTGGGAGTAGAAGACGTCCACGTACTCCAGGCCCATGCGGCGCAGGCTCCGGTCGAGGGAGGCCAGGAGGTGCTTGCGGGAGCCCCACTCGCCGTACGGGCCGGGCCACATCAGGTAGCCGGCCTTGGTGGAGACGATCATTTCGTCGCGGTGCGCGCGCAGCCCGCCGTCGAGCACCCGGCCGAACGTGGTCTCGGCCGCTCCCGGCGGGGGGCCGTAGTTGTCGGCCAGGTCGAAGTGGGTGACGCCGTGGTCGAAGGCGTGGGTGACGAGGGCACGCTGGGTGTCGAAGTCGCGGTCGGTGCCGAAGTTGTGCCACAGGCCGAGGGAGACGGCGGGGAGCTTCAGTCCGCTGCGGCCCGCGCGGCGGTAGGGCATGGTGGCGTAGCGGTCGGGGTTGGCGAGGTACAAGGCAGACCTTTCCGTGGTTCCGGCCGGGCCTCCAGCTTGGCCGACGGGGACGGCCGCCACCAGCAGCCGGGCCGGGGGACGGCGGCGGCCGTCGCCCGCTTCGGGCCGGGGGCCCGGCGGCGGCCGTCCCCCACCCCCGGGCCGGGGCTCACCCCCGGCGGCTTCCCGCCTTCGCGCTGCGGCCGTCGGCCTGCGCGTTGTTGGTGAAGGCGGCTCGCGTGTCCTTGGCGGAGACGGTTCGCGTGTTCTTGGAGAAGGGGGCTCGTTCGTCGGCCCGGCCCTGCCGCAGGACGCGGCCGAAGGTCTCGGCGTAGGGATGCGGGTCGGACCGGGGATAGGCATAGGTGAGGACGGCCTCCGGGGCGCCCGTGAGCGGCAGGTACAGGACGTCCGGGTCCTGGTGCTGGGCGGCCACCGACGCCGGGAGCACGCCGACACCGCGCCGGGCGGCGACGGCGTGCAGGTACTCCTCGATGTTGGAGGTCTCGGCGCCGATCTCGGGGGTGGCGTCGGCCGGCCAGTCCCGTGGGGTGTGGGTGCCGCTGACGGTGTTGACGACGAGACAGCGCCGCCCGAGGTCCCGCCAGGTGACTCGGTCGCGCACGGCCAGGGTGGAGTTCCGGGAGACCACCGCGAGCTGCGGCTCGCGCAGGATCTCGGTGGTGACCAGCCGCGGATCGCGGACGGCCCCCCAGAGCAGCGCCGCGTCGGCCAAGCCCTCGCGCAGCCCGGCGGTGCGGTCGTCCCGGCGCACGGTCCGCACGAGAACGAGGTGCCGCTCCTCCAGCGTGGCCTGTGCCCTGCGCCCCCGTTCGAGGGGAAAGCCCCAGGCGTAGCCGAGGCGCAGAGAGGACTGCGGCTCGGCGGGCCGGAGCGCCGTTTCGAGCTGGGGCAGGAGGAGTTGGAGATCGTCCCGCAGGCGGTGCCCCTCCGCGGTGAGGCGGGGATGGCGGGTGCTGCGGTCCAGCAGCGTCCGGCCGAGCTCGTCCTCCAGGCGCCGGATGTGCCGGCTGAGGGTGGGCTGGGAGATGCCGAGACGGTCGGCGGCCCAGGTGAAGTGCCGTTCCTCGGCCAGGGTGAGGAAGTACCGCAGGTGCCGGAGGCCGATGTCCATGGGAGTCATGCTAGGTGGCCCGGACTCCGGCCGTCGCGCCGGGTTCTCGTTGTTCTCCCTGCTCAGGACGGTGTGGATGTCGGACCTCCGCGTCGGACGGCGCCACGCACCACGGTCAGGTGCAGGATGAGGGCGAGCAGGGTGACGGCTCCCGTGCAGTACGGCAAGGTGTCCGGGGAGGTGCCGAGCCCCAGGGCGAGGCCGCCGAGCGCGGAGCCGACGCCGCTGCCGAGGTAGACGGCGGAGCTGTTGAGCGAGACGGCGACCGTGGCCTGCCGGGGCTGGGCCGCGATGAGCTGGTGCTGCTGGGGCACCTGGACGGCCCACCCGGCCGCACCCCAGATCACGAGCGGGACGACCGTCAGGGCCGCGGCCGTGTGGGCGGTGGCGGGCAGGGCGAACTGGGCGGCCACGATGAGGGCCAGGACGCAGGTGACCGCGGCGAAGGGGCGGCGGGTCCGGTCGATGACGGGTCCGATCAGGAGACTGCCGATGATGCCGCCCGCACCCCAGGCCCACATGGCCCAGACCGTCCGGTCGGTGTGCGCGGCGTCCTCCAGGAACTCGGCGAGGTAGGTGTACAGGCCGAGGCTGGAGATACCGCCGAGCAGCGAGACGGTGACGATGCCGACGACCCGGCCACCGGCGAGGGCGCGCACCCGCCGGCCCAGCGGCGGCGGAGCGCTCACCTCGACGTCCGGCAGCCGGACGATGCCGATCAGGGCGACCGCGCCCAGCGCGGTGATCAGCCAGAGGGTGCCGCGCCAGCCCATGTGCGACGCGAGGAGCATCCCGGCGGGGACGCCGACGACGGTGCCGATGCTCAGTCCGCCCATGACGGTGGCCAGTGCGCGGCCACGCCGTTCGGGAGCGGTGAGGCCCGCCGCCGTGGCGGCGGCGATGGGCGAGTACACGCCCGCGCCGATGCCGGCCACCGCCCGGGCGACCAGCAGGACGGCCAGGGACGGGGCGAGGGCTGTCAGCGCGTTGCCGATGGTGAAGATCACCAGCGCCACGCCGAGTACGGTCTTCGCCGGCCGCGCGGCGAGGAGGGTGGCGAAGACCGGGCCGCCCAGCGCGTAGCAGAGCGTGAACACCGTGACCATCTGTCCCGCCGAGGACGCGGAGATGTCCAGGCCGTCCGCTACCAGGGGCAGGAGTCCGGCCATCACATAGGCGTCCACGCCAAGCGCGAACGTGCCCAGTGCCAGCAGCGGGATGAACGCGCCGCGGCCGTCGCGGGTTGGGGGGGTGGTGGGATCCGTTGTCCGTGTGACGCTCATCCGAGGCGTTCCAAGTCCTTTTCGTTGGTGGCCGGCCGGCTGCCGGGGGGCGCCGCCGTACGCGCTCCCCCGCACCGGCGGACGGCGCGACGAACTGCCGTCCGCCCGGCGGCTTTTCCGCCGGAAGCGCAGCCGGGGTGACGCGCCGTCCGGAGCGTCGCGTGCGACGTGAACGCACGCGCTCCGATGGATGGCATTTACATACAGTGGGCCCCGCTCCCGCAAGCGGAACATCCGCATCTCACATGCGACATCCGAATGACCCCACGTCATCACATACGACGACGACCGCTGAGACGCCGGTCACACGGCTGCGTAGGCGTCCCACCGGATCCGGGGACACGGGGACGCGGTCGTCGTCGGGGCGGGGGCCGGGGTGCCGTCGTCGCGTTCGACGAGGGTGATCCGGGCAGCGGCGGCCTTGAGGAGGGGCTGTTCGGAGACGAGGTCCCAGTCGGAGACCGTCGTCTCGCCGGCGGCCCGGCCGGCGCCGTCGGCGGCGCGCGGGACCGCGGAACGCACCCACCGCTCGGCGTCCTCCGGCACCATTCCGGCCCGCAGGTACGTGTCCCGGCGGGCGGACCAGGGACCGCCGGGCCCGCAGGGCGTACGGGCACCCCAGGGCTCGGCGATCCGGCCGGTGGGCGGGCGGCCGCTCCGGACGGTCTACGTGTCCGGCGTGTCCGGCGTGTCAGAGGTGCCAGAGGCGTCAGACGTGTCCCCGGCCTCACGCCTTCGCCTTCACCGGGTCGGGCGGATCCCCGGGGGCCGCCGGTCCGCCGCTGGGTACCGGGCCCGGGTATCCGGCGCACGGCCCGGCAGGCCGGTCGCGTACGGGGATTCACTCCGGGGCCGGCCGGCCGCCCGGCCCCCGAGGGCGGAGGGGCACAGGGGCGACGCGGGGCACGACCGTCACGAACCCTCCGTCACAGGGCCCGGGCCCCTGGGGCAGGGGCCGTCACAGAGCCTCGTCGTCCCGGATCCTCACGGCTTCCTCCTCCGCGGAGAGCCCGTCCGTCGTGCCTTCCTGCGCGTACACGTCCTGGTTTCGCGGACGGTCGGGGTCGGGCTCGTCGTAGAGCAGCCCGGCGGGCTCCTCGTCACCGGCCCCCGCGGCGGGGGCGGGTTCGTCGGGCTCGGGGTCGTCCCGGGCGGGCCGGCCGGGTTCGGCGAGCCGGGCGGGGTCCGCCTCGGGCTCCTCCTCGTCCAGCCGCTCGTCCAGGGGCCGGCCTTCCCGCAGTTCCTCGGCGGTGGGCCGGTCCCGGGTGACGGCGGTGGGCGTGTCCCCCGGGACCGGCATCCGCTGGGGGTCGCTGGACCGCTGCTGTTCCGGCGTGCCGTCCTGGAGGTCGGGGATGCCCTCGTCCTCGGGGGCGGCGCCGGGGTCATGGGGGCTGGTCACGGGTTCTCCTCGCCTTCGGTGGTGTTCTCTCGCGCCTGCCGCTCGCGCCGCCCGGGCCCCGGCCCGGACCGGTCGCGGGCCCGCTCCCCGGGCGGGCGGCCGTAGCCGGGCGGCGGATCGACCTCGACGGGCGGGTGCCAGGGACCGCGCCGCACCTCCTCGCCGGGCTGCAGTCCCTCGACGGGCCCCTCGGCGATCTCGGGCTGCTGCACGTCGCTGCCGGCCACGTTCGGCGTGTCGCCCTTGCCGATCGGCGCCGGCCGCGCGCGGGGCGCGGCGCCTTCGGCCCGCCGTTCCCGGCTTCCCTTCCCCTCACCGTGCGGACCCTGCTCGCGGGGACCGTGGTCTGCCTGCATGACGTCCTCCGTTCCGGGTGTTCTCGGGGCCGTGACCGGGCCGTCGTCGTCGTGAGCGGACGCCGACGGCCCGGTGACGATCACGCGCCTGCCCGCCGTACCGGCTCCGACGCCTCCCGAGCGACCGTGTTCGCCTGGCGAGTAACCCGAGCGAACCCGAGTAGCCCGAGTAACCCATGCGCCGCCCGGTACGCACGCCGGCACCGCGGACGGCCGGACGCCACTCGGGCGGCCCAGGAGGCGCCGGGGGAACCTCCGCGCCGTCCGCACCGCGGACGCCGCTCACGCCACTGACGCCCTGACGCCACTGACACCACTGACGTCACTCATGAACGCCCGCTCCGGTGGCGCTCACCCGCCCTCAGGCGGCCGGCCCGTGCGGAGCATGCGCAGGACGGCGCGTTCGGCGGGCCCGTGGGTGGCCGGAACGCCCGGGTCCACGCCGTCCCCGAGGCGCGGCAGGGCGGAGGCGATGGTGACGCCCTCCTCGTACAGCTCGATCACCCGCGGGTTGATGTACGAGGCGCGGCACACGGCCGGGGTGTTGCCGAGGTAGCCGGCGACCTCGGCGGCCGCGCGGGCGACGGCGCGGCGCCGGGCGGTCTCGCTGCGGGCGGCGGCACCCTGGGAGACGGCCAGCGCGACGGCGGCCATCACGGTGGCGTGCCAGGTGCGGAAGTCCTTGGCTGTGATGTCGAGTCCGGCCTGTTCCTTGAGGTAGGCGTTGACGTCGTCGCCGCTCACGTCGTGCCAGACGCGCCGTTCCCAGAAGGCGAGCAGCCGGTCGCCCCCGCCGCTGCGGCGGAGCAGCGCGGTCAGGGTGCGGCAGGCGGCGGGGTCGCTGACGGGCAGGACGGTCTCCCTGCCGTGTTTGCCGACGTAGGTGAAGACGACCGCGCCGCGCCTGCGGCGGGCGTGTTCGCGCAGCAGGGTGGTGAGGCCGTAACTGTTGTGCAGTTCGGTGTAGCGGTCGCTGCCGACACGGAAGAACCCGAGGTCGAGCAGGCGGACGGCGGTGGCCAGGACGCGACGCCGGGTGAGACCGCGGTCGGTGAGGTGCGCCTCGACGGCCTCCCGCAGCGCGGGCAGGACTTCGGCGACGTCCAGGACGTGGTCGTGCTTGGCCCGCTCCTGCTCGGCGCGGAACGCCGGGTGGTACAGGTACTGGCGGCGACCCGCGGCGTCGGTGCCGACGGCCTGGAGGTGGCCGTCCGGCCGGGCGCAGATCCACACGTCGCGCCAGGCGGGCGGGATGACGAGAGCCCTGATCCGGGCGAGCGCGTCGGGGTCGCTCAACGGCGCGCCCTCCGCGTCGCGGTAGCGGAAGCCGCGGCCGTGCCGGACCCGGACGTAGCCGGGTTCCGTGGGGCGGCTGTGGTGCAGGCGGGACGGGGCTCGTCGCGTCCAGTCGCGTACGTCGGAGCGGGCGGGGACGGCCGGTCCTGACGCCTGCCGTGGGAGGGTACGGGCCCGGGCCCGGCGGCCGTCCCGGGCGGGGACCACGGCTGCGGCGGAACTCTTCGTACCGGTCATACCCGGCTGATACCCGGTGGTGCGCCTGTTCACGTCGGGTCGGCGGCCTCGGTGGGCGCGGGTGGGGGCCTTGGTAAGGGTGTTTCAGCGGGCGATTCAGTGGGCGCATCAGGAGTCTTCACCTCCACGACACCGTTCCTTCGCCTGGCCGCCCCCCGATGCTGCTGACCTGTCCGATGGTCACACTGATCACCGGAAGGAACGCGATCGATGCCCCCCACCACGTCCGCCAAGCCCGCCCTGAGGTTCCGTACCGCCGCCCTCGCCACGCTGGCCGCGCTCGCGCTGCCGTTCGCGGCGCCGGGCGCCGCCACCGCCGCGCAGACCGGCTCCGACGCGGACGTACCCGACTACCGGACCTGGCAGGCCGACGTGCGCAAGGCCGTCGACCCCGTGATCCCCTGGCTCCGGGACCGCGTCGCCGGAAAGGGCGGGAAGCCGGCCGTCGTACTGGACATCGACAACACCGCGCTGGAGACCTACTACCACCCGGGCCGCGCCAACGAGCCCGTCCTCCGCGTGGCCGAGTGGGCGCACGAGCACAAGGTCGCCGTCCTCTTCGTCACCGCCCGCACCTCGTCCTCGTCCGCCCGCAAGGAACTCAGGGCCGCCGGCTACCCGGTGGACGCGATCTGCACCCGCGAGCACGGCGAGAGCAAGGCCGAGGGCAAGGAGCGCTGCCGCGAGGAACTCACGGAGGACGGCTACCGCATCACCGCCAACATCGGCAACCGCTCCACCGACTTCGAGGGCGGCTCCTACGAGAAGGGCTTCAAGCTGCCGGATTACGGCAGCAAGCTTTCCTGAGGCGGAGGGTTCGGGGGAGGTGGGGGAAGCGGGGGAAGCGGGGAGCGGGGGGGGACGAGCCGGGGTGCCCGGCGGGTCGGCTGCCCGGCTGCCCGGCTGCCCGGTGATCGGCTGCCCGATGGATCGGGTCGCTGACGGGCCGGGTGGCTACGGGCCAAAGTGGCCGACGGACCAGGGCCGATCAGCGGACAGGTGCCCAACGCACCGGCTGCCGACGGACGGAAGAGCCCGACGGGCCGAGTCGACCGACGGACCGCAGTGCCCGACGAACAGGCCGGCCGACGGACGGGTACCCAACGAACCAGGCGGCCGACCAACCGAAGAGCCCGACTGACCGAAGTAGCCGACGAACAGGGGCGACCGGCGGACGGGTACCCGATGAACCGGGCGACCGGCGAGGCCGGGGCGCCCAACGCACCAGGTGCCCGACGGGGCCTGGGCGCCCAACGAACCGGCGGCCGACGAACCGGAGTACCCGACGGGCCGGGTGGCTGACGGACCAGGTGGCTGACGGACCGGGACGCCGTCGGGCCGGGACGCCGTCGGGCCCGAGTGCCCGACGAACCGGGGCGGCCGGAGCTCGTGAGCGGCCGCCCCGGCACGATGGCCCTGCTCGCCGCGGCCCCACGCGGACGCCCTGCGCGGGAAACCCGGCCCGCGCGCGAGCCGGCCCCGCGCCCGGCCGTCGGCGTGAGGCCGCGACAGCCCCCGCAGGGCGAACCCGTAAGACAGCGGAGGCGGCAGAGGCGGCGGCCTCCGGTCTCGCGGGTCGCAGATCGGGGATCGGGGCGCGGGACGCGTATCGCGGGGCGGGATGCGGATCCCGGGTCACGGGTCGCCGATTCCCAGTCAGGGACCACGGGCCACGAATCGCGACCACGGACCACGGGCCACGAATCGCGGATCGCGGATCGCGGATCGCGGATCGCGGATCGCGGATCGCGGATCGCGGATCGCGGATCGCGGATCGCGGATCGCGGATCGCGGATCGCGAATCCCGGGCCGGGACACCGCTCAGCCCGGCCACTTCCCCGTCAGCCGGCGCGTCGCGGTGGCGCCGCCGCGGTCGACGGCCGCCTTGACGACGGCGAAGACCGCGCCCTGCAGGGCGGCGGCGAGGAGGATCTCGCGCCAGGTGCGGTCCTCGTCGGTCGCGTCGGGTGCGTCGTCGTCGTGCCCGAGCAGCTTCCAGGTCCGCCGGAACGCCGCTCCGGCGAGCATGCCGCCGGCCAGGCCGAGTACGAGCCCGACCGGCTTGTAGGCGATGTTCACCGCCTTCAACGGTCCCTCCTCACGCGTCGCGCCGCCCCCGCCACGAGGACGACGGCCCCGGCCGCCAGCAGGGGTCCCCGCCCCCGGCGGAGCAGCCCGGTCACCTGCCGGACCGTCATCAGGACGGGGGCCGGCGTCCGCTCGCGCACCGTCGCGACGGCCGTCGTGGTCCGGTGCGCCAGTTCGGCGCGGGCGGTGGCCGCCTGGGCGCGGACGGGTTCCGGTACCCGGTCCCGTACCTGCCGGACGGCGTCCGAGCCCTTGCCCAGCACCTGTTGCACCTGTTCCGTGGCCTGCCCGGCCGCGTCCTTGACGGCGGTCGCCTTCCGCTTCGCCTGTGCCTTCACGTCGGCCTTCCGTGCGAGGGCGTCCACCGTGCCGCCCAGTTCCTCGCGGGCGTCCTCGGCCCGGGCCCGCAGGTCGTCGGTCGAGGGGACGGTCCGTCCGTCCTCGGAACTCGCGCTCATCGGGTGCTCCTCTCCTTGATCATCGCGGTGTCCTTCCTGACACCTTCGATCGCCTGCCCGGGAACCGGCGGCGCAGCCGCGCGGATCCGCCTGCGGCCCGCGACGGCCAACACGCCCGCGCACACGGCCAGTACGCCGGTGACGATCAGCGCCGCCGCCCACACCGGCAGGACGAGGGACAGGGCAGCGACGGCGGCCGCCGCCAGCCCCATGAACGCCACGAACGCCACCAGGCCGGCGCCGGCGAGGAGGCCGCCGCCCCGCCCGAAACTCCGCCCCTTCTCCAGCATCTCCGCCCGTGCCAGCCGCATCTCCGCCCGTACCAGCTCGGCGAGTTGGTCGGACGCCCGGGAGACGAGGGCGCTCACCGGTTCCTCCGCCCGGTGCGGCACCGGGCCGGGTGCCCGGCCGCGTCCCCGCTCGTCAGCATGCCCCCGCTCGTCGGCGCGGGCCCGGCCCTGCCGGGGAATCCGGTCCAGGAAACTCATCGACGATCACCCGTCCTCCGTGTTGCCGTACGTGCCGCGCCCGGCACCGCCAGAGGCTGAGCGTCTTCGGGCGGTGCCGGCACGTCCTCCATCGGCTGGCGCTTACCCCGTTCGGCGGGGAAGCGGCCTCCTGATGACGTGGCGTCGCGCATCGCGAGGCGCGCATGGCAAAGCGCGCATTGCGAGGCACGTTCCTGGGGCGCGTTCGTGGGGCGTGCGCCCGCCGTGCGCGGTCGCTCCGTGCGCTTGGGGACAAGGGCGGGTGCGCTGTCGGGCAAGTCGGACGGGCCGGCGGGCTCTAGTCTCGTCTTGACGGATCGTCCTGACCGCTCGACCCGGACGGCTCGCACTGGCAGTCCGCCCTCACAACCCGTCCTGGCAGCGCATGCGTTCCGGACCTCGTCGGACGGGGCGGGGGCGGGGGCCGGCAGTGGAGCGGGCGAGCGGGCCCGGCCGTCCGCGGCCGCCCCCGCGGTCAGTCGCGCCGCAAGGCCTGCGCGAGGGCCGCGCGGGTGGTGATGCCGAGCTTCGGGAAGATCTTGTACAGGTGGGCCGCCACCGTGCGCGGGGAGAGGCGGAGCCGCTGGCCTATCTCCTTGTTCGTCAGGCCCGTCGCGGCGAGTTCGGCGATGCGCAGCTCCTGCCCGGTGAGCAGGGTGTGCCCGTCGGCGGCCGGGCCGACGGCGTGGCCGGCCGCGCGGAGTTCGCGCGCGCACCGCTCCTCCCAGGGCCGGGCGCGCAGCCCCTGGAACGCCCGGTGGGCCTCACGCAGGATGTCGTGCGCCTCGGCGCGGCGGTGGCGGCGCAGCCAGGAGCCGTGGGCCAGCCGCAGCCGGGCGAGTTCGAAGACCCACTGGCCGGCGCCGGGCACCTCGTAGGCGGCCCGGTAGGCGGCGTCGGCCTCGTCGTCGGGCGCGGCGAGGGCGGTGGCGGCGGCGAGGAGGAAGGCGTGGTGGGCGGAGATCTCCGCCATCCGCGCCGCCCGTCCCGCGGCCACGTGCGCCCGGGCCTCCGCGCGCCGCCCGGTGTGCACGGCGGCGTCGACGAAGTCGAGGAACGGCAGGTGGAACCAGGGCAGGCCGCGCGGCAGGACGCCCGGCGGGGTGAGCGAGGCCAGTTCGCAGTAGGCGTCCTCGTGCCGGCCGTGCGCCAGGGCGGCGAGGGCGTTCAGGTGGGTCAGCCGGTCGGCGGCGTACCGCATGCGGGCGCGGACGGCGACCGGCCGGATCAGGCCGTCCACCATGCGCAGTTCGTCCTCGTCGCCCCGGCCGGCGGCGAAGTGGGCGTAGGCGAGGCGGAAGAGCAGTGCGTTGCAGTGGTAACCGAGTTCGTCGGCGACCTCGGCCTCCCTGAGGCAGTCGCCGGCCGCGTCCCAGCGCCCGCGCAGGAAGTCCTGGTACGAGCGGGCCTTGGCGATGGAGCCCTGGGTGGCGTAGGCGTGCTGGCCCGTGAAGCGCCGCCACAGGTCGTCGTCGGCGAGGTCCACCGCCGACGCCGTCCACAGCAGCA
This sequence comes from Streptomyces sp. NPDC021100, assembly GCF_044333095.1. NCBI lineage: Bacteria > Bacillati > Actinomycetota > Actinomycetes > Kitasatosporales > Streptomycetaceae > Streptomyces > Streptomyces sp. NPDC021100. The sequence goes on from NZ_JBIRQH010000006.1 coordinate 252,092, forward strand.
GCCAGGCTCCGCCGGCCTCCTGCTCCTCGTTCATCCCCGCGACGAGGGCCTTGAGTTCCTCGGAGACGCCCTGTGCGGTGCGCGGCGGGTCGGACCAGGCGCGGTGGCACAGCCGGGCCAGCGGGGACATGTCGTCGAGGTGACGTTCCAGGGCCCGCCACGCGCGGTCGTCGTCGGTGTAGGTGGCGGCGAGGAGGAGTTTGAAGCAGACCTGCTCGGCGAGGCCGCCGAAGGACTCGGCGCCGGGCGCGGTGAGCGCGTCCAGGGCCTCGGGGAGGAGGGTGAACGAGGACGCGAAGTCGACGCGGTGGCCCTGGTCGACGTACACCGTCGCGTACGCGAACAGCGGTGCCGCGTCCGGCGGTACGGGTCCCCGGCGCAGCTCCTCCACCAGCCGCGCGGTGTAGCGGAGCCGTCCGCCGTGGGCGGCCATGACCGCCGCCCAGGTCAGCCGGCGGGCGCGGGCGGCGGGGTCGGCGCTGAGGGCCGCGGCGCGGTCCAGCAGCAGGGCGCCTTCGGCGGCGCCGCCGCGGCGGGCGATCCGGCCGCCCGCCTCCTGGAGACGGGCTGCGAGGTCCGCGTCGGGGACGAGGGCGGCGGACGCCTCGTGGACGAGTCGACGCGGGTCGTCGGCGTCCAGGCCGGCCGCCAACTGCCGATGTGCGGCGCGGAGTTCGGAGCGGCGGGCGGTGGAGAGGACGGCGGCGCGGACGAGGGGGTGCCGGAACAGGAGCCGTCCGGAGGCGTCCAGCCGGGCGAGTCCGGCGGCCTCGATCTCGTCGAGGACGGCTTCGGCGGCGGAGCCGGTCGTTTCGGGCGGGCTGGTCGTTTCGGGGGAGCCGGCGGGCGCGGTGGTCGTGGCGGGCGCGGTGGTCGTGGCGAACGCGGTTGTTGTGGCGGACGCGGTGACGCCGGCGGACGCAGTGACGCCGGTAGCTGCGGTGACATCAGCGGCTGCGGCCGCGGTCGCCGCATGTGCCCAGGCGGCGCCGGTGTCGCCCGCCGCGGTGCCGCTGAGGGCTGCCAGCAGGAGGGTGCGGGCCGCCGGGGCGCTCAGGGCGCGGAGCCGGCCGGCGAACAGCCGCTCCAGCCGTTGCCCGAGGGGCAGCCCTTCGGGCAACGGGACGATGCCCTTGAGCTGGTCCTCGTGCAGGTGGCGAGGGAGTTCGACGAGGGCCAGCGGGTTGCCCGCGGCCTCCTCCAGCACGCGGTCGGCGGTGGTGCCGGCGAGTCCGGGGTGCCGCTGCCGCAGCAGGGCGCCCGCGTCGGCGGGCGGCAGCGCCCCGATGTCCACCGGGTGCGCCGGCCAGCCCTCGGTGGCGGCCCGGTCAGGACGGCTGGCGCTGACGATGACGAGCGGCAGCTCCGTGAGCCGGCGGTGAAGGAAGGCGAAGACCGTGGCGCTGGACGAGTCGGCCCAGTGCAGGTCGTCGATCAGCAGCAGCTGGGGGCGTTCGCGGGCCGCCTCCGCGAGCAGGGACAGCGCGGAGGCGCCGACGGTGAAGCCGTTCGGCGGCAGTCCGTCGCGGAGTCCCAGCGCGCACTCCAGTGCCTCGCGCTGGCGGCCCGGAAGCGCCTGGGAGCGCTCCAGCAGGGGCCAGAGCGCCTGGTGCAGGGCGCCGAAGGCGAGTTCCGCCTCGGCCTCGGCGCCCACCGCGCGCAGCACGGTGAACCCGACGGCGCGGGCCCGTGCCTCCGTCCACTCCAGCAGGGCCGTCTTGCCGATCCCGGGCTCGCCGCGCAGCAGGACCGCCGAACCGCCGGTGCCGGTCCGCGCGTCGTCCAGCGCACGGCCCAGCAGCGCCTTCTCACGGTGCCGCCCTACGAGGGCTCCGGTACCGGCTGTGGACGTCACGGCCGCCTCCTGTTCCCCGGGCGTCGCTCGCGGATGCCGCCGCACCAGCGCCGCGCACCCTCGGAGAGTGGGCGCCCCGGGACCTCACCACCACTTCGACGTGTCGTGACACGCCGTCCTCCGGCGTGCGGCTCAGGATACCGCCTGGGGTGCGGTCAAGATCCTGTAGGCGTCGGTGGGCAGTCAAACGACCTACGTGGGGTGGGGGCGGGGGCTGGAGGGTGGTCCGGGTACCCCACCACACGAGTCCGCACCGCTCAAGGAGAACGATGAGCCTCACCACCACGGCCACCGCGACCCCGCGCACCGCGGCGGCCGGTTCCGCGAGCAGGAAGCGGCACGCCGTCCCGGCCGGTTCCGCGAACACCGGCCCGGAAGCCGCCGGCGAGCCCAGTGCGTTCGGCACGCCCGGCACGCCCTCGTCAGTTCGCCCGGCCGCCGGTCCGGAACGTCCGTCGCGGCGCGAGGCCCTCCCCCGGACGGCCCTCCAGGTCGTGACCCACCCGCTGAACCCGCTGCGCGTGGCCACGGTCACCGGCCCGCCGACCACCCTGAAACCGGCGCCGATGGTCGCCTCACTCCCCGACGCCGCGGACCACCTCGTCGTAGCCGTCCACGGGCGCGGCGTCGCGTCGTTCGTCCGGAACGGCGAGCTGCTCGCGTGCGGCCCGCAGGACGTCGTCGTCCTGGACGCCGCAACGCCGTTCGTCTTCCAAGAGGCGGACGACTTCGTCCTGCACCTCCTCGGCGTGCCCCGCCGCCTGCTGGGCGCGGCCCCGGCCGCCGTCGACCGCCTCTGCGGCGTCCACCCTCACGGGCGCGGCACGATCGCGTCCCTGCTCGGCCCGTTACTGGCGGACGTGACCGCCACCGCGCGGGACCTCCCGCTGCGCGCGAGGGAGCACTTGGCCGGCACGGTCACCGGCCTGCTGGCCGCCCTGGCGACGGAAACGGAAACGCCGGGCGACCTGCCCGACACCCGCACGGACCACCACGCCCTCACCGCACGGCTCCGCGCCTACGTGAACGAACGACTCGGCGACCACGACCTGTCCCCCGGCGGCATAGCGGCCCACCACCACATCTCCACCCGCCTCCTGCACAAGCTTTTCGCCGCCGACGGCATCACGGTCAGCCGCTGGATCCGGCAACGCCGGCTGCACGAATCCCGCCGAGAACTGGCCGCCACCCACTCCGACCGCCCCCACCCCGCCGTCGCCTCGGTAGCCAAACGCTGGGGCTTCCCCAACGCCGCCCACTTCAGCCGCACCTTCCGCACGGCTTACGGCATCTCCCCAACGGCTTGGCGGGACTTGAACCTCCCGCCGACTGCCGAGCCGCCAGGAGCGTGAAGGGGTTACGCCGTCAGGGACGCGCGGCGGTGGCGGATCGATCTGTGCCCAGCGACGCCAACGCGCGGCCACCCGCGCCACCGTCCGAGGCAACGCCCAACCGCACGCCCCGCGAGCGGCGCCCTAAGCAAGCCAATCGGTGATCCGGCCCGGTTGCTCAACCCGGGCCGCCTGCCTGCGCATAAGCTGACCTACAGGGGCTCGACCGCGAGCCGAACACCGGCACAATCCGAAGGACTTGGTCTGTCCATGCGTTATGCGCTCTGCTCACCCCGGGGCTCACGATCGCAGATTCGCAAGTGAAGGAAACGGGGCCCAACCCGAGCAAAGCTGCAGGTCACGAAGTGTCGTCCCCGCACGCGCGGGGGTGGTCCGCGCGGTGGGAGCCGCTTCTACGTTTCTCCGGAGTCGTCCCCGCACACGCGGGGGTGGTCCCTACCTCGGCTGGCACGAGCAGGAGGCCGGGAAGTCGTCCCCGCAAACGCGGGGGTGATCTTGTATCCCGGCGCGCTTGTGACTCCGGACGCTGCGTTGTCCCCGCGGTGGACGTCCCTGCACGCATGGGGTTAGTCCGCCGAACAGGGAGTACGCCGGCTACTGACTGCAGGCGGGTTGTGGGGGCTGACGGGTCGCACAGTTGCGCGTGCCAGCCTGCTGGACAGCGCGGAAGGGTGTGCGTCAGCGCACAAGAGGGAGCGTGCGCGGTTGGTGCGCCACGACGAGCCAGAGGCGAGCGGGATCTGGGCGGGTAGCGATGGTGCCGACAGTATCTCGGCGTAACTCTGGAGGATGCATGGTCGGCGGGCGCGGTGCGGTACTGGCGTTGACTTCTCTGGTCGTGGCGGGTTCGGTGGTGTGCGCTCCGGCCAGTCAGGCCCACGGGGGTGATCACGGTGGTGTCACCTGCACGGGCTCCTTCAGCAACGCCTACGACCCGCCCCTGACCCTCGCGCCTCGGGAAACTCATATCCGGTCGGAGGCCCGGTACACGTGCACCGTCGCGCCCGGCCGCACCGTACCGGCCGCCGGATCTCTCGACGCGGTAGCACCGAACGCGTCCTGCGTCGCGGTGGCCGCACCCCGTGCCACCGAAACGGTTCGCTATGCCGACCACCACCGGTCGTTGATCGTCTACGACCGCGCCACAGCTGCTTACGTCGCAGGTGTCCTCGTCGTCACGTTGTCCGGCCAGGTGACCGAAGGGCGCGGCGAAGGACAGCCCGCACAGCGCACCGTGCTGACACTGCCCAGCCGGCTGCCCACGGAGTGCCTGAGTTCCGGCCTGCCTGGAGACAAGGGCGGGGTCGACCTGGACATCCAGCCGTGACCCTCGCGGAAGCGTCTGCCATCCCGAGTCCCCCGGACGGCACCGGCACTACCGGAGCCGGAATGGTCAAGGAGGTGATCCGGCGCCAGCTGAACCGCAGCGGCAACACGTTGCTGTGCGCACTGGAGCCCCTCGATGACGCCGAGTTCTTCGCCGAAAACCGCAGCGGACTCTCGGCCGCCTGGTCGGTCGGACACCTGGCATGCGTATGCGACCTCTTCTCGTCCTGGTTCGACCACGGCGAGATCCTCCTGGAGGAGTCCTTCCACCAGACGTTCAACGACCTGGGCATCACCTTCCCGAGCGGCACCAGCAAGGCAGCAACAGTGGGCCGTGAGAAGTTCCCCAAGGGGCTGCTGCTCGCCTGCTTCCGGCGAGCCCAGATCAAGGCGTTGCACACCCTCGCGGCCTTCGACGCACGGCTCTGGAACTCCCCCGGCCCGCCTGCCGCCCCGGATTCGTTGCCGACCTGCGGCGCGGTGTGGGAACACCTTGCGGTCCACACCTACTGGCATCTGGGCGAGCTGGCCGGCAGCATGCCGCGCTTCTTCGGCACGTACACCCTGAACACGCTGCCCCACTTCTTCTACGAGCCACCCGGCAAAGGAGGCGCGGCATGCGGGACAGACTCGACGTCGTCAACGTGATCCAATGGGCCCTCGACAGCGCCGCCACCGGCACGAAGCCGGTGATGCACCACGAACTCCTCTGGAACGACGGACTGATGGTCGCGCTCTTCGACGGCCCCAGCCCACCCGGCAGAAGCGACTTCCACATCAACACGTCGCCGGAGCTCTTCCACCAGGTCCGCGGAGAACTGATCAGCCGGGTGCGCGAGGAGGACGGAAAATTCCGCGACATCCTGATCCGGGAGGGCGAGATGTTCCTGATCCCCGCCAGGACACCCCACCTGAACATCCGGGCCGAGGGGAGCATCGGCCTCGTTGTCCACCGGACCCGTGCAGCCGGCGTCACGGAAGCGATCGTGTGGTACTGCGAGCAGTGCGGCCACGAGCTGTACCGCGAGGAATACGTCCACGAGGACGTACAGCGACAGCTCCCCGCGCTCATCGATGCGTTCCATCACCACGAGGAACGCCGCACATGCGCTCAGTGCGGCACGGTCAAGCCCGGAACCCGCTGAATCGGCGCAGCGTCGCCCTGGGCGCTCTGTCCGCTGACGATCAGCCCGTGACCGCCCCGGGCTGTCACCCTTCCCAAAGCTGCTGTCCCGTGGGTCCGATGTCAGGGGTGGAGGCCAGTGGCGGTGAGTCATCCGTCGATGAGGTGACTGCGGTACTGGATCTCACGGAGGCCGTGGCGTAGGACCCCGACGAGGTGGTCGGAGCCGGTGAAGGCGGCGTTGGTCTGGCCGCTGCGCCGCAGGAGGGACCAGATGCCCTCAACGGGGTCGAGGTTGGGTGCGTAGGGCGGCAGGCGGAAGGCGGTGATCCAGTCGTGACCCACGATGAAGTCGCGCATGCCGGCCCCCGGTGAGCGTTCACATCATCCCAGACGAGCACGATCGGGGTGCCAAGCTGCCTGATGGGCTGCCACGAGCAGGTCGCGGTAGTCGGTCCAGGCGAAGCTGCGGCGTTCTTTGGTCTTGTGGTCCTTATGGAGCCTGGGCCGGTAGATGAGGCGGGAGCGTTCGCCCGGCTTGTAGCAGCACAGGGCGGCCAGGGACACCCGGCCCCGGGACCGCCCGGGGACCTGGATCACCGGCGTCTGCCCGCGCCGGGCCCAGGTGCGGATGGTGGGCGGCATCATCGAGGAGCCGGCCTCGTCCTCGAGGACGAGGCCGGCCCCTAGCGCCGCCGCAGTGGTTCCACCTGCGGCCAGACCTCCTTCACCCACCCGGCCACGGCCTCCTCGTCCCGCTCGAGCGCCTTGCGGGCGGGAACTTGGTGGCTCCATCCGTGCCGCCGGAGCATCTGTGCGATGCCGGAAGCGGGAAGCTCTTGTGGGACCGTCGGCCGATCACGGTCTTGATCCTCGCCAGGGTCCAAGTCTGGTCCGACCAGCCATGCGCGACCGGGCCCTTGTCCAGCTCCTCCTCCAGCACCGCGAACAGCTCATCGCTCAGCTTCGGTAACGAAGCAGGCCCTTGCGAGCGCAGAGCCTGCTGCCCGCCGGCCTCCCATGCCCGCCGCCACCGCTGGACCGAGCGCACACTCACCCGTAATCGCTTCGCGATCAGCCCACTGGACGGTCTCTCGGCGAACAGTCCCGCCGCTTCCAGACGGATCCGCTGACGAAACCTCCGCCGTTCATCGGTCAGCCCACCGCCCTGTGAATACCTCGTGCCCCCGGCATACCGCAACTATCACTACCCATCAGCCTCTGCGACACCACGTGTACAAATTCGGTAAGCGAGGACGTCGTTCCCGTATCGCGGGGGCGGCCCCCCGTTTCCGTTCCCGGCATCGTCGCGGCCCTGTCATCCCCGCACACGCGGGACATTCCTCCCCGCGGCTAAACGCATTGTGCGCCGCAGAGTCGTCCCCCGAACACGCGGCCTGGCCGGCCGTGAACGCACCAACCCGCCGGGGTCGTCGAGTCGCCCCTCACGGGCGCAGCCGGGTGAAGCCCGCCCCCAACTCCCGCCACTCACGCGGCGACACCCCGTACGCCGCCCGGAAGGCGCGGCTGAAGTGGGCCGGGCTGGGGAAGCCCCAGCGGAGGGCGACGGCGGCGATCGTCGGGCGGGCGCGTCCCGGCGCGGGCCGGGTGAGGTCCTTGCCGGATTCCTCGACGCGGCGGCGGCGGATGTGGCCGCCGACGGTGGATTCCTCGGCCTCGAAGAGGCGGTGGAGGTAGCGGACGGAGATGCGGTGGGCGCGGGCAACGGTTTCGGGGGTGAGGTCGGGGTCGGGCAAGTGCCGGTCGATGTAGCGGTACACGGCGGGCAGCAGGTGGTCCCGGGCCGTGCCCGGGCGGTCGGCGGGCTCCTCGGCGTACGCGTCCACCAGCCCGGCCACCAGGTCCGCGGCCGCTCCGGCCAGGACGTCGCCGACGGGCGGGGCGATGCGTGCCGCGCGGTCGGCCAGGCGGGCCAGGAAGGCGGCCGACGGTGCCGCCGCTCCCCCGTCCGCCGGCAGGGCGCGCCCGGTCACCGAGGCGAGCGTCGCCGACGGTACGTTCAGGACGTGTCCGGGCAGCCGGAACAGCCGCTGCCGGAAGCGGTGCCGCTGCTCCAGGGAGAACGGGCGCCGCAGGTCGATCACGGCCAGATCGCCCGGGGAGAGGGAGGCGCTGCGGCCGTCCTGTGTCAGGGCGGCGGTTCCGTCCTGCTGGAGGGCGACGAGGATCCCGTCGGCGCGATCACGGGCGACGAGCCGGGGCGTCCGGCTCAACCGGACGGGGTCCGCCGCCGGCGACAGCACCCGCAGGTAGCCGAGGTGCCGTACGTCGAGGGTGCCGGCGAAATCGCCCTCGTGGCGCGCCCTTACCTGTACGTCGGCGGCCAGGGCGTGCGCGGTCGCGTCCCGCCACGCGGCGAGCCGGTCGGCACCGGCCGGGGCGGTTCTCACGTCGGCGTCGGTGTGCACAAAAGACTCCTCGTTCGCGGGGACACCGTGCGGTCACGGCCAGTGTCGGCAGCGCAGACGACGAGGTATTAGGTCAGTTGACTGTCCTCTTCACACGGGGACGCATGGAGTCGCGACGGACGCGTTCGCGTCGCCGGTACGGCAGTAGGGTGCGACGGTGACCTCCTCACCGGAAGACTCGCCGTCCCCGATCGGCGACAAAGACCGCGATACGGCCGTGCGGCGCCTGCAGGACGCGTACGCCCAAGGGGCGCTCTCACACGCGCAGTTGGACGTACGCCTCCAACAGGTGCTCACCGCCACGACGCACAGCGAGCTCGCGTCGGCTCTCGCCTCGCTCCCGGAGGAGCATGTGGGCGCCACGTCGACGATCGCTGCCGCCGGCGGGTGGATCCGGCGACGAGGTGCCTGGCGGGTGCCCCGGGTCCTCAAGGTCGCGTCCGGCTACGGACGGGTGCGCCTGGATCTGTCGCGGGCGATCGTCGAGCACCCGGTCGTCGACATCGAGCTGCAGCTCGGAACCGGCGGGGCTCGCATCACCGTGCCTCGTGACGCGGTGGTCGACGTCGAGGGCCTCCACACCGGCTGGAAGGACCTGCGCTACCGGGCCCCGCGGCATGTCCGCCCCGGCGGACCGACGATACGCGTCTCCGGGACCATGGGCTTCGGACGGTTGAGGATCCGCCACGCCTGGCGTTGAAGGCCCGTCCGGAACCCGGCCCGGCCTGGGGCGCGGTGGCCCGGGGACTCGGCCGGCCGACTCGCCGAAGACGAAGGAGGCGGCCGGCGGTTTCCCGACATGGCTGGCCCGGGGTCCTTCCGGAAGGACGGACACAGGGGCCGTCCGGACGACGAGCTCCTCATCCGCCGGGCGCGGACCCGGTGGATGCGCGGGTTGCGTGCTCCGGGCGTTCGTGGTGCACCCCTGCCCATGGTGAAGAGTGCACGCCACTCTGGCTGAGACCAGTGCCGAAGAGCCGAGTTGCTCATGGCGGGGGCCGGGGCGCCCTGTGATTCCGGGCTGGTGCTGCTGGTACACGAGGAGGCTGATCCCAATGATTCGGCAACGCGTACTCGCCCTGCTGTCGACTCTCGCCGCAACGGCATCCATGGTCGTCGGGGCGCATCGGTGGCCCACGCCGCCCTGGTGGATGTCCTGTGCCAGGGTACGACCCAGGTCACCTACTCCCCTGGGCTGACCTTCAGTGCGATGTGACCGGAACGGGACGTCACGCGGATCAGCCCACGCCTGAGGGCCGGTCGAGGTCGGACGCCGGGGCCGGTCCCAGGTCGAACTCGCAGATCTCCATCCCGGCGAACGAAGTACGGTCTCGGTCGAATTGAAGCCACACGCGGGGCGCTTCGTCGTCGAAGTGAAGCCAGGTGCTGTCGGCACGGTCAGCCGGAGCCGTTCGAAGGTAGGTGCAGGCCGTGCCGCACCGGCACCACCCGTGGAAACGCAACCCCACCACGGCCTGGGCCAAGGCGGACTCTCCCGCGGAGACCAGCGCTGCATCGAGGAACGACACCAGCGCGGGGTAAACGTCCGCCAGCAGCGGCGGTTCGGTCTCGCTCACCTGATCAGGCTAGCGCGGTGGCCGGGAGAGGTTCACCGTGATCGGAAGGCGGCTCGCGGGACGAGCGCACGCGAAACGGCTGGTATTACTGGGGCATGCAGGAAGAGAATGCACGCTCCGCGATCGACACGTTCATCTCCGCGTTCAACGCCTCGGACGACAGCTATGTGACTGCCCTGCTCTCCCAGGCTCTGACCTCGGACGTGGTCTTCTGGGGGCCGTTGGGGCGCATCGAAGGAATCGCGGCGGTCGAGCGGTTCGTGCTGGACATCCGGCGCCACCCGGCGGGGACCGGCACGATGGTGCGCTGCTCGGCGGTGGACATGCCTGACGAATGGGCCCGGTACCAGTGGGTCTTCACCACGCCGGACGGGGGTCCCCGCCTGGCGGGAACGGACGTCGTCCATCTGCGGCGGAGCCTCATCGACCAGGTCATCGTCTTCGCGGGGGAGATCGAACCGTCCGCCTCCTGAGTTCATCCTTCTGTCGCTGTCCTTCTCCGGCCCACTTCTGTCGCTGTCCTTCTCCGGCCCACTTCTGTCGCTGTCCTTCTCCGGCCCACTTCTGTCGCTGTCCTTCTCCGGCCCAGGAAGCGCGGGCCGGGACGACGGAGCGCATCTCGGCCTTGTTCCTCCTCGCCCAGCGGCGGATGTCCGCGCCGTCGAGCCGGGCGGCGCGGATCGACTTGAGCGCGGCCAGGGTGTTGGGGTGCCCTTGCGATGTCGGTTGACGCCTCACAGGCGGTCGTCGCCCTCGGAGGAGCAGCCGTTGAAGCAGGTGACGCCGTGAGTGCGGCGGTAGGTCGCCGGCAGCCGGTTCAGCTTGTTCTGTTTCGCCCAGCAGGAGTCCCGATATTCGATCCGCTTCCGCTTCTCGGGGGGGCGGCATAGTCCATGCTGAGCCGCCGGGCCGGCCGGAAAACCCGGGGCCTCCGCCCGGCGGCGTTGCGGAGGGCAGACCCGTCCACCGGCGGGCTTTCGTTCGGTGACGCGCGGCGCCTCAACGGCCGGTCTCCGCCCGGCGAGCGCGCCAGGAGGCTTCCGCGTCGGGGAGGTACGTCATCGCGTATGACTCGGCACCCACAAGAGCGCATTGCGCGGGGGGCGGCGCCAGGGCGGATGATGAGGGGATGACCGCCGATCCCCGCGCCCGGTCGTTCGACACGGCCACCGCCCAGTACGCATCCTCCCGGCCTTCGTATCCGCCCGCGCTCCTGGACGCCGTCGAGGAACTGTCCGGACGCCGCCTCGCCGGCGCCCGCGTCGCCGACGTCGGCGCGGGTACGGGCATCGCCACCGCGCTGCTGTGCGCGCGGGGCGCCGAGGTGGTCGCCGTCGAGCCGGGGGCGGCCATGGCCCGCCGATGCCGGGAGGCGCTGCCCGGGGTGCCGGTCGTGCGGGGTGACGGCAACGCGCTGCCGCTGGCCGGCTCCTCCCTCGATCTCGTCACGTACGCGCAGTCCTGGCAGTGGACCGATCCGGCCCGGTCCGTCCCCGAGGCGCTGCGCGTCCTGCGTCCGGGCGGTGCGCTGGCGATCTGGTGGAACACCACGGCCTTCGACGTGCCGTGGCTCCGGGCGCAGCGGGAGCGCATCGCGCGTGCCACGTGCGGGACGGAGCAGCCGGCTCATCGTGTCCGGCCCGGTGACGCGGACGCGGTCCGGCTGGCCGGGCTGACCGGGTTGCGGGTCGTACGGCGTCTCCTGCGCTGGAGCCGCACGGTGTCCCTCGACGTCCATCTGGCCAATATCGGCAGCCGGTCGGCGGTCCTCGTCCTGGACGAGGACCGCCGACGGGCGTTCTTCGCGGACGAACGCGCCGTGCTGCGCGCGGGCTTTCCCGACGATGTGGTCGAGGAGACGTACGTCGTCGACGTGCTGGTGGCTCTTCGTCCGTGACTCCGCCGGGCGGCGCCCGCCCGGCGCTTGAGGCCTTGGCGGCGCGCGCCGTGCGAGGGTCGTGGTACCCGGGTCGTAGTTCCCGGATCGCGGCACCCGGGTCGCGGCTCCGTGGCGAGCACCGCCGGTGCCGGGAGGGTGCGCCCGCTCTGGAGAGGAAGGGCGCCCCTGTCACGCCGCCCTTTCGCCGCCTCCCGAGGCCCCGCCCCCCCCGGGGCCCTGCGGCGCGGCCGCGTCGCCAAGTCCTCAAGCGCCGGACGGGCCGGGTGCGCTCCGTGCGCCGACGGGCAAGTGAACGTGCACGCCACGGCACCTCCGCGACGTGTTCCCCGCCTAGCGTCGCACGGGTCCGTCCGCCCAGCGCACCGAAGGACCCGTCCATGACCGCCCATCCTCCGCACCCGCCCACGCTCGAACCCGCCGCCGCCGCGTTCGCCGCCGCGACCGCGCGACCGCCGTTTCTCCACCAACTGCCGCCCGCCGAAGGCCGCCGGGCCGTCGACGAGGCGCAGTCCGGGCCCCCGCCCGTCGAACCGCCCGCCGTGGGCGAGGAGTGGGTCACGGTCCCCGGTGGGCCGACGGGCGAGGTCAGGGTGCGGATCGTCCGGCCCGCCGGTGTCTCCGGGACGCTGCCGGTGGTGCTCTACCTGCACGGGGCGGGCTGGGTGTTCGGGAACGCCCGGACCCATGACCGGCTCGTGCGGGAACTGGCCGTCGGCGCGGGCGCCGCCGTCGTCTTCCCCGAGTACGCGCTGTCGCCCGAGCACCGCTACCCGGTCGCCGTCGAGCAGAACTGGACGGTGGCCCGCTGGATCGTCGAGGAGGGCGCGGGCCGGGGGCTCGACGCGGAACGGCTCGCGGTCGCCGGGGACTCCGTCGGCGGCAACATGAGCGCCGCCCTGACCCTGATGGCCAAGGAACGCGGCGGGGTGCCGCTCCGCTACCAGGTGCTCTTCTACCCCGTCACCGACGCCTCGTTCGACACCGGCTCGTACCACCGGTTCGCCGAGGGCTACTTTCTGCGCCGCGACGGCATGCGCTGGTTCTGGGACCAGTACACCACCGACCCGGAGCAGCGGGCGCGGATCACCGCCTCGCCGCTGCGCGCCACCACCGAGCAGCTCGCCGGTCTGCCGCCGGCGCTCGTCGTCACCGCCGAGGCGGACGTGCTGCGGGACGAGGGCGAGGCGTACGCGGAGAAGCTGCGTGCCGCAGGGGTTCCGGTGACCGCCGTGCGTTTCCTGGGCACGATCCACGACTTCGTCATGCTCGACGCCCTGCGGGCCTCCTGCGCCGCCGAGTCGGCCATCGCGCTCGCTTCGGACTGCTTGCGGCGAGCGCTGCATGCCGCGTGAGGGGGTGCCAATGGGCGCCCCGGTTCCGGCCATTCCCCAAAAGGGATCCCCCGACGGGTCGGGGGACCAGCCCCCGGCGCCGCAGCGCGCGCCCGCAGCACCCGCCCCGCCCGTCGGGAGCCCCGTTCCGCCCCGGCGCTCCCGGAGGAGAAGCACCAGTGAAAACCAGCAGTGACAGCGACCTGGGCGCGTCGGACCCGGCTCCCGCTCCCGCCCCGCCCGGCCGCCACCACGAGCCCGACCTCCGGCGCATGACCAGGATCAACCTGCGGCCCATCGCCTCCCCGATGCCGCTCGGTTTCTACGCCGTGGCCATCGCCTCCGTCGTCGTCGGCTGCCTCCAGCTGGGGGTGCTCGGGCCGGGCGCCCGGCAGGCGGTCGGGCTCGTCATCCTGCCCGCCTTCGTTCTGCAACTCCTCGTGGCCACCCTGGCGTTCGGGGCGCGCGACGTGCTCGCGGCCTCCCTCATGGCCTGCTTCTCCGGTCTGTGGCTCGCCACCTCCCTCGTCCTGACCCTGGACCCGGCCCAGGGCACCCGCGTGCTGGGCGTCCTCAACGCGGTGTTCGCCCTGTTCGCCCTGATGATGGCGAGCGTGGCGACGCGCAAGCGCGCCCTGTGGCTGGTGCTGTGCGTCGCCGTGCCGCGCTTCGCGGTCGCCGCCGCCCACAACCTCACCGGCCGCGCCTGGCTCGGGACCGCCTCCGGGACGCTCGGCCTGCTCCTGGCGGCCGTCGCGCTGTACACCGCGTTCGCCCTGATGCTGGAGGACATGCGCGGCGCGCAGGTGCTGCCCATCGTGCGCACGGGACCCGCCTCCGCGGCGCTCGAGGGCGATCTGACCGTGCAGTTGCGGGATCTCGAACGCCAGGCGGGCGTGCGCCGCACGCTCTGAACATCCCCGCGAGGCCTCCCTCCCCTGACTCCCCGAAAGGCGATTCCGTCATGGCCACGATGCCCGTCAGCGGCGTCACCCCCGTCCCCGGCACCACCGACGCCACCGACAGCGCCGAGCTCGTCCTCCGCAACGCCAGGCTCTTCACCGGCGACCCCGCCCGCCCCGCCGCGAGCGCCCTCGCCGTACGCGACGGCCGTGTCCTCGCGGTCGGCGACGACCGGGACGTCACCCGGCACGTCGGCCCCCGGACGCGGGTCGTGGACGCCCTGGGCCGGCGGGCCGTGCCGGGGCTCAACGACTCGCATCTGCACGTCATCCGCGGCGGCCTGCACTACGTCCTCGAACTGCGCTGGGACGGCGTCCCCTCCCTGCGGCAGGCGCTCGCCATGCTGCGCGAGCAGGCGGGCCGCACCCCCAAGGGCCAGTGGATCCGGGTCGTCGGCGGCTGGACGGCCGACCAGTTCGCCGAGCGCCGGCTGCCGACCCCGGCCGAACTCACCGCCGCCGCGCCGGACACCCCCGTCTTCGTCCTCCACCTCTACCAGTCCGCGATCCTCAACCGCGCGGCCGTCCGCGCCGCCGGCATCAGCCGCGACACCCCCGACCCGCGCGGCGGGCAGATCGTCCGCGACCGGAACGGCGACCCCAACGGCGTCCTCCTCGCCGCGCCCAGCGCCCTGATCCTCTACTCGACGCTGGCCGCCGCGCCCACTCTCGACGAGGCCGGACGGCGCGTCTCCACCCGGCACTTCCTCCGGGAGCTGAACCGGTTCGGGCTGACGTCCGCCATCGACGCGGCGGGCGGCTTCCAGAACTTCCCGGACGACTACGCCACCGTCACCGACCTGGCCCGCTCCGGCGAACTCTCCCTCCGCATCGCCTACCACCTCTTCCCGCAGACCGCCGGGCAGGAGCTCGCCGACCTCCGCCGCTGGGTGGAGACGGTGCGGCCGGGCGACGGCGACGAGTGGCTCCGCCTCAACGGCGCCGGAGAGAACCTCACCTGGGCCGCCGCCGACTTCGAGAACTTCGCCGAGCCGCGGCCCGAGCTCGCGGCCGGCTACGAGGGCGAGTTCGAGCAGGCGGTCCGGCTGCTCGCGGAACACGGCTGGGGCTTCCGGCTGCACGCCACCTACGACGAGACGATCCGCCGTGACCTGGCGGTCTTCGAGAAGCTGGCGGCCGAGGGCCTGTTCCCGGGCGGCAACCGCTGGTTCTTCGACCACGCGGAGACCGCGTCCCCCGAGAGCCTGGACCGCATCGCCGCCCTGGGCGGCGGGGTGAGCGTCCAGAACCGGATGGCCTTCCAGGGCCGGGTGTTCGCCGAGCGGTACGGGGCCGAGACCGCCGCCCGGACCCCGCCCGTCAGGGAGATGCTGGAACGCGGCCTCCCGGTGGCGGCCGGCACCGACGCCACCCGTGTCTCGTCCTACAACCCGTGGGTCGCCCTGCACTGGCTGGTCACCGGCCGCACCGTCGGCGACCTGGCCCTCTACCCGCCGGACCGGCTCCTCTCCCGGGAGACCGCGCTCGCGCTCTACACCCGCGCGGGCGCCCGCATGACCGGCGAGGAGGGCGTCAAGGGCGTCCTCAAGGCAGGCTTCCTGGCCGACTTCGCCGTCCTCGACCAGGACTACCTCACCGTCCCGGCCGAGGACATCCCGCACATCGAGTCCGTCCTCACCGTCGTCGGCGGCCGGATCGTGTACGCGGCGGCCGAGTACGAGGGGCTGGACGAGGCCCTGCCCCCGGTGCGGCCGGAGTGGAGCCCGGTCGCCCACTTCGGCGGCTACCACGCCACGCCGACCCCGTCCCGGACCGGCGGTGGCAGCGCCGGGGCGCGCCAGGCCGGGCTGCTCGCCGACGTGGTGGCCGCCTCGGAGCAGCACCGGCGGTGGCGGGCGGCCCGCGGGGACGCGCCCGAGCGGTCCCCGGTCTCCTTCGACCCCTGCTTCCTGCTCTGACCCCCTCCCCTTCCCCCCTCGCCGCCCGCGGCCCCGTGCGGCGCCGGAACAGCCCTGGCCGCTCACGGTCAACTCCCGTCGCCCCGGCGCTCGTAGCGTCGGTCCCGCCGGCAGCAACGACGGGGACCCCTCCCGGGACCCCCTGCCTGTAACCCCCTCCCCCAGAAAGGGACCACCATGGTCGACTTCACTACTGTCCGGGCCGTGCCCAGCACCGAACTCCTCACGCCTGACAACGCGATGATGCTGTTCGTGGACCACCAGCCGCAGATGTTCTTCGGCGCGGGCAGCGCCGACCGGGCCGGGGTCGTCAACGCCACCGTCGGGCTGGCCAAGGCCGCCCGCGTCTTCGACGTGCCCGTCGTCCTGTCCACCGTCGCCGCCGAGTCGTTCTCCGGCCCCCTGCTGCCTCAGCTCCGCGAGGTGTTCCCTGAGCAGGAGATCGTCGACCGCACCTCCATGAACGCCTGGGAGGACGAGGCCCTGGTCGAGGCCGTCAGCGCCACCGGCCGCACCAAGATCGTCCTGTCGGGGCTGTGGACCGAGGTGTGCCTCGTCATGCCCGCCCTGTCGGCGCTCGCGCAGGGCTACGAGGTCTATGTCGTCGCCGACGCCTCGGCCGGTGTGACCCCCGCCGCCCACGAGCACGCGATGCGGCGGATGACGGCGGCCGGGGCCGTCCCCGTCACCTGGCTGCAGGTGCTGTTGGAGCTCCAGCGCGACTGGGCCCGCACGGAGACGTACGCGGCCACGACCCAGGTCGTCAAGGAACACGGCGGCGCCTACGGCCTGGGCCTCGTCTACGCGCACGCCATGGTCGACCCGCACGCCGCCGGGTGACCGTGGACACCGCGCTGCTGCTGATCCGGCTGACGGTGGGCCTGCTGGTCGCCGGGCACGGCGTGCAGAAGGTCAGCCGGCGGCTCGGGGGCGGCGGACTGGCGGGCGGGGCCGAGGAGTTCCGCCGCGACGGCTTCCGCGGCGGGGCGCTCACCGCCCTCGCCGCGGGCGCCACGCAGACCGGCTCCGGGCTGCTGCTGGCCTGTGGCGCCCTCACCCCGCTCGCGGCGGCCGGGATCGCCGGGGTGATGACGGTCGCGCTGACCGTCAAGTGGCCGCACGGCCTGTGGGTGCAGGACGACGGCTACGAGTACCCCCTTGTCCTCGTCGTCCTCGCCCTGGCCGTCGCCGTGGCCGGCCCGGGCCGCTGGTCCGTCGACCACGCCCTGCGCCTGCCGGCGTGGCCCGCCCTGTGGGCGGCCCTCACCGTGGCCGCCGGGACCGCGTCCGGCCTCGCCGTCCGGGCGCTGCTGCACCGTCCGGCACCGGCCGGGGCACGGGCGGCGGGACTGTAGGAAAGGCGGGCCGCGGGGGCCGGCCGGGCCCGCTCGCCCAGGCCGCCGTCGCCGTCGCCGTCGCCGCCGTCCGCGTACTCCTCGCGCCGGAGTCCGGGAGACTGCGGGACGTGCGGCTCCCGGCCGTATGGAATCTCCGGGGCGTCCGGCCGCAGGTACTCCCGGAGGTCGAGCCAGAGGAACGGGGCGGAGTTCCGCCCGGTGCCGCGCCGGCTCGAACGCCGCGTTTTCTCCCGGCTTTTCCGCTCCCGGCGCCGGAATTCCGCGCCGTTCCGGGAAACAACCGAATGTCTGCCCGAATGCGTACCGGTCATTGTGCGGGACTTCCCCTCGCCGCAACGGGAGTTACCGGACGGTACGGGACGGTCCCACGGGACACCGGGGACGAGGACGTGCGGCACGCCCGGGGCCCCTGGGACGGGGGCCGTCCCCTGGTGCGGGCCTCGCACCAGCACGCCCCCGGCAGGGAACGGCGTACGCGCCCCCGGTCCCCTTCCTCGGGGGATCGGCCGCGGGCAGATTTGGCGGCGCCGTGCGGCATCCCGCCCACCCGCCGTACGACGTCCCTCAGCCCCCGGCAGACGGAGAGAGGCGAGCCATGCCCGGCGACATGACGTTCTCGACGAGCATCGAAGAGTTCCAGGAGCGCATTCGAACCTGGTACGACCAGAACCACGACAACTTCGCGTCCCTGTACCACGACGCGATCAAGCACGTGGTGCCCTGCCCGGAGAAGAAGAGCTCCGAGGTCTACTACGACTGGCAGGGCGCGGACATCCAGCGCCTCTGCGACTTCTTCGGGGAGTGGTACGACTGGAAGTCGGGGGTCAAGAACGGCCTCGACTACATCGAGAAGTTCAGCTGGATCAACTACCTGAACGACGCCGGCATGGCGTTCGTGACCTCCGGCCCCGGCTACGCCATGACGGCCGACTTCACCCACCTGCAAGGCAAGCAGATGGACGACCCGCATTCCAAGGAACTCATCGAGACGTGGGTCCGGGAGCTCGGTTCGAAGCGCATGGACGACTACAAGGTCAGGGACTGGAAGAACTTCAACGAGTTCTTCGTCCGGGAGATCAAGGAGGACCGGCGCCCGATAGCCGCCAAGGACGACGACACGGTGGTCGTCGCCCCCGCCGACTGCGTCATCAACATGATCGTCGACGAACTGGGCCCGTACACGGGGATCCCGGTCAAGACGGTGAGCATGAACGTCGGAAAACTGCTCGACGGCTCGGAATACGCGAAGAAGTTCATCGGCGGCACGGCCGTGTCCTGCATCCTGATGCCCGACAGCTATCACTGGTACCACGCCCCGGTGGCGGGCGAGGTCGTGGCCGCCCGTGATGACATCGGCGGCTGCTACTACGGGATGCGGGACTTTCCCGGCCTGCTCGACAAGGGGAACGTCGGCTACGGCTACGACTACTCGATGTTCGACGACTTCCGCCGCGGATACGTCATCATCAGGACCCAGTACCAGGACGCCTACGGCGGACCGGACGGCGAGGGCTACGTCGGGCTCGTGCCCGTCGGCCTCAACTCCATCGCGTCCGTGAACTTCCTGGAGAAGTTCAAGAAGATGCGCACGAAGCCGATCCCGGTGGAAAAGGGTGAGCGGATCGGGAACTTCGCATACGGCGGGTCGCTGAACATCCTGCTCTTCGAACGCGGCCGGTTCCCCGCGCTGCAACTGCTCCAAGGGCAGCGCATCGGCGTCCTGGAGCCCCGGGAACGGACGGAGAAGCTGTTCACCGACGCGTTCCGCACCCGCTCCCGGCGCGTCCGCCCGTTCTCCCCCTGATCCGGCGCGAGCTCTTCCCGTAAGCCATCGAGCCCGCCGAACGGAAAAGGGAACCATGACCCCGGACGACGACCTCGTCACCTCCGTCCCCGCCAATGTGCTCAACACCCAAAGCCTGGACCTGAAAACGCGCTCCTACGCCGGACACGTCCACCTCGACGGCCCGGCCGAGCACCCGGACTCCCGGAACCACCTCTTCTACTGGTTCTTCGAGAGCCAGACCTGCAACCCGCACGTCGCCGTCCACGACCAGCAGGACCTGATCAGCCGCACCCCGCTGCTCGTCTGGCTCAACGGCGGCCCCGGCGCCTCCTCGTTGCTGGGCCTGTTCCTGGAGAACGGACCGCTGTCCATCACCGACGACGCCGCCGGCACGGTCTCCCCGACCGACGCCACCTGGAACGAGGAGGCGCACGTCGTCTACTGGGACCAGCCCGTCGGCACCGGCTACAGCCACTCGGACGCCGGGGAGTACGTCCGGGACGAGGGGACCCTCGCCCGGATGTTCTGCGACGGCCTGGAGGCGTTCCTCGGACTGCACCCCGAGTACGCGCGCTGCCCGCTGTACGTCTGCGGGGAGAGCTACGCCGGGAAGTACGTGCCCGCCATCGCCCTGGAGATCGACGCGCGCAACCGCCGCGCACCGGACGGACACCGGCTCGGCCTGCGCGGGATATCCGTCGGCAACGGCTGGATCAGGCCGGAGCTGTCGCTCCGCGTCCTGATCGACTACGCCTACACCACCGGCTTCCTCGGCATCGCCCAGCGCGACTCCCTCCACGACGCCTACGCCGTCTACCGGGCCGCCCTCGACGAGGGCCGGTTCGAGGAGGCCACCCGGCTCGGCAACGACCTGGTGACCGCCGTCCTCGCGTACGGCGGGAACTTCGACCTCTACGACGTCCGGCGCTGGGACGACCTGCCCATGGGCGCGCTCCGCGCCTACCTGGGCAGCCCGGACGTCAAGAAGGCGCTGCACGTGCCCCCCGACGTCCCCTGGGAGTGCGCCGACAACGACGGCAAAGTGGCCGAGGCGCTCGCGGCGGACAACATGCGGGACTGCTCGGACCGGTACGCCGAACTCATCGACAAGGGCTACAAGACGCTGCTCTACACCGGCAACTTCGACACCGCGTGCGGCTACCGGGCCACCGAGGAGATCCTCGACGACCTCATGCGGCGCCGGGGCCGCCACGAGCACGCGCGGTGGCGCGACGCGCCCCGGCTGATCTGGACGCGGGCGCAGGGCAACCCGAAGGGGTACGTCCGCAGCGTCGGCCGCCTCACCCAGGTCGCCGTGCCCGACTCCGGCCACCAGGTGCCGGCGTTCCAGCCGGCGGTCTGCCGCGAGCTCCTCTACAACTGGCTGTTCGACCGGCCCTTCCACGGCTACGACCCGCAGCAGGGCCTCAAGGGGGACCGCGCCGGGGACTGAACGCGGCGGAGGCGGGGCGGGGTGCGTCGTACGACACCCCGGCCCCGCCGTCGTACGCCCGCCCCCGGAAAAGGAGATGCGCCGCCGGCGAACCGTCCGTTACCGTGAGGGCATGTCTACGCCCCGAATTTCCTAGCTCAGGACCCGCTTCCACGCCAGAAGTGTGTCCTTGAGCTTATTCGGAGCGTTACCTCATGATGACCGTCCGCGATGTCGAGCTGCGCGCGGGTGCGCGGCTGCTGCTGTCCGACGTCTCCTTCACCGTCTCCCCCGGCGACCGCGTCGGCCTGGTCGGCCGCAACGGCGCGGGGAAGACCACCCTGCTGACCGCCCTGGCGGGCCGGGCACGCCCCGCCGCCGGGAGCGTGACCGCCACCGGCCCGGTCGGGTTCCTCGCCCAGGACTCCCGGGCCGCCGATCCCGACGTGACCGTGACCGACCGGATCCTGTCCGCGCGCGGCCTCGACCGCGCCCTGCGCGCACTGCGGGAGGCCGAGGCCGCCATGACCGAGGCCGCCGGGCCCGCCGCGCTGGAGCGGGCGATGCGGGCGTACGCCCGTGCCGAGGCGGCCTTCCAGGCCGGCGGCGGGTACGCGGCCGAGGCGGAGGCCGCCCGGGTGGCGGCCGGGCTCGGCCTGCCCGACGAGGTGCTGCACCGGCCGGTCGGCACCCTGTCGGGCGGGCAGCGGCGCCGCGTGGAGCTGGCCCGCATCCTGTTCGCCGGCCACGACGGCACCCTGCTGCTCGACGAGCCGACCAACCACCTCGACGCCGACTCTGCCGCCTGGCTGCGCGAGTTCCTCCGGAGCCACCGGGGCGGCCTCGTGGTGATCAGCCACGACACCGGTCTGCTGACCGCCGTCGTCAACCGCGTGTTCCACCTGGACCCCGGCCGGGCGACGATCGACATCCACAACACCGGCTGGACGACGTACCTGGCCCAGCGGGAGGCCGACGAGCGGCGCCGCGCCCGGGAGCGGGCGAACGCCGAGCGGAAGGCCGCCGCCCTGCACGCGCAGGCGGACCGGATGAAGGCCCGGTCGGCCACCGCCGTCATGGCCCGGAGCATGAGCCGGCGGGCCGACCGCATGCTCGCCGAGCTGGAACCGGCCCGGCGGACGGAGAAGACCGCCCGGATCCGGCTGCCCGAACCGGAGCCGTGCGGCCGGGTGCCGCTCGGCGCGATCAGCCTGACCAAGTCCTACGGCGGCCGTCCCGTCCTCGACGGGGTGGACCTCGCCGTGGACCGGGGCAGCCGCCTGGTGGTCCTCGGGCTCAACGGCGCGGGCAAGACGACGCTGTTGCGCGTCCTGGCCGGCGAGGTGGCCCCGGACGAGGGCCGGGTGGTGCGCGGGCACGGGCTGCGGCTGGGCTACTTCGCCCAGGAGCACGACACCCTCGACCCCGCCCACACGGTCGTCCGGCACCTCGCGACCGCCGCGCCGCACCTGACGGACGGCGAACGGCGGGGCGTGCTCGGGGCGTTCCTGTTCACCGGGGACGACGCGGACAAGCCCGTCGGCGTGCTGTCCGGCGGCGAGAAGACGCGCCTGGCGCTGGCCGGGCTGGTCCACTCCGGCGCCAACGTGCTGCTGCTGGACGAGCCCACCAACAACCTCGACCCCGCCTCCCGCGCCGAGGTCCTGTCCGCCGTCGGCTCCTACCCCGGCGCGGTCGTCATGGTGACCCACGACGAGGGCGCCATCGACGCCCTCCGCCCCGACCGCGTCCTGCTGCTGCCGGACGCGGACGAGGACCTGTGGAGCGAGGAGTACCGGGAGCTGGTCGCCCTTTCCTGAGGCACGTCCTGAGGGTCCGTCAGGCTCCCACGTACTCCGCCAGGTGCTCCCCCGTCAGCGTCGAACGGGCGGCGACGAGGTCGGCCGGAGTGCCCTCGAAGACGATCCGGCCGCCGTCGTGGCCCGCGCCGGGGCCCAGGTCGACGATCCAGTCGGCGTGGGCCATGACGGCCTGGTGGTGTTCGACGACGATGACGGACGCGCCGGAGTCGACGAGCCGGTCCAGCAGGGCGAGCAGCTGCTCGACGTCGGCGAGGTGGAGGCCGGCGGTCGGCTCGTCGAGGACGTACACGGACGGGCCGCCGCCCTTCTCCGCCAGGTGCGTGGCGAGTTTCAGCCGCTGCCGCTCGCCGCCCGAGAGGGTGGTGAGCGGCTGGCCGAGGGTGAGGTAGCCGAGGCCGACGTCGGAGAGGCGGCGCAGGATCCGGTGGGCGGCCGGGGTGCGGGCCTCGCCCGCGGCGAAGAACTCCTCCGCCTCGGACACCGGCATGGCCAGCACCTCGCTGATGTCCCGGCCGCCGAGGCGGTATTCGAGCACCGACGCGTCGAACCGCTTGCCCTCGCAGTCCTCGCAGGTGGCGGCGGTGCCGGCCATCATCGCCAGGTCGGTGAAGACGACTCCGGCGCCGCCGCAGGCCGGGCAGGCGCCCTCCGAATTGGCGCTGAACAGCGCCGGTTTGACGCCGTTGGCCTTGGCGAACGCCTTGCGGATGGGGTCGAGCAGCCCGGTGTACGTCGCCGGGTTGCTCCGCCGGGAGCCGCGGATCGGGGCCTGGTCGACGGAGACGACACCCGCGCCCGCCGGGATCGAGCCGTGCACCAGCGAGCTCTTGCCCGACCCCGCGACACCGGTGACGGCGACCAGCACCCCGAGCGGGATGTCGACGTCGACCCCGCGCAGGTTGTGCGCCGTCGCGCCGCGGATCGGCAGGCTGCCGGTGGGCTCGCGCACGGTCTTCTTGAGGCCGACCCGGTCGTCGAGGTGCCGGCCGGTGAGGGTGCCGGCGGCGCGCAGCCCCTCCACCGTCCCCTCGAAGCAGATCG
Source organism: Streptomyces sp. NPDC021100 (assembly GCF_044333095.1). Lineage (NCBI taxonomy): Bacteria > Bacillati > Actinomycetota > Actinomycetes > Kitasatosporales > Streptomycetaceae > Streptomyces > Streptomyces sp. NPDC021100. Next base: position 275,306 of record NZ_JBIRQH010000006.1, read on the forward strand.
TGCCGCCCGCCGCGCCGGCGCCGGGGCCGAGGTCGACGACGTGGTCGGCGATCGCGATCACCTCGGGCTTGTGCTCCACCACCAGCACCGTGTTGCCCTTGTCCCGCAGCCGCAGCAGCAGGCCGTTCATCCGGGCGATGTCGTGCGGGTGCAGCCCGATGGTCGGCTCGTCGAAGACGTAGGTGACGTCGGTGAGCGAGGAGCCGAGGTGGCGGACCATCTTGACGCGCTGCGCCTCGCCGCCGGACAGCGTGCCGGCCGGCCGGTCCAGGGAGAGGTAGCCGAGGCCGATCTCCACGAACGAGTCGAGGCCGTGGGCGAGTTTCCCGAGCAGCGGCGCCACCGACGGCTCGTCGAGGCCGCGTACCCAGTCGGCCAGGTCGCTGACCTGCATCGCGCAGGCGTCGGCGATCCCGATCCCCCGGATCTTCGAGGACCGGGCCGCCGCGTTGAGCCGGGTGCCGTCGCAGTCCGGGCAGGTGGTGAAGGTGACCGCCCGGTCCACGAACTCCCGGATGTGCGGCTGCATGGCCTCCCGGTCCTTGGCCAGCATCGACTTCCGGATGCGCGGCAGGAGGCCTTCGTAGGTCATGTTGATGCCCGCGATCTTCATCCTGGTCGGCTCGCGGTGCAGCAGGTCGTACCGCTCCTTCTCGGTGAACTCGCGGACCGGCTTGTCCGGGTCGTAGAGCCCGGACTCGGTGTAGAGGCGGTGGTTCCAGCCGCCCGCCTTGTAGCCGGGGACGGCGAGCGCCCCCTCGGCGAGGGACTTGGTGTCGTCGAGGAGCTGCGCGATGTCGAGATCGGTGACGCTGCCCCGGCCCTCGCAGCGCGGACACATGCCGCCGGAGCGGGAGAAGGTGACCTTCTCGGCCTTCTTCGTGCCGCGGTCGACGGTGATCGCGCCGCTCGCCCGGACGGAGGGCGTGTTGAACGCGAACGCGCCGGGCGGGCCGACGTGCGGCTGCCCGAGCCGGCTGAAGAGGATCCGCAGCATCGCGTTGACGTCGGTGGCGGTGCCCACCGTGGAGCGCGGGTCGGCGCCCATCGGCTGCTGGTCGACGATGATCGCGGTGGTCAGCCCCTCCAGGACGTCCACCTCAGGCCGGGCCAGGGTGGGCATGAAGCCCTGGACGAAGGCGCTGTAGGTCTCGTTGATCAGCCGCTGCGACTCGGCGGCGATCGTGTCGAACACCAGCGAGCTCTTGCCCGAGCCGGAGACGCCGGTGAACACCGTCAGCCGGCGCTTGGGAATCTCGACGGCGACGTCCTTGAGGTTGTTCTCGCGCGCGCCGTGCACCCGGATCAGATCGTGGACGCCGGCGGCGTGCGGGGAGGACGGGGGCGTGCTCGTGGCCTTGCTCATCGTTTCTCCATCCGTGGAGCGGGGCCGTCCGCGCGGGACGGCGGACGCGGCGGGGCGGACGTCGAGGGTACGGGCAGGGGGCGCGGGAGGGCGGGCGCGCGGCGGGCCGCGACGGCACCGGCGGCCGGCCGGGCCCCGGCCGAAGCCCCACACCGTACCTTCGGAGCCCGCGACGCGTCGCGGGATTTCCCGGCGGAGGCCCCGACCCTACCCCCGCCTACCGGCGTGAGCGCCCGGTGTCCGACCCCCATGCCATCCTGGACGGCGTGACCCTGGAAGACCTGGTGAGGCTGCGCCGCGCACGCGACACGATGGACCGCGACTACGCGCGGCCGCTGGACGTCCCGGCGCTGGCGGCCGTCGCCCTCATGTCGCCCGGCCACTTCTCCCGCAGCTTCCGCGCCGCCTTCGGCGAGACGCCCTACAGCTACCTGATGACCCGCCGCGTCGAGCGGGCCAAGGCGCTGCTGCGGCGGGGCGACCTGAGCGTGACGGAGGTCTGCTTCGCGGTCGGCTGCACCTCGCTCGGGTCGTTCAGCTCCCGCTTCACCGAGCTGGTCGGCGAGAGCCCGAGCGCGTACCGGGCCCGGGCCCACGAGGCGGGCGCCGCGATACCGGCGTGCGTCGCCAAGATCCTCACCCGGCCGCTCCGGCACGGCGAACCGGTCAGGATCGGAGAAGCGCGATCGGCCGCGGCCTCGTAGCGTCGAGGGCATGGACATCAAGCTTTCCCAGTGCTTCATCGCCGTCGACGACCACGACAAGGCCCTCGCCTTCTACCGCGACGCCCTCGGACTGGAGGTGCGCAACGACGTCGGCTTCGAGGGGATGCGGTGGGTGACCGTCGGGTCGCCCGCGCAGCCGGACGTGGAGATCGTCCTCGAACCGCCGGCCGCCAACCCCAACGCCTCGCCTGCCGACCGACAGGCCATGGCGGAGTTGCTCGCCAAGGGCATGCTGCGGGGCGTGATCTTCTCCACCGACGACTGCGACGCCACTTTCGAGCGCGTGCGCGCTGCTGGGGCCGAGGTGCTTCAGGAGCCCATCGATCAGCCGTACGGCGTGCGTGACTGCGCTTTCCGTGATCCGGCGGGGAACATGCTGCGCTTCGCGCAGCCGCGGAAGGATCGCTGAGCGGTTTCGGCGCGCGCCGAGGCCGAGCCGCAGTCGCCCGACCCGCCCGGCCCACCCGGCGGCGGAGATCGGGGCGTGCGCCCCGTTTCCTGGGGGGCTGCGCCCCCAGACCCCCGCTTTCACGGCTCCGCCGCTCGTCCTCAACCGCGCGAAGCGCGGTTTCAGGGGGTCCGGGGGTCTCCCCGGGAAACGGGGGTCCTACGCCCCCGTCACCCGCTCCCGCAGCCAAGCCTCGATGTCATCGCGCGCCGTCCGGGCCAGCGCCGTCGGGTGGCCCGTGAACCCGTGGGGCGCCTCGGGATAGACCCGGAGGTCCACCTCGTTGCCGGCCGCCGACAACCGGCCCGCCATGGCCAGGTTGTCCTCCAGCAGCACATCCTCCGCGCCGACGACCAGCAGCGTCGGGGGCAGCCCGCCGAGGTCGCCGTAGAGCGGGGAGAGGTCGGGGACGGTGCGGTCCGCCACGTGTCCGGCGTACGCCCGGAGGAAGTACTCGTCGGCGATGCGGCGGCCGGCCGGGGTCCGTGCGCTCAGGTCGTAGGTGCCGAACCGGAGCGCGGCGCCGGTGAACCGGCCGGCGGCGCCCCGGTCCCGCAGCCGGAGCAGGGTGGCCAGGGCGAGGGTGGCGCCGGCGGAGCTCCCGCCGATCGCCAGCCGGGACGTGCCGAAGCGGGCACCGGCTTCCTCGACGAGCCAGAGCGCCGCCGCCTCGCAGTCGTCGGGCGCCGCCGGCCAGGGGTGTTCGGGGGCCAGCCGGTAGTCGACGCTGACGACGGCGACGCCCAGGGCGTCCGCGAGCTCGCGGTTGCGCACGTCGCCGTGCGCCGCGGAGTCCATGTAGAAGCCGCCGCCGTGGATGTCCAGGTAGACGCCGCGCGGCGGACCGCCGGCCGGCATGAGGATCCGGACGGGGACGCGCACCCCGGCGGCCTCGGCCGTCTCCTCGACGGCGGGCGGTTCGGCGGCGCGCGGAGCGGGCCTCTTCGCCCGGACCTCCCGGAGCTCCTCCCACGAGCCGGGGCCGCGGCCGGCCGGCCGCGTCCGGTAGAACTCACGGGCCTCCTCGACCTGTTCCGCGGGTACCTCGGCGAACAGTGCCTCCAGCGCGAATCGCACGCGCCCTCCTCATCACTCGGAAATCTCGGCCCGGCCGTACGCTACGCCGGCCCGCGTCACCCGGCCGGGCCGCCCGCCCCTCACACCCCCGCCCCGTGGATCGCCGTGGACCTCCCCGTCAGCGGGAGGCCGGTGGCGCCGTGCCGGGCCGCGATGATCTCGGCGGCGATGGACAGGGCCGTCTCCTCGGGCGTACGGCCGCCCAGGTCGAGGCCGATGGGGGCGCGGAGGCGGGCCAGCTCGGCGTCCGTGACCCCGGCTTCACGGAGGCGGCGGACCCGGTCGGCGTGGGTGCGGGCGGACCCCATCGCGCCGACGAAGGCGGCCGGGAGGCGGAGGGCGACCCGGAGGAGCGGGACGTCGAACTTGGCGTCGTGGGTGAGGACGCACAGGGCCGTGCGGGCGTCGGTGGGCGTGCGGCGGAGGTAGCGGTGCGGCCAGTCGACCACGACCTCGTCCGCCTCGGGGAAGCGGGCCGCCGTGGCGAAGACCGGGCGGGCGTCGCAGACGGTGACGTGGTAGCCGAGGAACTTGCCGACGCGGACGAGCGCGGCCGTGAAGTCCACCGCCCCGAAGACGATCATGCGCGGCGGTGCGAGGCCGGACTCGACGAGGAGCGTCAGCTCGCCGCCGGGGCAGAGCGTGCCGTCCGGGGAGAGTTCGACGGTGCCGGTGCGGCCCGCGCCGAGCAGGGCGTGGGCCTGGGCCGCGGCGGCGCGGTCGAGCTCCGGCGGGCCGCCGAGGGCGCCCTCGTACGTGCCGTCGGGGCGGACGAGCAGGGCGCCGGACCGGAGGGCGGCCGGGCCCCGGGCGACGCGGGCCAGGGCCACCGGCTCGCCGCGGGCGGCGGCCGTCAGGGCGCGGGCGAGGACGGCGCGCCCGGGGGCGGCCGCCGGGTAGGGGACCACCAGGACCTCCAGCGTCCCGCCGCAGGTCAGGCCGACGGCGAACGCGTCGTCGTCGCTGTACCCGAACCGTTCCAGGCACACCGTCCCGTCCCGTAGCGCCCGCTCGCACAGGTCGTACACCGCCGCCTCGACGCACCCGCCGGAGACGGAGCCGACGGCCCGGCCGCCGTCGTCGACGGCCAGGGCGGCGCCGGGGCCGCGCGGGGCGCTGCCGGTGACGGAGACGACGGTGGCGACGGCGAAGCCGCGGCCCTCGGCGGCCCAGGCGGCCAGGTCGTCAGCGATGTCCAGCACGGTCCTCCTCCACGGGCGCGGCGGCCACGGGCGCGGCGGCGCCGGTCAGGACGCGGTCGGGGCGGATCGGCAGGTCGCGGTGGCGGACGCCGGTCGCGTGCCAGACGGCGTTGGCGACGGCCGCCGCCGAGCCGACCGTGCCGATCTCGCCGATGCCCTTGATGCCGACCGGGTCGTCGGGGTCCGGGTCGTCCAGCCAGTCCACCTCGATGGCGGGGACGTCCGCGTGGGCCGCGACGTGGTAGCCGGCCAGGTCCGCGTTGACGAGTCCGCCCGACGCGGCGTCGCGGACGGCCTCCTCGTGCAGGGCCATGGACAGGCCCCAGACCATGCCGCCGGTGAGCTGGTTGCGGGCGGTCAGCGGGTTGACGATGCGGCCGGCGGCGAAGACGCCGAGCATCCGGCGGACGCGGACCTCGCCGCTGCCCGGGTCGACGGCGACCTCCGCGAACTGGGCGCCGTACGCGTGCCGTTCGTACGCGGCGAGGGCCCGTACCGCCTCCTCCGTACTGGCGCGGACGGTCAGGCCGCCGGGCGGGATGTCCGCGCCGGGCGTGAGGCGTTCGCGCAGGTCGTGCGCCGCGAGGCGGACGGCCCAGCCCCAGGAGCGGGTGCCCATGGAGCCGCCGGCGACCCACGCGTCGCCGAAGTCGCTGTCGGCGATGAGGACGCGGACCCGGTCCGGGCCGACCTCCAGGGCGTCGGCGGCGAGTTGGGTGAGGGCGGTGCGGGCCCCGGTGCCGATGTCGGCGGCGGCGATGCGGACGGTGAAGGTGCCGTCGGGGTGCGCCGTCGCGGTGGCGGTCGCCGGGAAGGCGCCCGTGAAGAAGGACGACGCCGCCGTGCCGGTGCCGACCAGCCAGCGGCCGTCGCGGCGGACGCCCGGCCGCGGGTCGCGCCCGGCCCAGCCGAACCGGCGGGCGCCCTCGGTGAAGCAGTCGGTCAGCCGGCGCCCGGCGAAGGGGAGCCCGGAGACGGGCCCGGCGGCGGGCTCGTTGCGGGCCCGCAGCACGATCGGGTCCAGGCCGCAGCGCTCGGCCAGTTCGTCGAGCGCGCACTCGAGCGCGAACGAGCCGGGGGCCTCGCCCGGCGCCCGCATGTAGGTGGGCGTGGGGACGTCCAGGGGCAGCACCCGGTGGACGGTGCGGTGGCCGCTCGCGTCGTACATCGACCGCCCGTACGCGGCGCTCGGCTCGACGAACTCGCGGACCGTGGACGTCGCGCTGTACGCCGTGTGCTCCAGGGCGCGCAGCCGGCCGTCCGGGCCGGCGCCCAGCCGGACGCGCTGGACGGTGGCGCTGCGGTGGCCGATCAGCGAGAACATCTGCTGCCGGGTGAGCGCGATCCGCACCGGCCGGCCGAGCACGGTGGCCGCCATGGCCGCGAGGACGACGTGCGGGCGGGCCTGCGCCTTGCTGCCGAAGCCGCCGCCCACGTGCTCGGACCGCAGCCGCACCACCTCCGGTTCGAGCCCGAGCAGCTGCGCGAGGTCCCGGGCGGTCGCGTACGCGCCCTGGGTGGAGTCGACGACCTCCAGCCGCCCGTCGTCCCACCGCGCCATGGCCGCGTGCGGCTCCATGGGGTTGTGGTGCTCCTCGGGGGTGGTGTACCAGGCGTCCAGCACGGTGTCGGACGCGGCCAGTTCGGCCTCCACGTCGCCCTTGTCGGTGCTGCCCGGACCCATGGCCGTGGTCTCGGGCGGGTAGCTGCCGGGGTGGTCCGGGCGGAGGCGCACGTCGTGCGGCTCGGTGTCGTACGTGACGACGAGCGCCTCCGCGGCCTCCCTGGCCTGCTCGGGCGTCTCGGCGACGACGCAGGCGACGGGCCAGCCCATGTGCGGCACCCGGTCGTGCTGGAGGATCCGCGTGGTGGCGTCGGGCCCGAACGTGCCGACGAAGTCCTCTTTGAGGCGTGGCGCGTTGCCGTGGTGCAGGACGGCGAGGACGCCGGGCAGGGCCAGGGCGGCGGCGTCGCCGACGGACCGGATCCGGCCGCGCGCCACGGTGGAGAGCACGATCCAGCCGTGGGCGAGCCCGTCGGCGGGGTGGTCGGCGGCGTAGCGGGCGGCGCCGGTGACCTTGTCGCGCCCTTCGACGCGGAGGTGCGAGGCGCCTACGGCGGGGGTCGGGCGGGAGGTGGCGGGTGCGGTCGTCGTACGGGACGCGGCAGCGGTCACCGCCGTGCCGGTACGTGCCGCGTCCGTCGCCGTGGGGAGTGCGCCGGTCTGCGTCGTGGCCGGGGAACCGGCGGCGTCCGTCGCCGTTCCGCTGGAGCCTGTGTTCGTCGCCGTGGTCATCGGGCGGCCGCCTCCTCGGCGAGTTCGGTCAGGGTGCGGACGGTCAGGTGGCGCAGCAGCGGGAGCTTGTGGCCGTTGTGCGGGAGGGGCCGGGCGCCGGCCAGTTCGGCGTCGGCCGCCGCGGCGAATGTGGCGGCGTCGGCCGGGGCCCCGATCAGGGCTTGTTCCGCCCGGTGGGCCCGCCAGGGGTGGGAGGCGACCGCGCCGAAGGCGAGCCGCGCCTGGCGGACGACGCCGTCCCGGACGTCGAGGGCGGCGGCGAGCGAGCCGATCGCGAAGGCGTACGACGCGCGGTCGCGCACCTTGCGGTAGCGGGAGGGGCCGGGCGGCGCGGGCGGCAGGACGACGCCGGTGACCAGCGCGCCGGGCGGCAGCGCGGTCTCCTCGTGCGGGGTGCTGCCCACCGGCCGGTAGAACGCCGCGAGGGGCAGCTCGCCGGGCCCGTCCGCGGTCTCGTAGGTGACGACCGCGTCGAAGGCGGCCAGGGCGACGGCCATGTCGGACGGGTGGACGGCGACGCAGTGCGCGGAGGCGCCGAGGACGGCGTGGTTGCGGTGGTCGCCGGTGAGGGCGGCGCAACCGCTGCCCGGCGTCCGCTTGTTGCACGCGGCGGCGCCCGCGGCCCCGCCGGTGAAGTAGCCGCAGCGGGTGCGCTGGAGCAGGTTCCCGCCGACGGTCGCCATGTTGCGGAGCTGCCCGGAGGCGCCGGCGAGGACGGCCTGCGTCAACGCCGGGTATTGGCCCCGGACTTCGGGGTGGGCGGCCAGGTCGCTGTTGGTGACCGTCGCGCCGACGCGCAGGCCTCCGTCGGCGGTGGTCTCGATCCGGTCGAGGGGGAGGTCGCGCAGGTCGACGAGGAGCGCGGGCCGCTCGGCGCCGGTCTTCATCAGGTCGACGAGGTTGGTGCCGCCGCCGAGCGGCCGGGCCTCGGGGTCGGCGGCGAGGAGAGCGAGCGCGTCGGCCGTGTCGGCGGCGCGGTGGTAGCGGAACTCCCTCATGCGACCACCGCCCCGGCCTGCGCCGACCGCTCGTCCGCGGCGCGGGCGACGGCCCGGACGATCGTCGGGTACGCGCCGCAGCGGCACAGGTTGCCGCTCATCCGCTCCCGGATCTCGGCGTCGGTGAGGGCGGGCGGCCCGGCCTCGGGGCGGACGTCGTCGGTGGCGGCGCTGGGCCAGCCGGCCGCGTGCTCGTCGAGGACGGCGAGGGCCGAGCAGATCTGCCCGGGGGTGCAGTAACCGCACTGGTAGCCGTCGAGTTCGAGGAACGCCTGCTGGACGGGGTGCAGCCGCTCGCCGTCGGAGACGCCCTCGATCGTGGTGATCGCCCGGCCTTCGGCGGCGACGGCGAGCTGGAGGCAGGCCACGGCGCGGCGCCCGTCGAGCAGCACGGTGCAGGCGCCGCACTGGCCTTGGTCGCAGCCCTTCTTGGTGCCGGTCAGGGCGAGGCGCTCGCGCAGGGCGTCGAGCAGGGTGGTGCGGTGGTCGACGGTGAGGGTGTGGGGTTCTCCGTTGACGTGCAGGGTGATGACGCTGGACGTCGATGCGGTCATGGGGGCCCTTTTCGACACGGCGGTTTCGAGACGGTGGTGGTGCGCGGTGGTTCGGGCGGTGGTCGCCATACGGCGGTGCCGGCACGGCGGTCGGCGCCGGCGGATCGCGGGAGCGGCCGTCCCGGGGGGCCGTCGGCCGTTCCGACGGCCGTCACGGCCACTAAAGTGTGCTGGAGGTGGACAGTTGTCCGGCCGATGCGTAGCGGACAGCTGTCCGGTTATCCGAACCTAGCCGACGGCCGTCGGGCGGGCAAGGGCCCGCAGGAGACCGGGCACGGACGAGAGGGCGAGGACGCGCGTGCGGACGACGGTGCCACAGCAGGACGGCGGGCCCCCGCCCCGCCGCGAGGACGCCCGGCGCAACCGCGAGCGCATCCTGGCCGTGGCGCTGGCCGAGTTGACGCACTCCCCCGCCGTCGCGCTCAGCACGATCGCGAGGAAGGCGGGGGTCGGCCAGGGCACGCTCTACCGCAATTTCCCCGACCGGGAGGCGCTCATCCTGGAGGTCTACCGCTTCGAGGTGCAGCAGGTCCACGACGCCGCCCGCCACCTGCTCGCGACCCGGCCGCCCGACCGGGCCCTGCGCGAGTGGCTGGACCGGCTGGCCCGGTACGCGACGGCGAAGGCGGGTCTGGCCGACGCGATGCGCGAGGCCACCCGCGCCCCCGCCACCCCGGCCCGCTGGGGCCACGTCCCGATCACGACGGCCGTCGAACTCCTCCTGGAGGCCAACGAGAAGGCCGGCACCATCCGCCCCGGGGTGACCCCCGACGACTTCCTCCTCGCCATCGCCGGCCTCTGGCACATCGGCACCCGCGCCGACGCCGGCGAACGCGTCCGGCGCCTCTTCGACCTCGTCACGGACGGCCTGCGGGCGGGCGCGCCCGGGGTCCCCGCCGAGGAGGCCCGACCGTCCGGAGCGGTCACCCCGCCGGAGCGGCCGCGGTCTTCCTCCGCGCCCGGTAAGCGGCAGCCTTGATCTTGTTGCCGCAGGACTCCATGCCGCACCACTGCCGGCGCCGGCCGCGCGAGCGGTCGATGTAGACGCGGGTGCACTCGGGGTTGCCGCACTCCTTCAGCAAGGGCACGTCCGCGCCGCTCAGCAGCTCCACGGCGTGCCGGGCGACGGCCGCCAGCGCCTCGCGCTGCGTCGCCGCCGTCCAGCGGCCGGAGCGGGTCAGCCGCGGTGCGGCGGGCGCCTCCGCCGCCGCGTCGTTGAGCCCGGCCAGCGCCTCGTCGTCGAAGTCCGCGAAGCCCACGCCGAGGCGCCGGTCGGTGATCAGCCGGTAGACGGCCTCCCGGACGGCCGTGGCCCGTTCGACGTCGGCCCGCCGGGCGGGCGTGACGGCGTCGACGAGCCCGGACTCCACGTACCACGCGTCCAGGCGGTCCGGCGTCGCGAACATCTCGAACCGCGCCGTGCGGCGCGCCCGGAGCGTGGCCGCGAAGTCCAGGGCCGGGTTGCCGCACACGAAGACGTGGTCGAGGTTCACGTCACCATCCTGGCGGGTGACACCCGGCGCCCGCAAGGACGGCCGGGCGAGGTGATCGCGCCCGGCTCAGGCGCCCGGCGCCCCCGTCTCCGTCAACTCCCCGTCGGCGACCCGCAGCCATCGCTCCACGCCGATCCGTTCGAGGAACCGCTCGTCGTGGCTGACCACCACGAACGCGCCGCGGTAGCACGCCAGGGCGCTCTCCAGCTGCCCGACGCCGACGAGGTCGAGGTTGTTCGTCGGCTCGTCCAGCAGCAGGAGCTGCGGGGCGGGTTCGGCGCACAGGACGCAGGCGAGCGTGGCGCGCAGCCGCTCGCCGCCGGAGAGGACGCGTACGGGCAGGTGGGCCCGGGGGCCGCGGAACAGGAACCGCGCGAGCAGGTTCATCCGCTCCGCCTCGGGCCGGTGCGGGGCGGACGCCGCGAAGTTCTCCGCGACGGTGCGGTCGGGGTCGAGGAGGTCCAGGCGCTGCGAGAGGGAGGCGATGCGCCCGTCGGCACGCCGGACGGTCCCGCCGTCCGGGGCCAGATCGCCGGAGACCAGCCGCAGCAGCGTCGTCTTTCCGGCGCCGTTCGGCCCGGTGAGCGCGATGCGCTCGGGGCCGCGGATCGTGAGGCCGACGCCGTCCCCGGCGAACAGCTCGCGCCCGCCGTGGCGCACCCGCAGCCGCTCGCCCAGGATGAGCGTGCGCCCGGCGGGGACGTCGGTGTCGGGCAGTTCCAGGACCAGTCGCTGGTCGTCCCGCAGGGCGCGGCCCGCCTCGTCGAGCCGGGCCTGCGCCTCGTGGACGCGGGTGGCGTGCGTCTGGCCGGCCCGGCCGGCGGACTCCTGGGCGCCGCGCTTCATGGTGCCGGCGAAGATGCGCGGCAGGCCGGCGTTCTTGAGGTTGCGGGCGGCGTTGCTCGCCCGCCGCTCGGCCCGCTCCCGGGCCTGCTGCATCTCGCGCTTCTCCCGCTTCAGCTCCTGCTCGGCGTTGCGGATGTTCTTCTCCGCGACCTCCTGCTCGGCTCGGACGGCCTGCTCGTACTCGGTGAAGTTGCCGCCGTAAAGGCGGAGTTCGCCCCGGTCGAGTTCGGCGATCCGCTCCATGCGGTCCAGCAGGGCCCGCTCGTGGCTGACGAGCAGGAGGCTGCCGTTCCACTCCGAGAGGACGTCGTAGAGCGCGTGACGGGCGTCGGCGTCGAGGTTGTTGGTCGGCTCGTCCAGCAGCAGCACGTCCGGGCGCTTGAGCAGCTGCGCTGCCAGGCCGAGGCTGACGATCTGGCCGCCGCTGAGCGTGCCCAGGGTCCGGTCGAGGGCGAGCCCGCCGAGCCCGAGCCGGTCGAGCTGGGCGCGGGTGCGCTCCTCGACGTCCCAGTCGTCGCCGATGGTCGTGAAGTGCTCCTCGCTCACGTCGCCGGACTCGACGGCGTCGATGGCGCGGATCACCGCGTCGACGCCCAGCACCTCGGCGACCGTGGGTTCGCCGGTCAGGGGCAGCGTCTGCGGGAGGTAGCCGACCGTGCCGTGGACGGTCACCGACCCGGCGGCCGGGTGGAGTTCACCGGCGATCAGCTTCAGCAGGGTGCTCTTGCCTGAGCCGTTGGGCGCCACCAGACCGGTGCGGCCCGCGCCGACGGTGAAGGAGAGGTCGTCGAAGACGGGGGTGCCGTCGGGCCAGGAGAAGGAGAGGCGGGAGCAGATGACGGAGATGTCGGACATGGAGGTGACCTCGTGAGGAACAGAGGGCAGGGCCCCCCGCCGCGGGACATACCGCCGCACGGAGAGCGCACCGCACCTGAACAGGCAAAAGGGGGCGACGAGATGACCACGTCGGCGGTACCGCCCGAAGCGCGCCTGCCGGTGGCCGATCAGATCCGGATATCACCCGGAGATGTCGTCGTCACCCACCATGTCCGTCTCCTCTGCGAAAGATCACTGACGCCCGGCACCTTACCAGGCCCGGCGCGGAGGCCGCCCTAGAGTCCCAGGTCCCAGGCGAGGCAGCCGAGATGGGTCCGCACCCCGGGCTCGCCGCCGTACTCCGGCGGCGCCGCCCGCGAGGCCGCCTTCTCCTCCACCATGTCCTCATAGGCGATCCGCTCGGGCAGCGCGCCGAAGCGCGCGTGGCGTACCGCGGAGTCACCGTCCCGCATGGCCATTCTCACTCCTCCTGTCAGTGTGTTTGACGGGTGGTCAGAGCCGGTCGGCGTCGACGACGGCCCGGGCGAACGCTTCGGGCGCCTCCTGGGGCAGGTTGTGGCCGATGCCCTTCAGCGTCCGGTGGCCGTACGGGCCCGTGAAGCGGTCCCGGTACGAGGAGCCGTCGCCCGGCGCCGTGAACGGGTCGTGCTCGGCGTCGAGCGTCACGGTCGGTACGGCGATGAACGGCCGGGCCGAGAGCCGCTTCTCGTACGGCTCGTAGCGCCGCTCCCCCTCGGCGAGGCTCAGCCGCCAGCGGTAGTTGTGGATCACGATGGCGGCGTAGTCCGGGTTCTCGAAGGCGGCGGCGGTGCGCTCGAAGGTGGCGTCGTCGAAGTCCCAGGTCGGAGAGACGGTGTCCCAGACCAGCCGGGTGAGATCGTGGCGCTTGTCCTTCTGCTCCATGGCGGCCCGGCCGCGCTCGGTGGCGAAGTAGTACTGGTACCACCAGGCGCGCTCGGTCGCGGGCGCCAGCGGCCGCTGGTTCGCCTCCAGGTCGACGACGAGGTATCCGCCCACGGCGACCAGGGCCTTGCAGCGCTCGGGCCAGAGCGCCGCGACGATGCCGGCGGTCCTGGCCCCCCAGTCGAATCCGGCGAGCACCGCCTTCTCCAGCCCGAGCGCGTCCAGCAGGGCGACGATGTCGAGGGCGAGGGCGGACTGCTGCCCGTTGCGGAAGGTCCGGCCGGAGAGGAAGCGGGTCGTGCCGTGGCCGCGCAGATAGGGGACGATCACCCGGTACCCCTCGGCCACGAGGAGGGGCGCGACGTCGACGAAGCTGTGGATGTCGTACGGCCAGCCGTGCAGACAGACGACCGGCGGCCCGTGCGCCGGCCCCAGCTCGGCGTAACCGACCTCCAGCAGGCCGGCTCTGACCTTCCTGAGCGGGGGAAAGGCGCCCTGCCGGCGGGGGCCGGCCCGCCGCTCCGTGGCGGCCTGCGCCGCCCCCGGCACCCCCGGCAGCGCGACGGTGACCGCACCGCCGGCCCCGAGGCCGAGCGCCTTGCCGAACGTACGCCGATTGATCATGCCGAGCCCTCCGTGCGTCGCGAAGTGCCTGCGCCCGCTGAGGGCGTGCGCACGACTATGGCACGGGGCGCGTCACCGGTCAAACAGGTGACGCTCACCAACTCGGCGCGGATGGAGCGTTCTTGAGCCGGGTACTGTGCGGCGCTGCAGGGCCCTGTTCTCGTAGTCGACGTGCGGGAGGACGTCCGGCCACGGCTACCCACCTGCGGATGTCCGGCCTGGGGGCGCGTCACATCGCGGGGCGGACCGGTGGTCAGGATGCTTCCGGAGCCGGCCGACCGGCCTTCGTCGGGCAGCCGGAACACGGGCGGGAAGCGGGAACGCGGCCTCGGTCCGGACCGGTTGGCGGGGCACGCCGACGGTCCGGCCGACGGCGAACGGGGTGAGGGCGCCCTCCAGGGCCTGTCGCGGCCGGCGCGCGCCCGGCCGGGCCGGGTGCCGGGGGCACACTGATGGGGCCGCCCTCGGACGGTGTGGCACGGGCGAACGGCGGAAACGCCGGACGGACGGCCTTCGGGGCGCTGAGGTCCCTCCCTTAGAGCCCCGATAGAGCCCCGGAAAGCCCCGAGGGGCGCCGGTTGGGTCGGCGCCCCTCGGTCCTTGCCGCGCGGGTGCTGTCTCCGGTCACTGCTCCCCGGAGCAGTTGCCCTGGACGGTCACCCAGATGTTGTTGTCGGGGGTGGTGCCACTGGCCACTATGCCCCAGGGGTAACAGTTCTTCGGAAGCTTGTGGTTCGCGTTCGCGCGGGCGCCGTCCAGCGAGCCGGCGACCCCGGTGACGTAGACGTAGTAGGTGGCCGGGCCCGCCGTCACCGCTCCCCGGGACGGCGCGGCGGTGGCGGCCGACGCCGGGGCGGCCAGCGCCACGCCGGCCAGCAGGGCCGCCGCGACCGCGGTGAGTCCGGCCGTCGTCCGTAACGTTCCGTTCAAGGAAGCCTCCCGGTCAACTCTCCCAAGGCGCACATCAGTTACGCCATACGGAGGGAATCTAGGGCAACCTCGCGCGCCGCAACAGTGTTGTTCCCTGTGCAAACACCTTTCGTAACTGCCGTCCCAGGACGGGTGGAAGCCCGGCCTGTCCGGGGGAGCTCCGCCCCGGGCGTGCGCGCGGACCGCGTCCGGGCCCGGGCGGCGTACCTCGACGACACGCCGCCGGTCGGCGCCGGGGACGATCGGCGCCGACCCCCTCAGTCCCCCGCCCACCGCACCTCCCCCGTCCCCAGCGTGACCACGGCCCGCGTCCGCATGGGCTCCTCCCCGCGCCGGGAGAGCACCACGATCTCCTCGACCTCACCCGGCATCGGACCCAGCCGGGCGGCCAGCTCGGCGGCCAGGGCACGCGGCTCCGTGGTGCGCCCGAGGGAGAGGTGCGGGACGAAGCGCTCGCCGCGCCCGCGGCACAGCGGGAAGCGGGACGTCAGCTCCTCGTGCAGGCGCACCCAGGGGGCCGGGCCGCCGCCCGCCGCCGGGTCGAGCCACACCGTGGCGTACCGCCGGTGCCGGAAGTAGCGCACGCCCGCCGGCCGGACCGGGAAGGCCGGGCATTCGGCCGCCGCGGCGGAGAGCAGCGGCAGGGCCCGCGGGAAGCACTCCTCGGGTACGAAGCCGAACAGCAGGTTCACATGCGGCGGCCACCGCCGCACCTGCGGGTCGTACTCCCGGCGGATCTCCTGGACGGCCGGCCAGTGGGCGCGCGGCGGCAACCACGCCACGGCCGTCCGGGCCGTCGGCGCCACCTCCAGGACCAGGTCGCCGTCCACCCCTCCATGGTCCGGGCCGCGCCCGGTCCGCACGAGTCGGACGGCCGCCGTCCGACCCGCCGCACGCCCGTCGTCACTCCCGCCGCACGGCCTGTCCCCCGTGTCCCACCTCACCTTCCGCATCGCGATCTCCCTTCCGTCCCGGGCCCCGCACCCTCTAGGCTGACGAGCGCAGCTGGTTCGCCCCGCCCGCCAGACGGGAGCGTCGCAAGAGGGAACCCGGTGGGAATCCGGGACTGCCCCGCAGCGGTGAGCGGGAACGACCGCCGTCATACGCACTGGGCCCGACGCACGGGGCCCGGGAAGCGACGGCCAGTAGGTGCCTCGTACGGAATCCGACGGGTTCCGTACGCCACGAGGCGCGCCCGCGAGTCCGAAGACCTGCCACCTGCCCGCGCGCGAACCATTCGTGCGCGGACATCCCGGTGACCTCGAGGGCGGGTCGGCGTACATACCAGGCGGACGACCGCGCCATGCCGCGCGCGCCCGGCCCGCCCGGTCCGTCACCCTTCGCGCTCTCGTGCCGTTCCGGGATCTCAGGGATCCATCTCGCGAAGGAGATCTCCGTGACCAGCAAGTCCGCAGCCGCGGCAGCACGGGCCACCGTGTACGGCTACCCCCGCCAGGGCCGGAACCGTGAACTCAAGAAGGCGATCGAGGGCTACTGGAAGGGCCGGGTGACGGCCGACGCCCTGCGCGCCACCGCCGCCGGCCTGCGCCGGGACACCTGGGAGCAGCTGGCCGCGGCCGGCCTCCACGAGGTACCCACCGGCGACTTCTCGTACTACGACCACGTCCTCGACACCACCGTCATGGTCGGCGCGATCCCCGCCCGGCACCGGGAGGCCGTCGAGGAGGACGCCCTGGCCGGGTACTTCGCGATGGCGCGGGGTACGCAGGACGTGGCGCCGCTGGAGATGACCAAGTGGTTCGACACCAACTACCACTACCTGGTGCCGGAGCTGGGCCCGGACACGGTGTTCCGCGCCGACTCCGCCAAGCAAGTCGCGGAGTTGAAGGAGGCCCTCGCCCTGGGCCTGACGGCCCGGCCCGTCCTCGTGGGACCCGTCACCTACCTCCTGCTCGCCAAGCCCGCGCCGGGCGTGGACCCGGACTTCGTCCCGCTCACCCTCCTGGACCGCCTGCTGCCGGTGTACGCGGAGGTGCTGGCCGACCTGCGGGCGGCCGGCGCCGAGTGGGTGCAGCTCGACGAGCCCGCCCTGGTGCAGGACCGCACCCCGGCCGAGCTGAACGCCGCCGAGCGCGCCTACCGCGATCTCGGAGCGCTGCCCGACCGCCCGAAGCTGCTGGTCGCCTCGTACTTCGACCGGCTCGGGGAGGCGCTGCCCGTCCTCGCCAAGGCGCCGGTGGACGGGCTCGCCCTGGACTTCACCGAGGCCGCCGCCGCCAACCTCGGCGACCTCGCCGCCGCCGGCGGGCTGCCCGGCAAGCGCCTGGTCGCCGGTGTCGTCAACGGCCGCAACATCTGGGTGAACGACCTGGAGAAATCCCTCGCCACCCTGGGCACCCTGCTCGGCCTCGCCGAGTGGGTCGACGTCGCCGCGTCCTCGTCCCTGCTGCACGTCCCCCTCGACGCCGCCATGGAGCGCGACATCGAGCCGCAGATCCTGCGCTGGCTGGCCTTCGCGCAGCAGAAGACGCGCGAGATCGTCACGCTCGCCAAGGGCCTCGCCCAGGGCACCGACACCATCGCCGCCGAACTGGCCGCCAACCGGGCCGACCTGGCCTCCCGCGCGGCCTCCCCGATCACCCACGACCCGGCCGTCCGGGCCCGGGCCGCCGCCGTCACCACCGCCGACGCCCGCCGCTCCCTGCCGTACGCCGAGCGCGCCGGCGCCCAGCGCGCCCGCCTCGGTCTGCCGCTGCTGCCGACCACGACCATCGGCTCCTTCCCGCAGACCGGCGAACTCCGCGCCGCCCGCGCCGACCTGCGCGCGGGCCGGCTCGACACGGCCGGCTACGAGGAGCGCATCAGGGCCGAGATCCAGGAGGTGATCTCCTTCCAGGAGAAGACCGGCCTGGACGTCCTGGTGCACGGCGAGCCCGAACGCAACGACATGGTCCAGTACTTCGCCGAGCAGCTCACGGGCTACCTCGCCACGCAGCACGGCTGGGTGCAGTCGTACGGCACCCGCTACGTCCGTCCGCCGGTCCTCGCCGGGGACATCTCCCGGCCGGAGCCGATGACGGTGCGCTGGACGACGTACGCCCAGTCGCTCACCGGCCGTCCCGTCAAGGGCATGCTGACCGGGCCGGTCACCATGCTCGCCTGGTCGTTCGTCCGCGACGACCAGCCGCTCGCCGACACCGCCCGGCAAGTCGCCCTCGCCCTGCGCGACGAGGTGAACGACCTGGAGGCGGCGGGCACGTCCGTCGTCCAGGTCGACGAGCCGGCGCTGCGCGAGACGCTGCCGCTGCGGGCGGCGGACCGCCCGGCGTACCTGGCGTGGGCCACCGAGGCGTTCCGGCTCACCACCGGCGGGGTCCGGCCGGACACCCAGATCCACACGCACATGTGCTACGCCGAGTTCGGGGACGTCGTCCAGGCCATCGACGACCTCGACGCCGACGTCATCAGCCTGGAGGCGGCCCGCTCCCACATGCAGGTCGCCCGCGAACTCGCCGCGCACGGCTATCCGCGCGAGGCCGGGCCGGGGGTGTACGACATCCACTCGCCGCGCGTGCCGAGCGCGGAGGAGGCGGCGGAGCTGCTGCGCGCCGGGCTGAGGGCGATCCCGGCCGAGCGGCTGTGGGTCAACCCGGACTGCGGGCTGAAGACCCGCGGCTGGCCGGAGACCCGGGCGTCACTGGAGAACCTGGTGACGGCGGCCCGCACCGTCCGCGGGGAGCTGCCGGGGGCCTGACACGGGCCCGGTCCGGCCGGAGCCCGTCCCGAGCGGACGGGCCCGCCGGGGCGAGGGCGTACGGGACCGGCGGGCCCGATGGAGTAAGTACCGACGCTTCGCGCGGTGGACGTACCCGGTGGCCGTGACGGCCTACGGGCCCGCCGGACCGCACCCTCGTGCGGCCCGGCGGGCCCGTACCGGCGATCAGCGGTGGGCGAAGCGCGGCGGCCGCTTCTCCACCAACGCCGCCATGCCGTCCTTCCGGTCCTCGGCCGCGAACGCCGCGTGGAACAGGCGGCGTTCGCGGCCGGCGCCCTCGGCGAGGGTGGTCTCGAAGGCGCGGTCGGCGCTCTCAGGTGCCGTCGGTCATTCCCGTTCTCCGTCCGGTGCCTGCCCCGAGTTGTCCCGTATCACGCGGAAGATCCCGGAGAAGTCCTCCTCAGCCCCCCTGCCCTCGGCGAACGCGGTGTAGAGCTCGGCCGCGCGCAGCCCGAGGTCCGCGTCCACGCCACCCGCCCGGATGGCGTTGGCGGCGAGGCGGAGGTCCTTGGCCATCAGCGGGGCGGAGAAGCCGGGGCGGTAGTCGCGGTTGGCCGGGCTGGCCGGGACCGGTCCCGGCACCGGACAGTTGACGGTCAGGGCCCAGCACTGCCCGGAGGACGTGGACGCCACGTCGTACAGGGCCTGCTGGGAGAGGCCGAGGCTCTCGCCGAGGACGAAGGCCTCGCTGATGGCGATCATCGAGATGCCGAGGATCATGTTGTTGCAGATCTTGGCGGCCTGGCCGGAGCCCGCGGGCCCGCAGTGCACGATCTTGCGGCCCATCGCGGCCAGCACCGGCTCGGCCTCCGCGAACTCCGCCGCCTCGCCGCCGGCCATGAAGGTCAGGGTGGCGGCCTCGGCGCCGAACACCCCGCCCGAGACGGGGGCGTCCAGGGCCCGGTGGCCGGCCGCGCGCGCCGCGTCGTGGGCGGCCCGGGCGTCGGCGACGTCGATCGTCGAGCTGTCGACGAAGAGCGTGCCGGGCCGGGCGGCGGCCAGCAGGCCCCCGTCCGTGTAGAGGCCGAGGACGTGCCGGCCCGTCGGCAGCATCGTGAACACCAGGTCCGCGTCGGCGACGGCCTCGGCGGCCGACGCGGCGGGGCGGACGCCGGTCTTGGCGGCGGCCTCGACGGCTTCGGGCAGCAGGTCGAAACCGGTGACCCGGTATCCGGCCGCGACGAGGTTGGCGGTCATCGGGCCGCCCATGTTGCCCAGGCCGATGAAGCCGATGGCCTTGCCTGCCGCGGGGGTCGTCGCATGCGTCGGGTTCGTCGCGTTCTCTGGGGTCGCAGTCACCAGGGCACCTCCTGTAGTGGACCGTCGCCGGGGGCCAGGGTGAGCTCCCGGTCGCCGAGCGGGGCGAAGAAGCGCTCGACGTCCTCGGCGGAGACGTCGGCGAGCGTGGCGGGTGTCCGGCGTGGGTTCCGGCGCGGATTCCGGCCTTCGCCGGCGGCCTGGGCGCGGACGCCCTCCACCGGATCCGGCGTGGCGAGCGCGGCGCAGGAGACGCGGTGCTCCTCGCCATGGCGGTGCTCCTCGCCATGGCCCAGGATCTCGGCGGACCGGCGGACAAGGGTGCGGGCGCGGGCGGCGGTCGGCCCGGTCGCCATGTCGGCGAGCCGGACGGAATGCGTCGGTTCGCGGACCATGGAAGCCTGCTCTCGTCAGGACCACCGCCTGACTCCCGGATCACCACGCGCCCCCGCCTTCCCGACGTCGCGTCGCCGCGCTGTCGGTGACGCCCCTCCTGTCGACGACCGCCCTCGCGGGACGGCCGTCCGCCGGTGAAAACGCGCTCCCCGGCCTCAGTGCCGGGACCACGCCGGGGCCACGACCATATAGTTGGGCGTCCTGGTAAGTCCAGGGCCGGCCGGGCGAGGAGGACCATCGCGCCGCCGTACCGCCCGAGGCCCCGGTACGCCTTCGGCAGAAGCACGCGAGACCGGCTGCTCATGCCCTGGTCGCATGTACGATCACCAGCACGCGGGGAGCGTATGAGCCCCAACGACACCAGTGGGACGCGGTGTTGTGCAGCGGTGGCCGCGCTTTCAGGTCACCGGCGCGCCCGGCCGTCGGCCGTCCGAGAGAACGGCATCCACGATGGGGCACCCGAAACATCGTCTCCAGAGAGCGGAGAGAACGTGTTCATCGCCTTCGTCACGGTCACCCTCCTCGGCGCGGTCTTCAATGGTGCCGCCGCCGTCACGTACCTGATCGGCCATGAATATCCCAAGACTCAGGCGGACATGAAGGGCATACCCCGCAAGTACGTGCCGGTCCTGGGCATGTTGCTGGCGGCGGGCACGGTGGGGCTGCTGGCCGGGCTCGCCGTGCCGCTCCTGGGGACGCTCGCCGCCTGCGGCCTCGTGCTGTACTTCATCGGCGCCATCATCGCCCACCTGCGGGTGGGCTCCCGCGACATCGTGGGCGGGATCGTGTTCCTGGCCACCGCGGTGGCGGTCCTCGTTCTGGGGCTCTCCTACCACGGGCCCTGGTGAACCGCGGAACCCGCGTCGGACCGGTCCGACGCGGGTTCCCGGTACCGGCTCGGGTCTACAGGCCGGCCTTGAGGCGGCGGGAGAGTTCCACCCGGCGGGTCTTCAGCGTGGCGGTGCGCGGCAGATCGGCCAGGGGGATCTGGACGGGATCCGCCAGCGACGGGTACGCCACCGTGGCGGCGCGCCAGCGCTCCCGGTCCAGCGGCTCGTCGCGGTGGGTGCACACGACCGGGACCGCCTTGGCGTCGGGGCCCGGCACGACGACGACCTCGGTAAGCTCCGCCAGCGCGTCCAGCAGGAAGTCCTCGACCTCCAGGTTGCTCCTCAGCCCGGGGATCTCGTCGATCTCGCGGTCGAGCATGTGCAGGCACCCGAACAGGGTGCGGTAGCCCACGTCCCCGGTGCGCCACCAGCCGTCGTGCAACTGGGCGTCGTAGCGCTCCTGCTCGCCGTGGTAGGTCTTGGCCAGCCCGTCCCAGCGGACCTCGATGAAACCGGCGTGCCGGCGTGAGGGCCGCCTGCCGTCCCGGCTCACCAGCCTGACCCGGGCGCTGCCCGGCAGGGGGTAGCCCACACAGCGGCCGTCCATCCAGCGGGCCGGCCCGCGGTAGTAGGGCCGGCCGGTCGCGGGTCCGACCTCGCTCTGCCCGTATATCTGGAAGAACTGCGCCCGTCGGGCGGCGGAGGCGTGCAGCAGCCGGCGGACCGTCCTGGGGTGCAGCGCGTCGAAGGTGCTGCTGAAGTACTTCACCGAAGCGAACGGACGGCGCGCGTCGTCGGCCAGCTCCTCCCAGGCCAGAAAGGAGTTGGGCAACGCCTCGATCAGCCAGGGCCGTTGTTCGGCGAAGAACGCTGCGACGGCGTCCGGGCTTCCGTCCTTCACCAAGAGGGCCGGCATGCCCCGGAGGAGGCAGAGCGACAGCGCCGCGAACGTCCTGGAGTGGCCGAAGGGGAGGTGGATCGCGACGGTCCCGCGCTTTCCCATCAGCCCCAGCAGGAACCGCTGCGGCCGCAGCCGGGACCGCATCGTCCGCGGCGTGTGCACCACGAGCTTGGGCAGTCCCGTGGTACCGGAGGTGTGTGTGATCATGGCCGGTTCGTCCGGACCGCGCAGCACCGGCCGTACCGGGACCGTGCCGTCCAGTTCGGCGAGCGCGACCGCGCCGGGACCGGCGTCGCCCACACCGATCACGCCCCGGGTGAGTTCGGCCGGGTCGACGCCGCCCTCGGCCAGGGAGCGGAGCCGGGGTCCGTCGGTGATCAGGTACGGCCGCTCCAGCCGGGCCAGCAACGCGGCGACGGATCCGGGGTCCAAGTGGTGCGAGAGCATGACCGGGACCGCGCCGACGCGTTCCACGGCCGTCGCCAGCAGCCAGAGGTCGAAGTTGGGGGCCTTGCAGACCACCACATGGCCGCCGGGGCGCACCCCGGCGGCGGCGAGGCGGTTCGCGATGTCCGCCACGGCGTCCGCGAGCCGCCGGACCGTCAGCCGGCGGCCGGCCTCCGGCAGGACGTCGAGGTCGTGGTCGAGGACGAGCGGCATGGCGCCACGGACGCGCGCCGCTCGTTCCGGTACGACACCGAGGTAGAGGCCGTACCGGTGTGGCGACGTGCGGGCCGCGGCGCGGCGCGGCGTGCGACCGGGCTTGTACGACGACACGCTTCCCATGGGCTTTTCCTTTGCGTCGACCGAGCGGGGATCATCCCGGTCCCGGTGGCCGTCACCTCCGTCCCGGGCTCGCGCGGGGGGCGGGTGTGACACGCATCCTCGGTGCCGCCCCTTGCCGGGGAGTGTCCGGTGGATTGGGGTCCGCTTGGCGGCAAGCAGACACCAACTCCGGACCCAGCCGCACCCAAGTCACCGCTGACATCCTCACTGCGGAGACCGGCCGGCCCGGGCACGGATCGCGCGGCCCGCCGGCGACGCCCCGCCGTCCCGACACGTCCGGCCCCGGCCTTACGGGTCTCCGCTTCCGCAGCGTCCCGCCGCGCGGCCGGCCCTCGCCGACGCCGGCGGCCCACCCGAGAGAGCGACACCACATGAGCGGTCTCATCGTCCCGCCCGGCCACGGCAGGAAACTCACCACGAGAGCACAGGACGTGACCTTCAAGGTCACGGCCGCGGACGGCTCCGCCTCCTCCGTGTTCGAGGTGGTCGTGCCACCGGGGTTCGACGTCGGCGCGCACACCCACAGCCACTCGCAGGAGTTCTTCTACCTTCTGGAAGGGGAGTTGGAGCTCCTGGCGTTCGAGCCCACCCGACGCACCCCGGACACCTGGCACGACTGGGAGGCGCCGAACGGTGACCGGGCCGTCCGGGCGACCGCCGGCAGTTGCATGTTCGTGCCGCCGGGCACCCCGCACGCCTTCCGCAACCCCACGGACCGGCCGGCGCGCTTGCTGTTCCAGAGCTCCCCCTCGCCGGACCACGAGCGCTACTTCGAGGAGATCGTCGAGATCTTCGCCGCCGGCCGGTCCGTGGACTCCGCGGCGGTGGAGCGGATGCGCGAGCGCTACGACGTACAGCAGATCACCCCGCTCCGCTACACCCCGCCCGCCACCGGGCCGGCCGGGCGGTCCGCGGCGTGACCGGCGGACGAACCGATCAGGGACGAACGAGCCGAGAGGGCGGCCCCCGATGACGGTGACGACCAGGGACGGCATCCCGCTCGTGCACGCGAGCCTGGGCGAACGGGAACTCGCCGCCACGGCCGAGGTGTTCGCCTCGGGCTGGCCGGCCGGCCAGGGCCCGAAGGGCAAGGCGCTCGAAGCCCGGTTGAGACAGGACTACGGCGTCGGTGACGCGGTCGCGTCGAGCAACTGCGGAGCGGCCCTCCACCTGGCCATGCTGGCGCTCGGCGTCGAGCCCGGCGACGAGGTGATCGTCGCCGACTACACCTTCCCCGCCCCGGCCCACGCGGTGCGCTACGTCGGCGCCACCCCCGTTTTCGCGGACGTGCGCGGCGACACCGGGACCGTCGACCCGCGGGCGGTCGCGGATCTGATCAGCGCGCGCACGGTGGGCGTGATCGCGGTGGACACCCTCGGACTGCCCGCCGACTACGCGGACTTGATGGCCCTCGCCGACCGCCACGGACTGTTCGTCGTGGAGGACGCCGCCTGCGCGGTCGGCGCCACCTACCGGGGACGTCCGGCAGGCGCGCTGGCTCCGGTGGCCTGCCTCTCCTTCCACGGCCGCAAGGGCGCCAGCAGCGGTGAGGGCGGAGCGCTGCTCGCCGCCGACCCGGTGATCGGAGCGGCGGCCCGCCTCCGGTCGTCGTTCGGCATCGGCAGCATCTACGACCAGGCCCAGGCGGCCGGACTGCCGATCCCCTCGTTCACCGAGATCGGCTACAACTACAAGCTCTCCGACATCGCCGCCGCGATCCTCCTGGTGCAACTGGAGCGGGTCGGTGAACTCCTGGAACGCCGACGCGCGGTGGCGGCGGCGTACGAGGCGCTGCTGGCCGACGAGGAACTGCTCACGCTGCCGCACGTGCCCGAGGACCGCACCCACGCCTGGCAGTCCTACCTGGTCACCCTCGACTCACGGGTGGACCGCTCCGGTCTCGCCGCCGCGCTGCGGGCCCAGGGCATCGGGTGCGGCCACGGCACGTGGGCCTGCCATGTGCAGCCGGTGTTCGACACCGGGCGGCGCTGTCCGGTCTCGGCCGACCTCTTCCGGCGCAACCTGGCCATTCCCATGCACGCGGAACTCCGCCCGGACCAGGTCGAACGTGTCGCGGAGGTGCTGCGGACCGAGCTGCGGAACAACCTGCGCCCGAACTGACCGAGACGCCGGACAAAGGCAGAGACATGTCTTCACTTCCCGAGAATCAGCCGCCGGACCCGCCCGTCCTGTGCAAACCCGCGGTACGGGTACCGGAATACACCATCACCATGGAACAGACTCTGGAGTTCGCGAGGGAGGCCCACGCGGGGAAGCCCCAACTGCCCCTGGCGCTGCGGTTGATAGCGAACACCGGCGTACGCAAACGTCACCTGGTGCAGCCTGTCGAGAGGACCCTGGACCACCCGGGGTTCGAGGAACGCAACCGGATCTACGAGACCGAGTCGAAGAAGCGCTGCCCCGAAGCCATCGAGGAGGCCCTGGCGAACGCCCTGCTGCGGGCCGAGGACATCGACGCGATCATCTACGTGTCGTGCACCGGTTTTATGATGCCCTCGCTCACCGCATGGCTGATCAACACCATGGGGTTCCGCTACGACACCCGGCAGTTGCCCATCGCCCAGCTCGGCTGTGCGGCGGGCGGCGCGGCGATCAACCGCGCCCACGACTTCTGCACGGCCCACCCCGACGGCAACGTACTGATCGTCTCGTGCGAGATGTGCTCGCTGTGCTACCAGCCCGACGCAGACGACGTCGGAGCGCTGCTGTCCGACGGCCTGTTCGGGGACGCGGTCGCCGCCGCCGTGGTGCGTGGCCGGCCGGGCCCCGGCGTCACCGGTGTCCGGCTGCGGCGCAACGCCTCCTACCTCATTCCGAACACCGAGGAGTGGATCTCCTATGCCGTACGCGGCACCGGGTTCCACTTCCAGCTCGACCGCCGGGTTCCGGGGACCATGGAACCGCTCGCCCCGGTGCTGCGCGACCTCGCCGCCGACCACGGCTGGAACGCCGCGGACCTCGACTTCTACATCGTGCACGCCGGCGGTCCGCGGATCCTGGACGACCTCGCCCGGTACCTCGGGGTCGAGCACTCGGTCTTCCGGCACAGCCGGGAGACACTGACCGAATACGGCAACATCGCCAGCGCGGTGGTGCTCGACGCACTGCGCAGACGGTTCGAGGAAGGACCGCTGCCCACGGGCGCCACCGGCGTGATCGCCGGCTTCGGCCCGGGCATCACCGCGGAGATGGCCCTGGGCACCTGGGTCGACGGCACGGCCGGTGAGCACCGGAAGCACCCGGTGGCCGGGGCCGTGCCGCGTCCGTACGCGGGGAGGACCATGTGAACGGTACCGGCGACAGCACCGGCGCGCAGGCCGGACCCGGGTCCGACCGGATCATGCGCTTGATCAACGGCTACTGGGCCACCGGAATGGTGGGCACGGCGGCGGCCTGTGATCTGTTCACGCACCTGGAGAACGGTGCGGCCACGCCGGCGGCGCTGGCCGAACGGGCCGGGATCGCGCCGCGCGGCGCGCAGGCCCTCCTGGACGGCCTGGTCGCCCTGGAACTGGTCACGGTGGCGGAGGGCCGTTACCACAACACCCCGGAGGCGTCCGCCTTCCTCGTGGCGGGCCGGCCCGTGTCGCTGACCGGGTTCGCCCGCCTCAAGATGGGCCACATGGCGTCACTGGCCGCGCTGCCCGACGCGGTACGTGCCGGCGGTCCGGTGACGGAAGCGGTGGTCGAGATCGCCGACAACCCGCACTGGGAGGAACTCGTCCAGGCCCTCGCCGCACAGACCGTGCCCGTGGCGCACCTGGCCGCCGAGGCGCTCGGGCTGGCGGACGCCGGGAAGATCTCGGTCCTCGACATCGGCGGCGGTTCGGGGGTCTGTTCGGCCGTCTGGCTCGGGCTCAACCCCGACGCCCGCGCCACCCAGATCGACTGGGCGCCGGTCAACGCGATCGCCCGACGGCTGCTGGCGGAACGCGGCGTGGGCGACCGGGTCGATCACATCGACGGCGACTTCCACTCCGTCGACTTCGGCCACAACGACCACGACGTCGTCATGTACTCCAACATCGCCCACCAGGAGGGGCCCGAGGACAATCAGGCGATCTTCACTCGGGCCCGTCGGGCGCTGCGGCCCGGCGGCACGCTCGTCATCTCCGACTACATCGCCGACGACGACCGCGGTGGCCCGCCCTTCGCGCTGACCTTCGCCGGCGAGATGCTCCTCAAGAGCCGGCACGGTTCCACGTGGCGGCGCCGCGACTACCGCACCTGGCTCACCGCCGCCGGATTCCAGGACGTCCGCTTCCTGGACACCCCGTCGCCCACCACCCTCGTCCTCGCCCGCTGACCCGTCCCCGGACGGACCCGGCGGGCGGGGAACCTCCGGCGCGGCGGCCCGTCGGACGACCGCCGCGCCGGAGGCGTCACCGCCACCGGTCATACGCTAGGAACGCTCGAGCTCCGGTGCCTGACGCAGGATCTCCATCTCCAGGTGCCGCAGCGCGGGACTGGGCGAGATGCCCAGATCCTCCACCATCCTCTTCTGGTGGATCCGCAGCACCGACAGCGCGTCGGCCTGCCGGCCCGCCCGGTACAGCGCGAGGCTCAGCAGTTCGCAGCCGTACTCGCGCAGGGGATGCGCCTGGGTGAAGGCCACCAGCTCGGGCACCGCCATCTCGTGGTTGCCCACCGCGATCAGGGTGGCGCAACGGCTCTCGACCACCGACAGGCGCAGCTCCTCGAGGCGTACGGCCTCGGGTGCGACATGCGGGGCCGTGGCCGCCTCCGCGTAGGCCGCACCGCGCCACAGGTCCAGGCCCGCCTCGAACGCGCGCAGCGCACGCTGCGGTTCGTCCCGGTCGAGGGCCTGCCAGCCGGCGGTGGCGCTCTCCCAGAAGCGGCGGGCGTCGACCTCGACGGCCCGGCTGTTCAACAGGTACCCGCGGCCCCGTGTGCACAGCACCGTCGAGGGGGTGCGCGGCGCCCGGTGCGGTTCCAGGACGCGCCGCAGGTTGGCGATGTACGCGTGCAGCGAAGTGACCGCCGACTGTGGCGGGCGGCCTTCCCACAGCGCTTCCACCAGCACGTCCACCGAGACCGGTTGGCCCACCTGACTCACCAGCAGGACGAGTGCCGCCCGCTGCTTGGGCGCGCCGAGGTCCACCCACCGGCCGCCGACGGCCGCCTCGACCGGGCCGAGCACCCGGAACTCCACCGCGACGTCCGGTACGGGAGGCGGTGCCGGGTCCACCGTGGCCGGGCCACCCCACCCGTCGCGGTACGGGGCGAGGTCGCCCCGGCGCCGGGGGGCGACGGTGCCGAGGTCCAGCGCCTTGCTGACGTACTGCTTGAGGGTCTCGTTGGCGCGCTGCAACTCCTGGATCTCCCGCTCCAGTTCCGCTATGCGCAGCGCGCCCGCGCCGTCCGTGCTCCCGGCCCGTCTCTCCGTCCCCTGCTCGGCACCGGCCTGCCGTCCGCGCCGTCCGACGGCCACCGGAGCGGCGGTCACGGTGCCGCGACGGATGCCCCGGTCCCTCGTGTCCCTCGTGTCCATCGTCTTCGCACTCCTAGGGTCCGCCCCGAAAGTGTCCGCACGGGTCCCGCGCGGCGCGGGAGCCCGTGGCGGGGTGGTTCATGTGCCGCTGTACGCGGGGGTGTGGCCGGCTTCGCCGGCCGGTGCCGGGGCGTCGTCATGGCGCCGGAACAGCGCGCCGGGCCACCACATCCAGCGGCCCGCGTCCAGGGCGAGCGCCGTGACCAGGACCGAGCGCACCACGATGGTGTCGAGCAGCACGCCGAACGCCACCGTGAAGCCCAGTTCCACCGCGAAGACCAGCGGCAGCGAAGCCATCGCCGCGAAGGTGCCGGCCAGCACCACCCCCGCCGAGGTGATCACACCGCCCGTGGACGACAGGCCGGTCAGCGCGGCGCGCCGGGTGCCGTGCGGCAACGCGTCCTCCCGGATCCGAGTCACCAGGAAGATGTTGTAGTCGATGCCCAGCGCGACCAGGAACACGAAGGCCAGCAGCGGGTACGAGGCGTCGGCACCGGCGAGGCCGAGCACGTGCTCGAACACCAGGCTGCTCACGCCGAGGGCCGCGCCGAACGACAGCAGCACCGTGATCATCAGCAGCAGCGGCGCTACCACCGCGCGCAGCAGCACCGCCAGGATGAGCAGGACCACGAGCAGCACGATCGGGATGATCACCTTGGAGTCGCGGACCGCCGCGTGCTCCGTATCGACCATGATCGCCGTGCTGCCGCCGACCTGCGCGTCCGCGCCCTCGATCCGGTGGACCACGGTCCGGGCCCGTTCGACGGTACGTCGCGCCGCCTCGCCGCTGGGTTCGTCCCCGAGCTGGGCGAGCAGCACCGCCTCGCCCTCCCGGACCACCGGATCCGCGACGGCGGCGATCCCGGGCACTCCCGCCAGCGCCGTCCGCACCCGGTCGGCCGCGCCGGCGTCGGCGACGACGTGGACGGGGTCGCCCGCCCCGGCCGGGAAGTGGGCGGCCCGGATCTCCTCGGCCACCGCCACCTGCGGCTTGCCGGTGAACTGGTCCTTGTTGGACAGGCCCGAGGCGTCGAGTCCGAGCGTGCCGAGAGCCATCGCCGCGAGCACCACCACGGTGCCCGCCCACACCAGCCGCGGGCGACCCGCGATGGCGTTCCCCACCCGGTTCCAGACGCTCTCCCTCTTCTCGCCCTCGGCACCGTAGGCGGGTCTCACCGGCCAGAAGATCCACCGGCCGCAGGCGACCAGCAGGGCCGGCATCAGCGTCATCATGGCGAGCAGACCGACCACGACGCCCACGGCGCAGGCCGGGCCCATCCCCTTGGTGGAGTTGAGGACGGCGAGCGTCAGCAGCGTCAGGCTGATCGCGACGGTCGCCGCGCTGGCCACGATCGCCGGGCCGGAGCGGTACAGGGCCTCCGCCATCGCCGTGTGCCGGTCCTGGTGCCGGGCCAGCTCCTCCCGGTACCGGGAGATCAGCAGCAGCGCGTAGTCGGTGGCCGCGCCGAAGATCAGTACGACCAGGATGAAACTCGTCTGTTTGTTGACGACGAGGCCGGCGTCCTCGGCCAGGAGGTAGATCAGTGCCTTGGCCGCCGTAAGGGCCACGCCGACGGTGATCAGCGGCAGCAGCGGGAGCAGCGGGCTGCGGTAGGTGACCAGCAGGATCGCGACCACGACCAGCGCGGTGATCGTGGTCAGCGCGCCGCCGCCGCCGAACGCCTTGATCGAGTCGGCACCGTAGCCGGCCGGTCCCGCGACGTGGAAGCCGAGGCCGTCCGCGCCGTCCTCGCCGACGTCGGTCATCGCGTCGACGGCCTTGCCGAGCCCCTCCCAGCCGGACTTGTCCTTGTGGACCTGGACGACGGTCCGGATGGCCTTGCCGTCCTGGGAGGCGACCGGGCCCTGCGGGGTGCCGACGACGTTCTCGATGCCCTGGAACGCCTTGGCGTCCGCGCGCGCCTTGGCCAGGTCGGCCTGGGTGACCCCGCCGGCCCGGTCGTAGACCACGACCGCGGGCACGGAATCGACGGGCATCACCTTCTGGGCGCGCTCGACGACGGCGGTGGACTCCGCGCTGCCGGGCAGCCAGGCCGAGTTGTCGTTCTCCTCCGCGTCACCGAGCTTTCCGGCCAGCATCAGCGCGGGAACCAGTACGACGGCCCAGAGCGCGATGACGACCCATTTGCCCACCCTTCCGCTGGGCAGGGCGGCCAGTTTTCGCAGCATGTCAGTCTCTCCGTGTTCCGTGGGGGTGGACCGCGTCGCTCACGGGCGTCGGTGCGGCCGGTGTCGGTCGGTACGGTTCACCGCGCCCCCGAGCCGCCCAGGTGCCGGACCCGCGCGCGGGCGTGCCCGAAGGCGAGCAGCACCGGGATGTCGGTGAGCAGCGGAAAGTGGTAGGCGAAAGGCCGCGGGCCGACCATGTCCGGGGGGCCGCCGTAACTGCCGTCGGCCTTCTGCCGCTCCAGCAGCCAGGTCAGGGCGGCGCCGACGGGCCGCGGGTCGTCGGCGTGGCAGAGGGTGATCAGGCCGTAGGCCGTGCTGATGTCGTCGCTGGGGTCGCCGGGCCGCATGCCCCAGCCGCCGTCGGCGTTCTGCGTCTCGCACACCGTCCGCTCGATCCGCACCGCCATGGCGGCGGAGCGCCTGTCGTCCCGTCCCGCCGTGCAGGCGGCGAGCCGTACGCGGAACAGGCTGTGCAGACGGCTGCGGCTCCAGCCCGGCTCGAAGCCGCCGTCGGCTTGCTGACTGTCGGCGAGGAACGCCAGCGCCTTCTCACGCCGTGGTGCGGCGGCCGGGTGCGGGCCGAGCGCGCAGACCGCGGCGGCCGTCATGCACGGTTCGGAGGAGGCGCCCTCGACGTAGGTCGGGAAGCCGCCGTCCGCGCCCTGCACGGCCAGCAGCGCGGCCACCCCGCCGCGTACCGTCCCGGCGTGCGCGACCGGGTCGACCGCCTGGAGGAACTCCAGGGCGCAGGAGGTGTCGTCGACGTCGTTCTGCGCGACGAGCGGTGACATGGACCAGCCGCCGGTCAGCGCCGTGCCGCGGGAGAGCGAGCGCAGCGGCGCGCCGCCCCGCCGGGCGGCGAGCGTCGCGGCCATCCGGCGCAGCAGTGCCGGGTCGGCGCCCGCCGCGTGCAGGGCGAGTCCGCCGGTGGAGGTGCACCAGTTGTCCATCTCCAGGACGAACGGGAAGCCGCCGTCGGTGCGTTGGTGGCGCAGCAGGGTCGCGAGGCCGCGGCGCACGGTCTCCTCGTGGCCGGGTGTGCCGGCGAGCGCGTGCAGCACCAGCAGGTGCATCAGCGCGTAGCCCTCCCACACCGTGCCGGCGGGGTCGGTGGCCAGGAGGGTGTCCAGGGCGGCCTCGGTGGCCCGGTTCCGTTCGCCGAGGGCGCCGGCGAGGATCAGGGTGATGGCCGCCTGCTGGACGGCGGCCCAGGAGTGCAGCGGGTCGGTGGGTATCCGGCCGCCGCCCGGGAGCCCGGCGTCGGCGGGCAGTGGGCAGCCGAGCACCGAGAGCACCGCGTAGACCATCAGGCGGCGGCGGGTGGAGATGAAGCCCGGCGCGGCGTCGAGGACGCCCGACGCCAGGGCGCCGGCGAGGGCGCCGTCGCCGCCGGGGTCCCGGCCCGCGGCGAGCCCGATGGCCCGCGAGGCGAGCACCCGGTCGAGCGGGTCCGGGGACTCCTGGTGGCCGCGCAGATAGCCGAGGAGGCGGCCGCGGGGCGGGGAGTCCGTGCCCGTTCTGGCCATCAGCGACAGGGCGAGCGCCGACTCCAGCACTCTGCTCTCGCACTGCTCGCGTATCGCGCCGTCGGCGTCGGCCCGGTCGCCGACGTACGCGATCAGCCGGGCCGTGGCCCGGCGCACCTCGTCCGGGGAGACCCCGTCGGGCAGGGGCAGCGGGGCCGGACGCGCCGGGTCCGCGATCTTCATGACGTGCTCCTTCCGATTCCGAACCGGCCCGCGAGCGACCGGCTCCCTGGGATGGCGGGCGGCGGACCGGGCAGCGGTCAGCCGACGCCCTGGGCGAACCGGAAGAACCGGTGCGGGTCGTACTTCCGCTTGATCCGCGCCAGCCGCGCGTAGTTCTCGGCGTAGTAGGAGCGCCGCCAGTCCGGCAGGCGCGGGTCGATGAAGTTCTGGTACGTCTCGCCGTTGGAGTAGGGGTCGATCACCGTGAAGCCGCGGTCGACGTACTCCCACGCGGCGGACGTGGCCTCGGCCGGCACCGGCCCGGCGGGGTTCGAGGTGAGGTAACTGACCGAGAAGAGGCTGTCGCGGTGGACGTAGGCGGTGGCGTCGCGGCGCACGGTGTTGGCGCGGCCGCCGAGGGCGGAGATCTGCAACTGGCGCATCTGCCCGGGGAACCGGCTCGCGTCGAACGCCCGCAGCGCCTTCGCCCAGCCCTCGCGCGGCATCGTCCGCTCGAACAGCCGGCTGCGCCAAGCGCCGAACGCCGGGCGCCGGAGCGTCCCGCCGGGGGAGGTGTCGGCGCGGTGGCACTGCTGGACGGTGAGGTCGGAGCACTGGTACAGCGACATCAGGACGGACTTGTACGGGGCCGTGAACTTCCGCTGTGCCACCGGTGGGCGGCCGACCAGCGAGACCAGGCGGGCGATCTCGTCGTCGAACCCCTTGCCGGTGTCCACCGAGCCCAGGAACACGGCGGCGGTCGGCACCGTGCCGGGACCCGCGTCGGTCAGCGTGACGTTGACGCCGCTGCCGATCGTCCACGGGGCGTCGGGCAGCCACCGGGTCCAGCCGTCGAGCATGTCCAGGGCCTGGTCGAAGGTCCAGACGAGGTTGACGGCGGCCACGTCGGTCAGTGGTGAGGGGGCGACCTCGTACGAGGTGACGATCCCGAAGTTGCCGCCCCCGCCGCCGCGCAGGGCCCAGAAGAGGTCGCTGTCGTGGTGCGGAGAGGCGGTGACGGTGCGTCCGTCGGCGAGGACCACCTGTGCCGAGGTGACCTTGTCGGAGGCGATGCCGATGCTGCGGGTGAACAGGCCCATGCCGCCGCCCTGGAGGAATCCGCCGGCCGCGACGGTGGGGCAGTAGCCGAGGGAGAGGCCGAGGCCGGCCGGGGCGAGCGTGTCCGCGATGTCGACGGACTGGGCGCCCGCCCCCACCCGCACCGAACGCTCCCCGCGTACCACGGAGTTGAGTCGGGACACGTCGATGACCAGCCCCCGGGTGGTGGAATGGCCGCCCGCGCTGTGGCCGCCGCTGCGCGCGGCGACGGGTATGCCGTACGCCTGGGCGAAGCGCACGCAGGCGGCGACGTCGGCGGCGGAGGCGCAGTAGGCGACCGCCCGGGGACTGATGGCGTCGAACTGGACCTGGTAAAGCTGCTTGGCGCGCTGGTAGTCCGCGTCCGAGGGGAGTACGAGGCGTCCTTGGAGCCGGTCGGCGAGCCGGCTCCAACGGGTCTGCGCTGCGCTCGACTTGGGTTGCGCGGCGCCGGTCAGCGCGGTGACGGCCAGCGCGGCACCGCCGGTACCGGCGAGGAAGGACCTTCTGTCGATCATGCTGCTTCTTCCGTGGGGGTCAGGGGGTTCGGCAGGCGGGCGCGCCCGGTCACGGGGTCCGGAGCACCCCGAGAACGAGGCCGAGCGCCTCGGTCAGGGCTCCGGCGGGATCGGCCTCGGCACCCGTGGCACGCCAGGCCACGTGCTGGTCCGGCCGGACGAGAACGGCGGCGCGGGCATCGGCGCCGTCCGTCCCGCACAGGCGCCGCCAGGCGCCGTCGGCGTCGGTGTACTCCGCGCCCTCGTCTCCGTCTCCGATCCGGACCACGGTCACGGGGACGGAGAGCTTCCCGGCCGCCCGTTCGGCGGCCTCGGTCCACGCCGCCCCGTCCGCCCCGGTGAACAGCACGAAGCCGGTGCCGGAGCCGACCAGGTCGTGGGTGGACACACGTCGTCCGTCCCGCTCGATCCAGGCGTGCGGCAGCAGGTGCCCCGGGCGGGCCACGGGCCGGTACTCGTCGCCCAGCGGCGAGCGGGCCGGCGGCCGGCTGCCGTCCGGGACGACCGCGCCCCGCTCGTAAGCGAAGCCGGTCTCCACGTCGAGGGCCTGGCACTCGCCGCGGTGGGTCGCGAAGATCTCCGCGGCCCTGGCGCGCTGTGCGGCGCCGACCGGGGTCGGCGAGAAGTAGGAGAGGAACACGGGCGTGCGGCGCTCCGGCGGCACGTGCGGGCCGAGGCCGACGGCGGCGTCGATGACCACCTGGTGGTGTGCGGCGGCGGACATCGCCCAGGCCATGTTGGACTGGCCGACGGGCCGGCGCTCGGTCTCGTAGGTGTCGAGCAGGCGGTCGCCGGCACGTCCCGAGAGCACCGCGGCGAGCTTCCAGGCGAGGTTGTGCGCGTCCTGGATACCGCTGTTGAGGCCGAGTCCCCCGGCGGGCGGCTGGCGGTGGGCGGCGTCTCCGACGAGGAACGCCCGGCCGTGCCGATAGCGCTCGGCGAGCACCGCCTCCACGGTCCAGCTCGTCACGTCGTGCAGGGTCAGGTCGAGGCCGGGCAGGCCGAGCACCTCGCGGACGCGGCCCGCGACCGCTTTCTCGTCGGTGCGGTCGATGCCGGCGAGCGGCAGGTGGAGTCCCCACTCCTCGCAGTGTCTGCCCCAGGTCGGGCCCATCTCGATGAGGGCGCTGGACAGGTCGGCGCGGTACGGGTTGAGGAACCAGGTGATGACCGAGCCCCCGGTCCACCACTCGGACAGGTCCGCGGAGAAGTAGGCCGTGGTGGCGTCGAAGAGGGCGGGCAGGCCCTCCATGCGTACGCCGAGGGCGGGGCCCACGGTGCGGCCGGCGTCCGCCGCGATCAGGTACTCCGCGGTGACCGTGGTGATTCCGCCGGTGGCGACGCAGCGGATCTCGGCGGTGATGCCGTCGGCGTTCTCGGTCAGCGAGACCAGCTCGTGGCCGAACCGGACGTGGCCGGGATTGCGTTGCTCCGCGTGGCGGCGCAGCACCGGCTCCAGGCGCATCTGAGGCAGTTTGGCCGGCAGCGCGGGGCCCGCCGCTTCGTACGTCTCGCGCAGCGCACCGCCCCCGAAGCCGTCCATCTCGTGGATGACCCGCCCGTCCAGGGGGCCGGGACCGGTGAGCGTGGTCTGCCACCGGACCTTGCCGAACTGCTCGGGTCCGGCGGCCGGTTCGGCCACGTCATCGGCCAGGCCGTACTGGCGGAAGATGCCCATGGTGCGCTGGTTGACGTAGTGCGCCTTCGGCAGGCGCGACGTGTCCGCGCGGCGCTCCACCAGCAGGTGGTCGACGCCGTGGCCCGAGAGGAAGACGGAGGCGGCCAGTCCGGAGCCGCCGCCGCCGACGATCAGTACCGGAACTTCCAGGGTGCTCAAGATCGGTCCTCCGAAAGGGAACGAAAGGGGGAAGGGAGGAAGAAGAGGGGGACGGCAGGAAGGCGGTGCCGGGTCACACCGGGTCCGCGAGGGCTCCTGCCGGGAGCCGCATGATGTCCCGCACGCCGGAATCCCACCGGTAGTAGGACTGGAGCTTGTAGTACTCGCCGTCGGGCTGCGAGGCGACGGCGTAGACGAATTTCGTGTCCGGGTCGGTGCGTCGCATGTGGCGCACGAACCTCTCGATCCGCTCGTCGAGTTCGACGGGCAGGGAGGCCGGATCCGTCGTCGCCACGGCGAAGCAGATCCGCTCGATGGCCGGGGAGTCCCAGCCGAGGGTCACGTAGACGCCGAAGGCCCGGCGGCCGAGCCGGAGCATCTGCTCGCTCGGTTCGGCCTGGTCGACCTCGCGGAGCATGGACCGTACGGACTCGGGGGCGATGCCCCCGGCGGGCGGCTCGCCGAAGTAGACGTTCACGGTGCGGTCGCGGTAGTCGATGCCGAGCAGGCCCACGGTGTCGCCCAGGCCGTGCCGGGAGACGAAGTCCAGGCTCTCCCCCAGGCCGCGCGGCATCGACGGGAGGCCGGCCAGCTCCTTGACGTTCTGCAGGGCGGTGGGGGGCAGCACCACCCAGATCTTCTTGAAGCCTCCCACCACGCCGAAGTCGATGCCGTAGCCGTCGACCGGGCAGTTGTCGCGCAGGTCCGCGAGCAGCCGGGCCACGGGGTGGTCGGTCTCCTCCAGCAATCCGTGCTCCACGGCGAGCCGGTACGGATCGACCTCCCGCGGCACCGTGAACCGGCAATCGAGTTCACCCGCGCGGTGCGCGCCGGTCGCCACGCGGAAGGCGACCACCGCCCGGCTCAGATCGCCTCCGTACACCTCCAGTACGCGCAGCACGTCACCGCGCGCGTAGTCCACCTCCAACAAGCCGGCCGCTTCCTCGATGGCCGAGCGGAGCGCCTGCGCCGCGCTCCGTCGGGAGAGCGGGTCCGTGTCACTCATGGCAGTCACCGTCCTTGTGTCTGGGGCAGCCGGGTTCGGCCGTCCGTCGTGAACAGGGCTGTCCGCACCGGACACCGCCGCGGCACGGGGCCGCCGGGGCGGCCGCCTTCCGGTGGTCGTGTCCGGTGGGCACGCCGGTCCGGGCGGGCGGCGGGACGAGCGGCCGGCGCGCCGCCCCGGCACTCCCCCCGCGCAGCATCCGCAGGTAGGCTCCGCTCAGCCGTTGGCCGGGAACGACGCCGAGTTGTTCCTCGAGGATCCGGCGGCCCTCGCCGTAGACCCGGACGGCCTCCGCGTGCCGGTCGGAGTGGTGGAGTGCGGTGATGAGGTGGGCGCGCAGGTTCTCGTCCATGGGAAAGCGGACGACCAGGGAGAGGAGCTCGGGCACCAGTAAGCGGTGCCGCCCGAGCGACAGTTCCGCCTCGATCCGGCACTCCAGCGCCCGCTTCCGCAGAGCTTCCAGACGTGGCCGTTCGAACCGCAGAAGGTACTCGGTCGCGTTCTCCAGGGCATGGCCGCTCCAGCAGTCGAGGGCGGCGCCGAGCAGCCGCGCCGCTTCCTCGTGGCGGTTCTCCGCGAAGGCCCGCCGGCCGTGCCGCTCAAGTCGCTCGAAATCAAGCAGGTCTATTTCCGCCCCCCGGGCGTCGAAAACGTACCCCGGTCCTTTCCGGTCGATCCGCGCGCCGCTTCCGAGCGTTTTCCTGAGCCGCGAAACATAGGTGTAGATCTGCGCGTTCGACGTGGGCGGCGGTGCGTCCTCCCACAGTGCCGCGCTCAGCCGGCTGTCGGCGACCAGCGCGCCGCGCGCGAGCAGCAGCACCGCGAGCACGGTGCGGACCTTGGTGCCGGACAGCGGGACCGCCGCGCCCGCCCGGGTCACGGAGACCGGGCCCAGCAGCCGGAAAGCAAGCGGTCCCGGTCCGTCGGCGCCCGGGCCGTCCGGCCCGCCGCCCTCCCCGGCGGGCCGCGAAGCGACACCAGCAGAGTTCAGCACAGCGCAATCTCCGTCCCACGGCATCTCCTGGGCACGACTTTTCCAGGACCCTATCCCCGGACCCTCTCCGCCTGTTATCGGATCGATTTCGAGCACGCAAAACAGCGGCGAAACAACAACAAAAGAGCCCGCCGCTAGAATGCTTGGGGAAGACAGTCCCGATGACGCCGGGAGATATTTCCGGTGCACTCGTGAGGAGATTCCTTCGTGCGCAATCCCCCTACGGCCACCAGAGCGTCCGCCGGCACCCCGACCGCTCCTCCCCCGCCGCTCCCCGCGGCCGGGCACCGGCGGGACGAGAAGGATCTGCCCTGGACGTGACGCGTGCGCGGGCCCCGGAGGAGCCCGGCACCCGGGTCAGCGGTCGGCGAGCAGGCAGGCCAGGAACGCCCCTTCGATGGGATGGACCGTGTCGTGCGACTTCAGAGCCTCGCGCAGCCGGCCGACGCGCCGCTCCCACAGCGGCGCGTTGAGCGTGCGGAACTCCTCTTGGGCCCAGTCCAGGGGCTCTCCCACGCCGGTACCGCCGCGGACCACATCCGCACAGGCGAGGTGGATGACGATCCGGGCCTGCAGGAACCGGTCGCCCACCTCTTCGGCGAGGCGCAGCGCCAGCAGCAGGCTGGCGCGGGCCTTGTACGGTTCGTGCTGCCGCCACTGCGCCTCGCCGAGGGCGCAGAGGCCGTGGGCCTCGCCGAGCCGGTCGCCCTGGCCGCGGGCGAGCCCCACCACGTCGTGGCAGACCCGCTCGGCCTGCGCGGACCGGCCCGCTCCGAGCAGCGCCTCCGCGAGCCGGTAGAGGTTCTGGGTGCGGCTGCGCAACGACCCCGCCTCGTAACTGACCTGGATCGCCTCGTTGCTGAGCTCCACGCCGCGTTCCGGATCGCCCTGCTCGATCTCGATCTGGGCGAGCAGTCCCAGCGCGTGGGAGAGGCCGGAGTTGTCCCCGGACCGCCGGAACAGGGTCAGGGACTCCTCGCAGTAGCGGGCCGCCTCGGTGAGGTCGCCGTAGAAGCGGGCGCAGATCGCGAGGTTGCGCCGGACGATGGCCCGGCCCTGGATGTCGTCGCTCCGCTCCAGGCAGGCAAGAGCGGTGAGCAGCCGCTCCCGCGCCTCCCCATAGCGGCGCTGGTAGATGGCGAGCGTCCCCAGGGAGCGGAGCATGGTGCCCGCCCCGCGGGTGTCGCCCGCGCGCCGGGCACCCTCCAGGGCGCACTCGGCGGTGCGTCGCCAGTCGTCCAGGTAGTTGCGTATCTCGTAAAACGGGACCATTCCGACGGCGAGGAGCCAGGCGCACTCCGTCCGCCCCTCCCGCGCCGCCTGCGCCACCAGCGCGCCGAGCGCCTCGCGCTCGCCTTCGAACCACTCGATGGGATCGGCGACGAGTTCACTCACCGT
This sequence comes from Streptomyces sp. NPDC021100, assembly GCF_044333095.1. Classification (NCBI taxonomy): domain Bacteria; kingdom Bacillati; phylum Actinomycetota; class Actinomycetes; order Kitasatosporales; family Streptomycetaceae; genus Streptomyces; species Streptomyces sp. NPDC021100. Next base: position 313,773 of record NZ_JBIRQH010000006.1, read on the forward strand.
CTCGCCCGGAACCGGCCGGGGGAACACCGCGCAGCCGTGCGGTGTCTCGCTCTTCCCGTAAAGCTGCTCCTGTGCCGCGTGCACCACCGAGAGCATGGCGCTCAGGATCCTTTCCAGGGTCTGCTCGCCCTCCCGCGCGTCGTCCTCGGCCAGGCACCGCTCCCGGGCGAACCGGCGCATCACCTCCTGGAAACGGAAGCGGTTCGTTCCACCGTACGCGGGACGAACCTCCAGGAGCCGGGCGCCGACGAGTTGGTGGAGCAGTTCCTCGGACACCCGCGGTGTGACGCCGAGGACGGGGGCGCCGATCCAGGCCGGGAAGTCGGGCATGTCCAGCATGCCGAGCTGCCGGTAGAGCCGTGCGGCGCGCACGGGGAGCGCCCGGTAGCCGAGCCAGACGCTTGAGCGCACCCCGCTCTCGCCGGGGCTGAGCGTGCTCACCCTCTCACGGCGGTCCTCCACCCGTGCCGCCATCTGGCGCAGCGTGCCCCGGCGGTCGGACAGCAGCCGGGTGGCGATGACGCGCACGGCCGGCGGTAGCCGGTCGCACAGGTCCACCAGGCGCTCGGCCGCGGCCGGTTCGGCCGTCACCCGGTGCTCCCCGATCGTGGCGGCGAGCAGGTCCAGGCACTCGGCCCGGTTCATGACGTCCAGGTCCACCCGTACCGCGTCGGGCGTCCCGGCGAGCCCGTGCAGCGGGTCGCGGCTGGTGACCAGGGCCCGGGCGGGGCCGCGGCCGGGCAGCAACGGGCGGATCTGCTCGAGCGAGCGGGCGTCGTCGAGGACGACGAGCAGCCGTCTGTCGTCGAGGACACCGCGGTAGAGCGCCACCCGGTTCCCGGGATCCGCGGGGATCGAGGTCCCGGGAACCCCGAGCGCGCGGAGCGCCTGCTCCACAGCCGCGTCGGGCGAGCCGTGGCCGTCGCGTCCCCGCGGTTCCCGGAGGTCCAGGTAGAGCCGGCCGTCGGGGAAGTGTTCCGCCATCCTGTCGGCCCAGTGCAGGGCCAGCGCGCTCTTGCCGACACCGGCCGGCCCGCAGACCGCCACGACGCCGGCCGTGGCGCCGCCGGCGTGACCCGACGCCGCCGGCAGGAGCCGATCCAGCAGCCTCAGTTCGGCCTGGCGTCCGACGAACGGCTCGGGCGGCAGGGGCATCCGGCGGCGCACGGCGACCGGGTCGGGGAGAGGAGCGGGGGCGGCTCGCGGAGCGGCGGCCGGTACGGCCGCGGTCCGCCCGTCGCCCTCCAGTACTTCGCGGTGCGCCTCTCGCAGTTCGGCACCGGGCTCGACGCCCAGCTCGGCGACGAGTACCCGGCGCCCCTCGCGGTAGCAGTCCAGTGCTTCGGACCGGCGGCCCGACAGGTGGTAGGCCCGCATGAGGACGGCGCGGGCGTTCTCGCGCAGCGGGTGCTCGGCGACGACCGGAGCCAGGCACTCCACCACCGATCGGTAGCGTCCCTGCCCGAGTTGCAGGACGGCGTACTCCTCGGTCAGGTTGGTCCTCAGCTCGGTGATCCTGCCGACCGTGCCGCTGAGCGCGCCGCCGTCCATGCCGTCGAGTACCGGACCCGAGCAGAGCGCGAGGGCGTGCTCGAACCGGGCCGCGGCCTCCGGCGCGTCCCCCGCCTCGACGGCGGCCCGGGCGGCCGCGGCCGACTCGTACAGGTCGGCCACATCGACGTAATGGCCGTCACTGTGCAGCACGTAGCCGGGCAGCAGCGTCTCGATGAGGCCGTCCACGCCCGCCTCGTCGCGGAACGTCTTGCGCAGGGCGGAGACGCAGATGGCGATCTGGTTGCGCGCGGTGGCGGGCGGAGCTCCGCACCAGACGGCCTCCGCGAGCGCGTCGACGGAGACCGCGCGTCCGGGAGTGAGCAGCAGCAGGACCAGTACCGTGCGCTGCCGTGCGCTGCGCAGCAGCAGTGGTCTGCCGTCCACACTCACCTTGAGCGGCCCCAGCACCTGAAACGTCAATCGGGGCGCCACTCCGCCTCCTTCCGGGACCGCGCACGCCCCGCCCCCCGCGAAGACATTGCCAAGTCATTGTGTGGAGCAGACCTCCCATCGACAACACACTTGTACGACAACTCACTCTGTGTTCCCACCAGTTGCCGCCAGCGCACGGGACCGGTGGATTCTTCGGCAACGCTCCGTCACCATCCGTCCGGCACCCCTCCGTCATATGACGTACGCTCATTCAGACCGGCCACGATTTCTCTGCTCACGCGACCCCCCGCATTGCCGTTGGCCAGCACGACGAGACCGCGGTCCGCGCGCGCACAGAAAACCGACGCCGCGTAGTAGCCGGGCGGTGCCGCGACGAGATCGCCCGCCTCATCGGCACGGTGGACTGCGTTCTCCGCGCCGAGAGCGCGGAGGCCGTCCGGACCCAAGGCCGCCCCGCGCGCCGCGGTGTCCCGATCGCATGGACCGCCACGCAAGGAGCGCCGGAGCTCCAAGGCCACCTTGGCCAGATCCGGTGCGGTGGTCCACAGTTGGGACGGGCCCACGGCCCAGCGGACACCGTGCAGCGCTCGGCCGGCGGCGTCATGGCCCACGCGCGCCACCGGCGCGCCGCTCCCGCCGCCGCTCCGGACCGGGGGCCCGCCGAAGCGGCTGCCGTCCAGGCCGAGCGGCCCCAGCACCAGACGCCGCAGCAGGGGGCCGAGCACCTCACCCGTGGCATGCTCCAGCAGCGCGGGCAGCAGTGCGGCGCCGATGTCGGTCCCGCGGCGGCACAGCAGATCCGCCAAGGTGACCGGAGCGTCCCCGGCGCGGCCGGCCTCGGCGTCCAGCGCCAGCAACCCCTGGTCCACCAGGCGCAGGGCGCCCAGCGCCGCGACGTGCCGGCTCAGCCGCCCCGCCGGGAAGGCGGTGCGCGGAGTGATCGGCCTGCCCGCTCCGTCGCTGCCCGCGGCCTCCACCGCCACCAAGCGCCCGCCCTCCAAGAACGCGAAGCAGGCTCCCGGGACCCGGTGGGCCGCCAGCGACTCCACGAGACCGGATCCGCCGGGGAACAAGCGCTTCCCGGGCACGGCCCGGCTGCCGCGCCCCCCGGGCTCCCGCTGTCCGTGCCCGCCGGTTCGTCCGGGCAGCGCCGACCGCTCCACCCGTCCGTCGGCGCCGCGCGGCACCTCGTCGAGGAGGGTGATGCTCGTGGGGACCAGAGCGGCCGGCAGCCGCCGCCCGCAGTGGGCCGCCAGTGCCGCCGGGTCCAGCCCCTGTGCGCCGGGGCGCGGCACCACATAAGCGGCCAGCCGGACGTCGCCCGGTACGTCCTCGGCGTCGACGACGGCCTCGGCGACGCCGGGATGGTCGTGGAGCGCCTCCTCGGTCTCCGCCGGGTCGACCCGGTGACCGCGCGCCCACACCTGCCGGTCGGTACGGCCGAGCAGCCGTACCTCGCCCGCACTCGTCCGGTGGGCCAACTCCCCGGTGCGGTACATCCGCGTCCCCGCCGGGCCGTAGGGGTCCGGCACGAACCGCTGCGCCGTCAGCGCGGCCCGTCCCACATAACCGCGGGCCACACCCGGGCCGGCCACGTACAACTCCCCCACCGCGCCGTCCGGTACCGGCAGACCATCGTCGTCGAGCACCCGCATCCGGGTGTCGCCGTCGGCTTGCCCGGGGGGCAGAAGGGGACCGAACGACGTCTCGGCCGCCCCGTACGCGGTACACAGCCGTCCGGAGCCGAGCAGCCCGGCGAGTCGTGCCGCCGCGGGCCCGGACGCGCCGCCCGTGACCACGAACCGCCGAGCCAGTTCCGCACCCGCCGTGGGCCCCAACTGCTCTAACAGCAGTCTGAGGTGATGGGCTGTCAGCATGAGTGCCGAAAGTGATCGGGCACCCGACAGCCACGCCGCCGACATCACCGGATCCAGCGCCCGCGGCGCGAGAAGCACCCGTCGTCCGGCCCAGAGCGGCGCCCACAGCCCCGCCACCGTCCCCTCGGAGGCCACCGGCGCGAAGACCGCCGTGCCTCCGTCACCCGCCCCGGCGAACACCCCCGCGACCGAGGCCAGGTGATGCGCCAGTCCACGATGAGGAACCGCCACGGCGAGCGGCGGCCCGGCCGCCGAAGGCACCCGCATCACATACGCCACGTCCTCGGGATCCGGCGTCCGGCCGAGCGGCTCGTCCGAGAGCCGAGCCAGCGCGCCGCACACCTCGGGATCGTCCGCGTACCGCACCTGTCCCCCGAAGCCGGCGGCCGCGTACGGCATCTCGGTGACCAGAAACCGCGCCCCGGCGGCGCCGAGCAGGGCGCACAGCGGAACCGCCGGTGATTCCGGCTCCAGCGGCAGACACCCCGCCCCCGCCTTCCACACGCCGAGCGTCACCGCGTGCAGTTCGGCACCCGGCCCGAGCAGCACCCCCACCACCGCGCCGCGCCCCACGCCCAGCGACCGCAAATAGCGGGCCCAGCGGTTCGACGCCGCGTCCAACTCCCGGAAGGTCAGGGCGAATCCCTCGCCGCACAGGGCTTCCGCCTCCGGCACCCGGCGCGCCTGCCGCCCGGTGACCGTCACCACGTCGACACCACCGGCGCTCACCCCCTCGGCCACTCGATGACGCAGGCCCACCGGACGCGGATCGGTCCACACCTCCTGCACCCGTGCCAGGCACCGCTCCCGCTCCCCTCGGACGCCCTCCGCCCGCCAGCCGGCGGGCAGTTCACGGGCGGCCGGCCAGATCGCGTACTGTCCCTCGCCGTTGAGCACGACACACCACTCCGTGCGGGCGACATCCTGCGGTTCGGACAACGCTGCTCCTTTTCGGGTTCGTGGTCGTTCCCTGAGTCGGAACATTCGAGCCCATCTTGCCCGGATGTGCCATACGCGGCCTATGCGGGCAGTGGAGTCCCCGGGAACGAACGGCTCACCGCATCCGGATTCCCGCCACTCCGGCCACGGCCCTGGTCACGGGTCAGGGCGCCGGGGCCGCGCCGGACGCGCCGGCGCCGTGGTGCCGACCTGCGCGGAGAGGAGCCGCGCCGCGAGGTCGCGGAGAAAGTGAAGGGGCGGCGACGGCGAGGAGCCGCCTCCGGCGCTCCGCGCGGTCCGCCGACGGCGCCCAAGAGACCGCCAACCGACCGCCAACCACCGCAAGAGAACCGCGGGCTTTACTGCGGTCGAGACGCCGGGCCCGGCCCTCGCACGTATCCACGTTCCGCCAGGAACACGGCACTTCCGTGAAGGAGCACCCCATGCACGGCTTCTCCGCACGACGCATCGGCCTGATCTCGATCGCCGCCTCCAGCGCGCTCGCCGCTTCCCTGGCCCTGGCCGGACCGGCGGCGGCCGTCGCTCCGGCGACGGCGACGGCCACCTACGACTGCGGTTCCGCCGGCAGCGGCACCGTCACGCTCACCGCGGCCGACTCCGGCGGCGGCAAGACGATACGCGTCGACTCCACGGACATCCGGACCCAGTACCCGCTCAAGGCCAACACCGTGACCGCCACGCTGAAGCTGAACAAGACCTCCGGCGGTGCGACGAGCGAGGTGCGGTTCTCCGGCACCGCGCACGCGGCCGCGGGCACGGGTGACCCGATCTCGTTCGGTCCGCTCCCGCTCACCACCGGCTCCCTGGCCTCCGGTGACACCACCGACTCGGCCGCCCTCGCGGGCGCGCCGAGCGAGAACAACTGGTCCCTGAAGCTCACCGTCAACAAGCCCACCGGCTCCTTCAGCTCCTACTGCACCGCCACCGGCAACCAGTCGGCCGCCTTCACCTGGTAGTCCGTCGGCACGCCGCGTCCCCCGGCGAGGCACGGACTCCCCGGGGGACGCGGCGCGTCACCGCCCGTGGCGCCACGTCCGCCGGCGTCCGCGTCGCGCGGTCCACCCGCCCGGGGACCTCGGCACTCCCGGCGACGACGCCGCCCTCGGACCGCATGGTGACCGGAGTCACGGCCGCGACGCGCGGGATGTGGGCCATCCTGATCACCATGAACCTCCATCGCGCCACACCCCTGGATCCGGACCAGGGCACGATGGTCGAGATGGCGGACCTGGTGACGCGGCGGATCGCCGGCTTCCTCGCGACGCTCGACGTCCGGCCGACGCATGTGGGGACCGCTCCGGAGGCGGAGGAGGAGTTGACGGCGTCCTTCCTGTCCGGGCCGCCGGAGAGCGGTGCCCCCTTGGAGTCGCTGATGGACCGGCTCGGGGCGGCCGCCGGGAACGCCATCGAGTCCGCCGGTCCGCGGTTGATGGCCGCGGCGCCCGGCGGCGGGCTCTACTCGTCGGCGCTCGCCGAGTTCTACACCAAGGCGCTGAACCGGTACGGCACCCTCGCCGCCGCCTCTCCCGCGCTGACCGCCCTGGAGGAGGGCGTCCTGCGCTGGATGGCGCGGGACGTGTGCGGGCTTCCGCCCGGCGGTTCGGGCGTCCTCACCACCGGCGGGTCGATGGCCAACCTCTCCGCCCTGGTGACGGCCCGTCACGACCGGCTGGGGGAGGACATCGGGCGGGGCACCGTCTACGTCGGCGAGCAGGCGCACTACTCCGTCGCGAAGGCCGCCCGCATCGCCGGGATCCCGGGGCGCCACGTCCGCGTGATACCCGTCGACGGTGACCTGCGGATGGACCTCGACGCGGCCGCGGAGCTGATACGTGCCGACCGCGCCGCGGGACTGCGGCCGTTCCTGCTGGTCGCGACGGCGGGGACGACGGACACCGGTGCCATCGACCCGCTGACGGACGCGGGCGGTCTGGCCGCCCGCGAAGACCTCTGGTTCCACGTGGACGCGGCCTACGGGGGCTTCTTCCGGCTCACCGCACGCGGGCGCGAGCGCACGGCGGGTCTGGAACGGGCGGACTCCGTGGCCCTGGATCCCCACAAGGCCCTGTTCCTGCCGTTCGGCACCGGCGCCCTCGTCGTCCGGGATCCGGCCCGGCTGCACGCGGCGCACGAGGGGACGGCCCCCGCCCTCCAGGACGTCGGGGCGTCCGACGCCCTTCCGGACTACGCGCAGCGGGGCATCGAGCTGAGCCGGGAGAACCGGGGCGTGCGGGTGTGGCTCCCGTTGCACCTCCACGGGCTGTCCGCCTTCCGCGCCGCGCTCGACGAGAAGCTCGACCTCGCGGCCCGCCTGCACCGTCGGCTGAGCGCCGACCCGCGGCTCGACGTGCCCTGGGAGCCCGAGCTGACCACCGTCGCGTTCGCCGTCCGGCCGGGGGACGCCGGGGAGGCGGCGCGGCAGGACGCCGAGGCCGCGACCTGCCGGCTGCTCGACAGGATCAACGCCGACGGCAGGGCCATGGTGCACAGCACCACCGTCGGGGGGCGGCGCCTCATCCGCGTCTGCGTGCTCGCGCACCGTACGCACGGGGAGCACGTGGACGAAGTGCTCGACGCGATCACCGCCGGGACCGCCGGGCTGTGAGCCGGGGCCGGCCACGGGCCTCCCCAGGCCTCATCGAGAACGGTGTCGACATCACACGGAAAGTCGAGTCATCATCCATGGCAACCCGATATGCGCTGTTCGACGCGGCCGACGAATCCTTCGGCGCGTTCGTCTGCCGCCAATGGGCGAGCGCGGCGAGCGCGCTCCGCCTCCCCGCCGACGGCCTGAGACGGACGGAAACGATTCTCCGGGAGGTCTTGGCCGACTGGTTCGACGCGCCCGTCGGACGGGAGTGCCGCATACCCTCGTACGTCGCGGCGGACGGTTTCCCCGCCGAGCTCTCGGTCAACTGGTCGGGAGACCGCCCCGAGCTGCGGATCCTCTTCGACGCCGGCTTCCGCTCGCCGCGGCCCGCGGAACCGGCCAGGGCGGTGTCGCGGGCGTTCGCGGGCCTGCCCGGCGTCAGCCTCGACCGGTACCTGAGCGTCGAGGACGTCTTCCTCGACGACGCCGGCCACGAACCCGCGCCGCTCTGGCACGCGATGGCCTGGCGCCCCGGCGAGGCCCCGGTCTTCAAGGCGTACTTCGGGCTCTACCGGTGGGACCACCGGCGGCGCGAGGCCGTGACCGGGCAGGTCATGGAGCGGCTGGGCATGGACGCCGCCTGGCGGAGCACGGTACGGACGCACGGCTCCGGCTCCGACTCCGCCCCCGGCGGCAGGGAGCTGGAGTTCTTCGCCCTCGACCTGTCCGGCGCACCCACGGCACGGGCCAAGGTCTACTACCGCCATCACGCCGCGGACCTGGACACGGTCAACGCCTTCGCCTCGACGGCACGGGCCCACGATCCGCTCCACGCGGCGAAGGTGTACCGCGCGCTCGCCGGTCCGGACCGGAAGGACGCGGGTGAGGCGGCGTTGACGTGCCTGGCGTTCCGGGGCGGCGCGGAGCGGGCGGTCGAGGCGACCACCTACCTGCGGATGCCGGGCCTCTGCGAGGACGAACGGGAGGCGGTCCGCCGGGTCGAGGCGGTCCTGCGCGACGAGGGCGTGCCCACCGGCCCGTACCGTGCCCTCGTCGACGCCCTGGCGCCCGGGCCCCTGGAGTCGTTCACCGGACTCCAGGAACTCGTCAGCCACCGGACGGGCCGCCGCCGCGGCGACGTCACCACCTATCTCCGCTTCCCGGTGTACCCGGGCCCCTGCCCGGCCCCCGGCACGGCGGCCGAGCCCCTTCGGCGGTAGGCGCGCGGCGCGCCCACCGGGCCCGGGCCGGGCACGGCCGGGCCGTCCGGGCCAGGGCCCGTTCCGGCGTGGCGTCCCGCCCCGGGCCACCAGCCGGTACTCCCTCGCGGTCAGGCCTGGTACTCGGTGAGGTCGATGGAGTGGATGTGCAGGGGGAAGCCGTACTCGGGGTGGGTCGTCGCGCGCTCGGGTTCCATGCCGAGTTTGCGCAGCACGTTCTGCGAGGCCCCGTCGCCCGGGCGCACGATGCCGACGACCCGGTCGAGGCCGCGGTCCTGGAGCGCGAACTCCAGGGTGGCCTGGGCGGCTTCGGAGGCGTAGCCCTGACCCCAGAAGGACCGGCCGAGCCGCCAGGTGATCTGTACGGCGGGCAGCACGTCCGGCAGGAAGTCCGGGAGGGACAGGCCGACGGCGCCGGCCAGTTCGCCCGAGCCCAGGAGCTCCACGGCGAAGACGCCGAAGCCCTCCTCGTCCCACTCCTCCTCCCAGCGCTCGACGGTCTCCGCCGTACCGTCCGCGTCGAGGACCGAGCCGTCACCGATCCAGCGCATGACGTACGGATCGGCGTTGATGTCCGCCAAAGGGGCCAGGTCGTCGTCGTGCCAGCGGCGCAGGAGCAGGCGGGGGGTGTGGATCTCGGTCATGGCTCCCATACTGCCCTGCGAGGCCCAGACGGCGCTCACCGGCCCGGCGGCCGGCGAGGCGGGTGCCGGCGCGGTGTGAGAGCCTCCGCCCTGACCTACGACCTGGCCGTCCGGGAAGGCGAGAGGCCGGTGGACGACGAGACCGCCGGCCGGGTCTTCGGCGACCTGTACGACCGATACCTCGACGGCGGGGCGGGGACGCCGCCGTCCGAACGGACAGCGGCCTACGTCGCCGCGCTGCTCGACCGGTGGTGCGACATCACCGAGGACGAGGAGGACACCTCGCCCTGGTCGGCCGGCCCGCTGATCGACGAGGCCGACGAGGACCTGCACTGGGCGCGGAGGGCCGCGGCCCACCTGCCCGGGGTGCGCCGCGTCGTCTACCCGTCCGAGGACCTCCCCGGCTTCTTCGGCGCCGACGGCGCGCTGCTGCCCCTGGACGCCCTCCCGGACGAGCCCGCCGTGGCCCTCGCCAGCGCACCCCGGGTGCGCGCGGTACGGGAGAAGGCGAGGGCGCACGGTTCGGGGCTGCACGTCGACGGCTTCGGCGGCGACCAGGCGCTCTCCGGCCACCCGGGCTACGACCACGACCTGCTGCGCAGCCGGCCCCTGCTGGCCGTGCGGGGGCTGCGGACCGTGCGCTCGCTCGCCGGGCCCGCCTGGCGTCCGGCCCTGCGCGATCTGCTGGACGGCGGCTCCTACCAGCGCTGGCTGGCCGCGGAGGCGGCGGAGATGACGCGCCCGCGGTCCCGTCCTCCGGAGCACTCGCTCTTCGCCTGGGGCGGTTCGCTGCGGCCGCCGGCGTGGGCCACTCCCGACGCCGTCCGGCTGATCACCCGGGAACTGCGGCGGGCCGCCGCGACGACCCGCCCGCTGGCCCCCTCCCGCGGCCGGCACGGCGACCTGCTGGAGATCCAGAACGTCGGCTGGATGATCCGCCAGCGCCACCAGCTGGTGGACACCGCGGACTTCACCCAGTCTTCCCCGTTCCTGGACGACCGGGTGCTGCGGGTGTGCCTGGCTGTACGGCCCGAACAGCGCGCCACCCCACGGGAGTTCAAGACCCTCGTCAAAACCTCCCTGGCCGACGTCCTGCCCCGCGACCTGCTGACCCGGCGCAGCAAGGGCGACGGCGGCCGGATCGCCGCCGAGAGCTTCGAGCGGCACCGGCGGGAGCTGGCCACGCTCTTCGAGTCCTCGCGGCTCGCGGAACTGGGGCTCGTCGACCCCCGGCCGCTGCGCGTGCTGTTCCGCCGCCCGTTCTCCCTCCGCGGCCACGGGAGGACGATGCCGACGGCGCTCGCCGCCGAGCTGTGGGCCCGGACCGCCCGCACCACCGCCGTCCCCGGGTGACGGCCGCCGGTGTCCCGGTCGCCGAGGTGCCCTTCGCGCAGCGGGGCGAGGAGCAACAGGGAAGGCGCCCCGTCGAGCACCGCGACCGCTTGGGCGACCTCGCGCGTACGCGCCTCCGACCGGTGCAGACAGCTGGTCAGCGCCAGGTGCAGCGCCTCGCGGGAGACGTACTCGGCGTCGTGGCGGGCCATCCCCGGGCGGCGGCCTGGTGGTCGTCCATCATCGCCGACAGCAGGAGCGGGCTGCCCCCGGACACGGCGTGGAAGGAATCGTCGAGCTCCGCCGCCGCGGCCGGGCCGGACCTCGATCACGCTCCGCGACTCGGGCCGGGACAACAGCCCCAGCCGTATCTTCACGCTGTTGGGCTGCCGGCACAGCTCGGCCTGGAAGTCGGGATGCGCCGGCCGCACCATCGACGGCTCCGTGAGCACCAGCAGCAGGCGCGCGGACACCGTGCAGCACCACGGTCAGCCACACCCTTGTCATCGCAGCGCAGCCCGGGAAGGTGCTGTCGACGCTGCGGGACACAGCGGCCTACCCCCGCTGGCAGCAGGACGTGGAATCCGCCGAACTCCAGGAGGCGGACGAGCCGGCCCGGCCCGCGCGCGCCCGGCTGGTGCTCAGCGCCATGGGGAAGAAGGTGGAGCAGGTCCTGGCGTTCGAGCACGCGGACCACCGGCTGGCCTGGTCCCTGGTGCCCGGCCAGGAGGACTCCGTGATGCCGCGGAACAACGCCGAGTTCCACCTCGCGGAGACCACCGACGGCGGCACCGAACTGACCATGCGCCAGGAGCTCGAGATCAAGCTCAAGCTCCCCCGCACCCTGGCCCGGCGCATCGTCGAACGCCGGTCCGGGGCCATGCTCAAACAGCTCAAGGAAGCCGTCGAGCCCTGCCCCCCGCCCCTGCACGCCGACGCACCCGCTGCCGCCGCCCCGGCCGGCCCCCCGGGCGCGTCACCGCGCGCTCCGCCATGGGTTCACACGGTCGACTCAAGGCCGAGGAGGGCCTGGTACCGGAAGTCCCTGGGCGTGATGCCGTAGGCACTACGGAAGGCGCGCGAGAAGTCGGTGGCGCGGGTGAAGCCCGAACGGGCGGCGATGGCCTGGATGGTGACGAAGCACATCGCGGGGTCGGCGAGAGCGCGGCGGGCGTGTTCCAGGCGCTGGCGGCGGATCCAGGCCGCGATGGTCTCGTGCTCGGCCTCGAAGAGGCGGTGCAGGTAGCTGATGGAGATGTGGTGCGCGGCGGCGATCGTACGGGGGGTCAACCCCGGGTCGTGCAGGTTCCCTTGGACATACGACCGTATCCGCAGTACCAGGGTCCGGCTACGGGTTTCCAGCGGAAGGACACGGTCGGCGTCCAGAGCGTGAGCGAACAGTGCGGACACCAGGTCGACCACGACCATTCCCAGACGTGGGCCGTCGGATGGCTGGTAGGGGTCGGTGTCCGCCATCAGCTGGGTGAGGAACTGTATGAACAGGGCACCCATCCCTTTCCGTCCGGACATGGTGTGGGAGAGCAGTTGGTCCACCTTGTTCCGCGGCAGGTGCAATTGTCCCTTGGGGATTTCGATTCCGATCCCCGTGAACAAATCGGGTCCGTTGGTGCTGTTGACCTCAACCGCCCGTGAGGTGTCAAATACCTGTATCTCGTAAGGTCCGTACGCGGTCTTCCGATCAGCCCAGGCGACTCGGTTTGTCCCGTTCAAAGGGATCCCGATGTGGTAGTGCTCGGGATCGGACTGGCGGATGAGCTTGGGAGTTCGGCGATAGCGAAGGTCACGGTGGGTCGCGGGCCAGACATGAATCGTGCCAAGCTCCAGAACTCGCTGATGTGCCCGGTAATCCGCCGCGTGGTCGCTGTACAGGTCCAACGGCGTAGCAGTGGTCCGGCCGACGCGCTCGCACCAGGAGTCGAACCGGTCCGCAGCAGGCAGATCATCGGTTCGGAACACGGTTTCGTTCAGCATTGCATCTCCTGTATTGCCCCACGGCGGTGTGATTCAGCACCAGAAGCGGTGAAGCGTTCCGCGTCCGCAGGGATGGCATTTCTTGGCACGGCACCTTATACAGAAGTGCGGCTGTTCTTCATTCAGAAATCCGGACCGCGGGTCGGGCGGGGTTCGGAGCCCCTGTGGGGCCCGTCGTGCCGGCGATCGCGTCCCGGTCGTACTCCCTGCGTACATAGGACAAGGCGCCCAGCAACTCGGCCGAGCCGACCTGCCTGGCCCCGCTCGTCTCGACGAGGCCGCCCAGCGGCAGGGAGCCGAGGTCCGCCCATCTGATGCGGCCGGTGTCGTCGAGGTAGCTGCGGCAGCGTCCTTGGTTGTCCGGGTGCAGGCAGTACGGGATGTCGAGGTACCCGAACCGGAATGCGCGGATGAGCGCCTTGCCGAGGTCGTCGTCGAGTTCCCGCACCGCCTCGATCAGGCGGAGCGCTTCGAGGTAGGTCTGGGAATCGCCGGGTTCCGGGACTCCGGCGCCCTTGGGCTCGTCCGGGGCCGGCCGGTCCCTGGCCCACCGGCGTATGACCGCGGCGGCGTATTCGAGGGCGGCCACGTTCTCCTCGATGGTGGGGATACGGCTCGATTCGGACACCGTTTTGACGATCAGCCGCTCCGTTCCGGTGGACGCGGCCAGCTCGGCGGCCTCTCCGAGCAGTCGGTAGGCGCCATTCACCGTAGTGGGATAGACACCCATGTAGGTGTAGAGCACGACGTGCCACTCCACGTCCGGCAGAAAGCGGCGGCACAGACGGCGCAACGCCGCGATGGCCTCCCTGTTCTGCTCGGGGCTGGGCTGCTGGGCGTAGCTGACCGAGATGCTGTGCAGCCCGTGCTGTCGGAAGAACAGCGCTTCCAGGACGCTGATGGCGACCAGCAGGCTCGGTGGACAGAGCTGTCCCATCATGCAGCCGCCGAAGGTTTCGAGGTGCGGCCGGGCGCCGGTTTCGCCGTTGTGTGCCAGGAGGCGGCAGGACACCTCCCAATTGCGCACGGACTCGGTCAAGGGTGTGCGCCCGTAGGGGAGGCAGTACGACACCGGCCCGCCCTCGGTGGCGTTGAGGCCGGCGGCGAGCAGCGAGGTGACGATGTCGAAGGGAGCCGGGGATCCGTGGCGTACCTGCACCCCGAAGGTCGCCGACGGGATTCCTGCCAGTACGTCCCGCGTGGTGGCGGCGCTGTGATGGGCGATGGGGTATCCGTTGAGGCTGACGCCTGCGGTCAGTGCGTCGGCCACCGCACGCAGGTCGCCGACCCGGGTGTAGCTGTCGACGGTTATCGTGCCCGCCGTCGCGGCGGCCACCTCTTTGGTCGCGAGGAGGCCCGCGCGCATGGCTCCGGGATCGCTGAAACCCATGCGGGGTTGTACGACGGGACCCGCGGCCCGGTGCCGTTCCCTGACGAAAGAGCCGAAGTCGGGGAGACGGTCCGCCGGAGGCGGAACGGAGGGCAGAAGTCCGCCGCCGGTCACGAGGCGACCCTCTCCGAGAGGGACGCGACGAAGCGGCAGAAGTCCGCCACCGCGTGGGGGCGATCCGGGAAGACGGCGTCGAATCCGGCGTCACGCAGTTCGTCGGCGTGGTGGGGCCCCGTTCCGGAGATGCCCAGCTTTCCGCCGATGACGGCCGGAAGCGCGACGAGGTCCGCCGTCGCGCGGATACGTGTGATCAGGCGCATGCCGTCCCGGTGGCCATGGCCGTTGACGCTGCTGAGGAGAAGCAGCCGGGGGCGGTACAGGAGGCATGCTTCGACGATGGCTTCGTCGGAGACGCAGGGGCCCAGGTTGACGGTGGGGTGGCCGAGTTCCTCGACGAGGAGTTGCAGGTAGATCAGGTTCCAGGTGTGCGTGTCGGAGGCCGGTGCGGCGATGAGGACCGTGTGTGAGTCTCGTGCGGCGGACATCTCAGACCGTGGTTCCCTTCGTCATTGCGGTCGCTGTTGTCGTTGTGGTTCCCGCCGCGTCGAGGAACGCGGTCAACTCGGCGAGCGACGCGTCGTCGTCGAGCAGCATGCGCAGGGGTACTTCCGTGCCGAAGCGGGTCTGGCACCAGGCGAGGAGCCGCACGGCGGTGAGCGAGTGTCCGCCGAGGGTGACGAAGCCGATCTCGGCCCCGCGGGCCGGGGGCGGGCGCAGCAGGCTCCACCACTTGTCGGCGAGGGTCTCCTCGTCCGGTCGCGGTCGCGGCGGGTCCGGGTGGGGGACCGTGCCGGGATCCGCTCCCCGGGCCAGGATGTCGCGCAGTCCCGCGCGGTCGGCCTTGCCGCTGGGGGTCAGCGGAATCGCGTCGGTCCAGTGCACGGTGGCCGGAAGGTAGGCGGGTGGCAGGCGGTGGGCGAGAAAGGCGCGGAGCTCGGGGCCGGCCGGGGGCTCGAGGGCCGTTGCGCGGGCCGGGGTCACCACCGCGGCCAGTTCCAGGTCGCCGTCGGGCGAGTTCCGCGGTATGACGACGGCCTGGCCCACTGCCGGGTGCCGGCAGAGGGCCTGCTCGATCTCGGCCGGTTCGATCCGTACGCCGCGCACCTTCAGCTGGTCGTCGATCCGGCCCAGGTACTCGAGCTCGCCGCCGACGACGCGGACCAGGTCGCCGGTGCGGTAGCGGCGCTCACCGTCCGAGTCGGCGAAGGCCGCGGCGGTGGCCCCGGGGCGGCTCGCGTAGCCCAGCGCCACGGGTCTGCCCCCGATCCAGAGTTCCCCTTGTTCTCCGGTGGGGACGGGACGTCCCTGGTGATCGAGCACGTACAGGTCCGTGTTGTCGATCGGCCGGCCGATGAGGACGGGCTGCTGGGGTGGGAGCGGGTTGGGCACCGGCCAGTGCGTGACGTCGATGGCGGCTTCGGTCGGACCGTAGAGGTTGACCAGGTCGGCCGCGACGGCGCGCTGGAATCGCGCGACCAGTCGGGCGGGCAGGGCCTCGCCGCTGCAGAACACCAGGCGCAGAGAGGAGCAGGCAGGTGCGAGGGCGGGGTCGGCCAGGAACTCGGCCAGCATCGACGGCACAAAGTGGCAGACGGTCACCTGATGACGGCGTATGGCGTCGGTCAGTTCGCGGGGGTCTCGTTGTCCGCCCTCCGCGAGGTACTGGCAGCGGGCACCGGTGATCAGTGGGAGGAAGATCTCCCATCCCGAGACGTCGAAGGTGCAGGGGGTCTTCTGGAGGACGACGTCATGCGGGCCCAGTGGGTAGGCGCGACGCATCCATGCGAGGCGGTTGCACAGCGCTTCGCTGCCGAGCATCACGCCTTTGGGGGTGCCGGTGGAGCCGGAGGTGAACAGGACATAGACCGGTTGGTCCGCCGGGACAGGCTCCAGGGGGCGGAGGTCGGCGGAACGGGGCGGTGCGGGGACGGCGAGCGCCGGCAGGCCCTGGAAGGGGGTGCCCGGATCGTCCGGGGTGGCCGTGATCACCGCGGCCGCCCTGGTGTCGTCGAGCATCCGGGCCACCCGTTCGTCGGGCTCGCCCAGGGCGATCGGTACGTACCAGCACCCGGCTTTGAGCACGCCCAGAAAGGCGACGGTCAGGTCGATGCTCTTGGCCAGGCGCACCGCCACCGCCGCGCGGCCCCCGCCGGTCGATTCGAGCAGGGCGGCGGCCAGTGCGTCGGCGGCGAGTTCGAGCTCCCGGTATGTCAGCGTCCGGCCGTCGTCGGCGCAGGCGATGCGGTCGGGGGTGCGTTGCGACTGTTCCCGTATCAGGCCCTGGATCCCGTGTGGGAAGAGCTCGCTGACGCGGGGCCCGGTCAGGGCCGGAGCGGAGAAGTCCGGGCCCGGTGTACGGGTATGCGGTGTCACGGCGGTGGGGTTGGTCGGGGCGGTGTTCTCGACGATGTTCATGCGGCTGCTGCCTTTTCGACCGGTGGCCGGGCTCGATCCACGGCATCGAGCCCGGCCACTCCGTGTGAATGCGCCAGGTGCGTGCTGCGCGTGCGGGCGCGCCTCGTCAGTGTCTTGTCACCGGCCCGTCGTCGGTGGTGGATATGTCGGTGCGCAGTCGGCCAGGCGCACCGGATCGCCGAAGAGCAGCCCGAGTGCGCGCTCGCCCGCAAAGGGTTCGCGGCTGTGTGCCATACGGATGTTGTCGACCAGGAAGAGGTCGCCGGCCTGCCATGGTTCGCGGAGGGTGGCCGCCTCGTAGACATCCGCGATGACGCCCACCGTCTCGGCGTCGAGCGGTTCGCCGTCCCCGTAGGACGTGGTGAACGGCAGCCCGTCCGGCCCGAACTGGCCGAGCATGAACTCACGGACCGCAGGGTCGAGATTCCATTCGCTGAGGAAGCCGACCTGGTTGAACCAGCAGCGCGCACCGGTGATCGGGTGGTGAATCACCGCCGATCGGCGCTGACGGGTGCGTAGCCGGCCGTCCGCCCGCCATTCGGTCGTGATCACGTTGGCCCGGCAGTATTCCTCCGCCGCGGCGCGGTCCGCGGCGTCGAACGCCTCCTGCCATGACAGGCCGACCAGGTTGTTGTACGAGCGGGTGAGCGTCCACCCTTCCCGTACGAACCGTTCCACCAGGAGTTCGGGGAGCTCGGCCAGGACCCGCTGCGCATCGGCCACGCCCGTCACACCGCCCCTTTCCGGTGCGGTGAAGCAGCCGATCGCCAGCAGTCGGGGGAACTCCAGCGCATGACTCAGCTCGTGATGCATGCACATCGGCTGGTCCGCCGGCCATTCCAGGGAGGAGACGACATCCGCACCGAGCCGCTGTCGGCGGGCGAACGCCTCGCGTTCCGGAGCCGGGCGGGCGGTGAGCCGCTCGCCGATCCGTTGCAGCGTGACGGCCTCCCGTATGCCGAGCCCCCGTACCAGAACCGCGCCGTGGCGGAGAACGAGGTCGTCCAGTTCGGTCCGGCGGTCGGCGATCCAGTCCGGGGCATGCTCGGGCCGGACCGTTTCGGTCACCCTCAGGAGGGCCGGCTTCGCGGGGGCGATCTCCACGTCCAGTCCGGTGGCCCTGGTTGTCAGGTCAGGTGTGGCCATGTGTCAGGCTCCGGTCTCTTCCATGGCCTTGACCAGGCTGGCGGGGCGCATGTCCACCCAGTTCTCCTCTATGTACTCCAGGCAGGCGGCGCGGCTGTCCTCCTGCTTCGCGACCGTCCAGCCGGCGGGAACGTCGATGAAGGAGGGCCAGAGCGAGTGCTGGCCTTCATCGTTGATCAGGACGAGGTAGGTGCCGTCCGGGTTCTCGAAGGGGTTCGTCATAGCGTTCCTCTTTCCATGAGCTGATTCTCCGGGTCCTTCTTTCGACTTCAGGTCGATGGGGAAACGATGCGCCGAAGCCTGTCCGCCACAATGGGTCCGATTTCCTCCAGCGGCCCCTGGTTCAGCATCTGCGAATGCCGGGCGCCGACCCGGTGGAAGTCGATTCCACCGGTGATGTGCTCGCTCCACATGTTCTCGGTGAGCGGGTTGTTCGATCCCTCACCGGCCGCGATGACAAGCGTTTCCGCAGATACGACGTGCTTTTCGACCTGATTGCGGATACGCACGTTGTTGATCAGGACGTCGGTCAGTGTCCGCACTTCGGATTCCTTGAGCCCGGCGAGTACCGAGTTCTTCTCCCGAAGGATTTCCGCGACGCGGTCGTGGCTCAGCGTTTTCGCTTCCGCCTCGTCGACGTCGACGTCGAACCCTTCGAGGATGCCGCGGTACATGGTCGACATATCGATCTTGGAAACGATCTCCTCCACTTCTGCCGCGGTGATCTCCTTCCTCGGATAGGCGTCGAGGAGCACAAGCAGCGCGACCTGCCTTCCGCGGCGCTCCAGGAGCGCCGCGACGGTGTGGGCCAAGAGGCCCCCGAAGGACCAGCCGAGGAGGAAGTACGGGCCTTCCGGCTGCAGTTGGAGAATCCGCTGGACATAGTCCTCGGCCATGTCGTCCAGGGATTCCGGGAGCGGTTCCTGGCGCCGTATGCCGCGGGCTTGCAGGCCGTAGACCGGGATCTCCGGCGAGAGGTGCTTCAAGAGCCTTGAATAGGACCAGCCCAGCCCGCTTACCGGGTGGATGCAGAAAAGGGGGCGGTGCCGTCCGTGTGTGCGCAGGGGCAGCAGCACATCCAGGCTGTCCTCCTCCCCCAGCTCCATCCGGCGGGCCAGCGCCGCCACGGTGGGGCCCTCGAAGACCGCGCGGACGGGCAGTTCCACACCCAGCACGTCGCGTATCCGGCCGACCAGCCGGGCCGCCAGGAGGGAGTGTCCGCCCAGGTCGAAGAAGCCGTCCTCGATCCCGGCCTGTGGCACGTTCAGCACCTCGGCGAACAGATCGCACAGCACTTCTTCCTGCGGCGTCCTGGGCGCCTGGTGCCGGAGCCGGGTGCTGTGGTCCGGGGCCGGCAGGGCGTCGCGGTCCAGCTTCCCGTTCGGGGTCAGCGGGAGCGCCTCGAGGGTGACCACGGCCGACGGAACCATGTACTCCGGCAGGCGTGCCGCCGCATGGGCGCGCAGTTCGCCGGAGGTGGGGGCGGTGTGGCCCTCGGGCACCACATAGGCCACGAGCCGGGTGTCGCCCGGTGCGTCCTCCCGGGCCACGACGACCGCCTGTGCCACATCGGGGTGCCCGGCCAGCACGGCCTGGACCTCACCGGGCTCGATGCGATGGCCGCGCACCTTCACCTGTTCGTCCGCACGCCCGGCGAACTCCAGCTCGCCATCATGGTTCCACCGCACCAGGTCACCGGTCCGGTACATCCGCGCACCGGCCTCGAAGGGACACGCCACGAACCGCTCCGCGGTCAGCCCCGGACGCCCGTGATAGCCACGCGCCAGACCCGCACCGGAGACATACAGCTCCCCCGCGACACCCGGCGGAACCGGACGCAACACCTCGTCGAGCACGTACACCCGGGTATTCGAGAAGGGGCGGCCGATGGGGACGGGGCCGGCCGGGAGCCGCGTACCCGGGGGGATCGTGTACTGCGTGCAGTTGACGGTCAGTTCCGTCGGGCCGTACGCGTTGACGACCGCTGCCCGGGGGTTCTGCTTCCGCCAGCTCTCCAGGGCTGCACCGGTGAGGGCCTCGCCGCCGAGGATCAGGGTGTCGGCCGGTGACCATCCCGCGGAGGGCCCGGTGAGCAGGGGAAGGTGCGAGGGAGTGGCTTTGAGCAGCGTCATCGGGGCGTCACCGGCCGGAGGCAAGTCCTCCAGGTCTGCGAGGTGGACGCGGCCGCCCAGCGCCAGAGTGGTGTACAGGCCGGTGACCGTGAGGTCGAACGACATCGGGGACGGGACCAGCGTCGCGTCCCTCGCCGCCGGGTAATGCCGGGTGGACCAGCTCAGGTAGTCGGCGAGTGAACCGTGCTCGACGACGACGCCCTTGGGGCGGCCCGACGAACCCGAGGTGTAGATCAGGTACGCCGGGTGCGACGGGTCGAGGCCCGGTGCCGGGTCGCGGTCGGGGTGATCCGTCCGTTCCCGGGACATCGTCTGTTCATCGAGCACCAGCAGGGGCCGGGCATCATCCAGCATGAAGGCGAGACGATCGGCCGGATGCGCCGGGTCCAGCGGCAGATACGCGCCGCCGGCCTTGAGGACGGCCAGCACCGCGATCACCATCTCCACGGACCGGGGGAGCGACACCCCCACGATGCGCTCCGGCCCCACGCCCCGCTCGATCAGGTGGTGGGCCAGCCGGTTCGCGCGAGCGTTCAGCTCCCCATAGGTCAGCGACTGCTCGCCGCGGACCACCGCCACCGCGTCCGGCGCCGCATGGGCCCGCTCGGTGAACAGATCCACCACCGTCGGCGTGGGCAGCTCGGCCGCGGTGTCGTTCCACCCCCGCAGGAGTCGCGAGCGCTCCCCGTCAAGCAGCACCTCCGCCTCGCCGATCGGCCGGTCCGGCCGCGCGACGACCTGTTCCAGCAGACGTGTCCAACGTGCCACCAGCGTCTCGGCCGTGGCCCGGTCGAACAGGTCCGTCGCGTACTTCAGCACGCCGCTCACACCGGCCGGGCCGCCCGACTCGTCGTGACGTTCGATCATATGGGCCGAGAGGTCGACCTTCGATGTGTCCAGACCGACCGGCTCTTCCCGTACCTCCAGACCTGGCAGGCCAACGGCGCCGCCCGACGCGTTCTGCAGCACCAGCATCACCTGGAACAGCGGATGATGCGATACGGAACGCTGAGGGTTGAGCGCCCCGACCAAGTACTCGAACGGCACATCCTGGTGGGCATAGGCGGCCAGGCTCGTCCGGCGGACCCGCGCCAGCAGTTCCCGGAAGCTCGGGTCGCCGGAGGTGTCCGTACGGAGCACCAGCGTGTTGACGAAGAATCCGACGAGATCGTCCAGGGCCTCGTCCGTGCGGCCCGCGATCGGGGACCCCAGCGGAATGTCGGTGCCCGCGCCGAGGCGGGTCAGCAGCGTCGCCATTCCGGCCTGCAGCACCATGAAGACGGTCGCGCCCGATTCCCGGGCCAGACCGGCCAGTGCCCGGTGCAGCTCCGGGGTGAACGCGAAGGGCAGACCGGCACCCTCGTAGGACTGCACCGCGGGGCGTGGCCGGTCCGTCGGCAGCGTCAACCGGGCGGGCAGTGCGGCCAGTTGTTCCGTCCAGTAGCCGACCTGCCGGGCGAAGACACTGTCGGGGTCGGACTCCTCCCCCAGCAACGCGCGCTGCCACAGCGTGTAGTCCGCGTACTGCACGGCCAGGGCCGGCCATGAGGGTGCGCGCCCCTCGCGGCGGGCTGTGTAGGCGGTGGCCAGGTCCCGCATCAGCGGCCCGGTGGACCATCCGTCACCGGCGATGTGATGCAGCAGGACGAGCAGCACGCACTCGTCGCCGCCACAGTCGAACAGCCAGGCCCGGAGGGGCGGCTCGACGGCCAGGTCGAAGTCGTACCGTGCGGCCCTCGCCACCTCCCGCGGCAGCTCGTCGGCGCTGACCTCGAGGGTTTCCCAGGCCAGTGCGTCGGCGGTCACGATCTTCTGGTACGGCATGCCGTCGGTCTCGGGGAACACCGTGCGCAGGGACTCATGGCGGTCCACCACGTCCCGCAGCGCGGCCCGCAGTGCCTTGTGGTCCGCCCCGCCGGACAGGCGCAGGGCCAGGGGCATGTTGTAGGCGGACGACGGTCCGTCCAGCTTGTGCAGGAACCACAGCCGGCGCTGGGCGAACGACAACGGGATGTGATCCGGCCGCGGCATCGGCACCAGGGCCGGGCGCGCCCGGTCGCCGGTGTCGTCCAGACGCCGGGCCAGTGCGGCGACGGTCGGCGTCTCGAACACCATGGCGATGGGCAGTTCCACACCGAGCGTGGTGCGCACCCGGCTGGCCAGCCGGGTGGCCAGCAGCGAGTGGCCGCCGAGATCGAAGAAGTTGTCGTCGATGCCGACCTCGGGCAGGCCCAGGACCTCGGCGAACAGTCCGCACAGCGCATGCTCCCGCGGAGTGCGCGGTGCGCGGCCGCCGCTGAACAGGGCGTAGTCCGGCGCCGGCAGCGCCTTGCGGTCCAGCTTGCCGATGGGGCTCAGGGGCAGCTCGTCCAGCACCACGAAGGCCGCGGGCACCATGTACTCCGGCAGCCACCGGCTCAGCCGGGCGCGCAGCTCCTCGTTCAGCCCCCGTAGCCGGTGCGTGGCCGCGGGCTGGTTGGCCGGCCTGTCGTGCCGCGCGGTCCGGTCTTCACCAGGGGCTGTTGCGCCGCTGCGATAGGCGGCCACCGGCCGCGTCGTCCCCGAGGGGAGGAAGACCGCGTCGAAGCGGTCGTCGCGGCCGGACTTCGCCCACGTCGTCACCGCGCGGAATCCCTGTGCGACGGCCACTTGGTGGCAGGCTTCGGGGTCCGGACCGGCGCTGCCGGCCCGGTCCATCCGCTCGAGCACCCGGCTCGCGGTGCTCCCGGCCCGTATCTCCCGCATCGCGGTGTGGTCGGCGAGCAGCCGGCCGTTGGGGATGTCGTTGCAGCGGACGCCCTCCGGGTGGGTGCGCAGCGCCTCCCGGATGCCGTCGAGGAGGTCGTCGCCCGCCTCGGACCAGGTGATCTCCGGCAGGGAGTCGACCGTCAGCGGAACCAGTGGCGCCTTGCAGAGGACGACGTCGTAGCGGTAGCGGGACAGCTCGTTCGCGTACGCGCCGCGCTTGAGCCTGATGTCGACGCCGCCGATCCGGTCGAGGTCCGTCCCGAGCCCGGTGAAAAAGTCCGGGGAGAGCAGCAGTTCCTCCTCCCCGGTGATCTTCTGCTCGATGGCCGCGCGGACGGCTCCCATGTCGGCGTCGTGGGTGAGCCCGTGGCCGGCGACCCCGCTGTGCAGGGAGCGCAGCAGACGCAGGTTCCGGATGTCTCCCAGGAAGAGCGATCCGCCCGGCACCAGGAGGTCCAGGCAGGTGTGGATCACCTCTTCGAGGTACTGGGAGTGCGGGAAGTACTGGACGACCGAGTTGATGACGATCGTGTCGAAGTACTCCCGGGGGAGGCCGGAGGCGTCATCGGCGGGCTGGGCCCGCAGTTCGACCGTCGGGGCCACGTCTCCGAGGGCGGCCAGGCGTCCGCGCAGCGCGTCGATCGCCGACGGGGAGAAGTCCGTGCCCCAGTACGCTTCGCAGTGGGGTGCCACCTGCGACAGGATCAGGCCGTTACCGACGCCGATCTCCAGTACGCGCCGGGGTCGGAGCTCCAGGATCCGTTCCACGGCCGAGGTCCGCCATGCCTCCATTTCGGCGAGCGGGATCGCGGTGCCGTCGTAGCTGCTCCGCCAGATCCCGAAGTCCTCCCAGAAACCGCCGTTCGCCAGCTGGTCGCGGTACTGGGACTCGTACACCTCCCGCCACGACTCGATCTGCCGGGTCTCCTCCTTGGCGTCGCCCGCGGCGGCCCACTCCCGGCCGGGCACCACATAGCCGACGAGTCTCCGGTCGCCGTCGCCGTCGTCGCGGACGAGCACGGCGGCCTCCGCCACGTCCTCCTGCCGGGAGAGGACGGCCTCGACCTCGCCCAGTTCGATTCGGAAGCCCCGCAGCTTGACCTGGTCGTCGGCCCGGCCGACGAAGTCGAGGCCGCCGCCGCGGCGCCACCGCACCAGGTCCCCGGTGCGGTACAGCCGGGTACCGGGGCCGCCGAACGGATTCGCGACGAAGCGTTCGGCCGTGAGGGCGGGGCGGCCGAGATAGCCGCGTGCCAGGGCGACCCCGGCGACGTACAGCTCTCCGGCCACGCCCGGTGGAACGGGCCGCAGATGCGGGTCCAGGACGTAGACGCGGACGTTGGGCATGGGCGTGCCGATCCACGGGGTGTGCTCGCCGCTCTCCACCGCGCCGAGCGTGTTCCACACCGTGGTCTCGGTCGGGCCGTAGAGGTTGACGACCTCGCCGCCCGCCGCGCACAAGGCCGCGGCCAGGCCGCTCGACAGTGCCTCGCCGCCGACGAGCAGCCGTACACCGGCCAGGCCCTGGGGTGCGGCGGTCACCATCGACCGGTACACCGAGGGCGTGGCCTGCAGGACGGTCGCCCCGCGCTCGGCCACGAATGCCGAGAGCGCGGCGGGATCCTTGGTGACGGCCGAGGGGGCGATCACCACGCTGCCGCCGCCGAGGAGCGGTGCGTAGATCTCGACGGCGGCGATGTCGAAGGCGAGGGTGGTCGCCGCGACCATGCGGTCCTGCCCGGTGAACGGGATGCGGGTGCCGAGCCCGTCGAGGAAGTTGGTGATGCTCGCGTAGGAGATCACGACACCCTTGGGGCGTCCGGTGGAACCGGATGTGTAGATGACGTAGGCGGCGTTGTCCGCGTGGACCGGCAGATCCGGATCGGACGCGTCGAGTGTGCGGAGCTCCCGTTCCACGGCGGGGTCCCCGAGGACGACACGGGGCACACCGGACGCCGGCAGCCGCTCGCCGGCAGCCGCGGTGGTGATCACCACCGCCGGAGCCGCGTCCTCGAGCAGGAACGCCAGCCGGTCGGCGGGGTGACCGGGATCCATCGGCAGATAGGTCGCACCCGCCTTGAGGACTGCGAGCATGGACACGACCATGTCGGCCGTCCTCGGCAGGGCCAGGGCGACGACCGTCTCCGCGCCGATGCCCTGGCCGGCCAGGAGCCGGGCGAGACGGTTGGCCCGCTCGTCGAGCTGACGGTAGGTGAGTTCGATGTGCTCGCAGCCGACGGCCGGCGCGTCCGGTGTCAGTGCCGCCTGTCGCGCGATCTTCCGGTGCGGCCACTGCGCGGACAGCGGTACGGCGGTCGCGTTGCGGGACTCGACCAGTTCGCGGTACTCCTCGGCGGACAGCAGCCCGGCGTCCGCGATGCGTACGAGGGGATCGCGGACCACGGAGCGCAGCAGATTCCCGTACCACACCGCGATGCGCTCGACGGTCTCGCGGTCGAACAGCTCCGTGGCGTACTCGATCCGCCCGAGCAGACCGTCGGGCGAGCCCTCTTCGGTCCGCGTCTCCACCAGGCTCACGAACATGTCGAACTTCGCGCTCACCCGCTCGATCTGGTGCGGGGTGGCCTCGAGACCATGCCCCCACCGCGCGGGGTGGTCGACATTCTGCAGCGCGAACATCACCTGGAACAGGGCGTTGCCGGACAGGGTCCGGGCGGGGTTGATCGCCTCGACGAGGTATTCGAAGGGCAGGTCCTGGTGGGCGTAGGCGTCCAGCGTGGTGGCCCGGACCCGGGCGAGGAGTTCGTCGAACCGGGGGTTTCCGCCGGTGTCCGTCCGCAGCACCAGGGTGTTGACGAAGAATCCGACGAGCGGGCGCAGGGCGTCATCGGTACGGCCGGCGATGGGTGTGCCGAGCGGGATGTCGGTCCCCGCGCCGAGGCGCGTCAGCAGCGCGGCGAAGGCGGCCTCCAGGACCATGAACAGGGTGGTCCCCGTCTTCCGCGCGAGAGCGGCCAGCCCCGCGTGCAGCTCGGCGTCCAGGGCCCACGTCACACCGGCGCCCCGGTAGTCGGCGACGGCGGGCCGGGGGCGGTCCGTGGGCAGCTCGAGCTGTGCGGGGATGCCCTCGAGAGCATCGGTCCAGTACGCCAGTTGCGCGGACACCATGCTGTCCGGATCGTCGATCCGGCCGAACAGGTGGTGCTGCCAGAGCGAGTAGTCCACGTACTGCACGGGCAGCGGCGCCCACTCCGGCGGCCGTCCCTCCAGCCTCGCCTGATAGGCGTCGCCCAGGTCGCGCATGAGCGGCGCCCGCGACGAGCCGTCACCGGCGATGTGGTGGAGCAGCACGACCAGCAGGGCGCCGTCCTCGTCGGTGGCCGCGCCGTCCGTGCCGTGCCGGGGCGGCACCAGGAGCCAGGCGCGCACCGGGGGCTCGGTGAGCAGGTCGAAGTGGTGATCGGCCAGCTTCCGTACGGTCTCGTCCCGGCGTGCCGCCTCGACCTCCACGACCTCCCAGTTCAGCGGGGACTCCGCGAGGTCCAGCACCACCTGTCGGGGCTCGCCGTCCCGCTCGGGGAAGACCGTGCGCAGCGACTCGTGCCGCGCCACGACGTCACGAAGCGCGGCCCGCAGCGCCACCTGGTCCACCTCGTGGGGCAGCCACAGCGCCATCGGCAGGTTGTAGGTGGCCGAAGGGCCCTCCAGCTTGTGCAGGAACCACAGCCGGCGCTGGGCGAACGACAGCGGGATGTGATCCGGGCGCGGCATCGGCACCAGCGCGGGACGCGCCAGCCCTGCCCGGTCCAGTCGCCGGGCCAGTTCCGCCACGGTCGGGGCGTCGAAGACGGTGGCGATGGCCACCTCGACGCCCAGGACGCCGCGGATCCGGCCGACGAGCCGGGTCACCAGCAGCGAGTGCCCGCCCAGATCGAAGAACCCATCGTCGACACCGACCGCCGGCACACCCAACACCTCGGCGAAGAGGGCGCACAGCACCTCTTCCTGAGGAGTGCGCGGGGATCGCCCGCCGCCGGGCACTCCGTGACCGGGAGCGGGCAGGGCCTCGCGGTCCAGTTTGCCGTGCCGGGTCAGTGGCAGCCGGTCGAGCTCGACGACCGCCGAGGGCACCATGTAGGCGGGGAGGGAGGCCGCGGCGTAGGCACGCAGCGCCTCCGGGTCGGTGCGGTCGTCACCGGGCGCGGGGACGACGTAGGCGATGAGCCGGGCGTCTCCGGCGCGGTCCTCCCGTACGACCACGGCGGCCTGGGCCACTCCCGGATGCCCGGTCAGCACCTGCGCGATCTCGCCGGGCTCGATGCGATGTCCGCGCACCTTCACCTGGTCGTCCGCGCGGCCCACGAACTCGAGATCACCGTCGTGGTTCCAGCGGACCGCGTCCCCGGTGCGGTACATCCGCACGCCGGGCTCGAAGGGGCAGGCCACGAAGCGTTCGGCGGTCAGCCCCGGGCGGTCCCGGTAGCCGCGGGCCAGACCCGCGCCGGAGACGTACAGCTCACCGGTCACTCCCGCGGGTACGGGGTGCAGCCACTCGTCGAGGACGTACACCCGCGTGTTCCAGAAGGGCCGTCCGATCGGCACCGTGCCCGTGGGCATCTCGGCGCCCGCCGGCAGCTCGAACTGTGTGCAGTTGACGGTCAGTTCCGTCGGGCCGTACGCGTTGATCACCCGCACCCGGGGGTTCCGGCTGCGCCACGGGGCGAGGGCTTCGCCGGTCAGCGCCTCACCGCCGAGGATCAGGGTGTCGGACGGCGACCACGGGTCGGGCAGCCGCTCCAGCAGCGGAAGGTGCGACGGGGTCGCCTTGAGCAGCGCCACCGGCCGTACGGACGTCGCCGGCGGCTCCTCCAGGTCGGCCAGGTACACGCAACCGCCCAGTGCCAGCGTCGTGTACAGGCCCGTCACCGTCAGGTCGAAGGACAACGGGGAGGGCACCAGCGTCGCCGCCCCGGCCGCCGGGTAATGCCGCGTCGACCAGGCGAGATAGTCGGCCAGCGCGCCGTGCTCGACCACCACTCCCTTCGGCCGCCCCGTGGAACCCGACGTATAGATCAGGTAGGCCGCCCGGGACGGATCCGGCCGCGGCTCCGGATCGCTGTCCGGGTGGTCACCGAGATCCTCGTCCAGCAGGTCCTCGTCGACTACCAGCACGGGCCGGGCGTCGTCCAGCAGGAAGGCGAGGCGGTCGGCCGGATACGCCGGGTCGAGCGGCAGGTACGCGCCGCCGGCCTTGAGGACGGCGAGTACCGCCACGACCATGTCCACGGACCGGGGCAGCAGCACCCCCACGATCCGCTCCGGGCCCACACCCCGCTCGATCAGGTAGTGCGCCAGCCGGTTCGCCCGGGCGTTCAACGCCTGGTACGAGAGCGACTCCTCGCCGCAGACCACCGCCACCGCATCCGGTACCGCGGCCGCCCGCTCGGCGAACAGCTCCACCACGGACGGCGTCGCCGTCCCGCTCGCGGTGTCGTTCCACTCCAGCAGCAGCCGGTCGCGCTCGCCCTCCAGCAGCACGTCCGCCACACCGATCCGCAGCCCCGGATCAGCCGCCACCTGCTCCAGCAGCCCGATCCACCGCGCCACCAGCGACTCGGCCGTCCCACGGTCGAACAGGTCGGCCGCGTACTTCAGCACACCGCTCACACCCGCCGGCGCGCCCGACGCGTCCACCCGCTCGACCATGTTCGCCGACAGATCGACCTTGGAGGTGTCCATGTCGACGAGTTCTTCGCTGATCCGCAGCCCCGGCATCCCGACGCCCGCGTCCGAGGGGTTCTGAAGGACCAGCATGACCTGGAACAGCGGGTGGTGTGCGGTGGACCGCTGCGGATTGAGCACCTCCACCAGATACTCGAAGGGCACGTCCTGGTGCTCGTAGGCCGCCAGGCTGGTCTCCCGTACCCGGCCCAGCAGTTCCTCGAAGGTCGGGTTGCCGGAGGTGTCGGTGCGCAGCACCAGCGTGTTCAGGAACAGCCCGACAAGGGGGTGCAGGTCCTCGTCCGTGCGTCCCGCGATGGGCGAACCGAGCGGGATGTCGGTGCCCGCGCCGAGCCGGGTCAGCAGCGCCGCCATGCTCGCCTGCAGCACCATGAACACCGTGGCGTCGGCGCGCTGTGCCAGCGCGGCGAGCCGCCGGTGCAGGCCGGGGGCCAGCTCGAAGGGCGTGTACGAGCCCCGGTACGAGGCCGTCGCCGGGCGGGTCCTGTCCGTGGGAAGCGGCAACACCTCGGGGAGCCGGTCCAACTGCCCCTTCCAGTAGGTGACCTGGCGGGAGAAGACACTGTCCGGGTCGGACTCCTCTCCCAGCAGCCGCCGCTGCCAGAGGGTGTAGTCCGCGTACTGCACCGGAAGCGGGGTCCACGACGGGGCCCGGCCGGCGCGACGGGCGGTGTAGGCGGTGACGATGTCGTGCGCCAGCGGCCCCATCGACCATCCATCACTGGCGATGTGGTGCAGCAGCACCATCAGGACGTGCTCGGTGCCGTCCTCGCCGCCCGCCGTCTCGGGGTCGTCGGCCCGGACGGTGAACAGCGTGGCGCGGATCGGTATCTCGGTGGACAGGTCGAATCCGTGACGGGCCGCGGCCGCGAGCGCGTCCGGGAGTTCCGGGGCGCCGACGGTGCGGGTGGCCCACGGCGGCTCCGCCGTGTGCGGGGCGAGTACCAGCTGCCGGGGCTCGCCGTCGTGCTCGGGGAACACCGTGCGCAGCGCTTCGTGCCGGCCGACGACATCGCGCAGGGCGGCGTGCAGCGCCTCGCCGTCCGCCTCGCCGGACAGCCGCATCGCCAGCGGCGAGTTGTAGGTGGGCGACGGGCCTTCCATTTTGTGCAGGAACCACAGCCGGCGTTGCGCGAACGACAGCGGGATGTGCTCGGGACGGGGTGCGGCCACCACCGGCGGACGTACCGGGCGGGCTGCCGGGCCATCGGTGTCCAGCCGTTGTGCCAGCGCGGCCACGGTGGGCGCGTCGAAGACCGTGGCGATCGCGACCTCGACGCCGAGGTCCCTGCGGATGCGGTTCACGAGCCTGGTGACCAGCAGCGAGTGTCCGCCGAGGTCGAAGAATCCGTCGTCGATGCCGACCGCGGGCACCCCCAGCACCTCGGCGAACAGCCGGCACAGCGTCTCTTCACGGGAAGTCCGCGGCGCCCGGCCCCGGCTGAGCGCGGCGTAGTCCGGCGCCGGGAGGGCCTTACGGTTCAGCTTGCCGTTCGGGGTCAGCGGCAGGCGGTCCAGCACCACCACGGCCGAGGGCACCATGTAGACGGGCAGCAACCCCGCGACATGGGCCCGCAGCGTCTCGTCGTCGGCGCGGCCGTCGTCCGTCATCGCCACATAGGCCACCAGCCGGGTGTCGCCGGGAGTGTCCTCCCTGGCCACCACGACGGCCTGGGTCACCGCGGAATGCGCGGTCAGGGCGGCTTCCACCTCGCCCGGTTCGATACGGAAGCCCCGCACCTTGACCTGCTGGTCGGCGCGCCCGGCGAACTCCAGCTCGCCCTCGGCGTTCCAGCGGAGCACGTCACCGGTGCGGTACATGCGGGCGCCGGGTTCGAAGGGGCAGGCCACGAAGCGCTCGGCGGTCAGCCCCGCGCGACCCCGGTAGCCGCGGGCGAGGCCGGCGCCGGACACATACAGCTCACCGGCCACACCCGGAGGCACCGGGCGCAGCTGCGCGTCCAGGACGTACATCCGGGTGTCCCAGAAGGGCCGCCCGACGGGCAGCACTCCGGGCCGGGGCCGGGTACCGGGCTCCAGACGGTACTCCGTGGAGTTGACGGTCAGTTCCGTCGCTCCGTAGACGTTGATGACGGTGGCCTCGGGGTTCCGGCGGCGCCAGG
This sequence comes from Streptomyces sp. NPDC021100, assembly GCF_044333095.1. Taxonomy (NCBI): domain Bacteria; kingdom Bacillati; phylum Actinomycetota; class Actinomycetes; order Kitasatosporales; family Streptomycetaceae; genus Streptomyces; species Streptomyces sp. NPDC021100. The sequence continues at coordinate 344,052 of NZ_JBIRQH010000006.1, forward strand.
TCTCCAGGGCTTCGCCGGTGAGCGCCTCGCCCCCGAGGATCAGGGTCTCCGTCGGCGACCATCCCGTGGGCAGCTCGGCCAGCATCGGCAGATGCGACGGGGTGACCTTGAGCAGCGCCACCGGAACATCGGGCGTCGGCGGCAGATCCTCCAGGTCGGCGAGGTGGACGCGGCCGCCCAGCGCCAGCGTGGTGTACAGGCCGGTCACCGTGAGGTCGAACGAGATGGGGGACGGAACCAGTGTCGCCGTCGCGGCGCCCGGGTAGTGGCGCGTGGACCACCGCAGGTAGTGGGCGAGGGAACCGTGCTCGATGACCGTGCCCTTGGGCCGCCCGGTCGATCCCGACGTGTAGATCACATATGCCGTATGCGCCGGCTCGGGCCGCGGCTCCGGGTCCGTGCCGGGATACGTGCTGCGGTCCTGGCCCAGCACATCGGCGTCGAGCACCAGCAGCGGCCGGGCGTCGGCCAGCATGAACTCCAGGCGGTCCGCCGGGTAGGCGGGATCCAGGGGCAGATAGGCGCCACCGGCCTTGAGGACCGCGAGTACGGCGACCACCATGTCGACCGACCGGGGCAGCGAGACCCCGACGAGCCGCTCCGGCCCCACGCCGTGCTCGGTCAGGTAGTGCGCCAGCCGGTTCGCCCGGGCGTTCAGCTCCCGGTACGACAGGGCGTGCGCGCCGGAAACCACGGCCGTCGCCTCGGGCACGGAGCGGACCTGCGCGGCGAACAGCTCCACCACCGTCGGCGCGGGCAGTTCCGTCCCGGTGTCGTTCCAGTCCACCAGGACGCGTTCCCGCTCGCCCTCGAGCAGGATCTCCGCCTGGCCGATGGGACGGTCCGGGTCCGCCACGACCTGTTCCAGGAGCCGCGTCCACCGAGCGAGCAAGGACTCCATCGTGGAGTGGTCGAACAGATCGGTCGAGTACCTCAGCGCTCCCTGGATGCCCGCCGGTGCGCCCGACGCGTCGTGGCGTTCGATCGCGTTGACCGAGAGGTCGACCTTCGACACCTCGACGTCGACGGGCTCGTGGCTGACCTGAAGTCCCGGCATGGCGATATCGCCGGCGGCGGCGCTCTGCAGGGTCAGCATCACCTGGAACAGGGGATGGTGTGACGCCGAGCGCTGCGGGTTCACCGTCTCCACCAGGTACTCGAACGGTACGTCCTGGTGGGCGTAGGCCGCCAGGTTCGTCTCGCGGACGCGGTCCAGCAGGGTGGTGAAACTCGGGTCGCCCGACGTGTCCGTGCGCAGCACCAGCGTGTTCAGGAACAGGCCGACGAGATCGTCCAGGGCCTCGTCCGTACGGCCCGCGATCGGGGATCCCAGCGGAATGTCCGTCCCCGCACCCAGCCGGGTCAGCAGCGCCGCCATCCCCGCTTGCAGCACCATGAAGAGGGTCGCGCCCGCGTCCCGGGCCAGGCCGAGCAGACCGCGGTGGAGCTCCTTGTCCAGCTCGAAGGCCACGTCGGCGCCGTCATAGGACTGCACGGCGGGACGCGGACGGTCCAGCGGCAGCGGCAGAAGGTCCGGCAGGTCCGCCAGCTGCGCGGTCCAGTAGTCGACTTGGCGGACCAAGGCGCTGCCCGCGGTGGACTCGTCACCGAGCAGCTCCCGCTGCCACAGCGTGTAGTCCGCGTACTGCACCGGCAACGCGGTCCAGGACGGGGCCCGCCCCGCGCTGCGGGCCGCGTACGCCGCGGCGAGGTCGGCGGCCAGCGGTCCGGTCGACCAGCCGTCGGTGGCTATGTGGTGCAGCAGAATCATCAGGACGTGGTCGTCACCGGAGGCGAACAGCCAGGCTCGGACCGGTATCTCCGAGGAGAGGTCGAACCCGTGCCCCGCCGCGGTTTCCAGGGCGTCCGGCAGCTCCCGCTCGCCGACCGAGCGGGTCTCCCACGTCAGCCGCACCTGGTCGGGCTCGATGACGGACTGCCGGGGCTCGCCGTCCTGCTCCGGGAACACGGTACGCAGCGACTCGTGCCGCAGCACCACATCCAGCAGCGCCGCCCGCAGCGCCGGCTCATCCAGTCGGCCGGCCAGCCGCAGGACCAGAGGCGAGTTGTAGGTGGGCGAGGGTCCTTCGAGTTTGTGGAGGAACCACAGTCTGCGCTGGGCGAAGGAGAGCGGGATGAGGTCCGGGCGCGGCATCCGTACCAGTGCCGGACGCACCTGCCCCTCACCGTCCAGGCGCTGGGCGAGCTCGGCGACCGTGGGGGCGTCGAAGACAGTGGCGATGGCCACCTCCACACCCAGCACACTGCGGATCCGGCTGACCAGCCGGGTCACCAGCAGCGAATGCCCGCCCAGATCGAAGAAACCGTCATCCACGCCGACCCGGGACACCCCCAGCACCTCGGCGAACAGCCCGCACAACACCTCCTCCTGCGGCGTACGCGCAACCCGCCCACCACCCACCACGGAGTACTCCGGAGCGGGCAAAGCCTTACGGTCCAACTTGCCGTTCGGCGTCAACGGCAACCGCTCCAGCACCATGACCACCGACGGCACCATGAATCCGGGGAGCAGCCCGCGCACATGGGCCCGCAGCTCCTCACCGACAGTGGCGTCGCCTGCGACCGTCACCGCATAGGCCACCAGCCTGGTGTCCCCAGGAGTGTCCTCCCGGGCCACGACCACGGCCTCGGTCACCGCCGGGTGGCCGTGCAGGACCGTTTCCACCTCACCTGGTTCGACGCGGAATCCCCGCACCTTCACCTGTTCGTCGGCACGGCCCGCGAACTCGAGGTCGCCGTCACGGTTCCAGCGGACCAGGTCGCCCGTGCGGTACATCCGCGCACCGGGCTTGAAGGGGCAGGCCACAAAGCGTTCGGCGGTCAGCCCCGGCCGGTCCCAGTAGCCGCGGGCCAGGCCGGCGCCGGACACATACAGCTCACCGGCCACACCCGGAGGCACCGGGCGCAGCTGCGCGTCCAGGACGTAGACGCGGGTGTGGGGGAACGGGCGGCCGATCGGCGCCACGCCTCCGGCCGACAGGGCCTCGGCGGACAGCGCCCCGCTCATGGTGACGACCACCGTCGACTCGGTCGGTCCATAGGCGTTGATGACCCGGCGCCGGCCCACCGACCACCTGGCCGCCAGCTCGGGCGGGCACGTCTCGCCGCCCAGGACCAGGGTCGTCAGGTCCGGCAGCGCGGACTCCGGTCGGTCCAGCGGAATCGAGCGCAGCACCGAGACCGACATCTGCACATGGGTGATCCGCCGGTCGGCCAGTACGCCGAGCAATGCCTCACCCGCCACCTCGTCCCGGCCGGGCAGCACCAAGGCCGCGCCCGCGGCGAACGCGGTGCACAGGTCGGCGAAGGAGACATCGAAGCTGGGGGAGGCAACCTGGAGCAGCCGGCTCGCGGCGGTCACCGCCATCCGGTCCCGCTGGGTGGCCGCCATGGCGGCCACTCCGGAGTGGGAGACCAGCACGCCCTTGGGGCGGCCGGTGGATCCGGAGGTGTAAATGAGGTACGCCGGGTGCGCGGGTTCCAGAGGCGTTCGCGGATCCCCGGCCGGATAAGCGCTCCTGTCAGCGGCGAGAACGTCCTGGTCCAGCACCAGCAGCGGCCTGGCATCGGCCAGCATGAACTCCAGACGATCCGCCGGATACGCCGGATCCAGCGGCAGATACGCACCACCGGCCTTGAGCACCGCCAGCACGGCCACCACCATGTCGACCGACCGGGGCAACAACACCCCCACCACCCGCTCCGGCCCCACACCCCGCTCGATCAGATGATGAGCCAGCCGATTCGCCCGCGCATTCAACTCCCCGTACGACACCGGCTCTCCGTCGCCGCCGACCACCGCCACCGCGTCCGGCGCCGATCGCGCCCGCTCGCCGAACAGGTCCGCCAAGGTGGCGAAGGGGGTCTCGGGGGCGGTGTCACCGCAGGCGGTCAGCAGCCGGTTCCGTTCACCCTCGAGCAGGATCTCCGCCTCGCCGATCGGCCGCTCCGGCTCGGACACCACATGCTCGAGCAGCCGCACCCACCGGGCGACCAGTGACTCGACCGTGGACCGGTCGAACAAGTCGGTCGCGTATTCCAGCAGCCCGTCTATTCCGGCCGGAACACCGGACTCATCGTGCCGTTCCACCACATTGAGCGAGAGGTCGACCTTCGACACTCCCAGGTCCACCTGTTCGGCACTGACCTGGAGTCCGGGCAGTTCGAAGTCCGCCGAGGGCGCGTTCTGCAAGGCCAGCATCACCTGGAAGAGCGGGTGATGCGACAGCGAACGCCGTGGGTTGAGCACCTCCACCAAATACTCGAACGGCACGTCCTGGTGCGCGTACGCGGCCAGGCTCGTCTCCCGGACCCGCGCCATCAGCTCGAGGAACGTCGGATCGTTCGAGGTGTCGGTCCGCAGCACGAACGTGTTGACGAAGAGTCCGACCAGATCGTCCATGGCGTCGTCGGTACGGCCGGCGACCGGCGTACCGAGCGGGATGTCCGTGCCCGCTCCCATCCGGGTGAGAAACGCCGCCGTCGCCGCTTGAAGCACCATGAAGACGGTCGCACCATTGCCGCTCGCCAAAGCGGCGAGGCCCCGGTGGAGCTCACGGCCGATCGCGAAAGTGACGTACGAGCCCTGATAAGAAGCCACGGCGGGCCGCGGGCGGTCGGCCGGCAGACTCAGCAGATCGGCCAAGCCGGCCAGCTGCCCCGCCCAATAGTCCACCTGCCCCACGAAGATACTGTCCGGGTCGGATTCGTCTCCCAGGAGTTCACGCTGCCACAGCGTGTAATCCGCGTACTGCACCGGCAATTCGGTCCACGACGGAACCTCCCCGGCGCACCGGGCCGAATAGGCCGCGACGATGTCGCGCGCCAGCGGACCCACCGACCAGCCGTCACCGGCGATGTGGTGGACGAGAATCATCAGGACCTGCTCGTCACCGCAGTCGAACAGCCGGCCGCGAACGGGGATGTCCGTAGCGAGGTCGAAGGGCTGACCCGCCGCGGCCTTCAGCGCCGCAGGCAGTTCCGCCTCGGTCGACGACTGCACCGTCCATCCCAACTCGGCGTCGTCGGGATCCAGCACCACCTGCTCCGGCCGGCCGTCCTGTGCCGGGAAGACCGTACGCAGCGACTCGTGCCGCCCCACCACATCCAGCAGCGCGTCGCGCAGCGCCGACGGGTCCACCCGTCCTCGCATCCGCAGCACCAAAGGCATGTTGTAGGTGGCTGAGGGTCCTTCGAGTTTGTGGAGGAACCACAGTCTGCGCTGGGCGAAGGAGAGCGGGATGAGGTCCGGGCGCGGCATCCGTACCAGTGCCGGACGCACCTGCCCCTCACCGTCCAGGCGCTGGGCGAGCTCGGCGACCGTGGGGGCGTCGAAGACGGTGGCGATGGCCACCTCCACACCCAGCACACTGCGGATCCGGCTGACCAGCCGGGTCACCAACAGCGAATGCCCGCCCAGATCGAAGAAACCGTCATCCACGCCGACCCGGGACACCCCCAGCACCTCGGCGAACAGCCCGCACAACACCTCCTCCTGCGGCGTACGCGCAACCCGCCCACCACCCACCACGGAGTACTCCGGAGCAGGCAAAGCCTTACGGTCCAACTTGCCGTTCGGCGTCAACGGCAACCGCTCCAGCACCATGACCACCGACGGCACCATGAACCGCGGCAAACGCTCCGCCGCATGCGCCCGTGCCGCCGCCGCCAACACCCCGACCCCCTGCGACACCACCACCGGATCATTCACCCAGGGCCCCGCCCCGCCCGCCGGACGCAACACACCCGACACCACCGGCCCCACAACGGGAGACAACAGCCCCTCAAACCACTGCGGACCATCCGGCGACCAGGTCAACGCCACCCGATACCCGTGCTCTTCACCCCACCGGGCGAACTCCTCCGGATCCACGATCTCGGTACCGAAATCGGCGAACGCTCCCTGATACTCACCCACCAGCCGGGC